>NZ_JBVODQ010000052.1:0-220 GCF_055666685.1 Enterobacter sp. E14S | reverse complement strand
AAAAATCTCTGCAGGCTTGTAGCTCAGGTGGTTAGAGCGCACCCCTGATAAGGGTGAGGTCGGTGGTTCAAGTCCACTCAGGCCTACCAAACTCCTTTTAAGGATGAGCGGTACAGAGATTGCAAACGATGGGGCTATAGCTCAGCTGGGAGAGCGCCTGCTTTGCACGCAGGAGGTCTGCGGTTCGATCCCGCATAGCTCCACCATCTTTTACTGCGAA
>NZ_JBVODQ010000051.1:0-220 GCF_055666685.1 Enterobacter sp. E14S | reverse complement strand
GTTCACTATCGGTCAGTCAGGAGTATTTAGCCTTGGAGGATGGTCCCCCCATATTCAGACAGGATACCACGTGTCCCGCCCTACTCTTCGAGTTCACAGCCTGTGTGCTTTCGTGTACGGGACTGTCACCCTGTACCGTGCGACTTTCCAGACGCTTCCACTAACACACAAGCTGATTCAGACTCTGGGCTGCTCCCCGTTCGCTCGCCGCTACTGGGGG
>NZ_JBVODQ010000050.1:0-222 GCF_055666685.1 Enterobacter sp. E14S | reverse complement strand
CTTTGTGATTCATGACTGGGGTGAAGTCGTAACAAGGTAACCGTAGGGGAACCTGCGGTTGGATCACCTCCTTACCTTAAAGAACCTGCCTTTGCAGTGCTCACACAGATTGTCTGATGAAAAACAGCAGTAAAAATCTCTGCAGGCTTGTAGCTCAGGTGGTTAGAGCGCACCCCTGATAAGGGTGAGGTCGGTGGTTCAAGTCCACTCAGGCCTACCAAA
>NZ_JBVODQ010000049.1:0-240 GCF_055666685.1 Enterobacter sp. E14S | reverse complement strand
GTCTGATGAAAAACAGCAGTAAAAATCTCTGCAGGCTTGTAGCTCAGGTGGTTAGAGCGCACCCCTGATAAGGGTGAGGTCGGTGGTTCAAGTCCACTCAGGCCTACCAAACTCCTTTTAAGGATGAGCGGTACAGAGATTATAAACGATGGGGCTATAGCTCAGCTGGGAGAGCGCCTGCTTTGCACGCAGGAGGTCTGCGGTTCGATCCCGCATAGCTCCACCATCTTTTACTGCGAA
>NZ_JBVODQ010000048.1:0-240 GCF_055666685.1 Enterobacter sp. E14S | reverse complement strand
GTCCGTCGTGAAGAGGGAAACAACCCAGACCGCCAGCTAAGGTCCCAAAGTCATGGTTAAGTGGGAAACGATGTGGGAAGGCACAGACAGCCAGGATGTTGGCTTAGAAGCAGCCATCATTAAAGAAAGCGTAATAGCTCACTGGTCGAGTCGGCCTGCGCGGAAGATGTAACGGGGCTAAACCATGCACCGAAGCTGCGGCAGCGACGCTTATGCGTTGTTGGGTAGGGGAGCGTTCTG
>NZ_JBVODQ010000047.1:0-242 GCF_055666685.1 Enterobacter sp. E14S | reverse complement strand
CCAGCGTTCAATCTGAGCCATGATCAAACTCTTCAATTTAAGTTTGATGCTCGTGAATTAAACTTCGTAATGAATTACGTATGTTCACTCAGAGACTTGGTATTCATTTTTCGTCCGAGGAGTTAAGAATCCATGTCACTTTGAGTGCCCACACAGATTGTCTGATAAATTGTTAAAGAGCAGTGCAACGCGGCTTTCGCTCACCGTTGCGAGGTCCCGTATATTACGTTTTCCTCATTCAG
>NZ_JBVODQ010000046.1:0-243 GCF_055666685.1 Enterobacter sp. E14S | reverse complement strand
CTTCTCTTTGTATGCGCCATTGTAGCACGTGTGTAGCCCTACTCGTAAGGGCCATGATGACTTGACGTCATCCCCACCTTCCTCCAGTTTATCACTGGCAGTCTCCTTTGAGTTCCCGGCCGAACCGCTGGCAACAAAGGATAAGGGTTGCGCTCGTTGCGGGACTTAACCCAACATTTCACAACACGAGCTGACGACAGCCATGCAGCACCTGTCTCAGAGTTCCCGAAGGCACCAATCCAT
>NZ_JBVODQ010000045.1:0-243 GCF_055666685.1 Enterobacter sp. E14S | reverse complement strand
AATTTGAGAGACTCGAACACACCATTAAAGATGTGTCGTTTCAATTTTCAGCTTGATCCAGATTTTTAAAGAGCAAAACTTCGCAGTGCACCTTTTCAGGTTCACTCTGAAGTTTTCTTGTATTCGCAGTAAAAGATGGTGGAGCTATGCGGGATCGAACCGCAGACCTCCTGCGTGCAAAGCAGGCGCTCTCCCAGCTGAGCTATAGCCCCATCGTTTATAATCTCTGTACCGCTCATCCTT
>NZ_JBVODQ010000044.1:0-243 GCF_055666685.1 Enterobacter sp. E14S | reverse complement strand
ATCCTCTCAGACCAGCTAGGGATCGTCGCCTAGGTGAGCCGTTACCCCACCTACTAGCTAATCCCATCTGGGCACATCTGATGGCAAGAGGCCCGAAGGTCCCCCTCTTTGGTCTTGCGACATTATGCGGTATTAGCTACCGTTTCCAGTAGTTATCCCCCTCCATCAGGCAGTTTCCCAGACATTACTCACCCGTCCGCCGCTCGTCACCCGAGAGCAAGCTCTCTGTGCTACCGCTCGACT
>NZ_JBVODQ010000043.1:0-243 GCF_055666685.1 Enterobacter sp. E14S | reverse complement strand
TTCTCTTTGTATGCGCCATTGTAGCACGTGTGTAGCCCTACTCGTAAGGGCCATGATGACTTGACGTCATCCCCACCTTCCTCCAGTTTATCACTGGCAGTCTCCTTTGAGTTCCCGGCCGGACCGCTGGCAACAAAGGATAAGGGTTGCGCTCGTTGCGGGACTTAACCCAACATTTCACAACACGAGCTGACGACAGCCATGCAGCACCTGTCTCAGAGTTCCCGAAGGCACCAATCCATC
>NZ_JBVODQ010000042.1:0-243 GCF_055666685.1 Enterobacter sp. E14S | reverse complement strand
GCGAGCGGGCTTTTCACCCGCTTTATCGTTACTTATGTCAGCATTCGCACTTCTGATACCTCCAGCATGCCTCACAGCACACCTTCAACGGCTTACAGAACGCTCCCCTACCCAACAACGCATAAGCGTCGCTGCCGCAGCTTCGGTGCATGGTTTAGCCCCGTTACATCTTCCGCGCAGGCCGACTCGACCAGTGAGCTATTACGCTTTCTTTAAATGATGGCTGCTTCTAAGCCAACATCC
>NZ_JBVODQ010000041.1:0-244 GCF_055666685.1 Enterobacter sp. E14S | reverse complement strand
GATGGATTGGTGCCTTCGGGAACTCTGAGACAGGTGCTGCATGGCTGTCGTCAGCTCGTGTTGTGAAATGTTGGGTTAAGTCCCGCAACGAGCGCAACCCTTATCCTTTGTTGCCAGCGGTTAGGCCGGGAACTCAAAGGAGACTGCCAGTGATAAACTGGAGGAAGGTGGGGATGACGTCAAGTCATCATGGCCCTTACGAGTAGGGCTACACACGTGCTACAATGGCGCATACAAAGAGAAG
>NZ_JBVODQ010000040.1:0-246 GCF_055666685.1 Enterobacter sp. E14S | reverse complement strand
AGGTAACCGTAGGGGAACCTGCGGTTGGATCACCTCCTTACCTTAAAGAACCTGCCTTTGTAGTGCTCACACAGATTGTCTGATGAAAAGTAAATAGCAAGGCGTCTTGCGATTGAGACTTACACGTCCCCTTCGTCTAGAGGCCCAGGACACCGCCCTTTCACGGCGGTAACAGGGGTTCGAATCCCCTAGGGGACGCCACTTGCTGGTTCGTGAGTGAAAGTCACCTGCCGTCATATCTCAAAA
>NZ_JBVODQ010000039.1:0-246 GCF_055666685.1 Enterobacter sp. E14S | reverse complement strand
CTGAATGAGGAAAACGTAATATACGGGACCTCGCAACGGTGAGCGAAAGCCGCGTTGCACTGCTCTTTAACAATTTATCAGACAATCTGTGTGGGCACTCAAAGTGACATGGATTCTTAACGTCCTCGGACAATAAATGAATACCAAGTCTCTGAGTGAACATACGTAATTCATTACGAAGTTTAATTCACGAGCATCAAACTTAAATTGAAGAGTTTGATCATGGCTCAGATTGAACGCTGGCGG
>NZ_JBVODQ010000038.1:0-262 GCF_055666685.1 Enterobacter sp. E14S | reverse complement strand
TTCCCTCACGGTACTGGTTCACTATCGGTCAGTCAGGAGTATTTAGCCTTGGAGGATGGTCCCCCCATATTCAGACAGGATACCACGTGTCCCGCCCTACTCTTCGAGTTCACAACCTGTGCATTTTCGTGTACGGGGCTATCACCCTGTATCGCCGGACTTTCCAGACCGTTCCACTAACACACAAGCTGATTCAGACTCTGGGCTGCTCCCCGTTCGCTCGCCGCTACTGGGGGAATCTCGGTTGATTTCTTTTCCTCGG
>NZ_JBVODQ010000037.1:0-267 GCF_055666685.1 Enterobacter sp. E14S | reverse complement strand
GCCGGGTCAAAGGTTCATATCACCTCGCCGGCGCTTTTCGCAGATTAGCACGTCCTTCATCGCCTCTGACTGCCAGGGCATCCACCGTGTACGCTTAGTCGCTTAACCTCACAACCCGAAGATGTTTCTTTCGATTCACCATCGACTTGCGAAAATTTGAGAGACTCGAACACACCATTAAAGATGTGTCGTTTCAATTTTCAGCTTGATCCAGATTTTTAAAGAGCAAAACTTCGCAGTGCACCTTTTCAGGTTCACTCTGAAGTT
>NZ_JBVODQ010000036.1:0-271 GCF_055666685.1 Enterobacter sp. E14S | reverse complement strand
TGAGTGAACATACGTAATTCATTACGAAGTTTAATTCACGAGCATCAAACTTAAATTGAAGAGTTTGATCATGGCTCAGATTGAACGCTGGCGGCAGGCCTAACACATGCAAGTCGAGCGGCAGCGGAAAGTAGCTTGCTACTTTGCCGGCGAGCGGCGGACGGGTGAGTAATGTCTGGGAAACTGCCTGATGGAGGGGGATAACTACTGGAAACGGTAGCTAATACCGCATAACGTCGCAAGACCAAAGAGGGGGACCTTCGGGCCTCTT
>NZ_JBVODQ010000035.1:0-298 GCF_055666685.1 Enterobacter sp. E14S | reverse complement strand
TGAGATATGACGGCAGGTGACTTTCACTCACGAACCAGCAAGTGGCGTCCCCTAGGGGATTCGAACCCCTGTTACCGCCGTGAAAGGGCGGTGTCCTGGGCCTCTAGACGAAGGGGACGTGAAGTCTCAATCGCAAGACGCCTTGCTATTTACTTTTCATCAGACAATCTGTGTGGACACTACAAAGGCAGGTTCTTTAAGGTAAGGAGGTGATCCAACCGCAGGTTCCCCTACGGTTACCTTGTTACGACTTCACCCCAGTCATGAATCACAAAGTGGTAAGCGCCCTCCCGAAGGT
>NZ_JBVODQ010000034.1:0-299 GCF_055666685.1 Enterobacter sp. E14S | reverse complement strand
GAACCGGGGGAACTGAAACATCTAAGTACCCCGAGGAAAAGAAATCAACCGAGATTCCCCCAGTAGCGGCGAGCGAACGGGGAGCAGCCCAGAGTCTGAATCAGCTTGTGTGTTAGTGGAACGGTCTGGAAAGTCCGGCGATACAGGGTGACAGCCCCGTACACGAAAGCACACAGGCTGTGAACTCGAAGAGTAGGGCGGGACACGTGGTATCCTGTCTGAATATGGGGGGACCATCCTCCAAGGCTAAATACTCCTGACTGACCGATAGTGAACCAGTACCGTGAGGGAAAGGCGAA
>NZ_JBVODQ010000033.1:0-299 GCF_055666685.1 Enterobacter sp. E14S | reverse complement strand
GAACCGGGGGAACTGAAACATCTAAGTACCCCGAGGAAAAGAAATCAACCGAGATTCCCCCAGTAGCGGCGAGCGAACGGGGAGCAGCCCAGAGTCTGAATCAGCTTGTGTGTTAGTGGAAGCGTCTGGAAAGTCGCACGGTACAGGGTGACAGTCCCGTACACGAAAGCACACAGGTTGTGAACTCGAAGAGTAGGGCGGGACACGTGGTATCCTGTCTGAATATGGGGGGACCATCCTCCAAGGCTAAATACTCCTGACTGACCGATAGTGAACCAGTACCGTGAGGGAAAGGCGAA
>NZ_JBVODQ010000032.1:0-312 GCF_055666685.1 Enterobacter sp. E14S | reverse complement strand
TTCCACTAACACACAAGCTGATTCAGACTCTGGGCTGCTCCCCGTTCGCTCGCCGCTACTGGGGGAATCTCGGTTGATTTCTTTTCCTCGGGGTACTTAGATGTTTCAGTTCCCCCGGTTCGCCTCGTTAACCTATGTATTCAGTTAACGATAGTGCAACGAATTGCACTGGGTTTCCCCATTCGGACATCGCCGGGTCAAAGGTTCATATCACCTCGCCGGCGCTTTTCGCAGATTAGCACGTCCTTCATCGCCTCTGACTGCCAGGGCATCCACCGTGTACGCTTAGTCGCTTAACCTCACAACCCGAAG
>NZ_JBVODQ010000031.1:0-336 GCF_055666685.1 Enterobacter sp. E14S | reverse complement strand
GCGAGCGGGCTTTTCACCCGCTTTATCGTTACTTATGTCAGCATTCGCACTTCTGATACCTCCAGCATGCCTCACAGCACACCTTCAACGGCTTACAGAACGCTCCCCTACCCAACAACGCCTAAGCGTCGCTGCCGCAGCTTCGGTGCATGGTTTAGCCCCGTTACATCTTCCGCGCAGGCCGACTCGACCAGTGAGCTATTACGCTTTCTTTAAATGATGGCTGCTTCTAAGCCAACATCCTGGCTGTCTGTGCCTTCCCACATCGTTTCCCACTTAACCATGACTTTGGGACCTTAGCTGGCGGTCTGGGTTGTTTCCCTCTTCACGACGGAC
>NZ_JBVODQ010000030.1:0-350 GCF_055666685.1 Enterobacter sp. E14S | reverse complement strand
TTCGCAGTAAAAGATGGTGGAGCTATGCGGGATCGAACCGCAGACCTCCTGCGTGCAAAGCAGGCGCTCTCCCAGCTGAGCTATAGCCCCATCGTTTATAATCTCTGTACCGCTCATCCTTTAAAAGGAGTTTGGTAGGCCTGAGTGGACTTGAACCACCGACCTCACCCTTATCAGGGGTGCGCTCTAACCACCTGAGCTACAAGCCTGCAGAGATTTTTACTGCTGTTTTTCATCAGACAATCTGTGTGGACACTACAAAGGCAGGTTCTTTAAGGTAAGGAGGTGATCCAACCGCAGGTTCCCCTACGGTTACCTTGTTACGACTTCACCCCAGTCATGAATCACAA
>NZ_JBVODQ010000029.1:0-384 GCF_055666685.1 Enterobacter sp. E14S | reverse complement strand
ATCCTCTCAGACCAGCTAGGGATCGTCGCCTAGGTGAGCCGTTACCCCACCTACTAGCTAATCCCATCTGGGCACATCTGATGGCAAGAGGCCCGAAGGTCCCCCTCTTTGGTCTTGCGACGTTATGCGGTATTAGCTACCGTTTCCAGTAGTTATCCCCCTCCATCAGGCAGTTTCCCAGACATTACTCACCCGTCCGCCGCTCGTCACCCGAGAGCAAGCTCTCTGTGCTACCGCTCGACTTGCATGTGTTAGGCCTGCCGCCAGCGTTCAATCTGAGCCATGATCAAACTCTTCAATTTAAGTTTGATGCTCGTGAATTAAACTTCGTAATGAATTACGTATGTTCACTCAGAGACTTGGTATTCATTTTTCGTCCGAGGA
>NZ_JBVODQ010000028.1:0-407 GCF_055666685.1 Enterobacter sp. E14S | reverse complement strand
GCTTAACCTTCGGGAGGGCGCTTACCACTTTGTGATTCATGACTGGGGTGAAGTCGTAACAAGGTAACCGTAGGGGAACCTGCGGTTGGATCACCTCCTTACCTTAAAGAACCTGCCTTTGCAGTGCTCACACAGATTGTCTGATGAATGATGAACTTCTGAATGTACTTTTGAGTGCATTAAGAAGTTTTGCTCTTTAAAAATCTGGATCAAGCTGAAAATTGAAACGACACACATGTTATGTGTGTTCGAGTCTCTCAAATTTTCGCAATCAGAAGTGAAACAGCTTCGGGTTGTGAGGTTAAGCGACTAAGCGTACACGGTGGATGCCCTGGCAGTCAGAGGCGATGAAGGACGTGCTAATCTGCGAAAAGCGCCGGCGAGGTGATATGAACCTTTGACCCGGC
>NZ_JBVODQ010000027.1:0-425 GCF_055666685.1 Enterobacter sp. E14S | reverse complement strand
GGCCGGGAACTCAAAGGAGACTGCCAGTGATAAACTGGAGGAAGGTGGGGATGACGTCAAGTCATCATGGCCCTTACGAGTAGGGCTACACACGTGCTACAATGGCGCATACAAAGAGAAGCGACCTCGCGAGAGCAAGCGGACCTCATAAAGTGCGTCGTAGTCCGGATTGGAGTCTGCAACTCGACTCCATGAAGTCGGAATCGCTAGTAATCGTAGATCAGAATGCTACGGTGAATACGTTCCCGGGCCTTGTACACACCGCCCGTCACACCATGGGAGTGGGTTGCAAAAGAAGTAGGTAGCTTAACCTTCGGGAGGGCGCTTACCACTTTGTGATTCATGACTGGGGTGAAGTCGTAACAAGGTAACCGTAGGGGAACCTGCGGTTGGATCACCTCCTTACCTTAAAGAACCTGCCTTTG
>NZ_JBVODQ010000026.1:0-441 GCF_055666685.1 Enterobacter sp. E14S | reverse complement strand
TTAGCACGTCCTTCATCGCCTCTGACTGCCAGGGCATCCACCGTGTACGCTTAGTCGCTTAACCTCACAACCCGAAGCTGTTTCACTTCTGATTGCGAAAATTTGAGAGACTCGAACACACCATTAAAGATGTGTCGTTTCAATTTTCAGCTTGATCCAGATTTTTAAAGAGCAAAACTTCGCAGTGCACCTTTTCAGGTTCACTCTGAAGTTTTCTTGTGTTCGCAGTAAAAGATGGTGGAGCTATGCGGGATCGAACCGCAGACCTCCTGCGTGCAAAGCAGGCGCTCTCCCAGCTGAGCTATAGCCCCATCGTTTGCAATCTCTGTACCGCTCATCCTTTAAAAGGAGTTTGGTAGGCCTGAGTGGACTTGAACCACCGACCTCACCCTTATCAGGGGTGCGCTCTAACCACCTGAGCTACAAGCCTGCAGAGATTTT
>NZ_JBVODQ010000025.1:0-545 GCF_055666685.1 Enterobacter sp. E14S | reverse complement strand
CAAAGGTTCATATCACCTCGCCGGCGCTTTTCGCAGATTAGCACGTCCTTCATCGCCTCTGACTGCCAGGGCATCCACCGTGTACGCTTAGTCGCTTAACCTCACAACCCGAAGATGTTTCACTTCTGATTGCGAAAATTTGAGAGACTCGAACACACATAACATGTGTGTCGTTTCAATTTTCAGCTTGATCCAGATTTTTAAAGAGCAAATATCTCAAACGTCACCCGAAGATGAGTTTTGAGATATGACGGCAGGTGACTTTCACTCACGAACCAGCAAGTGGCGTCCCCTAGGGGATTCGAACCCCTGTTACCGCCGTGAAAGGGCGGTGTCCTGGGCCTCTAGACGAAGGGGACACTGAAGTCTCAATCGCAAGACGCCTTGCTATTTACTTTTCATCAGACAATCTGTGTGAGCACTACAAAGGCAGGTTCTTTAAGGTAAGGAGGTGATCCAACCGCAGGTTCCCCTACGGTTACCTTGTTACGACTTCACCCCAGTCATGAATCACAAAGTGGTAAGCGCCCTCCCGAAGGTTAAGC
>NZ_JBVODQ010000024.1:0-724 GCF_055666685.1 Enterobacter sp. E14S | reverse complement strand
AATGATGGCTGCTTCTAAGCCAACATCCTGGCTGTCTGTGCCTTCCCACATCGTTTCCCACTTAACCATGACTTTGGGACCTTAGCTGGCGGTCTGGGTTGTTTCCCTCTTCACGACGGACGTTAGCACCCGCCGTGTGTCTCCCGTGATAACATTCTTCGGTATTCGTAGTTTGCATCGGGTTGGTAAGCCGGGATGGCCCCCTAGCCGAAACAGTGCTCTACCCCCGAAGATGAGTTCACGAGGCGCTACCTAAATAGCTTTCGGGGAGAACCAGCTATCTCCCGGTTTGATTGGCCTTTCACCCCCAGCCACAAGTCATCCGCTAATTTTTCAACATTAGTCGGTTCGGTCCTCCAGTTAGTGTTACCCAACCTTCAACCTGCCCATGGCTAGATCACCGGGTTTCGGGTCTATACCCTGCAACTTAACGCCCAGTTAAGACTCGGTTTCCCTTCGGCTCCCCTATACGGTTAACCTTGCTACAGAATATAAGTCGCTGACCCATTATACAAAAGGTACGCAGTCACACCACGAAGGTGCTCCCACTGCTTGTACGTACACGGTTTCAGGTTCTTTTTCACTCCCCTCGCCGGGGTTCTTTTCGCCTTTCCCTCACGGTACTGGTTCACTATCGGTCAGTCAGGAGTATTTAGCCTTGGAGGATGGTCCCCCCATATTCAGACAGGATACCACGTGTCCCGCCCTACTCTTCGAGTTCACA
>NZ_JBVODQ010000023.1:0-929 GCF_055666685.1 Enterobacter sp. E14S | reverse complement strand
GACACCCCGACTCGCCACTACGCACACGTAGACTGCCCAGGCCACGCCGACTATGTTAAAAACATGATCACCGGTGCTGCGCAGATGGACGGCGCGATCCTGGTTGTTGCTGCGACTGACGGCCCAATGCCTCAGACTCGTGAGCACATCCTGCTGGGTCGTCAGGTAGGCGTTCCTTTCATCATCGTGTTCCTGAACAAATGCGACATGGTTGATGACGAAGAGCTGCTGGAACTGGTAGAGATGGAAGTTCGTGAACTGCTGTCTCAGTACGATTTCCCGGGCGACGATACCCCAATCGTTCGTGGTTCTGCTCTGAAAGCGCTGGAAGGCGAAGCTGAGTGGGAAGCGAAAATCATCGAACTGGCTGGCTTCCTGGATTCTTACATCCCAGAACCAGAGCGTGCGATTGACAAGCCATTCCTGCTGCCAATCGAAGACGTATTCTCCATCTCCGGTCGTGGTACCGTTGTTACCGGTCGTGTAGAGCGCGGCATCATCAAAGTTGGCGAAGAAGTTGAAATCGTTGGTATTAAAGAGACTGCGAAGTCTACCTGTACTGGCGTTGAAATGTTCCGCAAACTGCTGGACGAAGGCCGTGCTGGTGAGAACGTTGGTGTTCTGCTGCGTGGTATCAAACGTGAAGAAATCGAACGTGGTCAGGTTCTGGCGAAGCCAGGCTCAATCAAGCCACACACCAAGTTCGAATCTGAAGTGTACATCCTGTCCAAAGACGAAGGCGGCCGTCATACTCCGTTCTTCAAAGGCTACCGTCCACAGTTCTACTTCCGTACAACTGACGTGACCGGTACCATCGAACTGCCAGAAGGCGTTGAGATGGTAATGCCAGGCGACAACATCAAGATGGTTGTGACTCTGATCCACCCAATCGCGATGGACGACGGTCTGCGTTTCGCAATCCGTGAAGG
>NZ_JBVODQ010000021.1:0-1926 GCF_055666685.1 Enterobacter sp. E14S | reverse complement strand
ATTTGATGCCTGGCAGTTCCCTACTCTCACATGGGGAGACCCCACACTACCATCGGCGCTACGGCGTTTCACTTCTGAGTTCGGCATGGGGTCAGGTGGGACCACCGCGCTAAAGCCGCCAGGCAAATTCTGTTAAATCTGTATCAGAGCTGAAAATCTTCTGTCTCTCGTCCGCCGAAACAGCTTCGGCGTTGTAAGGTTAAGCCTCACGGTTCATTAGTATCGGTTAGCTCAACGCATCGCTGCGCTTACACACCCGACCTATCAACGTCGTCGTCTTCAACGTTCCTTCAGGACCCTTAAAGGGTCAGGGAGAACTCATCTCGGGGCAAGTTTCGTGCTTAGATGCTTTCAGCACTTATCTTTTCCGCATTTAGCTACCGGGCAGTGCCATTGGCATGACAACCCGAACACCAGTGATGCGTCCACTCCGGTCCTCTCGTACTAGGAGCAGCCCCCCTCAATTCTCCAGCGCCCACGGCAGATAGGGACCGAACTGTCTCACGACGTTCTAAACCCAGCTCGCGTACCACTTTAAATGGCGAACAGCCATACCCTTGGGACCTACTTCAGCCCCAGGATGTGATGAGCCGACATCGAGGTGCCAAACACCGCCGTCGATATGAACTCTTGGGCGGTATCAGCCTGTTATCCCCGGAGTACCTTTTATCCGTTGAGCGATGGCCCTTCCATTCAGAACCACCGGATCACTATGACCTGCTTTCGCACCTGCTCGAGCCGTCACTCTCGCAGTCAAGCTAGCTTATGCCATTGCACTAACCTCCTGATGTCCGACCAGGATTAGCTAACCTTCGTGCTCCTCCGTTACTCTTTGGGAGGAGACCGCCCCAGTCAAACTACCCACCAGACACTGTCCGCAACCCGGGTAACGGGTCTACGTTAGAACACCAGCCATTAAAGGGTGGTATTTCAAGGGCGGCTCCACGCAGACTGGCGTCCACGCTTCAAAGCCTCCCACCTATCCTACACATCAAGGACCAGTGTTCAGTGTCAAGCTATAGTAAAGGTTCACGGGGTCTTTCCGTCTTGCCGCGGGTACACTGCATCTTCACAGCGAGTTCAATTTCACTGAGTCTCGGGTGGAGACAGCCTGGCCATCATTACGCCATTCGTGCAGGTCGGAACTTACCCGACAAGGAATTTCGCTACCTTAGGACCGTTATAGTTACGGCCGCCGTTTACCGGGGCTTCGATCAAGAGCTTCGCGTTGCCGCTAACCCCATCAATTAACCTTCCGGCACCGGGCAGGCGTCACACCGTATACGTCCACTTTCGTGTTTGCACAGTGCTGTGTTTTTAATAAACAGTTGCAGCCAGCTGGTATCTTCGACTGATTTCAGCTCCACCCGCAGGGGCTTCACCTACATATCAGCGTGCCTTCTCCCGAAGTTACGGCACCATTTTGCCTAGTTCCTTCACCCGAGTTCTCTCAAGCGCCTTGGTATTCTCTACCTGACCACCTGTGTCGGTTTGGGGTACGATTTGATGTTACCTGATGCTTAGAGGCTTTTCCTGGAAGCAGGGCATTTGTTACTTCAGCACCGTAGTGCCTCGTCATCACACCTCAGCGTTAAAAGGTACCGGATTTACCTGGAACCTCCGCCTACATGCTTAAACCGGGACAACCGTCGCCCGGCTAACATAGCCTTCTCCGTCCCCCCTTCGCAGTAACACCAAGTACAGGAATATTAACCTGTTTCCCATCGACTACGCCTTTCGGCCTCGCCTTAGGGGTCGACTCACCCTGCCCCGATTAACGTTGGACAGGAACCCTTGGTCTTCCGGCGAGCGGGCTTTTCACCCGCTTTATCGTTACTTATGTCAGCATTCGCACTTCTGATACCTCCAGCATGCCTCACAGCACACCTTCAACGGCTTACAGAACGCTCCCCTACCCAACAACGC
>NZ_JBVODQ010000020.1:0-2017 GCF_055666685.1 Enterobacter sp. E14S | reverse complement strand
AGGTTTGGCGCTTTCAGTTCGATTCCCGTCGGTGAGAAGAGTGTGACCAGACCGTTAGGGCTGATACGGAATCCGCCACCGCCACAGACCAGTTGAATGCCCTGCTTGGCGCTGCCGTTCAGCTGTCCGTCGGTACTCGCCATCGTGAAATCCTTCAGCGAAAGCATATGCATTTCCCCGCGCTGGGCCTGCGTCGTGATATCCCCGGCACCGGCAATCATCTGAATGCCGAGCTTGCGGGAAAACAGCGAGAGTTTTTCCCCCACGGCCAGCGAGAATTTTTTCACCACGTTTACGCTGGTATCCTGGCCTGCCGTCACAATCACATCTTTCCCGGCAGACAGTTGCAGACTGTCCGGCGTGACGTGCGCCTGCCCTTTGTCGGCATAGGTCAACAGACCCGGCCCTGCCAGATTACTCAGCACCTGGTTCAGTTGATTTTGCTGATCGGTTTCCACATTACTGGCCCCGGCCGTCAGTGCGCTTTGTTGCAGCGTCATTGCCAGCGACAACGCTTTCTCCAGCTGCGCAATGGCGGCCGTCATATCCAGTTGCTTACCCGCAGCACGCGGTTGCGCCTCCGTGGTGATCATCACCCCTTTGGCGGCACGGAGCGCCATGTGATTGTCAGTACGCGCTTCCACACCTTCACCGCGCTGCTTTCCCTCTGCGTCAACGAGGTGTCCGGCACTGACCTGACTCTTGCCGTACTCCGTGGAAATCTTGATGTGTTCCTTCCCGCGCCGATCCTCAAGACGGATTTTGTTTGAAGCAGCAGTGCGGATCACGTTGCGGGTGTCGTTGCGGTTTGTGACCAGATCAGGGTGTCTGCCGTCATGCATGACATGCGCAATAAAGGGTCGGTCCGGATCGCCGCCTTCAAAGGCTACAGCCACTTCTGTGCCGTCCAGCAGCGGGAAATGAAAACCAAACACATCCCCGCCGTACGGTCTGCCCAGACGCATCAGCGCACTTTCAAAACCGTCACGCTTCTCGTCGAGGTCAAAATCAAACTTCACGCGGTATCGGCCCCGGGCATCGACTCCGGCATAAGTGTGATCCCGATTGATGGCCGCCACGCGACCGGGTACCGTACCGGCAATCACCGGTCGCGGCAGATATTCCGGACGATAGCTGTAGCCGTTCAGATAAGGGATCCCCTTCAGGATGGCACGGTAGTGCTGTGCTCGACTGCCGGATAGCGTCATTGTGGTGACAAGAAAACCGTGTTTAAACCCGTCAGAAATATCCCCTGTCAGGTTGAACATCACACCCGGCAGCAGTGCCGGGTCACTGGTTGTCCCTCCCAGCACACTCTGTTTGTTCAGCAGGCGCTCATAGCGCAGGCGTGCGCAGAACGTGGCTGTTTCCGCCTCTTCACCGTAAAAATCGCCGTCCTCCAGATAATGATCGGCATAGTGATACTGTTTTCCGCTGGTTATCCCGTCGGGAATATCATTATCGAAAATGGTTTTATCCGCCTGTGGCGAAAATGGATTGCGGTAGTTATACGTACGCACCAGCACGCTTTCGGGAATGAGCTCGTATTTTTCTTCGAGCTCGGTAATGTATTCTTCATGGCTGGTCATGCCGGAATGGCGAACGTACGGCAGCATCTTATCGCTGAAGACATAGCGGCGGCCACCGTCACCAAAGACAACCACCGTTTCGCCCTGTACCTTGTCATGGTTTTCAAAGCGGAACCAGATCCCTACCTCGGCCAGCAGACGGCATATAAACTGGAGATCGGTTTCCTTCCACTGAATAATCATTTCACGGCTGGGGTAGCTGTGGCTCAACTGATTAAAATCGATGTTGTAACCCTGAAAATGCCCGCTCTCCTTCATCAGCCTCGTGACGAGCTCCGGCACTGTCACATTCATGTATACGGCCGAACGGTAATTCCGGTCCAGCAGCGCCAGATCATGCTCCAGCACACACTCGTAAAGGGCTTCATCGGCAGAGGACTTCAGACGGGCAAACGACGTGATCACTCCGTTAATCTGGCGCACCGGCA
>NZ_JBVODQ010000019.1:0-2323 GCF_055666685.1 Enterobacter sp. E14S | reverse complement strand
TGCTTCACCATTGATACCATTACCCTTTCCGGCGCGACCCTCATTTCCCCGAAAACCCGGCAGGCTCTCGTTGCGCCGTGGCAGGGCCGGTGTCTGGATATGGCGAAAATAACGGAGCTTCTCGCCCATATTTCTGACTGGTATATCAGCCGGGGATATATCACCAGCCGCGCCTTTCTCACCGAGCAGGATCTCTCCGGCGGTCAGCTGAATATTGTTGTGCTGGAAGGACGGCTGGAGGCGATACGCCTCGAAGGCGAAACGCCGCGCATGCTGAAAATGGCGTTTCCGGGACGGGTGGGCGGCATCCTTAATTTACGCGACATCGAACAGGGGATGGAGCAAATTAACCGTTTGCGTTCAGAGCCGGTGCAGATTGAAATTCTGCCGGGAACGCAGGCCGGATATTCCATCGTTAATCTCACGGCCAAACCGGAATTTCCGTTAAGTGCATCCGTGAGCCTGGATAATAGCGGGCAGAAGAGCACCGGTGAAAACCAGCTGAATGGCGTGCTCACCGCGAATAATATGCTGGGGCTGGCGGATAGATGGTTTGTCAGCGGCGGGCGCAGCAGCGATTTTGCCAGCGCGTACGATGCGCAGAACTTCCAGGCTGGCGTCAGCGTGCCGTCTGGCTACGGATTACTGGACTACAGCTACGCCTGGAGTAACTACCGGACCACTATCAGTAACCAGGGCTTCAACTGGCTCTCCACGGGCGATACTAAAACCCACCGCCTTAACGCGTCCTGGGTGGTTTTCCGCAACGGGGATGTCAAAACCGGCATTGCGGCGGGCGTGGTTCAGCGTTCCAGCCGCAACTGGCTTAACGACGCGCCGCTTAAGAGCAGCACGCGCAACCTTTCCAGCCTGGTCCTGGGAATTACCCACACGCAAAAAATGCTGGGCGGCGTGGCGACCTTCAACCCGACCTGGAGCCACGGCATGCCGTGGTTCAATGCCGAAACCGACGAAAATAAATCCGGGGATATGCCGCGGGCGGAATTCCGTAAATGGAGCCTGAACGCCAGTTTCCAGCGTCCAGTCGCCCGTAACGCGTGGTGGCTGACCAGCGCCTACGGCCAGTGGTCGCCCGACCGGCTGTACGGCGCCGAGTGCCTGACGCTCGGCGGCGAAAGCTCCGTACGCGGTTTTAAAGAACAGTACCTGTCCGGGGATAACGGCGGCTACTGGCGTAACGAGCTGGGGTATTCCCTCTTCACCCTCCCGGTGATTGGCGCGGTAAGCGCAACGGTCGCCGTTGACGGCGGCTGGCTGGAAAAAGACCGTCAGGACCGCTTTGCCTCCGGCACGCTGTGGGGCGGTTCGGTGGGGCTGAGCAGCGCCGGGCGCTGGTACAGCAGCCAGGTTTCAGTCGGCACGCCGCTGCACTATCCCGACTGGCTCGGCCCGGATCATGTGAGCGTTAACTGGCGCATTGCCTTCATGCTTTAAGAGACTCTACGACTATGGATACCCGTCACCCACCCGTTCGTTTCTCGCAGCGTCTGATCAGCTGGATTGTCTGCGGCCTGATGGTCTGGCAGCCGATGGTACCTGCCGTCGCGGCGGCGCTCACGCCGGCCGGGCAGACCACTGTCGATCGGGCGGGAAACGGGGTGCCGGTCGTCAACATCGCCACCCCGAACGGGGCGGGCATCTCGCATAACCAGTTCGGCGAGTATAACGTCGGCAACGAGGGGCTTATCCTCAATAACGGCACGGACCGTTTAACCCAAACCCAGCTGGGCGGGCTTATCCAGAACAACCCCAACCTGCAGGCCGGGCGGGAAGCGAAAGGCATCATCAACGAAGTCACGGGCGCCAGCCGCTCGCAGCTGCAGGGCTACACGGAAGTCGCCGGTAAGGCGGCAAACGTCATGGTGGCCAACCCGTACGGCATTACCTGTAACGGGTGCGGATTTATCAACACCCCGAACGTCACCCTGACCACCGGCAAGCCGCAGTTTGACGCCAGCGGTAACCTGCTGGCGCTTGAGGTGACGAAAGGGGCCATCACGGTTGAAGGCCAGGGGCTGGACGCCAGCAAGAGCGACGCGCTGTCGATTATTGCGCGCGCAACGGAAGTGAACGCCGCGATACACGCGAACGACCTGACGGTGACGGCAGGGGCGAACCGCGTGGGTGCCGACGGCAGCGTCACGCCGATTAGCGGCGAGGGGCCCGCACCCGTGGTGGCGGTGGATACCGGCGCGCTCGGCGGAATGTATGCCAACCGTATCCGCCTGGTCTCCAGCGAGGCGGGCGTGGGGGTGAACCTCGGCAACCTCACCGCGCGCCAGGGCGATATTCAGCTGGATGC
>NZ_JBVODQ010000018.1:0-26323 GCF_055666685.1 Enterobacter sp. E14S | reverse complement strand
GATAAATTGTTAAAGAGCAGTGCAACGCGGCTTTCGCTCACCGTTGCGAGGTGGCGTATATTACGCTTTCCTCTTTCAGAGTCAACCCGTTATTTCAGGATTTTTTCTCTTCAACCGACCGGGTTGTTTGTGAAGTGATTCACATCCGCCGTGTCGATGGAGGCGCATTATAGGGATCCCATTTTTTAGCACAAGTATTTTTTAGATCTTTTTTTCCGACTGCTGATTTTCCGCGCTTTTCGCTGAAATCCCGCCCGATCTGCTTAAATATTGACGTATTTTGCCTTGCCGCGATCCATTAATATGATCAAAGTCTTCTGTATAGCGCTCATTGTTAGAGGTAGATATGCCCGCAGTATTACGTCCTTATAAAGATCTGTTCCCCCAAAAAGGCGATCGCGTGATGATCGATGCC
This sequence comes from Enterobacter sp. E14S, assembly GCF_055666685.1. Classification (NCBI taxonomy): domain Bacteria; kingdom Pseudomonadati; phylum Pseudomonadota; class Gammaproteobacteria; order Enterobacterales; family Enterobacteriaceae; genus Enterobacter; species Enterobacter sp. E14S. The sequence continues at coordinate 25,908 of NZ_JBVODQ010000018.1, read as the reverse complement.
AGCAGCGTGGTGATTGGCGATGTCCGAATGGCCGATGACGTCAGCATCTGGCCGCTCGTCGCCATCAGGGGAGATGTTAACTATGTGTCGATTGGCGCTCGTACCAATATTCAGGACGGCAGCGTTCTGCATGTCACGCACAAATCCTCCTATAACCCGGACGGTAATCCCCTCATCATTGGAGAAGAGGTTACCGTCGGCCATAAAGTGATGCTTCACGGCTGCACTATCGGGAATCGCGTACTTGTTGGCATGGGGTCGATTTTGCTGGATGGCGTCATAGTAGAAGATGACGTAATGATTGGTGCCGGTAGCCTGGTACCACAGAACAAACGGCTGGAGAGTGGCTATCTCTACCTGGGAAGCCCGGTAAAACAGATCCGCCCCCTGAGGGAGGCAGAGATCGAAGGGTTAAAATACTCGGCGAACAACTACGTTAAATGGAAGAATGACTATTTGGATCAGGACAACCAAACCCAGCCCTGATCGTCTTCCTGCTGTTCGCGGATTAAATCGCTGGCTTCCTCTTCCAGATCCCAGCGATTTTCGCAAAATATCGCTATCGGGTCTGAACCGCCAAAACGACGCAACAGCGTTTCCCCAAGAATGGCACAGGTAAGTTGCATCCCCTGCACCAGCACCGGAAAACAGACCGCTTGTTTAGTCTCATCCCAGTTCTCTCTGTCCGGGAAATGGATAGCCTGGTTCATGCCGAAAGCTCCTGCTTTAACTTTTCAATGACAGGTTCGACAGCTGGCAACACGCCATGCCAGAGCAGCACCGCATGCGCGGCCTGACCCACCAGCATTCCCAGTCCATCGGCTAACTGCTTCGCGCCGTGTTGTTCACACCAGTTAAGGAAAGGCGTTTTCCCTTTCTGATAAAACATGTCATAGAAGTACATATGCGCGCTGACCAGAGAAGCGGGAATTGCCGGGATCTCGCCATTGATGCCGCTGGACGTGGCGTTGATGACAAGATCGAACTCACGATCGGCAAGATCGTCAAGCGCTACCGCGCTCACGCTGCCGGTATGCGCAAACAACGTCGCCAGCGCTTCCGCGCGGGAAAAGGTTCTGTTGGTAATGGTCACCGCACAGTCCAGTGAAAGCAGAGGCAACAGTACTCCCCGCGATGCGCCACCCGCACCAATCAGCAGGATCCGGAAACCGGGCTTAATAAACGACAGTCGTTCCAGATCGCTAAGTAAACCAATTCCGTCTGTGTTGTCACCCAAAAGGCGTCCATCCTCAAGCCGTTTTAGGGTATTGACTGCACCAGCCAGTGAAGCGCGCTCGGTGAGCTCATCCGCTCGTTCGAAGGCTTCCTCTTTAAAAGGGACCGTCACATTCGCGCCTTTACCGCCCGCGGCGAAAAAAGCCTCCAGCGTTGGGATAAATGCATCCACCGGTGCCAGTACGCGACCATAGGGATGGTTTATCTGCAGCTGCTTCGCAAATTGCTGATGAATCAACGGTGATTTGCTGTGTGCAATCGGATTACCAAAAACAGCATAGGTTTCCATGAGATTACCCCTGGCGAAAACGTTCGCCGGTCAAAGCGTCGCGAATTTCAGACGGATTCAGGCGCCCTCCCGTATCACCGACAGCAACAGGGAAGTCATTCCCGAACTGCGCCAGCACTTCTTCGGTTGTCCGACAAGGTGGCAATCCGGTCAGGTTGGCGCTGGTTGAGACCAGCGGTTTGCCAAATGCCAGACAAAGCTCAACCACCAGCGGATGGTCAGTTACGCGAACGGCGAGGGAATCAAAACGTCCGGTTAACCAGCGCGGCGTTGTCGGCTGCGCCGGGAAGACAAAGGTCACCGGTCCAGGCCACGCCGAGAAGATAGTCTCGCGCTGCGTCGGCGTCAGCATGGAATCATCGATATAGGGCTTAAGCTGCTCGTAGTTCGCAGCGATCAAAATCAGCCCTTTTTCGACAGGTCTTTGTTTTAAGGCAAGCAGACGGCTCACTGCCGTCTCGCTGTCAGGATCGCAACCGACCCCAAAAACAGCTTCAGTTGGATAGGCGATGACTTCTTCATTTTTCAGTACGTCCACTGCATGCGCAATGGAGCCTGATGGCAGGTTATTATTCACTATTTTGATCCGCCGTAACCGGCTTTCCACATTGTTTACTGGCGCAGAAGCGTTTCATGCCTTGCGCGGTTTTCTTCTCTATGAGTAGCGGATAATTGCAATGAGGGCAGGTTCCCGCTACCGGTTTAAAATTGATAACGAACTGGCATTCAGGATAGCGATCGCACGAATGGAAGGTCTTACCATAACGGGAGCGGCGCTGTACCAATTGACCGCGCTGACACTGAGGGCACGCAATTGCCGTTTCATCAGGCTTATCAATTTGTTCCGTATGTTCGCATTCCGGGTAGCGGCTACATCCAATAAACATGCCGAAACGCCCCTGACGCAGGGCTAATTCACCACCGCAGACTGGACAAAACTGACCCTCCAGAATTTTAACGATATGTCCATCCGCCTGGCTTTTCAGGGGACGGACATAATCACATTCCGGATAGTGTGAACAACCGAGAAACGGGCCGTGTTTCCCGGACCGAATAACAAGTTCAGCCCCGCACTGCGGGCAGGGCTCATTTTTATGCACCGTGAATAGTGCTGATTTGGCCATAACAACTCTTGGTGCTGCACATTGAATTAGTGCAGCATACCTTCATTCACTTCAAAGAGTAATTCTTCCATTTGCTGATAGGCGTTTTCACAGCCCGGGATATTAAACAGAACCATCAGGATCACCCACTTGAGATCTTCCAGTTCAAATTCTGCTGTATCCAGCGCCATGACGCGCTCTATCACCATTTCTCTCGTTTCGAGGTTCAGCACCTGAATCTGCTCAAGGAATAAGATGAACCCCCGGCAGCTGGCGTCCAGCCTTTCACACTCTTCTGCGGTATAAATGCGTACTGACAATGGGTCAGAAGCAAGCTGCATCGGTTCGGCGAGGCCTTCCTGATAATCAGCCAGTTTTTCCAGCCACATCAACGCATTATAGATATCTTCCCGCTCAAACCCCGCATCGGTAAGATCCTGTGTCAATTTGTCCTGATCCACTCGCATTTCTGCTTCGTTATGGATGTAAGTCTCAAACAAATACATCAGTACGTCGAACATGGCATGCCCTCCTTAATCGGACATAGCCGCCGGGTACAGCTGCGATCCACCCTGCTAACTCCAGTTCGAGTAGCTGTGCTACCGTCACTGGCACAGGTTGGCCGGCACGTTCAGCGACAACGTCAACAGGTGTTACCTCATCTCCTACGTTAGCCAGGAGCTTGGGAAATGGCAATGCCACCTTTCCCTGATCTGATGAATATTGTCGCTTTTCGGGATCTTCCTGCAGCCATTGCAACCCATATTGCAAATTTTCAAGAATATCTCCTACTTCCGTTACCGGCGTTGCCCCTTGCTTAATCAGCCAGTGGGGCCCCTCGCATCCGGGATTACCTATCGGACCAGGCAAGGCGAAGACTTCTCTACCCTGCTCGAGCGCGCATCGCGCCGTGACCAGCGAACCGCTTCGGCGCGCCGCTTCAACCACCAGTACGCCTTTGCTAAGCCCGCTGATAATGCGATTACGACGCGGAAAGTTTGCTGGCCTCGGCTGTGCGGAAAGCGGGAACTCAGACACTATCGCGCCGTCAGATTCAATAAGCCGCATCGCCAGTGCCTGATGCCGGCGTGGATAAATGCTAAAAAGACCGTTCCCCAGCACCGCTACGCTTCGTCCCTTAACTGACAGCGCCGCGCTGTGGGCTACGCCGTCAATACCGCAGGCCAGCCCGCTGGTGATCGTGAAACCGCTTTGTGACAGTTGTTCGCACAGGATTTTCCCCCATCGCTCGCCGTACCATGACGGCGCACGACTGCCTACCACCGCCAGCTGAACCGTATTAAGCGTCTCAGGGTTACCTTTTACGAATAATGCCCCGGGATAATCAGGGATCGTGCGGAGCAAAGGGGGATAAAGGGGATGGTTGGCCGTTAATAAATGATGTCCCGGCTGCTCGAGCCACATAAGGCTACGTTCCAGCTCGCTCTCATCGAGTGCAAAGAAGCGTTCAGTCTGCTTTGCTGTCAGCCCGACGTTTCTGGCCACGGGCACGTTGAGGTGTTCCTGCTTCTGCAGTCGCGCAGCCACTTCCAGCATTACATCACCACACACAGCCCCTGTGTGTATTAGCCGTAACCATATCTCGGTAGACGTCATCCTTTCCCCTGCCATAAGCGGCCTCCGCAATCATTGCGATTGGTCACTGATGCTGTCAATCGATGGGGGATTTGTCTAGAATAGAAAGAGTATTCTTATCAACTCCTGAACACGACTCTGGAAATTTATGGCAGTTTTGCAAGTGTTACATATTCCGGACGAGCGCCTTCGCATCGTCGCTGAACCGGTCAAAGAAGTGAATGCAGAAATCCAGCGTATCGTTGATGATATGTTCGATACCATGTACGCCGAAGAAGGCATTGGCCTGGCGGCCACGCAGGTGGACATTCACAAGCGAATTATCGTGATTGATGTTTCCGAAAATCGCGATGAGCGTCTGGTGCTGATCAACCCTGAGCTGCTCGAAAAGAGTGGCGAAACCGGTATTGAGGAAGGCTGTCTGTCCATTCCTGAACAGCGCGCTTTAGTGCCGCGTGCCGAAAAAGTGAAAATTCGCGCGCTGGATCGCGACGGTAATCCGTTCGAACTGGAAGCAGACGACCTGCTGGCAATTTGTATTCAGCATGAGATGGACCACCTGGTCGGTAAACTGTTTATCGATTATCTCTCGCCGCTGAAGCAGCAGCGTATTCGTCAAAAAGTAGAGAAACTGGATCGTTTGCGTTCTCGCGCATAACGTCCCCCCGGATACAAGGATCATCGTGTCTAAAACACTACGTATTATCTTCGCGGGAACCCCTGATTTTGCAGCGCGTCATCTTGACGCGCTGTTATCGTCTGGTCACCAGGTTGTTGGCGTCTTTACCCAGCCGGACCGTCCTGCTGGTCGCGGCAAAAAACTGATGCCGAGCCCGGTAAAGGTGCTGGCAGAAGAGCATGGGCTACCCGTTTTCCAGCCCGCATCGTTGCGCCCGCAGGAAAATCAGCAGCTGGTTGCTGATCTGAATGCCGACGTAATGGTGGTGGTGGCTTACGGTTTAATTTTGCCAAAAGCTGTGCTTGATATGCCACGCCTGGGTTGCATCAACGTGCATGGGTCTCTGCTTCCGCGCTGGCGTGGTGCTGCACCTATCCAGCGCTCGCTGTGGGCAGGTGATGCCGAAACGGGCGTTACCATCATGAAGATGGACGTAGGTTTAGACACCGGCGATATGCTGTATAAACTGGCCTGCCCCATTACGTCAGACGATACCAGCGCCACGCTGTATGACAAACTGGCAGACCTCGGTCCACAAGGGCTTATCGAGACGCTCCAGCAGCTGGCTGACAATACGGCGAAACCGGAAGTTCAGGATGAGGCACTGGTGACGTATGCCGAAAAACTGAGCAAAGAAGAAGCGCGGATCGACTGGTCCCTGTCAGCCGCTCAACTTGAACGCTGCATTCGCGCTTTTAATCCTTGGCCAATGAGCTGGATGGAGATTGATGAGCAGCCGGTGAAAGTCTGGAAAGCCTCCGTTATTAGCGGTACTACCACGGCTGAACCCGGTACGATTGTTGACGCCAACAAGAACGGGATCCAGGTGGCGACTGGGCAAGGGATCCTGAATCTTGAATCGCTACAACCGGCCGGTAAGAAGGCCATGAGCGCCCAGGATCTGTTAAATTCCCGTCGCGAATGGTTTATTCCGGGCAATCGTCTTGCCTGAGCAAATTTATTCTTAAGGCCCGGTGTTTCCGGGCATTTTTATTTTTACGGTTATGAAAAAACAAAATCTACGCAGTATGGCGGCTCATGCCGTTGAGCAGGTTATCGAACAGGGCCAGTCACTAAGTAACGTCCTGCCTCCCCTGCAACAAAAAGTATCTGATAAAGACAAAGCCCTGCTTCAGGAGCTCTGCTTTGGCGTTCTGCGCACGCTTTCTCAGCTTGAGTGGTTGATTAACAAGCTGATGTCACGCCCAATGACAGGCAAGCAACGCACCGTACACTATTTGATTATGGTGGGTTTTTATCAGCTTCTTCATACCCGCATCCCACCTCATGCCGCGCTGGCTGAGACGGTTGAAGGCGCCGTTGCGATTAAACGCCCTCAGCTGAAAGGGCTGATCAACGGCGTACTGCGTCAGTTCCAGAGACAGCAGGAAGAGCTTCTGGCTGAATTTGCCCAAAGCGAAGCACGTTTCCTGCACCCGGACTGGCTGTTGAAGCGCCTGAAAAAAGCTTATCCACAGCAGTGGCAGGAGATTGCCGATGCCAACAACCAGCGCCCGCCAATGTGGCTACGCGTCAATCGTAATCACCACAGCCGTGACGCATGGCTGAGCTTGCTCGAAGAAGCTGGAATGAGTGGATTCCCGCATGAAGCCTATCCGGATGCCGTACGCTTAGCCTCACCTGCACCGGTACATGCATTACCCGGTTTTGATGAAGGTTGGGTAACCGTACAGGATGCCTCGGCGCAGGGCTGCATGACCTGGCTTGAACCCAAAAATGGTGAGCAGATCCTCGATCTTTGCGCCGCACCTGGGGGCAAAACGACGCATATTCTGGAAGTGGCTCCGCAGGCCAGCGTGATGGCAGTGGACGTCGATGAACAGCGTCTCTCACGCGTCTACGACAACCTCAAGCGTCTCGGCATGAAGGCTCAGGTTAAGCAGGGCGATGGACGCAAACCCGCAGAATGGTGTGGTGAAACCCAGTTCGATCGCATTTTGCTGGATGCTCCCTGCTCTGCAACCGGTGTTATTCGTCGTCATCCTGACATCAAGTGGCTACGCCGCGATCGTGATATTCAGGAACTTGCCCAACTGCAATCCGACATTCTCGACGCCATTTGGCCGCATCTTAAACCTGGTGGAACGCTGGTCTATGCGACCTGCTCCGTGCTGCCGGAAGAAAACAACCAGCAAATCACGGCCTTCCTTAAACGTACGCCGGACGCCGCGCTGCGCGATACGGGAACGCCTGAATCCCCGGGTCTGCAGAACCTGCCGGGTGCTGAAGAGGGTGATGGCTTCTTTTACGCTAAGCTAATCAAAGAGTGATGTTGAGAACAGGTCACGAGATATGAAGATTATCATTCTGGGTGCAGGACAGGTGGGCGGAACGCTGGCGGAAAACCTGGTTGGCGAAAACAACGACATCACAATCGTTGATACCAACGGCGATCGTCTGCGTGTCTTACAGGACAAGTTTGACCTGCGCGTGGTACAGGGTCATGGTTCGCACCCCCGTGTTCTTCGTGAGGCGGGCGCCGACGATGCCGACATGCTGGTTGCAGTAACCAGTTCGGACGAAACCAATATGGTGGCCTGTCAGGTGGCCTACTCGCTTTTCAACACGCCAAACCGAATTGCGCGCATTCGCTCTCCGGACTATGTTCGCGATGCTGAAAAACTGTTTAATTCCGAAGCGGTCCCCATTGACCACCTCATCGCGCCAGAACAGCTGGTTATCGACAATATCTATCGCCTGATTCAATATCCGGGCGCCCTGCAGGTGGTGAACTTTGCCGAGGGCAAAGTGAGCCTGGCAGTGGTTAAGGCCTATTATGGCGGACCATTGATCGGCAATGCGCTTTCCACCATGCGCGAGCACATGCCGCATATCGATACGCGCGTCGCAGCGATTTTCCGTCACGACAGGCCAATTCGCCCGCAAGGTTCCACGATTGTCGAAGCCGGTGATGAAGTCTTCTTTATTGCGGCCTCACAGCATATTCGTGCGGTGATGAGTGAACTTCAGCGTCTCGAAAAACCCTATAAACGCATTATGCTGGTCGGCGGCGGCAATATCGGTGCCGGCCTGGCACATCGGCTGGAAAAAGATTACAGCGTGAAGTTGATCGAGCGCGATCAACAGCGCGCTGCTGAACTGGCGGAAAAACTGCAAAATACGATCGTATTTTATGGTGATGCGTCGGATCAGGAGCTACTGGCTGAAGAGCATATTGATCAGGTTGATCTCTTTATTGCCGTCACCAACGACGACGAGGCGAATATAATGTCCGCCATGCTCGCGAAGCGCATGGGGGCTAAAAAAGTCATGGTGCTTATCCAGCGTAAGGCGTATGTAGATCTGGTTCAGGGCAGCGTTATTGATATTGCCATTTCCCCTCAGCAGGCGACAATTTCCGCTCTCCTGAGCCATGTTCGTAAAGCGGATATTGTCGGCGTGTCATCGCTTCGCCGTGGCGTAGCGGAAGCTATTGAAGCCGTGGCTCATGGAGATGAAACGACGTCGCGCGTCGTCGGCCGTTCGATCGACGAAATTAAACTGCCGCCAGGCACGATTATCGGCGCCGTTGTGCGCGGGAATGATGTCATGATTGCCAATGATAATTTACGAATTGAGCAAGGCGATCACGTTATTATGTTCCTTACCGATAAAAAGTTTATTACCGACGTCGAACGTTTATTCCAGCCAAGTCCATTCTTCCTTTAAAGAAATTGGGTGCTCGAGTAAGAGCACCCTTACTTTATCCGTTTAATTTCTGTGCCTTTTATTTTTCATATTGTTTAATTATCCCGAATGGCAATTGGCTAATGATTTGTTAAACTTAAACTCGTCAGCTGGCACAAGGAGAGAACAATGAGTTTTATTAAAGAATTTCGCGAATTTGCGATGCGCGGGAACGTGGTAGATTTGGCAGTGGGTGTCATTATTGGTGCGGCATTCGGCAAGATTGTTTCATCATTAGTGGCCGACATTATCATGCCACCTTTAGGGTTGTTAATCGGCGGCATTGATTTCAAACAGTTCGCTTTCACGCTGCGTGAAGCGCAGGGTGATGTTCCGGCTGTAGTGATGCACTACGGCGTATTTATTCAGAACGTATTTGATTTTGTGATTGTCGCGTTTGCCATATTTATGGCCATCAAGCTGATCAACAGGCTCAACCGTAAAAAAGAAGAGCCGGCTGCAGCACCTGCGCCAACGAAAGAAGAAGTGCTGTTGAGTGAGATCCGCGATCTGTTAAAAGAGCAAAATAACCGCGTCTAATCAACAGATAAAAGCAGGAAGGCCAGTGGTAAATAAGCGAATCGCTTGCTTGCCACTGGCCTCCCAGTTACCCCGTTTTTCATGTTTGTCTTTACGCAGATAACTTCCTTTCCCTTTTTTATTCTTCTCAACGCGCTGCCTGAATAACGGGTCGTGAAGTAACGCCTCAATGGCATTGTCCTTAATTTGTCCTTTCGTGTGCTGATAGCGGCTCATAATGTCTCCAGAGTAGGGTTTATGACGACGGGAGTCTAGACCCGGTTGAACTAAAAATCAACAGTCCTGCGTTTCTCCACTCGCTCCCTGTTCAAGGGCTTCGAGGATTGAACAATAAATGCTGCTGTGTGCCGTACCGCAGCAGGCATCATTCAGCCTTTGCAGAGAGCGCTGCATGGTTTGCAGTTCCTGTATACGCGCTTCAACTTCATCCAGCCGGGCCTGCACGATGCTTTTAGATTCCTGGCAGGTGTGATGTTCCGGATCGATGCGGATCGATAATAACTCGCGGATCGAATCCAGCGTGAAACCGAGCTGACGCGCATAACGAATAAACCGCAGGCGCTGCAGATCGTTATCGGTATAAAGGCGAAAGCCTCCTTCAGTACGTACTTCATGATCGATCATCTGCTGCTTTTCGTAATATCGGATGGTATCCGGCGTAACGTTCGCAAGCTTCGCAAGTTCACCGATGCGGTACATAACTACTCCTCGCTTATTTTCTGCATCAATCTTTCACCGTATTCACCGTGAAGAAAATTAGTGTTCATCCCAGCCTGGCGTAGCTTGAGTTCAAGCAGGGCGAGACGGCGGCTAAGTTCAGAATGTCGTGGATCGTCATGGCGGATCTCTTTGAGAAGATCGGCCAGTTCAACAGCTTCTCTGCGCTGTTCGAGCTCCGGGGGAAGACAGCCTGCATTTTTCAGTAAACGGTATCCAGAGCGTAATTCCGGTGCAATGTGCGAATCATCGTAAAGTACAAGAGGTTCGCCGCTTCCCGGAAGATCGTCGAATTCACCTTTTTTTGGGCATCGCGAATATGGCGTTCTGCCCACTGGTCGAGCAACCACATTACCAGCTCCAGGAGATGAACAGAATTGATACAGACATTGTAGAGAAGTGGGGATATAGCGGATATAAAAAACCCGCCGGAGCGGGTTTTTTTACGTTACTGCAGATTACTCTGCAGCAGCTTCTGCTTTCTCTGAACGATCAACCAGCTCGATGTAAGCCATCGGCGCGTTGTCGCCTGCACGGAAACCACACTTCAGAATGCGAGTGTAACCACCGGCACGGCTCGCGAAACGCGGGCCCAGTTCGTTAAACAGTTTTGCCACGATCTCGTTATCACGAGTACGGGCGAATGCCAGACGACGATTAGCAACGCTGTCAGTCTTGGCAAGAGTAATCAGCGGCTCAACTACGCGACGCAGCTCTTTCGCTTTAGGCAGGGTCGTCTTGATGATCTCATGACGAACCAGTGAACCTGCCATGTTGCGGAACATAGCCTGGCGATGGCTGCTGTTGCGGTTCAGTTGACGACCACTCTTACGATGGCGCATGACCTTATCCTTCTCAGTAAAACCTTAACCTGTGATCCGGTTACTCGTCAGCAATGCTTGCCGGTGGCCAGTTTTCCAGGCGCATGCCCAGAGACAGACCACGTGAAGCCAGCACGTCTTTAATCTCAGTAAGAGATTTTTTACCCAGGTTCGGCGTTTTCAGCAACTCAACCTCGGTACGCTGTACCAGATCACCGATATAGTGGATAGCTTCTGCCTTGAGGCAGTTAGCAGAGCGGACAGTCAATTCGAGATCGTCAACAGGGCGCAGCAGGATCGGATCGAATTCTGGTTTCTCTTCTTTCACTTCCGGCTGACGTACATCACGTAAGTCAACGAAAGCTTCCAGTTGTTCTGCCAGGATGGTCGCCGCACGACGAATCGCCTCTTCAGGATCGATTGTGCCATTGGTTTCCATTTCGATGACCAGCTTGTCCAGGTCGGTACGCTGTTCTACACGCGCTGCTTCAACATTGTAGGCAATACGCTCTACAGGGCTGTAGCATGCGTCGACCAGCAGACGGCCGATTGGGCGCTCATCTTCTTCCGAATGAATTCGGGCAGAAGCCGGCACATAACCACGACCGCGCTGAACTTTGATACGCATGCTAATAGCTGCGTTCTCATCGGTCAGGTGGCAGATCACGTGCTGCGGCTTGACGATTTCAACATCACCGTCGTGGGTGATGTCGGCTGCAGTCACAGGGCCAATGCCAGATTTATTCAGAGTAAGAATAACTTCATCTTTACCCTGAACTCTCACCGCCAGCCCTTTCAGGTTGAGCAGGATTTCAAGGATATCTTCCTGAACGCCTTCTTTGGTGCTGTACTCATGAAGTACACCATCAATCTCAACCTCGGTCACCGCGCAACCCGGCATCGATGAGAGCAGAATACGGCGCAGTGCGTTACCCAGAGTATGGCCAAAGCCACGCTCTAAAGGCTCAAGGGTCACCTTGGCGTGCGTCGAACTCACTTGCTCGATATCTACCAGGCGCGGTTTTAGAAACTCTGTCACAGAACCCTGCATTGTGTCCTCTCTTTGGTACTAAGCTTTACTTGGAGTAAAGCTCGACGATCAGGTGTTCGTTAATGTCCGCAGACAGATCAGAACGTTCTGGCTGACGCTTGAACGTACCTTCCATCTTGCCAGCATCAACTTCCAGCCAGGTTGGCTTTTCACGCTGCTCAGCCAGCTCCAGAGCGGCCTTCACGCGAGATTGCTTTTTCGCTTTCTCACGAATGCTAACAACGTCATTCGCTTTAACCTGATAAGAAGCGATGTTAACAACACGACCGTTTACCATGATTGCTTTGTGGCTAACCAGCTGACGTGATTCAGCACGAGTAGCGCCGAAGCCCATACGGTATACAACGTTGTCCAGACGACCTTCCAGCAGAGCCAGCAGGTTTTCACCTGTGTTGCCTTTCAGACGTGCTGCTTCTTTATAGTAGTTACGGAACTGACGCTCCAGCACACCGTACATACGGCGAACTTTTTGCTTTTCACGCAACTGCACACCATAGTCAGACAGACGCGGTTTACGCGCACCGTGCTGGCCAGGAGCTTGTTCAATTTTACACTTGGTATCGATCGCGCGAACGCCAGACTTAAGGAATAAGTCGGTGCCCTCACGACGGCTCAGCTTGAGCTTAGGACCCAAATATCTTGCCATTTTCTATCTCCAACTAACCTAAAAAACGGAGCGTTATACGCGACGTTTTTTCGGCGGACGACAACCGTTATGAGGGATCGGAGTCACATCAGTAATATTCGTGATGCGGAAACCAGCGGCGTTCAGAGCGCGAACAGTAGATTCACGACCCGGACCCGGACCTTTAACCATAACTTCCAGATTCTTGATACCGTATTCTTTTACGGCTTCTGCGCAACGCTCTGCTGCAACCTGAGCTGCGAACGGAGTGGATTTGCGAGAACCACGGAAACCGGAACCACCGGCTGTTGCCCAACCCAATGCGTTACCCTGACGATCAGTAATAGTAACGATGGTGTTGTTGAAAGAAGCATGGATATGAGCCACGCCGTCAGAGACTTGTTTTCTTACACGTTTACGTGCACGAACTGGTGCCTTTGCCATTATTCAATCACCCCGATTATTTCTTGATCGGTTTGCGCGGACCCTTACGGGTACGTGCGTTGGTCTTAGTACGCTGACCGCGCACTGGCAGACCACGACGATGACGCAAACCGCGATAGCAACCAAGATCCATCAGGCGCTTGATGCTCATGCTGATTTCACGGCGCAGATCACCTTCAACGACAAATTTGGCAACTTCGTCACGCAGCGTGTCGATTTGTTCTTCAGACAGCTCACTGATCTTAACATCTTCAGCGATACCCGCTGCAGCCAGAATGGCTTTAGAACGGGTCTTGCCGACGCCGTAGATCGAAGTTAATGCGATCACAGCATGTTTCTGATCAGGAATGTTAATGCCTGCTATACGGGCCACTATGCACTCCTACTATTTAATATGTACGCACCATGCTGAAAAGCCCGTTTTCAGGATACTCAAATGGAAACGTACAGACATACAAAAGATTGGCTGGCTAATCTAGCCAGCTCAACCCAACTTTGCAAGAAAAATATGCGAAATAATCAGCCTTGGCGCTGTTTATGCTTCGGCTCGGCACTGCAAATCACACGGATGACACCATCACGCTTAACGATTTTGCAGTTACGGCATAATTTCTTGACGGAAGCACGAACTTTCATTTTTACTCTCCGTAACTTCTCAGGCGACCATTTAGCGGCCGTAGCCTTTCAGGTTCGCCTTCTTCAATGCAGACTCATACTGACTGGACATCATCAGAGTTTGCACTTGAGCCATAAAGTCCATAATCACGACAACAACGATAAGCAGTGAGGTCCCACCGAAGTAGAACGGTACTTTCATTGCATCACGCATGAACTCCGGGATCAGGCAGATAAAAGTAATATAAAGCGCACCAACCAAAGTCAGGCGAGTCATTACTTTATCGATATACTTCGCCGTTTGCTCTCCCGGACGAATTCCTGGTACAAATGCACCGGACTTCTTCAGGTTATCTGCTGTTTCACGCGGGTTGAAGACCAACGCCGTGTAGAAGAAACAGAAGAAGATGATCGCAGACGCATAGAGTAACACATAAAGTGGTTGCCCAGGCTGCAAATACAGCGAAATTGTTGTCAGCCAGTTCCAACCAGTACCGCCCCCGAACCATGACGCGATGGTTGCCGGGAACAGAATAATACTGGAAGCGAAGATAGCCGGGATAACCCCCGCCATGTTCACTTTCAGCGGTAAATGTGTGCTCTGTGCAGCATAGACACGACGACCCTGCTGACGTTTAGCGTAGTTCACCACAATGCGGCGTTGACCACGTTCAACGAAGACAACAAAGAACGTCACTGCAAATACTAATACTGCAACCAACAGCAACAGGAGGAAGTGCAGGTCGCCTTGACGCGCTTGCTCGATAGTATGGGCGATGGCTGGCGGGAGGCCCGCAACAATACCGGCGAAGATAATGATTGAGATACCGTTACCGATACCACGCTCAGTAATCTGTTCGCCGAGCCACATCAGAAACATTGTCCCTGTGACCAGACTTACAACAGCGGTGAAGTAGAATGCAAAGCCCGGGTTTAACACCAGGCCCTGCATACCAGGCATATTCGGCAGACCGGTAGCAATACCGATCGACTGGAATATTGCCAGCACCAGAGTACCGTAACGGGTGTACTGACTAATCTTACGACGTCCAGACTCCCCTTCTTTCTTCAACTCTGCCAGGGCCGGATGAACGACCGTCAGCAGCTGGATAATAATAGATGCCGAAATGTACGGCATAATACCCAATGCGAAGATAGAAGCACGGCTGAGAGCACCACCAGAGAACATGTTGAACATTTCAATGATGGTGCCTCGCTGTTGCTCAAGCAGTTTGGCAAGTACAGCGGCATCGATACCAGGGATCGGAATAAAAGAGCCAATACGGAACACAATCAGCGCGCCGATAACAAACAGCAGTCTGCGTTTCAGCTCGCCAAATCCACCTTTGGCACTTTGAAAATCTAATCCCGGTTGCTTAGCCATCTGCTACTTATTCCTCAATTTTACCGCCAGCAGCTTCGATAGCAGCACGAGCACCTTTAGTAACACGCAGGCCACGAACAGTTACCGGAGTAGAAACTTCACCAGCCAGGATCACTTTCGCGAACTCGATCTGGATACCGATAATGTTTGCTGCTTTCAGCGTGTTCAGGTCTACAACGCCGCCTTCAACTTTCGCCAGGTCAGACAGACGGATTTCCGCTGTGATCGCTGCTTTACGAGAGGTGAAGCCGAACTTCGGCAGACGACGGTACAGTGGCATCTGGCCACCCTCGAAACCGCGACGTACGCCACCGCCAGAACGAGAGTTCTGACCTTTGTGACCACGACCACCGGTTTTGCCGAGGCCAGAACCGATACCACGACCCAGGCGTTTACCCGCCTTTTTAGAGCCTTCGGCCGGAGACAGAGTATTTAAACGCATCTCTTACTCCTCAACTTTAACCATGAAGTAAACCGCGTTGACCATACCACGAACAGCAGGAGTATCCTCGCGCTCAACGGTATGACCAATACGACGCAGACCCAGGCCAAGCAGCGTTGCCTTGTGTTTCGGCAGACGACCGATTGCACTGCGGGTTTGAGTGATTTTAATAGTCTTTGCCATGGTCAATTACCCCAGAATTTCTTCAACGGATTTACCACGCTTGGCAGCGACCATTTCTGGAGAATTCATATTTTCCAGGCCATCAATAGTTGCACGAACCACGTTAATCGGGTTGGTGGAACCATATGCTTTGGCCAGAACGTTATGAACCCCAGCAACTTCCAGAACGGCGCGCATTGCACCACCGGCGATGATACCGGTACCTTCTGAAGCTGGCTGCATGAATACACGAGAACCCGTGTGAACACCTTTAACTGGGTGCTGCAGGGTGCCGTTGTTCAGCGCGACGTTAATCATATTGCGACGGGCTTTTTCCATCGCTTTCTGGATCGCTGCTGGAACTTCACGCGCTTTACCGTAACCAAAACCAACGCGACCGTTACCATCGCCTACTACAGTCAGAGCTGTGAAGGAGAAAATACGACCACCTTTAACGGTTTTAGATACGCGGTTTACCGCGATCAGCTTTTCCTGCAGTTCGCCAGCCTGTTTTTCGATGTGAGCCATCTTACACCTCTACCTTAGAACTGAAGGCCAGCTTCACGGGCAGCATCTGCCAGTGCCTGGACACGACCATGATATTGGAACCCGGAACGGTCAAAGGAAACATTGCTGATGCCTTTTTCCAGAGCGCGTTCAGCAACAGCTTTACCTACAGCTGCAGCGGCGTCTTTGTTACCGGTGTACTTCAATTGTTCTGAGATAGCTTTTTCTACAGTAGAAGCAGCTACCAGAACTTCAGAACCGTTCGGTGCAATTACCTGTGCGTAAATATGACGCGGGGTACGATGTACCACCAGGCGAGTTGCACCCAGCTCTTTGAGCTTGCGGCGTGCGCGGGTCGCACGACGGATACGAGCAGATTTCTTATCCATAGTGTTACCTTACTTCTTCTTAGCCTCTTTGGTACGCACGACTTCGTCGGCGTAACGAACACCCTTGCCTTTGTAAGGCTCAGGACGACGGTAGGCGCGCAGATCTGCTGCAACCTGACCGATCAGCTGTTTATCAGCGCCTTTCAGCACGATTTCAGTTTGAGTCGGACATTCTGCAGTGATACCGGCCGGCAGCGGATGCTCAACAGGGTGTGAGAAGCCCAGAGACAGGCCTACTGCATTCCCTTTGATAGCTGCACGATAACCTACACCAACCAGCTGAAGCTTTTTAGTGAAGCCTTCGGTAACACCAACAACCATTGAGTTCAGCAGGGCACGCGCGGTACCAGCCTGAGCCCATCCATCCACGAAACCATCACGTGGACCGAAGGTCAGAGCGTTATCTGCATGTTTAACTTCAACAGCTTTGTTGAGGGTACGAGTCAGCTCGCCGTTTTTACCTTTGATCGTAATAACCTGACCGTCGATTTTTACATCAACGCCGGCAGGAATAACGACCGGTGCTTTAGCAACACGAGACATTCTTTCCTCCGATTAGGCTACGTAGCAGATAATTTCGCCACCAAGACCAGCCTGGCGCGCTGCACGATCAGTCATAACACCTTTAGAGGTAGAAACAACTGCGATACCAAGACCAGCCATAACTTTTGGCAGCTCATCTTTTTTCTTATAGATGCGCAGGCCTGGGCGGCTGACACGCTGAATGCTTTCTACAACAGCTTTACCCTGGAAATACTTAAGAGTAAGTTCCAGTTCCGGCTTGGTGTCGCCTTCAACTTTAAAATCTTCGATAAAACCTTCTTCCTTCAGCACGTTGGCAATTGCCACTTTCAGCTTGGCGGAAGGCATGGTGACCGCAACTTTGTTCGCGGCCTGACCGTTACGGATACGGGTCAGCATATCCGCGATCGGATCTTGCATGCTCATCTGTCTTTACTCCCGTGATTCAATTGGTAATTACCAGCTAGCCTTTTTCAAGCCTGGCACTTCACCGCGCATGGCGGCTTCACGCAGTTTGATACGGCTCAACCCAAACTTGCCCACATAACCATGTGGACGACCTGTTTGACGACAGCGGTTACGCTGACGAGACGGGCTGGAATCACGCGGCAGAGACTGCAGCTTGAGAACCGCATTCCAACGATCTTCGTCGGAAGCGTTCACATCAGAAATGATCGCTTTCAGTTCAGCGCGTTTAGCGAAGAATTTATCAGCTAAAGCTACGCGCTTTACTTCGCGTGCTTTCATTGATTGCTTAGCCATTCAGTAACCCTACCTTACTTGCGGAACGGGAAGTCAAAGGCAGCCAGCAGAGCACGGCCTTCTTCGTCAGATTTCGCAGTAGTGGTAATGGTAATATCCAAACCACGCACGCGGTCGACTTTATCGTAGTCGATTTCTGGGAAGATGATCTGCTCACGGACACCCATGCTGTAGTTACCACGACCGTCGAAAGACTTAGCGGACAAGCCACGGAAGTCACGGATACGTGGAACAGCAATAGTGATCAGGCGCTCAAAGAACTCCCACATGCGTTCGCCACGCAGAGTTACTTTACAGCCGATCGGATAGCCCTGACGGATTTTGAAGCCTGCAACAGATTTGCGTGCTTTGGTGATCAGCGGTTTTTGACCGGAGATTGCTGTCAGGTCAGCTGCTGCGTTATCCAGCAGTTTCTTGTCAGCGATCGCTTCACCAACACCCATGTTCAGGGTGATCTTCTCGACCCGAGGGACTTGCATGACAGAATTGTAGTTAAACTCAGTCATGAGTTTGTTAACTACTTCGTCTTTGTAGTAATCATGCAGTTTCGCCATCGTACTACTCCAAATTACTTGATAGTTTCGCTGTTAGACTTGAAGAAACGGACTTTTTTGCCGTCTTCGAATCTAAAGCCTACACGGTCAGCCTTGCCGGTAGCCGCATTGAAGATTGCAACGTTAGAAACCTGAATAGCAGCTTCTTTTTCAACGATGCCACCTGGTTGGTTCAGGGCCGGAACCGGCTTCTGATGTTTCTTAACCAGGTTGATACCTTCAACGACAAGTTTGCCGGAAGACAGAACATTTTTTACTTTACCGCGTTTACCTTTATCTTTACCGGTTAACACGATAACTTCGTCATCACGACGGATTTTCGCTGCCATGATTCGCTCCTTAGAGTACTTCTGGTGCCAGAGAGATAATTTTCATGAACTTCTCAGTACGAAGTTCACGAGTTACCGGCCCAAAGATACGCGTGCCGATAGGCTGCTCGCTGTTATTGTTTAAAATAACGCATGCATTACCATCGAAGCGAATGACAGAACCGTCAGGGCGACGAACACCCTTCTTGGTGCGCACCACTACCGCCTTCAGCACATCACCTTTTTTGACCTTACCACGTGGAATTGCTTCCTTGATGGTGATCTTGATGATGTCGCCTACGCCTGCGTAGCGACGGTGCGAGCCACCCAGAACCTTGATACACATTACGCGACGTGCACCGGAGTTGTCGGCGACGTTCAGCATAGTCTGTTCTTGGATCATTTTAGTGCTCCGCTAATGTCAACTACTACCTGAGACTCTAAAATCAGAGCCGTTAAAAAGCCCCATATCGAGGGCGCGGCATTATAACACCGCTTCTGCAATATGGGTAGAAAAAATAAACGGCTCATCGCTGAGCCGTTTATTCGTATTGAGAAGGCGTACTGTATTACAGAACCGCTTTCTCTACAACGCGAACCAGCGTCCAGGACTTAGTCTTGGACAGTGGACGGCATTCACGGATTTCAACCTTGTCGCCGATACCACATTCGTTGTTCTCGTCATGTACGTGCAGTTTGGTCGTACGCTTGATGAATTTACCGTAGATCGGGTGTTTCACAATACGTTCGATAGCTACAACAATGGATTTCTCCATTTTGTCGCTAACAACACGACCTTGCAGAGTACGGATTTTATCGGTCATTACGCACCCGCCTTCTGAGTCAGTAAAGTCTTAACGCGTGCAACATTGCGACGCACTTGCTTCAGCAGGTGAGTCTGTTGCAGCTGGCCACTTGCAGCCTGCATACGCAGGTTGAACTGCTCACGCAGCAGGTTCAGCAGCTCAGCGTTCAGCTCTTCAACGCTTTTTTCACGCAGCTCTTTTGCTTTCATTACATCACCGTCTTAGTTACAAAGGTGGTTTTGATAGGCAGTTTCGCTGCTGCCAGGCCGAAGGCTTCACGGGCCAGCTCTTCCGGAACACCGTCCATTTCATAAAGGACTTTGCCCGGTTGGATCAAGGCAACCCAGTACTCCACGTTACCTTTACCTTTACCCATACGAACTTCCAGTGGCTTCTCGGTGATCGGTTTGTCCGGGAATACACGGATCCAGATCTTACCTTGACGCTTAACTGCACGGGTCATTGCACGACGTGCTGCTTCGATCTGACGTGCAGTCAGACGACCACGGCCAACAGCTTTCAGACCGAAAGTGCCGAAGCTAACATCCGTACCCTGCGCCAGACCACGGTTGCGGCCTTTGTGCACTTTACGGAATTTTGTACGCTTTGGTTGTAACATCAGCGACGCTCCTTATTTACGGCCTTTACGCTGCTGCTTTTTAGGTTGAGCAGCCGGTTTTTCCGGTTGTTCAACAGCAGCCATACCACCCAGGATCTCACCTTTGAAGATCCATACCTTAACGCCGATTACACCGTAAGTGGTGTGCGCTTCAGAGGTGTTGTAGTCGATGTCAGCACGCAGAGTGTGCAGCGGTACGCGACCTTCACGGTACCATTCGGTACGTGCGATTTCCGCGCCGCCCAGACGGCCGCTAACTTCAACTTTAATACCTTTAGCGCCCAGACGCATTGCGTTCTGTACAGCACGCTTCATAGCACGACGGAACATAACACGACGTTCCAGCTGTGAAGTGATGCTGTCAGCAACCAATTTAGCGTCCAGTTCAGGCTTACGAACTTCAGCGATATTGATCTGTGCAGGAACGCCAGCGATATCCGCTACGACCTTGCGCAGTTTTTCTACGTCTTCGCCTTTCTTACCGATAACGATGCCAGGACGAGCAGTGTGAATAGTCACACGGATGCTCTTCGCTGGACGCTCGATAACGATACGAGATACAGACGCTTTAGCCAGTTCCTTAGTCAGGTACTGACGTACTTTAAAATCGCTGTCCAGGTTGTCAGCGAATTCTTTGGTGTTCGCAAACCAGGTAGAGTTCCATGGTTTTACAATACCCAGGCGAATACCATTAGGATGTACTTTCTGACCCATTGCTAGTCTCCAGAGTCTCAGCGATCGGACACAACCACAGTAATGTGGCTGGTGCGCTTCAGGATGCGATCTGCACGACCTTTCGCACGCGGCATAATGCGCTTCATGCTTGGGCCTTCATCTACGAAAATTTTCGCGACTTTCAGATCGTCGATGTCAGCGCCATCGTTGTGTTCAGCGTTAGCAATGGCAGATTCCAGTACTTTCTTGACCAATACCGCAGCTTTCTTGTTGGTATAGGTCAGGATGTCCAGGGCCTGCGACACTTTCTTACCGCGAATCAGGTCAGCAACAAGGCGAACCTTCTGAGCAGAAGAACGAGCATGGCGATGTTGAGCTAAAGTTTCCATCTCTTCCTCCTACCTTATTTCTTCTTCGCTTTTTTATCAGCAGCGTGGCCGCGATAAGTACGAGTCGGTGCGAATTCACCCAGTTTGTGACCAACCATTTCGTCGGTAACAAAGACTGGAACGTGCTGACGACCATTATGGACAGCGATGGTCAAACCGATCATGTTAGGAAAGATCGTTGAACGACGGGACCAAGTGCGCAGGGGCTTCTTGTCTCCGCTTTCCACCGCTTTCTCTACCTTCTTCAGCAAGTGCAGGTCAATAAAAGGACCTTTCTTGAGAGAACGTGGCATGGCTTATCCTCTAAAATTATTTGCTACGGCGACGTACGATAAATTTATCAGTACGCTTGTTGCTGCGGGTCTTCTTACCTTTGGTCTGAACGCCCCACGGAGTTACCGGGTGCTTACCAAAGTTACGACCTTCACCACCACCATGTGGGTGGTCGACTGGGTTCATCGCAGTACCGCGAACGGTAGGACGAACACCACGCCAGCGTGCAGCACCTGCTTTACCCAGAACGCGCAGCATATGCTCAGCATTGCCAACTTCGCCCAGAGTAGCGCGGCAGTCTGCTTCGACTTTACGCATTTCACCAGAACGCAGACGCAGGGTGACATACGCACCATCACGAGCAACGATCTGAACGTAAGTACCAGCGGAACGTGCCAGCTGACCGCCTTTACCTGGTTTCATTTCTACGTTATGAACGGTAGAACCAACCGGGATATTGCGCATCGGCAGGGTGTTGCCTGCTTTGATTGCAGCATCAACGCCAGACTGAATCTGGTCGCCAGCTTTCAGGCCTTTAGGGGCCAGGATGTAACGGCGTTCGCCGTCTTTGTACAGAACCAGCGCGATATTCGCGGAACGGTTCGGATCGTACTCAAGACGTTCAACAACTGCTGGGATACCGTCTTTGTTGCGTTTGAAGTCAACAATACGATAAGCCTGCTTGTGGCCACCACCGATGTGACGAGTGGTGATACGGCCATTGTTGTTACGACCACCGGATTTGCTGTTTTTTTCCAGCAACGGAGCAAAAGGTTTGCCCTTGTGCAGCTCAGGGTTAACCACTTTAACTACGTGGCGACGACCCGGAGATGTCGGTTTACATTTAACAACTGCCATTGTATTACTCCTCCGACTTACTCAGCGCCGCCAACGAAGTCCAGATTCTGGCCTTCTTTCAGGGTGACGTAAGCTTTTTTCCAGTCGCTACGACGACCGATACGCTGTCCGTGACGTTTAACTTTCCCTTTAACTACCAGGGTGTTAACGACTTCGACTTCGACTTCAAACAGTTTCTGCACAGCAGCTTTGATCTCTGCTTTGGTCGCGTCTTTAGCAACTTTGAGAACGATGGTGTTTGTTTTTTCCATCGCAGTAGACGCTTTTTCAGAAACGTGCGGTGCGCGAAGCACCTTCAGCAGACGTTCTTCACGAATCATGCCAGCATCTCCTCAACTTGCTTAACAGCATCAGCAGTCATTACGACTTTGTCGAAGGCGATCAGGCTAACCGGGTCGATACCAGTCGCGTCGCGTACGTCAACCTTGTGCAGGTTACGTGCGGCCAGGAACAGGTTCTCGTCCAGCTCACCGGTGATGATCAGCACATCTTCCAGAGCCATGTCTTTCAGTTTCTGTGCCAGCAGCTTAGTTTTAGGCGCTTCAACAGAGAACTTCTCGACAACGATCAGACGATCCTGACGTACCAGTTCGGACAGGATGCTTTTCAGCGCGCCGCGGTACATCTTTTTGTTAACTTTTTGACTGTGGTCCTGTGGACGCGCAGCGAAGGTCACGCCACCTGAACGCCAGATCGGGCTCTTGATAGAACCTGAACGCGCACGGCCGGTACCTTTCTGGCGCCATGGCTTTTTGCCAGAACCAGTTACTTCAGCACGAGTCTTCTGAGCACGAGTACCCTGACGAGCACCAGCTGCATAAGCAACAACAACCTGGTGAACCAGCGCTTCGTTGAAATCACGACCGAAGGTAGTTTCGGAAACAGTCAGCGCGCTCTGCGCGTCTTTCAATACTAATTCCATTGCTATCCCCTTACGCCTTCACAGCTGGTTTAACGATCAGGTCGCTACCGGTTGCACCCGGAACTGCACCTTTAACCAGCAGCAGGTTGCGCTCAGCGTCAACACGTACTACGTCCAGGCTCTGAACGGTCACACGTTCGTTACCCAGCTGACCTGCCATTTTCTTGCCTTTGAACACTTTGCCCGGAGTCTGGTTCTGACCGATAGAACCCGGAACGCGGTGAGACAAGGAGTTACCGTGGGTAGCGTCCTGGGTACGGAAGTTCCAGCGCTTAACGGTACCAGCAAAACCTTTACCTTTAGAGGTACCGGTTACGTCAACTTTTTTAACGTCAGCAAACAGCTCAACGCTAATGTCCTGACCTACGGTGAACTCTTCGCCTTCAGCAAGACGGAATTCCCACAGACCACGGCCAGCTTCTACGCCAGCTTTAGCGAAGTGACCCGCTTCTGGTTTGGTTACACGGTTAGCTTTTTTAGCACCAGTGGTCACCTGAACAGCGCGGTAGCCATCGTTAGCCAGATCTTTAACCTGGGTAACACGGTTTGCTTCAACTTCGATTACGGTTACTGGGATTGAAACGCCATCTTCAGTGAAGATGCGGGTCATGCCCACTTTTTTACCGACTAAACCAATCATTGTATCAACCTCTCAATCGCTCGATGACCTGATTAACCCAGGCTGATCTGCACGTCTACACCGGCAGCCAGATCCAGACGCATCAGAGCATCAACGGTTTTCTCAGTTGGCTCAACGATGTCAACCAGACGCTTGTGAGTGCGGATTTCGTACTGATCGCGCGCGTCTTTGTTGACGTGCGGAGAGATCAGAACGGTGAAGCGCTCTTTGCGGGTCGGCAGCGGGATCGGACCACGGACTTGCGCACCAGTGCGCTTAGCAGTCTCGACGATTTCCGCGGTTGATTGATCGATCAGACGATGATCAAACGCTTTAAGGCGGATACGGATTCTTTGGTTCTGCATGAGACCAGAGCTCCAATTATTTTATAAACGAAAATGATTACTCCTCAAACCCATTACGATTGATGGGAGAGTGTAACCGTTCTTACGTAGCTCCCCAATTGGGAGCATTGTTGAGTAACAAAATGAGCTACTCTGGTTCTGATTGAACCCGCCGTCAATTACGACAAGCCCGCGCATTATACGTAAATCTGGGCAAGACGCAAGTGCCGTTTAGAAATTAAGCGCCAGAGGTGCAGTATGCATTAAGGCGCGCAACATTTTACGCAATGTAATCCCTTCTCGTTTCTTTGTCTGGACCCGCTACGCAAGTGTCGTTTTTGTTGATTGCCGGCCAGGCCGATTATAACGAGTATGCGCTCAATACCCTTTGAGGCCTTTGCCATGTTAACCACCCTCCCCTTTTTGCTGATCTATGTTTCACTGACTGCCTTTCTAGTACATGCAGATATTCGCTACGGACTGCTTCCTGATAAATTTCTCTGCCCGCTGCTATGGGCGGGCCTGCTCTTTCAGCTCTGTGTCCAACCTGATTTTCTGCCGAGTGCAGTGGTGGGAGCGATGGCTGGATATGTCGGCTTTGCCGTTATTTACTGGGGATATCGGTTTATCTGCCGGCGTGAAGGGATGGGATACGGCGATGTAAAATACCTGGCGGCGCTTGGTGCGTGGCATGGCTGGTACATGCTGCCTACGCTGGCGTTACTCGCTGCGCTTATGGCGCTAATTAGCATTCTTGTGTTTTCGTTACTCACCGCCGATAAGGGAGCATTAAAAAACCCACTGCCTTTTGGGCCATTTCTGGCAGCAGCGGGTTTATGCGTAGGCTGGAAGACGGTGGTTACTCTTCCACTTTAATCTGCGACTGAAGGTAGTTCTGCAGACCGATTTTAGCAATCAGATCCAGCTCCGTTTCCAGCCAGTCAATATGACCTTCTTCATCGGCCAGGATCTGGATCATCATATCGCGACTGACGTAGTCATGTACGCTGTCGGCATAGGCAATGGCTTCACGGAGATCTTTGGCGCCTTCAAGTTCCAGCCTGAGGTCGGAACGCAGCATCTCTTCGACATCTTCTCCGATGCCCAGCTTTCCGAGATCCTGCAGGTTTGGAATGCCTTCAAGGAATAAAATACGCTCGATATATTTATCAGCGTGCTTCATTTCATCGATCGATTCATGGTACTCAACGTCGTTCAGACGTTTAAGCCCCCAGTTTTTGAACATTCTCGCGTGAAGAAAGTACTGGTTAATTGCGACAAGCTCATTTCCCAATAATTTATTGAGATAACTTATGATTTTAACATCACCTTTCATTATATAGTCCCTCCGCTTCCACTCATTGAAGCGTAGATCGGGCTACAGGGATGTCAAAAAAAAGATGGGCGCTTACGCGATCTCTTTGTATTC
Organism: Enterobacter sp. E14S; assembly: GCF_055666685.1. Lineage (NCBI taxonomy): Bacteria > Pseudomonadati > Pseudomonadota > Gammaproteobacteria > Enterobacterales > Enterobacteriaceae > Enterobacter > Enterobacter sp. E14S. The sequence continues at coordinate 520 of NZ_JBVODQ010000018.1, read as the reverse complement.
CGGGATCTGCATCAATTCGTCCTGCATGATCTCTCGCGCAGCACGTACACATTTACCGCATTGATTTCCCACCGGAACAAATTTGCGTAGTTGCTGAAATGACTGAGGCTGAAACTGGCGAACGGCCTGACGTATTTTCTTGTCGCTTACACCATTACATAAACAAACGTACATAGAGACTCCCGTTCAAATTATGCGCAAAGTGTAAGTGAGAATGGTTATGATTACAATAGCACAAACGCCACAATACGGGGCGGGAGCAGGCAAAAAATGCGAAATTTTGTGACAGTAACTGAGCGGCAGAAAACAAAAAAGGACGCCGAAGCGTCCTTTTTTTATTCGGGGATAATTAATTAGCCCAGAACTTTAGCAACCACGCCCGCGCCAACGGTACGGCCGCCTTCACGGATTGCGAAACGCAGACCGTCGTCCATCGCGATTGGGTGGATCAGAGTCACAACCATCTTGATGTTGTCGCCTGGCATTACCATCTCAACGCCTTCTGGCAGTTCGATGGTAC
>NZ_JBVODQ010000017.1:0-29240 GCF_055666685.1 Enterobacter sp. E14S | reverse complement strand
GTACCATCGAACTGCCAGAAGGCGTTGAGATGGTAATGCCAGGCGACAACATCAAGATGGTTGTGACTCTGATCCACCCAATCGCGATGGACGACGGTCTGCGTTTCGCAATCCGTGAAGGTGGCCGTACCGTTGGCGCGGGCGTGGTTGCTAAAGTTCTCGGCTAATCGCTGATAACATTTGACGCAATGCGCATGAAAAGGGCATCATTTGATGCCCTTTTTGCACGCTTTCACATCAGAACCTGGCTCATCAGTGATTATTTTTGTCATAATCATTGCTGAGACAGGCTCTGCAGAGAGCGTATAATCCATAAAGGGATTATTTCGATTTGGCTCGCCTCGCAATCGCGGGGTGAAATTATTTGTAGAATTCTTCTGACAGGTTGGTTTATGAGTGCGAATACCGAAGCTCAAGGGAGCGGGCGCGGCCTGGAAGCGATGAAGTGGGTCGCTGTTGCCGTGCTGCTGATTGTGGCAATCGTTGGCAACTATCTTTATCGTGACATGATGCTGCCGCTCCGCGCGCTGGCAGTGGTGATTCTGATTGCTGCAGCGGGCGGTGTCGCGCTGTTGACGACTAAAGGTAAAGCAACCGTTGCTTTTGCACGCGAAGCGCGTACCGAAGTCCGTAAGGTCATTTGGCCGACTCGCCAGGAAACATTGCACACCACGCTGATCGTAGCGGCGGTTACCGCTGTAATGTCACTGATCCTGTGGGGACTGGATGGTATTCTGGTTCGCCTGGTTTCCTTTATTACTGGCCTGAGGTTCTAAGATGTCTGAAGCCCCTAAAAAGCGTTGGTACGTCGTTCAGGCGTTTTCCGGTTTTGAAGGCCGCGTAGCAACGTCGCTGCGTGAGCATATCAAATTACACAACATGGAAGAGTTATTTGGCGAAGTTATGGTTCCGACCGAAGAAGTGGTTGAGATCCGTGGCGGCCAACGTCGCAAAAGCGAGCGTAAATTCTTCCCGGGTTACGTGCTGGTTCAGATGGTGATGAACGACGCGAGCTGGCACCTGGTGCGCAGCGTACCGCGCGTGATGGGCTTTATCGGCGGCACGTCTGACCGTCCGGCGCCAATCAGCGACAAAGAAGTTGATGCGATTATGAACCGCCTGCAGCAGGTTGGTGATAAGCCGCGTCCTAAAACGCTGTTTGAACCGGGTGAAATGGTTCGTGTTAGCGACGGTCCGTTTGCTGACTTTAACGGCGTCGTTGAAGAAGTGGACTACGAGAAGTCCCGCCTGAAAGTTTCTGTTTCTATCTTCGGTCGTGCGACCCCGGTAGAACTGGACTTTGCGCAGGTCGAAAAAGCCTAAGCAGCGATCAAAAAAGCGGCGATTTAATCGTTGCACAGGGCGCGAGATTGGAATACAATTTCGCGCCTTTTGTTTTTATGGGCCCCGGCCCGTAAAACGAATTTTATTCACGGGGAGCCTCCCTGAGGCGCTATTACCCAATCAGAGGATTTTAGAATGGCTAAGAAAGTACAAGCCTACGTCAAGCTGCAGGTTGCAGCTGGTATGGCGAACCCAAGTCCACCAGTTGGTCCAGCTCTGGGTCAGCAGGGTGTGAACATCATGGAATTCTGTAAAGCGTTCAACGCCAAAACCGAATCCCTGGAAAAAGGTCTGCCAATCCCAGTCGTAATCACTGTTTACGCTGACCGTTCTTTCACTTTCGTTACCAAAACCCCTCCAGCAGCTGTTCTGCTGAAGAAAGCGGCTGGTATCAAGTCTGGTTCCGGTAAACCGAACAAAGACAAAGTGGGTAAAATTTCCCGCGCTCAGCTGCAGGAAATCGCGCAGACCAAAGCTGCCGACATGACTGGTGCCGACATTGAAGCGATGACTCGCTCAATCGAAGGTACTGCACGTTCCATGGGCCTGGTAGTGGAGGACTAAGAAATGGCTAAACTGACCAAGCGCATGTCCGTGATCCGTGACAAAGTTGATGCGACCAAACAGTACGACATCAACGAAGCTATCGCTCTGCTGAAAGAACTGGCAACTGCTAAGTTCGTTGAAAGCGTTGACGTTGCCGTTAACCTCGGCATCGACGCGCGTAAATCCGATCAGAACGTTCGTGGCGCAACTGTACTGCCACACGGTACTGGCCGTTCCGTTCGCGTAGCTGTATTTGCTCAGGGTGCAAACGCTGAAGCTGCTAAAGCTGCCGGCGCTGAACTGGTAGGTATGGAAGATCTGGCTGATCAGATTAAGAAAGGCGAAATGAACTTTGACGTTGTTATTGCTTCTCCAGATGCAATGCGCGTTGTTGGCCAGCTGGGCCAGGTTCTGGGTCCACGCGGCCTGATGCCTAACCCGAAAGTCGGTACTGTAACTCCTAACGTTGCTGAAGCGGTTAAGAACGCTAAAGCAGGTCAGGTTCGTTATCGTAACGACAAAAACGGCATCATCCACACCACCATCGGTAAAGTGGACTTTGACGCTGACAAACTGAAAGAAAACCTGGAAGCTCTGCTGGTTGCGCTGAAAAAAGCAAAACCAACTCAGGCGAAAGGCGTGTACATCAAGAAAGTTAGCATCTCCACCACCATGGGTGCAGGTGTTGCAGTTGACCAGGCTGGCCTGAGCGCTGCTGCAAACTAATGCCTTTACGTGGGCGGTGATTTTGTCTACAATCTTACCCCCACGTTTGCTAACGAAAGTTAGCGGCTAAAAGATTTGTTCGTTGGAGCCTGGCCTAATCCAGGCCTCCGTCGAAGACCGCAGGTGTTTCGCAAGAGACTTAATGCCCTGCGTAGACGGTGACAGAACGCTAAGATTATTTTTGGATACTCTGGCTTGTTTCTGCTCACCGTATTAAGACGCTCTTTCCGTTGGGGAGAGTGAAGTGAGTTCCGGAACATGAGTTCCGGCAAACATCCAGGAGCAAAGCTAATGGCTTTAAATCTTCAAGACAAACAAGCGATTGTTGCTGAAGTCAGCGAAGTAGCCAAAGGCGCGCTGTCTGCAGTAGTTGCGGATTCCCGTGGCGTTACTGTAGACAAAATGACTGAACTGCGTAAAGCAGGTCGTGAAGCTGGCGTATACATGCGTGTTGTTCGTAACACCCTGCTGCGTCGCGTAGTTGAAGGTACTCAGTTCGAGTGCCTGAAAGACACGTTTGTTGGTCCGACCCTGATTGCATACTCTATGGAACACCCGGGCGCTGCTGCTCGTCTGTTCAAAGAGTTCGCGAAAGCGAATGCAAAATTTGAGGTCAAAGCTGCAGCCTTTGAAGGTGAGTTGATCCCGGCATCGCAAATCGATCGCCTGGCAACCCTGCCGACCTACGAAGAAGCAATTGCACGCCTGATGGCAACCATGAAAGAAGCTTCGGCTGGCAAACTGGTTCGCACTCTGGCTGCTGTTCGCGATGCGAAAGAAGCTGCTTAATCGCAGTTATCTTTATAAAGCATTCGCTTACGTATAAACTTATTCTGATTTTCAGGAACAATTTAAATGTCTATCACTAAAGATCAAATCATTGAAGCAGTTGCAGCTATGTCCGTAATGGATGTTGTAGAACTGATTTCTGCAATGGAAGAAAAATTCGGTGTTTCTGCTGCTGCTGCTGTAGCTGTAGCTGCGGGCCCGGCTGAAGCTGCTGAAGAAAAAACTGAATTCGACGTAATTCTGAAAGCTGCTGGCGCTAACAAAGTTGCTGTTATCAAAGCAGTACGTGGCGCAACTGGCCTGGGTCTGAAAGAAGCTAAAGACCTGGTAGAATCTGCTCCAGCTGCGCTGAAAGAAGGCGTGAGCAAAGACGACGCAGAAGCACTGAAAAAATCTCTGGAAGAAGCTGGCGCTGAAGTTGAAGTTAAATAAGCCAACTTTTCTGGTTGCAGCCTGAGTAATTAGGCTGATGGCTGGTGACTTTTTAGTCACCAGCCTTTTTGCGCTGTAAGGCATCAGTAGCATTTCACACTGTTTGACTGCTGATTGTCCTGACAATGCATGTTTCTATCGACGACTTAATATATTGCGACAGGGTGCTCGCTCTGTGTAAATCGCGACGAAATGATTTAAGCGTGATAGCAACAGGTATTGCGGAAAGTATTCAATTTTCCGGTCCACAAAATGGTGTTGCACAAACTGTCCCTTCGTCGGACAGATGGGTCGACTTGTCAGCGAGCTGAGGAACCCTATGGTTTACTCCTATACCGAGAAAAAACGTATTCGTAAGGATTTTGGTAAACGTCCACAAGTTCTGGACATTCCATATCTCCTTTCTATCCAGCTTGACTCGTTCCAGAAGTTTATCGAGCAAGATCCTGAAGGGCAGTACGGTCTGGAAGCAGCCTTCCGCTCCGTGTTCCCGATTCAGAGCTACAGCGGTAACTCCGAGCTGCAGTACGTCAGCTACCGCCTTGGCGAACCGGTGTTTGACGTTCAGGAATGTCAGATCCGTGGCGTGACCTATTCCGCACCGCTGCGCGTAAAACTGCGTCTGGTGATCTACGAGCGCGAAGCGCCGGAAGGCACCGTAAAAGACATTAAAGAACAAGAAGTCTACATGGGTGAAATTCCACTCATGACAGACAACGGTACTTTCGTTATCAACGGTACTGAGCGTGTTATCGTTTCCCAGCTGCATCGTAGCCCGGGCGTCTTCTTCGACAGCGATAAAGGTAAAACACACTCTTCCGGTAAAGTACTGTATAACGCACGCATCATTCCTTACCGTGGTTCATGGCTGGACTTCGAGTTCGATCCGAAAGACAACCTGTTTGTCCGTATCGACCGTCGTCGTAAGCTGCCTGCAACCATCATTCTGCGTGCGCTGCAATACACCACTGAACAGATCCTGGACCTGTTCTTTGAGAAAGTGATCTTTGAAATCCGCGACAACAAGCTGCAGATGGAGCTGGTGCCGGAACGTCTGCGTGGCGAGACCGCGTCGTTCGACATCGAAGCCGACGGCAAAGTGTATGTGGAAAAAGGTCGCCGTATCACCGCGCGCCACATCCGCCAGCTGGAAAAAGATGATATCAAACTCATCGAAGTTCCGGTTGAGTACATTGCAGGAAAAGTAGCCGCGAAAGATTACGTTGACGAGTCAACGGGTGAGCTGATCTGCCCAGCGAACATGGAGCTGAGCCTGGATCTGCTGGCTAAGCTGAGCCAGTCTGGCCACAAACGTATCGAAACGCTGTTCACCAACGATCTGGATCACGGCGCGTATATTTCTGAGACTATTCGCGTCGACCCAACCACCGATCGTCTGAGCGCGCTGGTCGAAATCTACCGCATGATGCGTCCTGGTGAGCCACCAACTCGCGAAGCGGCGGAAAGCCTGTTCGAGAACCTGTTCTTCTCCGAAGACCGCTACGATCTGTCCGCGGTTGGTCGTATGAAGTTCAACCGTTCTCTGCTGCGCGACGAAATCGAAGGTTCCGGTATCCTGAGCAAAGACGACATCATCGAAGTGATGAAGAAGCTCATCGATATCCGTAACGGTAAAGGCGAAGTGGACGATATCGACCACCTCGGCAACCGTCGTATCCGTTCCGTAGGCGAAATGGCGGAAAACCAATTCCGCGTTGGCCTGGTACGTGTAGAGCGTGCGGTGAAAGAGCGTCTGTCTCTGGGCGATCTGGATACCCTGATGCCTCAGGATATGATCAACGCCAAGCCGATTTCTGCAGCAGTGAAAGAGTTCTTCGGTTCAAGCCAGCTGTCTCAGTTCATGGACCAGAACAACCCGCTGTCTGAGATTACGCACAAACGTCGTATCTCTGCACTCGGCCCAGGCGGTCTGACCCGTGAACGCGCAGGCTTTGAAGTTCGAGACGTACACCCGACGCACTACGGTCGCGTATGTCCAATCGAAACGCCTGAAGGTCCAAACATCGGTCTGATCAACTCCCTGTCCGTGTACGCACAGACTAACGAATACGGTTTCCTCGAGACCCCGTACCGTAAAGTGACCGACGGTGTTGTAACCGACGAAATTCACTACCTGTCTGCTATCGAAGAAGGCAACTACGTTATCGCTCAGGCGAACTCCAACCTGGATGACGAAGGCCACTTTGTAGAAGATCTGGTTACCTGCCGTAGCAAAGGCGAATCCAGCTTGTTCAGTCGCGACCAGGTTGACTACATGGACGTATCCACCCAGCAGGTGGTATCCGTCGGTGCGTCCCTGATCCCGTTCCTGGAACACGATGACGCCAACCGTGCATTGATGGGTGCGAACATGCAACGTCAGGCCGTTCCAACTCTGCGCGCTGATAAGCCGCTGGTTGGTACCGGTATGGAACGTGCTGTTGCCGTTGATTCCGGTGTTACTGCGGTTGCTAAACGTGGCGGTACTGTTCAGTACGTCGATGCATCCCGTATCGTTATCAAAGTTAACGAAGACGAGATGTATCCGGGCGAAGCAGGTATCGACATTTATAACCTGACCAAATACACCCGTTCTAACCAGAACACCTGTATCAACCAGATGCCTTGCGTATCTCTGGGTGAGCCAGTTGAGCGCGGCGACGTGCTGGCAGACGGTCCGTCCACCGACCTCGGTGAACTGGCGCTCGGTCAGAACATGCGCGTAGCGTTCATGCCGTGGAACGGTTACAACTTCGAAGACTCCATCCTCGTCTCCGAGCGTGTGGTTCAGGAAGATCGTTTCACCACCATCCACATTCAGGAACTGGCATGTGTGTCCCGTGACACCAAGCTGGGGCCAGAAGAGATCACCGCTGACATCCCTAACGTGGGTGAAGCTGCGCTCTCCAAACTGGATGAGTCCGGTATCGTTTACATCGGTGCGGAAGTGACCGGCGGCGACATTCTGGTTGGTAAGGTTACGCCGAAAGGTGAAACTCAGCTGACGCCGGAAGAGAAACTGCTGCGTGCAATCTTCGGTGAGAAAGCGTCTGACGTTAAAGACTCTTCTCTGCGCGTACCAAACGGTGTTTCCGGTACGGTTATCGACGTTCAGGTCTTCACCCGTGACGGCGTTGAGAAAGATAAGCGTGCGCTGGAAATCGAAGAGATGCAGCTCAAACAGGCTAAGAAAGACCTGTCTGAAGAACTGCAGATCCTCGAAGCGGGTCTGTTCAGCCGTATCTATGCGGTGCTGGTTGCCGGTGGCGTTGAAGCTGAGAAGCTCGACAAACTGCCACGCGATCGCTGGCTGGAACTGGGCCTGACCGACGAAGAGAAACAAAATCAGCTGGAACAGCTGGCTGAGCAGTATGACGAACTGAAACACGAGTTCGAGAAAAAACTCGAAGCGAAACGCCGCAAAATCACTCAGGGCGACGATCTGGCACCAGGCGTGCTGAAGATTGTTAAGGTGTATCTGGCCGTTAAACGTCAGATCCAGCCTGGTGATAAGATGGCAGGTCGTCACGGTAACAAGGGTGTTATCTCTAAGATCAACCCGATCGAAGATATGCCGCACGATGCTAACGGTACGCCGGTAGATATCGTACTGAACCCGCTGGGCGTACCGTCTCGTATGAACATCGGTCAGATCCTGGAAACTCACCTGGGTATGGCTGCGAAAGGTATCGGCGACAAGATTAACGCCATGCTGAAGCAGCAGGAAGAAGTCGCGAAACTGCGCGAATTCATCCAGCGTGCCTACGATCTGGGTACCGACGTGCGTCAGAAAGTCGACCTGAATACCTTCAGCGATGAAGAAGTGCTGCGTCTGGCTGAGAACCTGAAAAAAGGTATGCCAATCGCAACGCCGGTCTTCGACGGTGCGAAAGAAGCTGAAATTAAAGAGCTGCTGCAACTGGGTGGTCTGCCAACATCTGGTCAGATTACGCTGTTTGACGGCCGTACCGGTGAACAGTTCGAGCGTCCGGTAACCGTAGGTTACATGTACATGCTGAAACTGAACCACCTGGTCGACGACAAGATGCACGCTCGTTCTACCGGTTCTTACAGCCTGGTTACTCAGCAGCCGCTGGGTGGTAAGGCACAGTTCGGTGGTCAGCGCTTCGGGGAGATGGAAGTGTGGGCGCTGGAAGCATACGGCGCGGCATACACCCTGCAGGAAATGCTCACCGTTAAGTCTGATGACGTGAACGGTCGTACCAAGATGTATAAAAACATCGTGGACGGCAACCATCAGATGGAGCCGGGCATGCCAGAATCCTTCAACGTACTGTTGAAAGAGATTCGTTCGCTGGGTATCAACATCGAACTGGAAGACGAGTAATTCTCGCTCAAACAGGTCACTGGTGCCGGGTTAACCCCCGGCACCAGATTGTGCTAACTCCGACGGGAGCAAATCCGTGAAAGATTTATTAAAGTTTCTGAAAGCGCAGACTAAAACCGAAGAGTTTGATGCGATCAAAATTGCTCTGGCTTCGCCAGACATGATCCGTTCATGGTCTTTCGGTGAAGTTAAAAAGCCGGAAACCATCAACTACCGTACGTTCAAACCTGAGCGTGACGGCCTTTTCTGTGCGCGTATTTTCGGGCCAGTAAAAGATTACGAGTGCCTGTGCGGTAAGTACAAGCGCCTGAAACACCGTGGTGTGATCTGTGAGAAGTGCGGCGTTGAAGTGACCCAGACCAAAGTGCGCCGTGAGCGCATGGGCCACATCGAGCTGGCGTCTCCGACCGCTCACATCTGGTTCCTGAAATCTCTGCCGTCCCGTATCGGTCTGCTGCTGGATATGCCGCTGCGCGATATCGAACGCGTTCTGTACTTCGAATCTTATGTGGTTATCGAAGGCGGGATGACGAACCTGGAACGTCATCAGATCCTGACTGAAGAGCAGTATCTGGACGCGCTGGAAGAGTTCGGTGACGAATTCGATGCGAAGATGGGTGCGGAAGCTATTCAGGCCCTGCTGAAGAGCATGGATCTGGAGCAAGAGTGCGAGCAGCTGCGTGAAGAGCTGAACGAAACCAACTCCGAAACCAAACGTAAAAAGCTGACCAAGCGTATCAAACTGCTGGAAGCGTTCGTTCAGTCTGGTAACAAACCAGAGTGGATGATCCTGACCGTTCTGCCGGTTCTGCCGCCAGATCTGCGTCCACTGGTTCCGCTGGATGGTGGTCGTTTCGCAACGTCCGATCTGAACGATCTGTATCGTCGCGTTATCAACCGTAACAACCGTCTGAAACGTCTGCTGGATCTGGCTGCGCCGGACATCATCGTACGCAACGAAAAACGTATGCTGCAGGAAGCGGTTGACGCCCTGCTGGATAACGGCCGTCGCGGTCGTGCGATCACCGGTTCTAACAAACGTCCTCTGAAATCTTTGGCCGACATGATCAAAGGTAAACAGGGTCGTTTCCGTCAGAACCTGCTCGGTAAGCGTGTTGACTACTCCGGTCGTTCTGTAATCACCGTAGGTCCATACCTGCGTCTGCATCAGTGCGGTCTGCCGAAGAAAATGGCACTGGAGCTGTTCAAACCGTTCATCTACGGCAAGCTGGAGTTGCGAGGACTCGCTACCACCATCAAAGCCGCTAAGAAAATGGTTGAGCGTGAAGAAGCTGTCGTTTGGGATATCCTGGACGAAGTTATCCGCGAACACCCGGTACTGCTGAACCGTGCACCAACTCTGCACCGTTTGGGTATCCAGGCATTTGAGCCAGTCCTGATCGAAGGTAAAGCTATCCAGCTGCACCCGCTGGTTTGTGCGGCATATAACGCCGACTTCGATGGTGACCAGATGGCTGTTCACGTACCGCTGACGCTGGAAGCCCAGCTCGAAGCGCGTGCGCTGATGATGTCTACCAACAACATCCTGTCCCCAGCGAACGGTGAACCTATCATCGTTCCTTCTCAGGACGTTGTATTGGGTCTGTACTACATGACCCGTGACTGTGTTAACGCCAAAGGCGAAGGCATGGTGCTGACTGGCCCGAAAGAAGCTGAGCGTATTTATCGCGCTGGCCTGGCCTCTCTGCATGCGCGCGTTAAAGTGCGTATCACCGAATACGAAAAAGATGAAAACGGCGAATTCGTTGCGAAAACCAGCCTGAAAGACACGACCGTTGGCCGTGCCATTCTGTGGATGATCGTACCGAAAGGTCTGCCTTTCTCCATCGTCAACCAGGCGCTGGGCAAGAAAGCGATCTCCAAAATGCTGAACACCTGTTACCGCATTCTGGGTCTGAAGCCGACCGTTATCTTCGCTGACCAGACAATGTATACCGGCTTTGCTTATGCAGCGCGTTCAGGTGCATCTGTTGGTATCGATGACATGGTCATCCCTGAGAAGAAACACGAGATCATCTCTGAAGCGGAAGCCGAAGTTGCTGAGATCCAGGAGCAGTTCCAGTCTGGTCTGGTTACCGCGGGCGAACGCTATAACAAAGTTATCGATATCTGGGCAGCGGCGAACGATCGTGTATCCAAAGCGATGATGGATAACCTGCAGACCGAAACCGTGATTAACCGTGACGGCGTAGAAGAGCAGCAGGTTTCCTTCAACAGCATCTACATGATGGCCGACTCCGGTGCGCGTGGTTCCGCAGCACAGATTCGTCAGCTGGCAGGTATGCGTGGTCTGATGGCGAAGCCAGATGGCTCCATCATCGAAACGCCAATCACCGCGAACTTCCGTGAAGGTCTGAACGTACTCCAGTACTTCATCTCCACCCACGGTGCTCGTAAGGGTCTGGCGGATACCGCACTGAAAACTGCGAACTCCGGTTATCTGACGCGTCGTCTGGTTGACGTTGCGCAGGATCTGGTTGTGACCGAAGACGATTGTGGCACCCTCGAAGGTATCACCATGACCCCGGTTATCGAGGGTGGTGATGTTAAAGAGCCACTGCGCGATCGCGTTCTGGGTCGTGTAACCGCGGAAGACATTCTGAAGCCGGGTACTGCAGACATTCTGGTTCCACGCAACACGCTGCTGCACGAGCACTGGTGTGACCTGCTGGAAGCGAACTCTGTTGACTCCGTGAAAGTACGTTCCGTTGTATCCTGTGACACCGACTTTGGTGTATGTGCGCACTGCTACGGTCGTGACCTGGCGCGTGGCCACATCATCAACAAAGGTGAAGCAATCGGCGTTATCGCGGCACAGTCGATCGGTGAGCCGGGTACACAGCTGACGATGCGTACGTTCCACATCGGTGGTGCGGCATCTCGTGCGGCTGCTGAATCCAGCATCCAGGTGAAAAACAAAGGTAGCATCAAGCTCAGCAACGCGAAGTCTGTTGTTAACTCCGCAGGCAAGCTGGTTGTGACCTCTCGTAACACCGAGCTGAAGCTGATCGACGAATTCGGTCGTACCAAAGAGAGCTATAAAGTGCCTTACGGTGCGGTTATGGCGAAAGGTGATGGCGAGCAGGTTGCCGGCGGTGAAACCGTTGCAAACTGGGATCCACACACCATGCCGGTTATCACCGAAGTAAGTGGTTTCATCCGCTTCACTGACATGATCGACGGCCAGACCATTACTCGTCAGACCGACGAACTGACCGGTCTGTCTTCTCTGGTGGTTCTGGATTCTGCTGAGCGTACTACCGGTGGTAAAGATCTGCGTCCTGCACTGAAAATCGTTGATGCTCAGGGTAACGACGTTCTGATCCCGGGTACCGACATGCCTGCGCAGTACTTCCTGCCGGGTAAAGCGATCGTTCAGCTGGAAGATGGCATTCAGATCGGTGCGGGTGATGCTCTGGCGCGTATTCCACAGGAATCCAGCGGTACCAAGGACATCACCGGTGGTCTGCCACGCGTTGCGGACCTGTTCGAAGCACGTCGTCCGAAAGAGCCTGCAATCCTGGCTGAAATCAGCGGTATCATCTCCTTCGGTAAAGAGACCAAAGGGAAACGCCGTCTGGTTATCACTCCAGTAGATGGCAGCGAACCGTACGAAGAGATGATTCCTAAGTGGCGTCAGCTCAACGTGTTCGAAGGTGAACGTGTAGAACGTGGTGACGTGGTTTCCGATGGTCCAGAAGCTCCGCACGACATTCTGCGTCTTCGTGGCGTACACGCTGTAACGCGTTACATCACCAACGAAGTACAGGACGTTTACCGTCTGCAGGGCGTTAAGATTAACGATAAGCACATCGAAGTTATCGTTCGTCAGATGCTGCGTAAAGCAACCATCGAAAACGCAGGCAGCTCCGAGTTCCTGGAAGGCGAGCAGGTTGAATACTCACGCGTCAAGATCGCTAACCGCGAACTGGAAGCGAACGGCAAAATCGGTGCGACCTTCTCGCGCGATCTGCTGGGTATCACCAAAGCGTCTCTGGCAACCGAGTCCTTCATCTCTGCAGCATCGTTCCAGGAAACGACTCGTGTCCTGACCGAAGCCGCTGTTGCAGGTAAACGTGATGAACTGCGCGGTCTGAAAGAGAACGTCATCGTGGGTCGTCTGATCCCGGCGGGTACCGGTTATGCGTACCACCAGGATCGCATGCGTCGTCGTGCTGCGGGCGAACTGCCAGCTGCACCGCAGGTAACTGCTGAAGATGCATCCGCGAGCCTGGCAGAACTGCTGAACGCAGGTCTGGGCGGTTCCGACAACGAGTAATCGTTGATGCCCGGTGATGAACATTACCGGGCATGTGCCTCGTAGGTCGGGTAAGCGCAGCGCCACCCGACAATAAAAAACCCGCCTCGGCGGGTTTTTTTACATCCGTATGTTATCAGTTTACCAACGGTATCCGTCGATAAAGCTCAATCATATCGCCCGCCAGGTCCTGAATGACCATCGCGTTCATCAGGTGATCCTGAGAGTGGACGGTGATCAGGTTAACCGGAAGCTTCCCGGTCCCTTCGTCAAGACCGATAAGCTGCGTCTGGATCGTGTGCGCATGCTTCACATATTCGCGCGACTCTTCCATCGCTTTTTCTGCTTCGTCAAACTCACCTTTACGCGCCATCTGTAACGCCGTCAGGGCCGCACTGCGCGCCGCGCCTGCATTGACCAGCAGTTCCATAATCGTGGTTTCTAAGTCTTCCATTATGACTCCAGAAGTTTGAGCGCTTTTTCCAGTACGGCATCGCCTTTCATCATGCCGTAATCCATCATGTCGATCACCGCGACCTTTTTACCCAGCGGGTCGGCCTGCGCCTGAAGTTTAGCCTGCTCGTATTTAACCTGTGGCCCCAGCAATACGATGTCGGCCGTCGCGATGTTGTCTTTAAACTCCGCAACCGGAACGGCTTTAATGGTGACTTCAACCCCTTTTTTCTGCGCGGCGTCTTTCATACGTTGAACCAGCATGCTGGTTGACATCCCCGCTGCACAGCATAAAACGATGTTCTTCATAATCAGCCTCGATCTACATGTGTTTATTGATAATTATCCCGTGCAGACCGCTTCAACAACCGGTTTACCGCGATTGTGTGTCAGGCATCACAAAGAAACCGGCGATTTTCTGAAACCGGTTACAATTTTGCATTGTCGGGTACCCGGCCCGTCGAAACGGGCAGGGGTGAAAGAGGGAGGATTAGCTGATGGAGGTTCGGTTAATGCGGTTTTTGCCCTGCTGTTTGGCGCCGTAGAGGGCGTTATCAACGCTTCCGACAAATTGATCCAGCGGTTCAAAGTGCCACTCCCCAAGACCGCCGCTGAACGTAACCCGCAGGTTTTCTTCTCGCCAGACGCGTTTTTCAACTGCGATACGCCACGCTTCCAGCAATGAGAGCGCAGACGTCATCTGCTCAGCCTGGAAGATTACCGCAAACTCTTCTCCACCGTAGCGGTAAAGCGAGACGTGATGTGGCTGCATGATCTGGATCCCTTCGCGGGCCACGTTGCGCAGAACGATATCACCGGTCAGGTGGCCCAGCGTGTCGTTAATCGACTTGAAGTTATCGATGTCCACCAGCGCCAGCGCGAAAGGCTGCTGGGCATTCAGCAGCTCCGCGATATCGCTATCGAACGCGCGGCGGTTTTTACAGCCCGTCAGCGCATCGTGAGTCGCCTGGCGCACATAGGCCATTTCACGCTCTTTATTGGACTGGATAGTATGGCTCAGCATCGCTTCCAGGCGCGGCGCCTCGCTGACGTCGCCGGTTTTAATGGCATTGATAATGTGCATCAGCACGGTACGCGAGGCGTGGCGGAGGTATAAGCCGAAGAGGATGATGATAATGGCTGCCAGCGCAAACCCCCAGCCAACAATCGTAGTTTCGTGGCGGGTGATATCGGTAAGCGTCTCGCCAGAGACCCGGTAGATGACAAACCAGTCCGGATTGGTAAACGAGTAGTAGTAATACCAGGCGTTGCTTTTCTTGTCGTAAAGGTGGCCTTCGCCGCTGGTCATTTTGTCCATCAGCGCTTCGCTCACGTATTTTTTGAAGAGCGCGCCTGTATCCGGATGAAGCACAACGGCGCCGTCGCGTTCAACGACGAAGAATTCACCCTGAACGGGCGCCACCATCTGACGCAGGGTGAAGCCCATTGACGTCAAATCGAGATGAAACGCGATCGTGCCCTTCAGTCTGCCTTCGGGTGAAATCAAAGGCTTATAAAGTGTGACCGTCGGATGGCCGGTGAAGTAGTCCATGTACGGGCGAGTATAGTGGCTGAAGATACTGGCTTCGGCCTGCGCGATAAACCACGGCCGCGTCCGGGGATCGAAGGTTTTACTCTTCTCCGTGGGGAGCACTTCCGGCGCGCGGAGATAATGCCCCTGCGTGTCCGCCAGCGAGATGGAGGAGACGGTCGGCATCAGGTTCTGCAGATGCATCACCATCTGCAGCCCTTGCGTCGGGTTGACGTTGAGCGTCTCGTTTAGCCTGTCGTTACGCGAAAAGTACATCGCGGCACGGCCGAGGATATAGTCGTTTTCACGCAGGATCGACTCGGTGTAGTTTACTGCCAGGTTGTGCGTGAAATTGCTGTTGATCTTATGATAATCCTCAAGAAAATCCTTTCGTTGCGAAAGCGTCACCGCGACCGCGATCACCACAAAACTGCAGATGATCCCCGCGAAGCTAAGCATGATTGGCCGGGTAAAAGAGAGCTTTTTGCTGTGAAGTGCCATGAGCTGTGCATCGTTCCTGATGGTGAATACTTTTCTTCTGCCGATATCCTCTCAGCATAGTCGCTGTCCTGCGGTTAGCGGTGAATTATACGGCACACGATTTCTGGTGGGATGATTTATCTTAAGAACCATTAAGAAAATACTTATTCAACTTACCAGGAGCCGTTTGTACAATGAACCAGAGGCAGGGCGAAACGAGGAAGAAGCTTTTCGCCCTGGTCAGCATCCGTTGCTGACCGTGTGACAATAAAAAACCGGACGATCGCTGACAACCGCCCGGTTTTGCCTTTTCGTAGCGCCTCGACAATTTTTTATGGCGTTGCAGTACGTTTCAGCGTCATTGCGAGACTCTTCCCAGCCAGCTGTCCCAGTCTTTCCAGACAGGCTGAAGACCCTGGGCCGTCAGGGCTGCGGCGACCGCTTCAGGATGTCGCCCGTCATGCGGCAGGAACTGCTCCAGCTCCGGACGATCGTCGGCGTAGCCGCCAGGCTGCGTTTTGGAAAACGCGCTGACGTTGTTAATCGCAAGCGGGATAACGCGATCGCGAAACGCCGGGGATTCACGCGTTGAGAGCGATAATTCCACTTCCGGGGCGAGCAGGCGAAACGCACAGATGGTCTGCACCAGCTGGCGTTCATCCATCAGCGAAGCCGGTTCAATCCCCCCCGTGCAAGGTCTCAGGCGCGGGAAGGAGATGGAATAACGGCTCTGCCAGTAGTGCTGCTGAAGCCACAGCAAATGTTCCGCCACCATGTAACAATCCACCCGCCAGCTGTCAGAGAGCCCGATCAGCGCCCCCAGACCGATTTTGTCGATGCCCGCGCGACCCAGCCTGTCCGGCGTTTCCAGGCGGAAAAAGAAATCCTGTTTCTTGCCCTTCAGGTGATGCCGTGCGTACGTCGCCTCGTGGTAGGTTTCCTGGTAGACCATGACCCCGTCCAGCCCGAGGGTTTTGAGCTCCGCGTACTCCTCCTGCGCCAGGGGCTGCACTTCCATCTGCAACGACGCAAACTGACGACGAATGGCGGGAAGGTGCTGACGGAAATAGTCCATTCCCACTTTTCCCTGATGTTCGCCCGTGACCAGCAGAAGATGTTCAAAGCCCATTTCACGAATGGCCGCACACTCACGGGCAATCTCACCATCATCGAGCGTTTTACGCTTGATGCGGTTGCTCATGGAAAAACCGCAGTAGGTGCAGTCATTGGCGCACAGGTTTGAGAGATAGAGCGGCACGTAGAAGCTCACCGTGTTGCCAAAACGCTGGCGGGTGAGCCGCTGCGCTCGCTGGGCCATCGGTTCGAGGTACGCGCTGGCCGCCGGGGAGAGCAGGGCCATCAGATCCTCACGGGTCAGATGGCGGGCATGCAGCGCGCGCTCCACGTCAGCCGCCGTTTTGCTGTTGATGCGCAGGGCAATGTCGTCCCAGCTAAGCTGTCGCCAGCGCTCGGTAAACGTGCTCATGAAATCGCCTCCAGAAAACCGGTCAGCGGGCTGGTGGCCTGCGCCTGAAAACTGCGCGAGCCGGGGCCGGACGCCCTGGCCAGCAGGCCAGCCTCTACGGCCATGCGGAACGCACGCGCCATCATGACCGGATCGTCGGCAACCGCGATGGCCGTGTTGACCAGCACCGCGTCGGCGCCCATTTCCAGCGCCTGCGCGGCATGGCTGGGCACGCCGATGCCCGCGTCAACCACCACCGGTACGGTAGCCTGCTCAATAATGATTTCCAGCATCGCGCGGGTTTCCAGCCCCTGGTTGGAGCCAATGGGGGCGCCCAGCGGCATGACCGCTGCGCAGCCGACCTCTTCCAGTCGTTTGCACAGGACCGGGTCGGCGCCGCAGTAAGGCAGGACGATAAACCCTTGCTGCACCAGCTTTTCAGCCGCTTTCAGCGTTTCGATGGGGTCGGGCAGCAGCCAGCGGGCGTCAGGATGAATTTCCAGCTTCAGCCAGCGGGTGCCGAGCGCCTCGCGGGCCAGCTGCGCGGCGAAAATCGCCTCTTCGGCCGTTTTGGCACCGGAGGTGTTGGGCAGCAGCGTGACGCCTGCCTCCAGTAAAGGCGCCAGAATGGCATCGCTGTGATGGCGCAGATCCACGCGCTTGAGCGCCAGCGTCACCAGCTGGCTGCCGCTTTCGCGAATGGCATCCACCATCAGCTGCGGCGAGGCGAATTTTCCGGTTCCGGTAAACAGATGTGAATCAAAGACTTTATCGGCAATACGTAACATCTCAGCCCCCTGCGATAACCTGAAACAGCAGGATCTGGTCGCCGTCATTGACCTGCTGGTGTTCCCACTGCTCGCGCGGCAGGATCTGTTGATTGAGCGCCAGCGCCGTTCCCGGCTTGAGCTGGCGCAGCTTGTCGAGCAGTACCGCAACGGTGAGCCCGTCGTCGCATTTCATCGGCTCATCGTTAAACAGAATGCGCATCGCGGCCTCCGCATACCGGGCAGCGGCTGGCGCGGTGTAACGCCAGATGGCGCCAGCCGCTGGAGCGGGCATCAAACAGCCGCAGCGTATTGCGTTCCGTCTCCATGCCGCTGAGCAGCTTGATGGCCTCCAGCGCCTGCATTGTGCCCATTACGCCGACCACCGGACCCAGAATGCCCGCCGTACGGCAGTTGCGCGCCGGCTCTGCATCATCCGGCCACAGACAGCGATAGCAGCCCTGCGACCACGGCGGGGTCAGGACCATCATCTGCCCGCCGAACCCCACCGCGCTGGCGGTGATAAGCGGCGTATTATTTGCCACGCAGGCGGCGTTAATCGCCTGGCGCGTCGCCATGTTGTCCGTGCAGTCCAGCACCACGTCGGCAAGGGCGACCTCACGGCGCAGGTTTTCACCGCTGAGCCGATCCTGCAGGGCAATTAGCGCGATATCCGGGTTGAGCTGGTTCAGGCGCTGCCGGGTAATTTGCGCTTTTGGCTGGTTGATATCCTCGGTGGTGAAGAGGATTTGTCGCTGCAGGTTGCTGAGGTGAACCTCGTCGTCGTCGGCCAGCACCAGCGTACCGATACCTGCACCAGCCAGATAAAGCGCGGCGGGCGCGCCTAGCCCGCCCAGACCGACAATTAGCACCCGGCTGGCGAGCAGCTTTTGCTGTCCGTCGATGGCGATATCTTCCAGCAGGATCTGACGGCTATAGCGCATAAAATCACGATCGTTCATCACCCGCTCCTGCCAGCTGTAACAGCTGCTCGGTGGCGAGACGCCAGTCTGCGGCCTGGGTGATGGCGCTGACGACGGCGATACTGCCGACGCCGGTCTCCAGCACCGCCGGGGCGCGTTCAAGACTGATTCCGCCGATGGCGACGGTAGGGTAATCGGCAAGGCGTTTAACGTGACTCGCCAGCTGCGTCAGACCCTGCGGTGCGGAGGGCATCTGCTTGGTTTGCGTCGGGAAGACGTGACCCAGCGCGATGTAGGAGGGACGGGCCGCCAGCGCCACGTCGATCTCCATGTCATCGTGTGTTGAAACGCCAAGACGCAGCCCGGCTTCACGGATAGCGCTCAGATCCGTTGTTTCCAGATCCTCCTGACCCAGATGCACGCCGTACGCCTGGTGCTTAACGGCCAGCCGCCAGTAGTCGTTGATAAACAGGCGGGCCTCGTAGCGACGCCCCAGCGCGATGGCGGCAACCACATCGGCTTCCACCTCGTCGTCGCGTTTATCCTTGATGCGCAGCTGGATCGTTCGAACGCCTGTCTCCAGCAGGCGCGCTATCCACTCCACGCTGTCCACCACCGGATAGAGCCCTAAACGGTAGGGGACGGGCGGGAAATCGGGCTTATACATTACGCCTCCTCTTTTTTGAGGTAGATTTCGCCGCCTTTGGCGCGGAAGGTCTCAGACATGTCCGCCATACCCACTTCAATGGTCTGCGCGGCGGCGTAGTCGCGCACCTCCTGGCTGATTTTCATCGAGCAGAATTTTGGCCCGCACATAGAGCAGAAGTGCGCGACTTTGCCCGATTCCTGCGGCAGGGTCTCGTCGTGATAGGCGCGGGCGGTGAACGGGTCCAGCGCCAGGTTGAACTGGTCTTCCCAGCGGAATTCAAAGCGTGCCTTCGACATGGCGTTATCGCGGATTTGCGCGCCCGGATGGCCTTTGGCCAGATCCGCGGCGTGGGCGGCAATTTTGTAGGTGATCAGCCCCTGCTTCACATCCTCTTTGTTTGGCAGGCCGAGGTGCTCTTTTGGCGTGACGTAGCAGAGCATAGCGCAGCCGAACCAGCCGATCATCGCCGCCCCAATGCCCGACGTGAAGTGGTCATAGCCCGGCGCAATATCGGTGGTCAACGGCCCCAGGGTGTAGAACGGAGCTTCGTGGCAGTGCTCCAGCTCCTCGGTCATGTTGCGGCGGATCATCTGCATCGGCACGTGGCCCGGGCCTTCAATCATCACCTGCACGTCATACTCCCAGGCGATTTTGGTCAGTTCGCCCAGCGTGTGCAGCTCGGCAAACTGCGCTTCGTCGTTCGCGTCGCGAATAGAGCCCGGACGCAGGCCGTCGCCCAGCGACAGAGAGACATCGTACGCGGCGCAGATTTCGCAAATTTCGCGGAAGTGTTCGTAGAGGAAGTTTTCCTGATGATGGGACAGGCACCACTTCGCCATGATGGAACCGCCGCGCGAGACGATGCCGGTCAGGCGCTTCGCCGTCATCGGCACGTAGCGCAGCAGCACGCCCGCGTGAATGGTGAAATAGTCCACGCCCTGTTCGGCCTGCTCCAGCAGCGTGTCGCGGAACGCTTCCCAGGTGAGGTCTTCGGCAATGCCGTTGACCTTTTCCAGCGCCTGATAAATCGGGACGGTGCCAATCGGTACCGGGCTGTTACGCAGGATCCATTCGCGGGTTTCGTGAATATAGCGTCCAGTGGAGAGGTCCATTACCGTGTCCGCGCCCCAGCGCGTGGACCAGACCAGCTTCTCCACCTCTTCTTCGATGGAGGAGGTGACGGCCGAGTTACCGATGTTCGCGTTGACCTTCACCAGGAAGTTGCGGCCGATAATCATCGGCTCGGATTCCGGGTGGTTGATGTTGGCGGGGATAATCGCGCGGCCTGCGGCCACTTCGTCACGCACAAACTCCGGCGTGATGTTCTCCGGCAGGCGAGCGCCAAAGCCTTCACCCGGATGCTGATAGCGCAGCACTTCGCTACGGATGCGCTCGCGACCCATGTTTTCGCGGATGGCGATGAACTCCATCTCCGGCGTGACGATGCCCCGGCGCGCGTAGTGCAGCTGGGTCACGCATTTGCCCGCCTTAGCGCGTTTTGGCGTCAGCAGGCCGGTAAAGCGCAGCTCGTCCAGACCGTCGTCGGCCAGGCGCTCTTTGGTGTAGGCAGAGCTGAGTACGCTCAGCTCTTCACAGTCGTTGCGCGCATCAATCCACGGCTGGCGCAGCTTTGCCAGACCCTGCTGGACGTTGATGGCAACATCAGGATCGCCGTACGGACCGGAGGTGTCATACACCGGCACGGCTTCGTTGTCTTCATACTGGGGGTTATCTTTGCTGCCGCCGATAAGCGTCGGGCTGAGCTGGATTTCGCGCATTGGGACGCGGATATCGGCCTGCGAGCCGGAAATGTAGATGCGTTTCGAGTTCGGGAAGGCGGTCCCTTCCAGGGTATCGATGAAGCGTTGGGCGTGTTCGCGCTGTTCGCGACGGGTCAATTTAGCGATAGACATAGCTCATTCCAAAAGTGAAGGACATGGCTTGTCAGACGACGGATGAAGCAAGAGAGGATCGCCCAGGGGCGATACAACAGCAGTGTGACTCTTGTTCCCTTCGCAGGTATTAGCCTGATCAGGTTCCGCGGATCCCGAATTAACGGTCTCAGCCCGCGCGTTCAGGCGCTGGGCACTCCGACAAGAAAAATCCCCCTCGTGAGAGGGGCGAATGGTTGTAAATTACTCGTTAACGATGAAGAACTCAAGCAGGGCGCGCGACGTTCTCTTCGTTACTGATGTTCAAATCATTGTCCAGCACGAGGGCGATCAGCTTATCTTCCAGCGTGAATCGCTCTTCCAGCGCTTCGCCGAGGTCGGATAGCGCCTGCTGAAACTCAAGATAGTTATCGTGATCGATAGCGTTCTCGAGCGCGGAATCATAGTAATCCATGATCTGCTGGGTGTTGGCTTCCAGAAGGGGATAGAGCTTGCTGGCCGCTAAATAGGGTGTTGTCCCTTCCATTTCGCGGATAATGCGTTCATAAATATTGAAATGGCCGTCGGACAGATAGTCGACCAGGCCCTGACAAAAATCATCCAGCGCTTTTTCATTCAGTCGCATAAACGATTCTTTGCCAGGCTTAATACCGACCAGATTGTAATAAGCCACGAGTAGATGCTTGCGTACATGTAGCCAGCGATCCACCAGTTTGTTATTTCCTCTAACGCGCTCAGTCAGGCTTTCCAGCTGGTTTAACATGGTCGACTCCGCAAAATGTAGGATTGAATCTGCTTATCCAGAATGTAACCACAATGCTAACAACATGTCAGTGAAGCGAAGGTAGTGCAATAGATATGGATCGTATTATTGAAAAATCAGATCTTGGTTGGTGGATCGTCAGTCACGAACAAAAATTATGGCTTCCTGCCGGGGAAATCCCCTATGGCGCAGCTGAGGCGTTCGATCTCGTTGGCCAGCCAGCGCTACAGATCGGCGAGTGGCAGGGTGAGCCCGTGTGGTTGATCCAACAGTCCCGCCGCCAGGATATGGGATCGGTGCGCCAGGTGCTGGATCTGGACGTGGGGCTGTTCCAGCTGGCGGGGCGCGGCGTGCAGCTGGCCGAGTTTTACCGCTCGCATAAATACTGCGGCTACTGCGGTCATACCATGCGCCCGAGCAAAACCGAGTGGGCGATGCTCTGCAGCCACTGCCGCGAACGCTACTATCCGCAGATTGCGCCGTGCATTATCGTCGCTATCCGCCGGGAGGATTCCATCCTGCTGGCGCAGCATACCCGCCATCGCAACGGCATTCACACCGTGCTGGCCGGCTTCGTCGAGGTGGGCGAAACGCTGGAGCAGGCGGTGGCGCGCGAGGTAATGGAGGAGAGCGGGATCAAAGTGAAGAACCTGCGCTACGTCACCTCCCAGCCGTGGCCGTTCCCGCAGTCGCTGATGACGGCATTTATGGCCGAATATGATAGCGGCGAGATCGTTATCGATCAGAAAGAGCTGCTGGAAGCAAACTGGTATCGCTACGACGATCTACCGCTGTTACCTCCGCCGGGCACCGTGGCGCGTCGGCTGATAGAAGATACCGTGGCGATGTGTCGGGCCGAGTATGAGTAGTGTTACACTGAGGCCATGACGCTTAAGGAACTGCAAAAATGACCGAACTGAAGAACGATCGTTATCTGCGTGCGCTGCTGCGCCAGCCCGTTGATGTCACCCCGGTGTGGATGATGCGCCAGGCGGGACGCTATCTCCCGGAGTACAAAGCCACGCGCGCGCAGGCGGGCGATTTTATGTCGCTGTGCAAAAACGCCGAGCTGGCCTGCGAAGTGACGCTCCAGCCGCTGCGCCGCTTCCCGCTGGATGCTGCGATCCTCTTCTCGGATATTCTGACCATTCCGGATGCAATGGGCCTTGGCCTGTACTTCGAAACCGGTGAAGGCCCGCGTTTCACCTCCCCAATCAAAAGCAAAGCCGACGTGGATAAGCTGCCGATCCCCGATCCGGAAGGCGAGCTGGGCTACGTGATGAACGCCGTGCGCACCATTCGCCGCGAGCTGAAAGGTGAAGTGCCGCTGATTGGCTTCTCCGGCAGCCCGTGGACGCTGGCGACCTATATGGTTGAAGGGGGCAGCAGCAAAGCTTTTACCATGATTAAAAAGATGATGTACGCCGAGCCGCTGGCCCTGCATGCGCTGCTCGATAAGCTGGCGAAGAGCGTCACCCTCTACCTGAACGCGCAGATTAAGGCGGGTGCGCAGTCGGTGATGATTTTCGATACCTGGGGCGGCGTGCTGACCGGGCGCGATTATCAGCAGTTCTCCCTGTACTACATGCACAAAATCGTCGACGGCCTGCTGCGTGAAAACGAAGGCCGCCGCGTGCCGGTGACGCTGTTTACCAAAGGTGGCGGCCAGTGGCTGGAAGCGATGGCGGCAACCGGCTGCGACGCGCTGGGCCTCGACTGGACCACCGATATCGCCGATGCGCGCCGTCGCGTGGGTGACAAAGTGGCGCTGCAGGGCAATATGGACCCGTCCATGCTCTATGCGTCGCCAGCCCGCATTGAAGAAGAAGTGTCGACTATACTGTCTGGTTTCGGCCAGGGTGAAGGCCACGTCTTTAACCTCGGCCACGGCATTCATCAGGATGTGCCGCCAGAACACGCAGGCGTATTTGTGGAGGCGGTGCATCGGCTTTCTGCCCAGTATCACAAGTAAGGAGTGATTATGGATCTCGCGTCGCTACGCGCTCAACAAATCGAACTGGCCTCATCGGTGATCCGCGAGGATCGTCTGGATAAAGATCCTCCGCAGTACATTGGCGGAGCAGACGTCGGATTCGAGCAGGGTGGGGAAGTGACGCGAGCGGCGATGGTGGTACTGAAATATCCTTCGCTTGAGCTGGTCGAGTTCAAGGTTGCGCGTATCGCGACCACCATGCCGTACATTCCGGGCTTTCTCTCCTTCCGCGAATATCCCGCGCTGCTGGCAGCGTGGGAGCAACTCTCGCAAAAACCTGACCTGCTGTTTGTCGATGGACACGGTATCTCACACCCGCGCCGTTTAGGCGTTGCCAGCCACTTTGGTCTGCTGGTGGATGTCCCGACCATTGGCGTTGCCAAGAAACGCCTGTGCGGCGCGTTTGAACCTCTTTCAGCCGAGCCGGGCGCGCTGGCGCCGCTTATCCATAAAGGTGAGCAGCTAGCGTGGGTCTGGCGCAGCAAGGCTCGCTGTAATCCGCTCTTTATCGCCACGGGGCATCGGGTGAGCATGGACAGCGCCCTGGCGTGGGTGCAGCGCTGCATGAAGGGCTACCGCTTGCCGGAGCCGACGCGCTGGGCAGACGCCGTGGCATCTTCGCGTCCGGCTTTTGTTCGTTGGCAGGAAATTCAGCGATGATTCAGGTAAACTGCGCCTAATTTTCGATTCGAGAGATCATCATGCTACAAAACCCGATTCACCTGCGCCTTGAGAAACTTGAAAGCTGGCAGCACGTGACGTTTATGGCTTGCCTGTGCGAGCGCATGTATCCCAACTATGCCGCGTTCTGTAAGGAGACGGGCTTTGGTGATGGCCATATCTACCGCCGCATTCTGGATCTGATCTGGGAAACGCTGACGGTGAAAGACGCGAAGGTGAACTTCGACTCCCAGCTGGAAAAGCTGGAAGAGGCGATTCCGGCTGCGGATGATTTTGACCTGTACGGTGTCTACCCGGCGATTGATGCCTGCGTGGCGTTAAGCGAACTGCTCCACTCCCGTCTGAGCGGTGAAACGCTGGAGCACGCAGTTGAAGTCAGTAAGGCATCGATTACGACCGTCGCGATGCTGGAAATGACCCAGGAAGGTCGCGAGATGACCGACGAAGAGCTGCGTGCGAACCCGGCGGTTGAGCAAGAATGGGACATTCAGTGGGAAATTTTCCGCCTGCTGGCAGAGTGCGAAGAACGCGATATTGAGCTGATAAAAGGGCTGCGCGCGGACTTACGAGAGGCTGCTGAGAGCAATATTGGTATAATTTTTAACCAATGAGACAATAAATCTTGAGATAACGCCCGTTTTGTCGCTCCTCGACTCTTCCCTTTCGCCCCTTGTCTGGTCTACATTTGGGGGGCGAAAAAAAGTGGCTATCGGTGCGTGTATGCAGGAGAGTGCTTTTTTGGCATTTTCGTCGCACTCGATGCTTAGCAAGCGATAAACACATTGAAAGGATAACTTATGAACAAGACTCAACTGATTGATGTAATTGCGGACAAGGCTGATCTGTCTAAAGTGCAGGCTAAAGCTGCTCTGGAATCTACCCTGGCTGCTATTACTGAGTCTCTGAAAGAAGGCGATGCTGTGCAACTGGTTGGTTTCGGTACCTTCAAAGTGAACCACCGCGCTGAGCGTACTGGCCGCAACCCGCAGACCGGTAAAGAAATCAAAATCGCCGCAGCTAACGTGCCGGCATTTGTTTCTGGTAAAGCACTGAAAGACGCTGTTAAGTAAGACGCGTGGCAGTGAACAGTTTTAGCGAAGGGGCGGCAACGCCCCTTTTGTCTTTCTGGCGTGGAACGCTCGCGCTGGCAGGCATGCTGCTGCTGTCAGCCTGCAGCCACGACACCTCCCTGCCGCCGTTTACCGCCAGCGGCTACGCGGACAACCAGGGTGCGGTCAGGATCTGGCGCAAAGATTCCGGCGGCGAAGTGCATCTGCTTTCTGCCTTCAGCCCGTGGCATAACGGCAATACGTCGACTGCGGAATATCGCTGGCAGGGAGATGACCTGTCGCTGATTGAACTGAACGTCTACAGCAAGACCCCCGAACACGTGAAAGTGCGTTTTGACGACCATGGCGAGCTGAGCTTTATGCAGCGCGAAGTCAGCGGCCAAAAACAGCAGCTTTCCAGCGATCAAATCGCTCTCTACCGTTATCGTGCCGAACAAATCCGCCAGACCAGCGATGCGCTTCGTCTGGGACGCGTTGTGCTGCGCCAGGGGCGCTGGCATGCCGATGGGACGGTGACAACCTGCGAAGGACAGACGGTCAAGCCTGAGCTCGAATCCTGGGCAACAGAACACATTCAGCGCCGTCAGCGTCATTCATCAATGGAGGTGAGTGTGGCGTGGCTGGAAGCGCCGGAAGGCTCTCAGCTGTTGCTGGTGGCGAACGAAGACTTCTGCACCTGGCAGCCGACGGAAAAAAGTTTTTGATTTAAATCCCCTCTCCCTTGAGGGAGAGGGTTAGGGTGAGGGTGTGAAATTACTCGCCCTGCTCACGCGCAATCGCGCGATAACCGATATCCTGACGGCTAAAGCTGCCGTTCCAGTGAATATCCGCCATCAGCGCATAGGCGCGTTTCTGTGCTTCTGCCACGGTATGGCCCAGCGCGGTTGCACACAGCACGCGTCCGCCGTTGGTGAGGACGCGATCGTCGTCAGCCAGCTTCGTACCCGCATGGAACACCTTCGCACCTTCAATCTCTTCCAGCGGCAGGCCGTGGATTTCATCCCCGGTGTTGTAGTTGCCCGGATAACCACCTGCAGCAATCACCACGCCCAGAGACGCACACTCGTCCCACTCTGAGGTTTTCTCGTCGAGCTTGCCTTCGCAGGCTGCCAGACACAGTTCCACCAGATCGGATTTCATGCGCAGCATGATGGGCTGCGTTTCCGGATCGCCAAAGCGGCAGTTGAATTCGATGACCTTAGGGTTACCCTGCTTGTCGATCATCAGACCCGCATAGAGGAAACCGGTGTAGGTGTTGCCTTCCGCCGCCATCCCTTTCACGGTTGGCCAGATGACGCGATCCATGGTGCGCTGGTGGACTTCGTCAGTCACTACCGGAGCGGGGGAGTAAGCGCCCATTCCGCCAGTATTCGGGCCGGTATCGCCATTGCCCACGCGCTTGTGATCCTGGCTGGTGGCCATCGGCAGAACGTGCTCGCCGTCGACCATCACGATAAAGCTGGCCTCTTCACCGTCGAGGAACTCTTCGATCACGATGCGGTGGCCCGCATCGCCAAAGGCGTTGCCCGCCAGCATATCCTGAACCGCGGCTTCGGCTTCTTCGAGGGTCATCGCGACGATAACGCCTTTACCAGCGGCCAGACCGTCGGCCTTGATAACAATCGGCGCACCTTTTTCACGCAGGTAGGCCAGGGCTGGCTCCACTTCGGTGAAGTTCTGATATTCCGCCGTCGGGATGTTATGACGCGCGAGGAAATCTTTGGTGAAGGCTTTGGAGCCTTCCAGCTGCGCGGCGCCTTCCGTAGGCCCGAAGATTGTCAGGCCCGCCGCGCGGAAGGCATCGACGACGCCAATCACCAGCGGCGCTTCCGGGCCGACGATGGTCAGATCGATTTTCTCGCTCTGGGCAAAGCTCAGCAGCGCCGGGATATCGGTCACGCCGATAGCCACGTTTTGCAGCGCGGGTTCCAGCGCGGTACCGGCGTTGCCCGGTGCTACGAAAACTGTTTTCACCAGCGGAGACTGCGCCGCTTTCCACGCCAGAGCGTGCTCGCGTCCGCCGTTACCAATCACTAATACTTTCATTTTCTGCTCCGGGAATTAATGGCGGAAGTGGCGCATGTCGGTGAAGATCATTGCAATGCCATGTTCGTCGGCAGCGGCAATCACTTCGTCGTCGCGAATTGAGCCGCCAGGCTGGATCACACAGGTGATGCCCACTGCAGCCGCCGCGTCGATACCGTCACGGAACGGGAAGAAGGCGTCAGAAGCCATGGCGGAGCCTTTTACTTCCAGACCTTCATCGCCTGCTTTAATGCCCGCGATTTTCGCGGAGTAAACGCGGCTCATCTGGCCTGCGCCTATCCCGATAGTCATGTTTTCTTTGGCGTAGACGATGGCGTTGGATTTGACGAACTTCGCGACCTTCCAGCAGAACAGCGCGTCACGCAGTTCCTGTTCGGTAGGCTGGCGTTTCGTTACCACGCGCATGTCGGCTTCTGTCACCATACCCAGATCGCGGTCCTGAACCAGCAGGCCGCCGTTCACGCGCTTGAAGTCCAGGCCCGGCACGCGTTCTGCCCACTGGCCACAAACCAGCACGCGCACGTTCTGTTTTGCCGCGGTGATTTTCAGCGCCTCTTCGGATGCGGATGGCGCGATGATCACTTCAACGAACTGGCGGGAGATGATGGCCTGTGCGGTTTCAGCATCCAGCTCGCGGTTGAAGGCGATAATGCCGCCGAACGCGGAGGTCGGGTCGGTTTTGTACGCGCGATCGTAGGCATCCAGAATAGAGGTGCTTACCGCAACACCGCATGGGTTCGCGTGCTTAACGATAACGCAGGCCGGCTCGCTGAACTCTTTCACGCATTCCAGCGCGGCGTCGGTGTCAGCAATGTTGTTATAGGAGAGCGCTTTGCCCTGAACCTGCTGAGCGGTCGCAACAGAGGCTTCTTTTACCTCTTCTTCTATATAGAAGGCTGCCTGCTGGTGGCTGTTCTCGCCGTAACGCATATCCTGCTTCTTAATGAAGTTCAGATTCAGGGTGCGCGGGAAGCGGCCAGAAGGATCTTTGCTTTCACCGTGGTAAGCAGGCACCAGGCTACCGAAGTAATTGGCGATCATGCTGTCGTACGCCGCGGTGTGCTCGAAGGCTTTGATGGCGAGGTCGAAACGCGTTTCCAGAGTCAGAGACCCTTCGTTGGCGTCCATCTCGTTAATAATGGTGTTGTAATCGCTGCTCTTTACGACGATGGCCACATCTTTATGGTTCTTGGCCGCGGAGCGCACCATGGTTGGGCCGCCGATATCAATATTCTCTACGGCATCTTCCAGAGAACAGCCTTCGCGGGCTACGGTCTGGGCAAACGGGTAGAGGTTAACGACAACCATGTCGATTGGGGCGATGTCATGCTGTTCCATAATGGCGTCGTCCTGACCGCGACGGCCAAGAATACCGCCGTGCACTTTCGGGTGCAGAGTTTTGACGCGTCCATCCATCATTTCCGGGAAACCGGTGTAATCGGACACTTCGGTTACCGGCAGACCTTTATCTGCTAACAGGCGAGCGGTACCGCCTGTAGAAAGCAGCTCCACACCGCGTGCGGAAAGTGCCTGAGCGAATTCGACGATACCGGCTTTATCAGAAACACTGAGCAGAGCGCGGCGGACTGGACGACGTTGTTGCATGGTAAATCCCCTGGATTTCACGATTACAGAGAGCGTTAGATGAATTTTCCTGCGAAAAACTCATCTAACACACCTGACGGGGCATCCTTATTAAGCGCGAGCATTTTAACGAAAACGTTTGCGCAACGCTCGCACATTTTCACTTTTTCGTATCACTGTGGATAAGTCTGTGTGTAAAAAGGTATAAGACGGGGTTTTGCTGTGGAATGCAGCAGTCAGTCATTTTTCTGTCATTTAGCGGTTGCGGCCTGCTGATAACTCCCTATAATGCGCCTCCATCGACACGGCGGATGTGAATCACTTCACACAACAGCCGGTTCGGTTGAAGAGAAAAATTCTGAAATAACGGGTTGACTCTGAAAGAGGAAAGCGTAATATACGCCACCTCGCAACGGTGAGCGAAAGCCGCGTTGCACTGCTCTTTAACAATTTATCAGACAATCTGTGTGGGCACTCAA
>NZ_JBVODQ010000016.1:0-70669 GCF_055666685.1 Enterobacter sp. E14S | reverse complement strand
TGGATACCGGCGCGCTCGGCGGAATGTATGCCAACCGTATCCGCCTGGTCTCCAGCGAGGCGGGCGTGGGGGTG
This sequence comes from Enterobacter sp. E14S, assembly GCF_055666685.1. Taxonomy (NCBI): domain Bacteria; kingdom Pseudomonadati; phylum Pseudomonadota; class Gammaproteobacteria; order Enterobacterales; family Enterobacteriaceae; genus Enterobacter; species Enterobacter sp. E14S. The sequence goes on along the minus strand of NZ_JBVODQ010000016.1, from coordinate 70,595 downwards.
AACCTCGGCAACCTCACCGCGCGCCAGGGCGATATTCAGCTGGATGCGGGCGGGAAACTGACGGTCAGGAACAGCCTCGCCAGCGGCTCGATTCGCGCGAATGGCGCGGGGGTGGCCCTCAGCGGCAGCCATCAGGCCGGTGGCGCGCTGAACGTGGCCAGCTCGCAGGATGTGGAACTGAATAACAGCACGCTCGCCAGCCAGGGCGACACCACGCTGTCCACCGGCGGCAGCCTGACGCAGCGCGGCGGCAGCATCACCAGTAAAGGCGCGCTCAGCGTGGCGGCCGGAAAGGATATCGCTCTGACCAGTACCCGCGTCGGCAGCGATACCCGCACCACGCTGACCGGCGGCGGCACGCTGTCAGCCACGGGCAGTGCGGTCTCGGCAGGAGAGAGCCTCGCGCTGAGCGGCGGGCAGCTGGTGCTGGACGGCCAGAGCCGGGCCGATGCCGCGACCGATATTCGCCTGACGGGCAGCACCGTCAGTAACCAGGGGCAGGTGAATGCGGGGCGCGACATTGCGCTCTCCGGTGACAGGGTGTCCAGCAGCGGCCTGCTGGCGGCGAAAGGCCGTCTGGACGTGAACGCCGGAGAGCTGACGAACGGCGGCACGGCGCAGGGCAGCGACGTCACCCTGAAGGGGCAGACGGTGACCAATAACGGCACCCTGCAGAGCGCCGGCAACCTGACGTTAAGCGCCGTAACCCTGGCGCAGCGGGGCACGCTGAGCGCGAAGGGGGATGCGAACGTCACGGCGCAGCAGAGCCTGCGTAACGACGGCAGCCTGCTGGCTGACGGCGCGATGAACGTGACCGCAGGCACGCTTGAGCAGAACGGCACCCTGTCCGGCGCGACGGCGCTGACGGCGCAGGCCGGCACCCTGACCAGCGGTCAGGCGTCCCGCACGACCAGCCAGGGCAATATACAGATTACCGCGACCCGCAGCGCCAGCCTGAACGGGCAGACGGACGCGGCGGGGGCGGTCACCGTCAGCGCCGGCGACCTGACCACCGGCCGGGACGCGCACCTGCAGAGCGTGCAGGGGCTCACCCTGCAGGCGCAGAATGCCGCGCTGAACGGCACCCAGGCGGCGAAAGGCGCCCTGTCGGTGACGGCGGGCACGATTACGCACGCCGGGAAATCCACCGGTGACGCGCTGAGCTTTAACGCGACCGGCGACCTGACCAGCGGCGGGGAGCTCACCGCCAGCGCCATTACTCTCAGCGGACAGAACATCCTCCAGTCCGGCGCCGCAAAAGCGGACCGCATGACCCTGACGGCCCCCGGGCGCATCACCAGCAGCGGCTCGCTGATTGCCGGTATCCTCTCCCTGGACGCTGCTTCGGTGGAGAACGGCGGGCTGCTGCAGGGGACCACCCTGCTCGGCGTGAAGACCGGGTCACTCGCGAACCTCGCGGGCGGGTCGGTCTACAGCGCGCAGGATTTAACGCTGAACATCCCGGTGCTGGCTAACAGCGGGCTTATCACAACCGACGGCACGCTGCGCGTCAAAGGCGACACGCTGACAAACCAGGGTGAAATCAACGGCGTCAGTCTGAGCAGCGACTATCTCAACCTGAGCAACAGCGGACGCCTGCTGGCGGACGAGCGGATCACGCTGAACGGCACCACGCTGGTTAACGCGGGCAATATTGCGGCCAGCGACCTGCACGTGACGGCGAACAGCCTGCAAAACCAGGGCACCGTTCAGGGGGAAGATACCCTGACGCTCGGCGTGGCAGACATCAGTAACCGTGGCGCGCTGCGCAGCAGCGGAACGCTGACGCTCAACGGCGACACGCTTGCTAACAGCGGCGAGCTCAGCGCCACCGCGCTGCTGCTGAACCTGACCCGCCAGGCCGCCAACGATGCCGACGGGCGGGTGATTGCCCGGGACGGCCTGACCCTGACTACCGCCAGCCTGACGAACGGCGGGCTGATGGCAGGTACCGACGCACAGTTCAACAGCGCGGCAGTCACTAACGGCGGCACGTTGCAGGGAACCCATTCCCTGACGGCGATGGGGGCGCAGCTCAGCAACCAGCAGTCGGGCATGCTGCTCTCCGGTGGCGCGCTCGAACTGCACCACACCACCTTAAACAACGCCGGGCTTTTGCAGGGCAAAACGCTAAACCTGGCCACCGGCGAGTGGATCAACACCGGTAACGCGCTGGGTGAAGCGGGCGTGACGGCGACGGTGACCGGCGCGCTGACCAACCGCGGTAAGGTGCTCAGCCAGCAGGCGCTGGACGTTCAGGCCGGCAATAGCGATAACCGGGGCCAGCTGCTGGCGAAAGTGCTGACCCTGCGGGGCGACCTGCAGAACAGCGGCCTGCTTCAGGGCAGCAGCACGCTGGCCTGGTCCGGCAACACCTTCGTGAACCAGACTCAGGGGCAGGTGACGGGCGGCGAGGCCCTGACCCTGAGCGGACAAGCCCTCAGCAACGCGGGCAGCCTGCAGGGGCGCAGCGCGACGCTGGATGCCGGGAGCCTGAATAACCAGGGCAGCGTTCAGGCGCTGGACGCCCTGACGCTTGCCGCGACCGGCAGGCTCGATAACACCGGCGCCCTGCTCAGCCAGAACCTGTTCACGCTGACGGCGGCGCAGCTGTTTAACGACGGCCGGCTGGCCGGGAAGTCGCTGGCGGTGAACGCCGCGCAGCTGAGCAACACCGGCATGCTGCAGGGCAACGACACGCTGGCGCTGACCACCCGCGCGCTGAGCAACGGCGCTACCGGGCAGCTGGTGAGCGGAAGTGGCCTGAATCTGTCCCTGGATACGCTCGATAACGCCGGTCTGCTGCTGGTGAACGGCGGGTTCACCCTCCGGGGCAGCGACCTGACCAACCAGGGCGATATTCAGGCGCAGGACCTGGATTTGGGTCTGGGCAACGCCCTGAGCAATACCGGGAACATCGTGGCCACCGGCGATGCCGCGCTTCACGCGACGACGCTGACCAGCAGCGGCACGGTGGCGGGCAAAACGCTGACCGCAGGCGCAGCGGAACTGCGCAACAGCGGCCTGATGCAGGGCAGCAACGCCGTTAACGCCACCGCCGATCGCTTTATCAACGAGCTGAACGGCAAATGGCTCTCCGGCGGCGGCTTCACGCTGAAGGGCGGACAGCTGACGAACGCCGGTACGCTGCAGGGCGCGACGCTGGGCATGACGGGCAGCACCCTAACGAACAGCGGCACGGTGAACGGGCTGACGGGACTCAGCGGCACGCTCGGCGGGGCGTTAACCAATGCCGGGCTGCTGCAGAGCGGCGGCACGACCGCCTTTACCGCGGACACCCTGGCGAACCCGGGGCGCATCACCGGCGGCACGCTCTCCCTGACCGCCCGCGAGATGAACAACGACGGCCTGATGCAGGGAACGAACGGCCTGGCGCTCACCGGCACCGCGCTGACCACGGGCGCGGCATCGCGCACCCTCTCCGGCGGCATGCTGACGCTGGACGCAGGCCTGCTAACCACGCAGGGCACGCTGCAGGGGAACGGCGCGGACATCCGCGCCAGCGACTGGACGCACGGCGGGTCCCTGCTCAGCCAGGGAACGCTGACGGCCGCGACCGGCGGCACGCTGACCTCGTCCGGCTCGCTGATGAGCCAGGGGCGGTCGGATATCACCGCACAGACGCTGGATAACCGCGGGCAGCTCCTCAGCGAAGGGGACGTGACGCTCGGCGGCAGCACCCTTAAAAATAGCGGCACCGTGCAGGGGAACACCCTCGCGCTTCGTCAGGACAGCATTAACAACCAGGGCACCCTGACCGGCCTGCAGAGCCTGACCGTTCAGGGGCAGCAGCGGCTGATGGCGCGCATGGCGATGACCGCGCCGCAGCAGGCGCTGATTAACGGCGCAGACGGCAGGCTTCTCACCCAGGGCACCCTGACGATAACGTCCGGTGCGGTAACCAACGCTGGAAGCTGGCAGGCACAAAACATTCTGCTTAACGCCCAGTCGCTGACCAACAGCGGCGCGGTGCAGAGCGCCGACGCGCTGCAGATGACGCTGGCCGACACGCTCACCGGGACCGCAGGCAGCAAGATTACCGCGCTGGGCAGCGCGACGCTGCAGGCTGCCACGCTGGTGAACCAGGGGCAGTGGGCGGCGAAAAACCTGACGCTGACCGGCGGCACGCTCAGCAACAGCGGCGCCATCAGCGGGGTGAATGGCCTGACCCTCAGCCAGACCGGCGCGGTCAGCCAGCAGTCGACCGGCACCCTGCTCTCCGGCGGGGCGCTGAACGTCACGGCGGCCTCCGTCACCAGCGACGGCAAAATGCAGGGGAGCACGCTCGGCATCACCACCGGGGCGCTCACCAACGGCGGACGCCTGCAGGGCGATAACGGCGCGACGCTGGCCCTCAGCGGCACGCTGACCAACAGCAGCGGGGGCGAAATCGTCAGCCGCGATGGCCTGACGCTGACCACGCCCGCGCTGTTTAACTACGGCCTGATTCAGGGCGGCGGCGAGACGCGCGTGACCGCCTCCTCGCAGGCGCGTAACGACGGCAGGCTCCTGTCCGGCGCGCGCCTGACGCTCGGCACGCCGCAGTTCACCGGCACCGGCTGGCTGCAGGCCACCGACCTGATACTCAATGCGGCAAACGCCACTAACGGCGGCACGTGGGTGGCCGACCGGGCCACGCTGACCGGCACCACCTTTGCCAGCCTGGGCACCACCCAGGCGGGACAGCTGACGGTTAACTACGGCCAGCTGAACAACAGCGGCACGCTGCTCGGCAACACGCAGCTGAATATTGGCGCAGACCAGGTAACCCAGAGCGCGGGCGGCAGGTTGCTGAGCGGCGGCAACCTGTGGCTGCAGAGCCGGGGGCTGGACCTGACCGGCCAGCTGGTCTCCCTGGGGGACTTAACGCTGCAGCTGACGAACGCGTTTACCAGCCGGACCGCCGTGGCGGCAGGCAGAACCCTGACCATCAGCAGCGGCGGCGACATCGATAACCGCAGCGTGCTGCAGGGGCAGGCGGTTAACCTCAGCGCGGGCGGGCAGCTCAGCAACAACGGACAAATCACCACCGGCGGCGGCACGAGTACGCTCTCCGGCAGCAGCGTTGCGCTGAACGCCGCGGGCGCGGTGCAGGGCGGCGGCGACATCACCGTGGCCAGCCGGAGCAACATTACCGTCGACGGCTTCACCGGCACGCGCGGCTCGCTGACCCTGAGCGCACCGGGCGCCATCGTCAACACCGCGCTGCTGTACGCGGCGAATAACCTGGCGCTTTATGCCGACAGCATCACCAACCGGCGCGGCGACATCATGGCGGGGAACAACCTGTGGATGCAGCGGGATGCGGCGGGGAATGCCAACAGCCAGGTGGTGAACACGTCGGGGAATATTGAGACGCAGAATGGGGATATTGGGATCAGGACCGGACATTTGCTGAATGAACGTGATGGATTGAATATCAGTAGCTATGAAAATAAATACTCGAATGCTTTACCTGACACGTCTAAGGCTCTGAGTCGTGTTTATTATGTGAAAGATAAGCCGGATTTTGAAATTAGCCTGGAACAATGGAAAAATAATGGAGAACAGGTTGTTTATTATTCGTGGCAAAATTGCACGGGAGCAATGAATGAACACTGTCGTAATGTAATCCAATATCGTCTGTCTGGCGAGGATACTCGGCAGTTCATTCTTAGTGAGTCCGTCGTTCAGGTTTCAGCTAACGGGAGTGCGGCCCGCATTGCCGCCGGGCGCGATATTAATATTAATGCTGGCTCAATGGAAAACAAAGCTAGCAATATCCTTGCAGGACGGGATATTGCACTCTCCGGTTCAACTTTGAATAACCTTTCCGCAGAAGGTGGACGTAAAGTTGAATATGTTGAGGCAAATTATCGTTGTGAATGGTTCTACTATGATTGTGGTAGTGATTATTGGCAACCATTGGAGAAGCTTAGTAATAACAAATGGTATTGGTGGGATGAAGATGAATTAAAATACCGCAGTTATGTACCTTATCGGTTAGGTGAACATAAGACGGAATTTACTACTGATGGAGCGACGTATCGCGCCGTCATCCAGGCGGGCGGCAACGTCACCGCAAACTTCACCAGCAACATCAGCAACACTAATACCACCGCTAACGCGGGCGGCGTCAGCAACGTTATCTCCACCCCGTCGCTGAACACCCTCAGCAACCAGACCATCGGCAGCGGTGTGCAAAAACAGGGGCTGAGCAATACCGGCACCGTGGCGGTGAACTCGCCGCAGTGGAACGATCGGCTTCAGGGTGCGCTGCAGCAGCTTAACGGCGGCGGCGCGCTGGAAAACGGCGGCGCGTCCGGCACGCCTCTCAGCAACGTTGCCACCACGCAGAAAGGTGATGCGAACCTTGGTCAGCTGGGCGCACTGGCGAACGCCGGGGTCATCACCGCCGATCTCCGAACCGCGCAGGGCGGCGCCGTCGGGCACTATCAGGGCCAGCGCGTCGACACCAGCGCTTACCCGCTGCCGTCGGGCAACAACGGCTATTTTGTCTTCTCCGACAACCCGAAAAGCCCGTACCTGATCGGCATCAACCCGAAACTGAACGGTCTCGGGCAGCTTGATCCCGCCCTGTTTGCCGATCTGAACGCGATGCTCGGGATCAAACCGTCGTCCACGGCGCCGCAGGAGACGCGGCTGGCGTTTACCGACGAGAAGCAGTTCCTCGGCTCGTCCTATATGCTCGGCCGCCTCAACCTGAACCCGGACTACGATTACCGTTTCCTCGGCGATGCGGCGTTCGATACCCGCTATGTCTCCAACGTGGTGCTCAACCAGACCGGTAACCGCTACCTGAACGGCATCGGCTCCGATCTTGATCAGATGCGCTATCTGATGGACAACGCCGCGGCGGCGCAGCAGTCGCTGGGCCTGCAGTTTGGCGTCTCGCTGACCGCCGATCAGATTGCCGCGCTCGACCATAGCCTGCTGTGGTGGGAGAAAGCCACCGTCAACGGCGAAACTGTGATGGTGCCGAAACTCTACCTGTCGCCGAAGGACGTCACTGTCAATAACGGCAGCGTGATCGCGGGCAACAACGTCACCCTGAAGGGCGGCAGCATCACCAACGGCGGCAGCTCGCTGCTGGCGAAAAACAGCCTGACGCTCGACAGCCAGAACAGCATCAGCAACCTCAGCAACGGCCTGATGAAAGCGGGCGGCGACCTGAACCTGAGCGCCATCGGCGATATCAATAACATCAGCTCCACCATCAGCGGCAAAACGGTCGCGCTGGAGAGCCTGGACGGAAGCATCAACAACCTGACGCAGGTTGAGCAGATTGATATCAACGCCGGCGGGAAGTACGGCAACATCGGCCTGAAGGACACCCTGCTGGGCAACACGGCGTCGATTACCGCGCAGGATGGCCTGTCGCTTGAGGCGGGTAAAAACATCACCGTCACCGGGGCGAACCTGGCCTCCGGCGGCGATATGCTGCTGAACGCGTGGGGCGATATTGCCGTCAACGCGAATCAGATCAACGACGCATTCAGCTCCAGCCGGGCGAAAACCAGCCGTTCCTCCGTCACATATCAGGGAAGTAACGTCACCGCGGGCGGCAATCTGCTGGTGAATGCCGGGCACAACCTTGACGTGACCGCCAGCGACCTGAAGGCGGGCGGCAGCGCGGGGCTGAGCGCGGGCAACGATCTGAACCTGAACGCGGCACAGACCAGCGAAAGCAGCCGGAAAGGGAAAAGCGAGTCCCACAGCACCGGGCTCGACCGCACCACGATTTCCGCAGGCGATAACCTGGTCCTGAAGGCCGGGCAGGATATCAACGCTCAGGCCGCCGCGCTGGCGGCGGAGAAAAACGTCGGGCTGCAGGCGGGTCGCGACGTGAATCTGGCTGCGGCAGAGACCACGCAGGGCGACAGTTATAAATCAGGCCGTAAAAAAGTGATTAACGAGTCGGTTCGCCAGTCGGGAACCGACATCACTGCGGGCGGGAATGTGACTGTTGTCGCCGGACGGGATGTAACGGCGCAGGCAGCAGATGTCTATGCCGCAGGCGATACAGCCGTGGCCGCCGGGCGGGATATCACCCTTTCCACTGCGACGGAAAGTGACTATGCGTACCGGGAGGAGAAAAAGACGTCCGGTGGGTTCCTCAGTAAGAAAACCACTCACACCATCCACGAAGAAACGCATACGCGTGAGAAAGGTACGCAGCTTTCCGGCGACAACGTTGCTCTCCGGGCTGGTAACAACCTGACGGTGCAGGGCTCGTCAGTTGCCGCTGAGCGTGATGTGGCTCTGAAGGCTGGAAATGATCTGACCGTGGAGGCAGCGACCAACACCGACACGTTCTACGACATGAAGAAGACGAAGAAATCCGGCGTTTTCTCCAGCGGGTCAGGATTGGGTATCACCATCGGGTCACAGTCTTCAAAAAGCACCCGACAGGGGGCAAATACGACGCAGAGCGATGCCCGCAGCACGGTGGGCACTGCTGGCGGCAATGTCATCATCAGCGCCGGAAATGACGTCCAGTTGAGCGCGGCAGATGTGGTTGCCGGAAGAGTGAAGGATGATTCCTCCCGCAAAACCGGCCATATCGATATTACTGGCGACAGCATCGCCATCCTTCCTGGACGGGATAAGACCACTGAGTCCATGAAGCAGGAGTCCAAATCGTCTGGCGTCACGGTCAGTGTGAAAGCGCCATTTGAAGACACTGTGCGTAACGTGCGCGATATCGTGCGTGGTAAGGGCAACAGTGGCAACAGCACCGTCGATAAAGTGAAGGGGCTGGGGGCGGAAGGCGGTGCGCTCGCGCTTGACGGACCAGGCCAGTTGATGGCCATTTCCGCAGGAAGCACCCGGTCTTCCTCTGAGTCGCACTACGAGGGCGAGTTTAACAGCGGCAGCCATCTTGCCGCCGCAGGCAATATCCAGATGACTGCCACCGGTAAACAGGGAGGCAGCAACAGCGGCAATATCCTGATTGCCGGAAGCCAGGCTAAGGCCGGTGAAACGGTGATCCTCGATGCGAAACGCGACGTTGATATCACCACCTCCACAGACAGCGAGAAATACGGCAGCAGCACTAAAAATAGCGGCTGGAATCTCTCGAGCGACCTGAGTGCCGGAAGTGCTGTTCGCGCCATCTCGGGTGGGGGTTCCCACGGCAATCAGCTCCTGCCGGGCGGGATGAGCAAGGCGGAGAGCAACAGTAGCGGCACCCGAACCACACAAAACGCGTCGGTCATTCAGGGCTCAGATATTTACGTTAACAGTCGTGACGGCAGCGTGAATATCAACGGCAGCCTGATGACCGCCACGGACGATCTTCTGCTGTCAGCCACACATGGGGATATCTCCGTTTCTGCCGGACGCGATACATCGCGCAGTGAGAGCAGCGGCAGCAGCAAATTGCTGGGAACGCTGGGCGGCGATGGTTACAGCGCCACGGCAGGCTACCGTCATGAAAAAAACAGCAGTCGGGAAGATAGCAGCCTCGAAAACGGCTTGCGCAGCCAGCTAAGCAGCAAAAACGGTAACGTTGTCGCGCAGGCCGGTAACGATCTCTCCCTGTCAGGTACGGATATCCGTGCTGGTAAATCGGTCTCACTCAGTGGCGAAAATGTCCTCATGGGGGTGAGCCGGGATACCCGTGATGGTGAAAATCACAGCAGCAGCGCCCAGTATGGTGTGACGGCATCTGCTGGCGGCTGGGCTGTTGAGGCTGCTAAAGCCGCTGAGACGGCCGCCCGCAGCGCAGAAAATGGCGATGATCCACGGCTGACCGCCATCAGAACAGGCCAGTCGGCGGCAACCGCGGCGCAGGGCGCTATGTCGGACTCGTCGCTCATCAAGGCTAAAGTGTCTTTAACGGCGGGGACGTCATCTCAGGACAGTCGTTACCACAGTACCGACACGCAGGGCACCACCATTAATGCCGGCGAGAATGTCTCTGTTCGTGCCGGAAATGACATTGCCGGTATGGGGGTACAGATCGCGGGTAAACACGTGGCGCTGGATGCGGGACGGGATATTCTGCTGTCTGCCTCCCAGAACACAACCCACTCTGAGAGTAAAAACAGCGGCAGCCAGTTCAGCGTCGGTGTCGGTGTGAGCCTGATTGGTGCGCAAAACGGCATCTCGGTGGAGCTGGGAGCGTCACAGCATAAGGGCAAGGAAAACAGCCAGTCGCAGCGCAATACGAACAGCGTTGTCCATGCTGATGAACAGCTTACGGTGAACAGCGGACGCGACACCACCCTGAAAGGTGCGGAGCTGGAAGGTAACCGTGTGGTGGTCAACACCGGGCGCGATCTCACCATCAGCAGCGTGCAGGATACGGCCAGTTATGACAGCAAGCAGTCTTCGTCAGGCGCGTCCCTCAGCCTGTGCATACCGCCGCTGTGTTATGGTGCGTCTTCCGGTAGCGTCAGTGCGTCGGGTGAGAATATCACCCAGAATGGTAAGAGCGTCGCTGAACAGAGCGGGATATTCGCAGGCAAGGGCGGCTTTGCTGTCACCACCGGAAATCATACCCAGCTTGATGGCGCGGTGATTGCATCCACGGCGTCTGCAGATAAAAATAGCCTCGACACGGGTACGCTGGGTTTCAGTAATATCCACAACGAGAGCCAGACCAGCGGCAACGGCTACACGGTGGCGCTTTCCGGCAGCGCGGGCGGCAGCGGAAACGGTGAAAACCGCAACCTGGCACCGGCCATCGGTACGGGCCAGGCAGAAGAGAGCCACACCGGCACGACCTCATCAGCGGTGAGTGGCGGTAGCATTGTCATTCGCAACCCGGCGGAACAAAAACAGGATATTGCTGACCTGAGCCGCGATACGGCTGACACCCACCACGGCGTGGACGTGAACGGTGATGTTCAGAAGGTCAGGGATAACCTGGCGGTCCAGAGCGAAGGCGCGGCGCTGGCCACTTCTGCGCTGGATGCTTATGGCAAGTATGCGGAGCAGAAAGCGCGGGAATCCAATGCGGCGCTGGGCGCGAAGCTGGCGTCAGAAGGAAAACTGCAGGGCGATACGCCGCAGGAGCAGGAAGCGTTCCTGAAGACGCAGCCCGGATATCAGAATACCGAGTACGGTCCGGGAAGTGCCTTCTGGACGAAGGGCAGCGCAGCGGCGGGATTACTGGCAGGTGCGCTTGGCGGTAACCTGAAGGCAGGCGCGGCAGCAGGAGCGGCCCCTCTGCTGGCGACCCTGGTCAAGGAGCAGAAAGACCCGACAGCCCGTGCCGCGCTGCACGGTATTGTGGCGGCGGCGCTGACGCAGCTGAGTGGCGGGAGCAGTGCGGATGGCCTGAAGGCCGGTGCCATTGGAGCCATTACGGCCTCGGCGATGACCGACCATCTGGTCAGCGCGCTGTATGGAGATAAAAAATCCAGTGACCTGACGGCAGAGGAGAAACGGCTGGTCAGTAGCCTCGTGAGTATCGCGGGTGGTCTGGCGGGCGCTGCGGTGACGGACGGCAGTGTCTCCATGGCGGCGATGGCGTCGGAAACGGCGAAGGTGGAGGTTGAGAATAACTCGCTGGGTGATGTACTGGACGCGGTATCTCAGAATAAGACACCTCAGCAGGTAGCGAAAGAACGCGTCGAAGCAGAAAACGAGCGTTACAAGAAGGAAAACTGTGCCGGGATGAGCGCGGAAGCGTGCTCGGTGAAGATGTATACCCAACGTCAGGCAGAACTGAAAGATATCCTGTTGACGGGCGCAGATTTTGTGCCAGTGGTCGGGGATATCAAAAGTTTTGCGGAAGCAAACAGTGCACTTGATTATCTTGCTGCGGCCATCGGCATCATACCAGGTGCTGGCGATGTTGCTGGTAAGGCCATCAAAGGTGCGGAAAAAGCGCTGAAAGCTGGGGATCTTGAAACAGCATCGAAGTTGCTCAACAAGGCCAGTGATGAAATTTCTGGATATCTCCCTGGCCCTGGAAAAATATCTGTACCATCTTCAGGTGTTGGTGCTAGTGCCAAATTATCGGTAACTAACGCACAGGTTGGTAAAAAACTTGGTAAACATGTTGAGGATTTTGGTGGGAATGCATCAAATGCGGCCGATCGAGAACGTGTTTTAAATATTATAAATGATATAGGTACTAATCCAGATAAAGTTGTTGCAGGGAAATTTGCTGGGCAAGGAACTGAAGCCGGAGCGAGTCGTGGTGATGTATTCTTCAGAATAAAAGGAAACGACGTCGTTGTTACTAAACCTGATGGTAGCTTTGTTACCATCCTTAAAGATGGTGTAATAAATAATACATCAGTTAAAAATGCGCTGAAGGGGGCACCGCAATGATGCGTAATTTCGAGCGGTATCAAGAGCTGGCACGTAATGTCGTGGGACAAAAACTTCAGAGTGTCAATGGCCTAATATATGTTTATGACGCTCCAGATTTAGGGAGTCCTCAACAACTTCAACTTGTTTTTTGCGATACATATCAAAATATTGTATGTAGATGCGGACTGGATGGGGCTTCACTTGAACTGATTGATTCACCAATGCAAGAAAAGGATCTCGGAGAGTATGGCAAAGAAGTAATCATGGATTTGTCAAATTCATATTTGTTTCAGAAGGCCTTTGGAAAGATACTCTTAAAATTTTACGTGATCTGCTCTGAAATTGAGCAACAAATAATTGGTGTAAAGTTAGTTTTTGATGAAGGATTTAAGTTAGTAATCATTAATCTTGGGGATGAAATTAAAGTTTTTAATTCTCTGTTAAGAGAATATGAGCGAGACGAAAAAATCAATTACATTGATGTTCTATCTGTATCTTAAAAACAGCCCAGACATTATTGTTATGAACTGCGCATAATCGCCCTTGTGTTATGCTGAACTGCCGCAGGCAATTTACTCACTGGACTCTTTACCGGGGCGGTAGCGTGTCCAGACGAAAAAGGCGCGTCAGGGTAAAAAGTTGCCAGTCCGAGAAAGCAGCAGAAAAAATCGGTTGTATCTTGCTGAAGTAAGTTGGAAATAGGATTCAGTACAGCAATCCACATCAGAGAGAGTTGTTGTTGAAAATAACTCGCTCAGCGAAGCCGCTGATCATCTGGCAACGAGTAAAATGCCGGAGGACGGATACAAAAACCTGCAGCAGTAACTATATTGTGCCTGGAAATCCTGCTGACTCAGCTCTTGGGCTAGGTACAAATAGTTATTGAAATGTTCAGATTTCGTCTCGAGAATAAAACAAAAAAATCGAATAAGTGCAGTAGTGAATAATGGATAATACAGTATAGTAGTTAGCGGAGCCACCAAACATGGCTGTTATTGCAAATAGAAAAATTATTACCTCAGGAGAGTGGATAGCTTATCTTTCACATGACAGTGACGACGGGGATTGGCAATTCCATGTGATTAGTTCTGATTCAGTTAATGAAAATGATGCTGTTTTAGTTAGCCTGCAAGAGATAGTTAACATTGACCATTCTATTACTATATTAGCAGACCTCCCTTTAGGGGGGGCGGAACTCAAAAGATGATGATTGGAAAAGAGCCGTTATAAGTGAGTGATTATATTTGGTCCCGCCCATCGTTGGCGGGATTTTTGGCTCCGCAACTCTTTCCGAAAAATATTGAATAACCAGGTGTTGATGGAAGAACTATGGTTAAGGATATGCGATGCAATGAGGTGACAAGCTTTAAGGTACATTTCACTGGATGTGAATCACCGTACTTTGACTGTCTTTAGGGAAGTCAGCACAGAGCTAAGTCGCGGCGCTGGGCGCGAAGCTGGCGTCAGAAGGAAAACTGCAGGGCGATAAGCCGCAGGAGCAGGAAGCATTCCTGAAGACACAGCCTGGATACCAGAATACTGAGTATGGTCCGGGGAGTGACTTCTGGACGAAGGGCAGTGCAGCGGCGGGATTACTGGCAGGTGCGCTTGGCGGTAACCTGAAGGCAGGCGCGGCAGCGGGGGCGGCCCCTCTGCTGGCGACCCTGGTCAAGGAGCAGAAAGACCCGACAGCCCGTGCCGCGCTGCACGGTATTGTGGCGGCGGCGCTGACGCAGCTGAGTGGCGGGAGCACAGCGGATGGCCTGAAGGCGGGTGCCATGGGCGCCATCACGGCCTCGGCGATGACCGGGCATCTGGTCAGCGCCCTGTACGGAGATAAAAAATCCAGTGACCTGACAGCGGATGAGAAACGGCTGGTCAGTAACCTGGTGAGTATCGCGGGAGGTCTGGCGGGTGCTGCGGTGACGGACGGCAGTGTCTCCATGGCGGCGATGGCGTCGGAAACGGCGAAGGTGGAGGCTCCAGAGGTGCTTACAATCCTACAGGTAGAAGTAGTAATCCCATGAATACCAAAGGTTCTAATTCACCTGCGGTAATTGGTGAGCGAGCATATTCAGCTCGTGCTGTTGATCGTATGCAGGGGCGTGGCGTCCCGCCTTCAGCAGTAGAAAATACAATAAAGACAGGAAACATTTATCCGACAAAACCTGGAACTACGGGATACTACGATGCAACCAACAATCTTCGGGTAATAATTAACACTAATACAGGCGATGTTGTAACTGTAATTCCGGGAGCACCTACGAAATGAATGATCGATTTTTATATGAGCAAGTTAGATCTGTTCTATTACAAGAATGGGATCCTATAGGTATCAATGATCTCATTGAGGCCAGTGATGAATATGATGCATATGTACAACCTATTTGTGAGATGTTATACGCGGGAAAAGAAATCGAAGATATTTATCAATATTTACATTGGGTTGCTACGGATCATATGTGTTTGAATGGAGATAGTGATTTGGATCGTATAATTGCTGAAAAGTTATTTTATTTGCCAAAAACTCACTAAGATAATAGATCCCGTCCACCGGGCCGGGATCTTCTTTTAGCCGTCAGGCTCACCTAAAATACCCGTCCCGGCCCCTAGTCACCAGCACATCGCCGATATCGTTCAGCACTCCCGCTGCACCAAGCTGGGTTTCAGTAATCTCCACAACGGTTGCCAGACCAGCGGCAACAGCTATACGGTGGCGCTTTCCAGCTGCGCGGATGGCAGAGGAAACGGTGAAAACCGCAACCTGGCACCGGCCATCGGTACGGGCCAGGCAGAAGACATTGCTACCTCCCCCGATACCCAATGGTTTGCTCAGACCGGAACTGGTGGGGCGTATACAAACGCAGGAAGGCCGGCAAGGTGGGTTGCTTGGGAAGAACGAGATGGTGTCAGAGTTCGTGTGCTATACGAGCCCGCTAGTGGGAAAATTGTAACAGCGTTTCCGGATAGTAATCCGACTCCTCCAACTTTAAAACCTATTAAAAAATAGTGTGGGTGAAATGGATATTAACGACGAAATTAGAGAATTTGGTGAAGGATTAAAAAGTCGTCTGGATCCTTCATTAGTTGACTTTGCCCTTGGTTATCTTGGGTTTTCAGAGAATGTATTAGCATTCGAAACGCTATGTGATCATATTGCTGATCATGATGTTGTGATCAGTAAAGATGAGTACACGCAAGTGCTTAAAATAGCTACTGATCTTGGTCTGGAAATTGATAGTAGGTATACATATATAAATCCAGAAAAATAACCGCTAAAACGTACAAATGCTCCCAACACCAACGTCAGGAGCATTTTTAAAAAGAGTTAGAAATGCGCAAAGGAAAGATTTCGTGCCGCAAGAAAGCGGATGTAACTAACTTTATGCAGCGATACAGACGCGCTAAGAAGTCAAATGCAAAAGTATGGATAATTTACTGAGCAGGATCTACGTTTCCTGTAAGAATTTAGACGTTAATTTCCGATTAGACAGGCGATTCTACTTTAGGTAAATTCTGCTAGTGATCCCAGTTCTAGAGCCGAGAATTGTTTACCAGCCATCAAGGCGATTAAAAGTGGAAGATCTTTGTCGCGCTATTCGACAAAAATTATGTATTGATCAGTTGATACCGAAAGTGTTGGAAGTTCTGACTGAAAATCCGTTGGCGGGTGAATATTACGATGGCGAACTAATTGCTGCCTTATCAACGATAAAAGGAGAAGATCTAAAAGATCAGAAACGTACTTTTATCCAAATAAGGAAGCTCATAAACCAGCTAGCACATTCAAGCGTTAACAATAAGTTAAGAAAAGATATATTAAGAATAAATCAAATAATCATATAACGAATCCCGGCCACTGTGCCTGGATCGCTTAATCAGCCGTTAAGTTTACCCGCAATGCGGCGCTGGGCGCGAAGCTGGCGACTCTGGTCAAGGAGCAGAAAGACCCGACAGCCCGTGCCGCGCTGCACGGTATTGTGGCGGCGGCGCTGACGCAGCTGAGTGGCGGGAGCACAGCGGATGGCCTGAAGGCTGGTGCCATTGGAGCCATTACGGCCTCGGTGATGACCGGGCATCTGGTCAGTACGCTGTATGGAGATAAAAAATCCAGTGACCTGACGGCAGAGGAGAAACGGCTGGTCAGTAGCCTCGTGAGTATCGCGGGAGGTCTGGCGGGCGCTGCGGCGACGGCGTCGGAAACGGCGAAGGTGGAAGTTGAGAATAACTCGCTGAGTCCTGGCCATGACGAGGAAGAGCTTGAAAAAAAGCACGGCGACCGGTTGCCAAAAGTTCATAACATTGCCAGGCCCGGGGTGTTGTTTGACGAAGATGGCAAGCCGCTTCCTGGAACTGCTGGTCTTGGCATTGGGGCAGTTCCTATTAAAAATGGCGGTGGGGTTGCAAAGGGAGCACAGGAAGCTACTCGATTTATTGACGGAATGAGAATTGTTGATCAAAAAACAGGTCAAATTTTCCAAGGGAAAATTGATCTCGGGCCAACCTGGAACGTATAGCGTCTGGCGGATCCTTCCCACACAGAAACGATGGTTCTGTTTATCAAAATCGCTCAGGTGCTCTCCCACAAAAAACGGTAGGATATTACACTGAATATGTGCACCCAACTAATGGCATCGCGGGGCCTGGGCCTCAGCGAATTGTTGTAGGAAAAGGTGGTAAAATGTTTTATACGCCAGATCACTATAAGACCTATATCCCAATTAAAAAATAAGGTTTAAAATGCTTCCATTCATCTTTGTAGAGAAATTTCCCTTGTACGATACTGCAGAAGTATTTGTCGTGCGAATAGACTCGACTATTGAACTTACGGAGGAGTTTTTGAAGTCTTTGTATTATTTATTATGGTTTCCTGGATACTTTGGTTTTAATTGGGATGCGTTGTATGACTGCTTGTGTGATCTTAGTTGGCTACCATGCAGAAAAATCGTGCTTCTACATGATTTCCTACCTCAAATACCAAAAGTTGATTTGCAGATCTACCTTGAGATTTTGAGGGATTCTGTTCTTGATTGGATAAATGATGAGGAGCATGAATTGGAAGTCGTGTTTCTCGCCTCTGACCGATCGTTGATTGAAAGTTTGATTATGTTAAAAAAAATGGACTAGCATTGTGCTCGTCATAAATGCCTATCAGCGAAAAAGTTGCAGTGGCAGATATAACTTGGCTAAGAATAACTGTAAATATTAGATTGTAAAGAGAAATGGTAGGGGTATAGGAAAGCGTTGTCGTTGAGAATAATGCGCTGAGTCAGGATAAGCCCGGCATCTTCGATATTAATCCGATGCTGCAAATGCTGATGGCGAACCGCTGAAAGGTGGTGGTGACGGGATAGCCAAAGATGGTAAATCTAAAGATACACAGATTTGGACAGATACCAAGAAGTTAAAGCCTGTAATTAATGCTTATGGGCACTGGACAAAAAATGGAAAGGAGTTTCCGGAGTATCAGAATGCTAAATTATATTCGGAAGCCAATCAGATTTTTGTAAATAATCCACCAGCAGGAGCGCTTACAACAACACGTAAAAACGGTGATATGATTGATTACAACTAGTCATCTAGTACTTTTGCCGTAAAAAATATGACGGTATACCAAAATCAATGTTTATGCCGGATTAGAAAGATCATGGTTGTCTAAAAAATTTGGACTATTTCAATGCAAAAAAATAACGAGCTATATATTTGTCGTATATGTGGTTCTGAACAGTTAGAAGCTCCCTAGAGTGAGGATGGAGAATCACCAACATACGATATATGTGATTGTTGTGGAGTGGGGTTTGGTTATGAGGATTAAACCTTACAGGGCATTAAGATGTACCGGTCGAAATGGCTAGATAATGGTGCCAAGTGGTACCATAAAAAATCTGAGCCTGAGAGCTGGTCCTTAGAAGAGCAGTTATCCCATATACAAGTTAAATATCTATAACCTAAATCACGGACTTAGCGCCAGGATCTTCTTGGGAAGTTTCGCGATCTCTGATAAATATCTGGGGTTAAAATAATGTTTCCGATAGATAAGAAAGAAACTATCTTGTTGGACTTCATTGGTTCTCTTGGAAGACTGGAGTGGTTACATTATCAGAGCCGTATTGAAGATGAATGGATAAATGACCATTTTGAAAAAATTGATCGCTCTAAGTACCCTCCTTATACCAGTTTTCGTTTTGAAAAAGAGGTTCTAGAAGTTATTACCTTACTGGAAGATGCGATTCAATCATATAAAGGTAAAGTTGAGTGGTGTATGACCCATCATCCGAAAGAGTATGGTACTGGTGTTAATCATCGTATTTTGCCTACATTTGTTAAGAATCTCAGAGTCAGTGAAGGTATGGAAGATGTTAACGAGTATATCGAAAACCATTATCCTGATTTTGGCCCAATCGCCTATGAAGATCTTGTTGGACTGACGGAGCATGTTCAATCTGTTTTCAAAAATGCTGGATATAATGCATAAATTTTCTTTATATGCTCTGTAATAACATTTTGATATGGAGCCTTAACCCGTTATGTATAGGGACGGAAAGAAGAGTCAGGTGAATATTTAAGTCGGAATGCATTAACAATAATGGCTAGCGCCACCAATCCTGGCATCTGTGCATTTCTTTGTTTTGTAGACCCGGTAAGCGAAGCGCCACCGGGCCATGGCAGATTAATATTGACTCATCACCCTTTCGGGAACACCCACACACACTTCTCAGGCAGCGAAAGATGGCAGTGCTGCGGATCCCGAACCTCATGCCCATACGCACGAATGACAAAATCATCTCCCACCGTGCGGAACAGGTACTCCCAGCGGTCGCCGAGATACATGCTGGTGAGCAGCGGCAGCTCAAGCTGATTTTCCCCTGGTCCCTCGACCACCGCCACGCGCTCGACGCGGATCACAGCCGTCGCTTCTTCACCGCTCTTCACCCCTTCGCCCGCCTGACCCCAAAGCACCCAGCCTTTCCCCTCGATACGTGCTTTGCCGTCGCGCACTTCGGTGACCTTGCCGTGCAGGCGGTTATTGCTGCCCATAAACTCGGCGGTAAATAGCGTCTTCGGCGAACCGTACATCTCCTGCGGCGTGCCCTGTTGCTCAATTTTGCCGTTGTTGAGCAGCAGGATGCGGTCGGAAATGGACATTGCCTCGTTCTGGTCGTGCGTCACCATCAGTGCCGATAGCCCGAGCTTAATAATCAGCTCGCGCAGGAACACGCGGGCCTCTTCGCGCAGCTTGGCGTCGAGGTTGGAAAGCGGCTCGTCCAGCAAAATTACCGGCGGGTTGTACACCAGCGCCCGGCCAATCGCCACGCGCTGCTGCTGCCCACCGGAGAGCTGGTGCGGGTGACGTTTGCCAAGATGGCCCAGACCCAGCTGGTCCAGCACGCCCTGTACGCGTTGCTGGATCTCTTTGGTCGGGACTTTGCGCAGCTTGAGCGGATAGGCCACGTTCTCAAACACGGTTTTGTGCGGCCACAGGGCATAGGACTGGAACACAAGCCCCAGGTTACGCTCTTCCGCCGGGACCTCGCTGCGCGGCGTGCCGTCGTAAACTTTATTGTTGCCAATGACAATCGACCCCTGCGTCGGTTTTTCCAGACCCGCGACGGCACGCAGCAGGGTGGTTTTACCGCTGCCGGAGGGGCCTAGCAGGGAGACCACTTCGCCGCGCTTCAGGTTCATGGAGACACCTTTTAAAACAGGATTGTCGCCGTAGGTTAAGTGCAGATCGTCAACCGCTAATTCAATCATGTATTTTCACTCCGAAACGAAGGGCAATGCCCAGACCTACCACGACCAGCAGGATGTTAATGAAAGAGAGCGCCGCCACGATATCGATGGCACCCGCGGCCCAGAGGGAAACCAGCATCGAGCCGATGGTCTCCGTGCCGGGTGAAAGCAGGTACACACCCGTTGAATATTCGCGCTCAAAGATCAGGAACATCAGCAGCCACGAACCGATAAGACCGTAGCGGGAGAGCGGGATGGTGACGTGGCGGGTGATCTGCCCGCGCGTCGCCCCGGTGCTGCGCGCCGCCTCTTCAAGCTCCGGCCCCACCTGCAGCAGCGTGGAAGAGATAAGCCTCAGCCCGTAAGCCATCCACACCACGGTATAGGCCAGCCAGACGCTGAAAATGGTGCTGCGCAGCGAACGCAGCCAGACGATGACGTTTTCACGCATCCAGTCGGTCCAGGCGAACCCGGAAAGCCAGCCGGATTTCAGCGAGTTATCCAGCCACATCGGCAGGAACAAGAACACCCACAGGAACGCCAGACCCGCCAGCAGGCCAGGCACGGCGCGCGGCACCAGCACGCTGTAGTCCAGAAAACGCGTGGTGTTGTCCGGCTTGCGGTGCATGGCAATGCCGACAAACAGGTAGCACACCACGGCCAGCGCGCCGCCAATCACGCCAATCGCCATGGAGTTGACGATGGCGCGCAGCAGGTTGGGCTGCGCCCAGATGGTGCGGAAGGTGTTCAGAGAAAGCTCGTCCCACAGCGAAACGCCCACGCCCCAGTTGGAGATAAACGCGCGTAATACCACGCCGAGCAGCGGAACGCCGATGGTGACGGTAAGCCAGAAGGCAATCACTCCGCCAGCCACCCAGCGCCATTTACCCAGCGGTAGCGCGCGGGCCTGCGAAGCCTTGCCCTTCATGGTGACGAAGCGGTTGGCGGTGCGCATCAGGCGACGCTGGAGCATCACCAGCGGAATGGTTATGCAGATCAGCACCACGGCAACTGCCGCCATCAGGTTATAGGATGGGGTGCCCATCTTGTTCGTCAGCTTATAGAGATAGGTTGCCAGCACCATGTTGCCTTCCGGGTCGCCGAGGACCAGCATCAGGCCGAACACTTCCAGCCCGAGGAAGAACAGCAGCACGGTGGCGTACAGAATGGACGGGCGCACCATCGGCAGGCTGACGGAGGTCATCACCTGCCAGGGCGACGCCCCCGCGGTGCGCGCGGCTTCTTCCACATCGGAGCCCACGCTGCGCAGCGCAGACGAGATATACAGATAGGCGTGCGGGACGTGCGTCAGGCCGGCGATGACCACAATGCTCGACATGTCGTAGATATTCCACGGCACAAAGCCAATCAGCGCCTGAGCCCATTGGGAGAGAAAGCCTACCGGACCGGCGGCCACCACGTAGCCAAAGCCCAGCACCATCGGTGAAACGAAGATCGGGACCAGGATCAGCGGCTCAATCAGCCGGCGGCCGGGCAGGTCGGTACGCACCATCAGAAACGCCAGCACGCCGCCCAGCGGGATGGAAATAAAGACCAGCCCGAAAGCAAGAATAAAGCCGCTTTTCAGGGCCTTATAAAAATCAGGGTCGGTGAAAATAAATTCAAATGATTCAAAGCTCCACTCTTTTGACGGCGAAAAGAACGGGGCGGACAGGAAGCTCTGTATCACGATAAACGACAGCGGGGTGTAGATAACCAGGGCGGTTATCAGCACGACGATGCTTCGCGGCAGGCTTTGCCACTTTCTGCGTAATGTATTCATGGGGTATCCCTGGTGTTGCAGCCCAGAAAAACGAACTCAGTCGATAAGGGAGCGCGGCGGCCTGCGCCGCGCTCAGACGCTTATTTACCGGCGGCGGTACGCCACTCTTTGATGTACTCCAGGCGTTTTTTCGGCTGCAGGTATTCCAGCAGCGTTTCATCAACCGGAATTGGCTTCAGCGCGTTGCCCAGGATTTTGGTCAGGCCGTCGATATCATTTTTCCCTTCGATATCGTTACGAATGGAGGGAATATCCGCCTGACTGGCCAGAATACTTTGCCCTTGCTCAGACAGCACATAGTCAAGCCACAGCTTCGCGGCGTTGCTGTTTTGCGATTGCTGGCTGATGAACGACACGCGCGACAGCACCAGGGTGTAATCTTTTGGATAGGAGATGCCGAGCGACGGATCGTTCTTCGCGCGCGCTTCCGCGTAGGAACCGAGGATGTTGAAGCCGATCAGGTTTTCACCGGAGGAGACCCGCTCCATCATGGTGCCGGTAGACGACTGCACCGATAAGCCACCTTTGGCGACGTCGGCCAGGGTTTTAAAGTAATTAGGATCGGCGTTGTGATCCTGAACCGAGAGCATAAAGCCCAGACCCGATTTTTCGATGTCGTAGGTGGTGACTTTGCCCTTGAATTTGTCCGTCTGGCTGGCAATCAGCTTCGCCAGCGCGGCGTGAGAATCCGGCACGTCGCCGGCCGGGATCAGGCGCTTGTTGTAGATAAAGACCACCGGTTCATAGGTGGTGCCGTAAGCCTTATCCTTCCAGACCGCCCATTTCGGCAGCTGGCTTTGCTCCGGCGATTTATACTCCATGGCGTAGTCGGTGGCGAGCTTCAGGCCGGTGTCCATAGAGGAGCTCCAGACCACGTCGCCGCTCACGCCACCGGAGGCCTGTTCGCTGATGAAGCGGTTGTACAGCTCGGTGCTGTTCATGTCGTTGTATTCGACTTTAATGCCCGGGTAGGTTTTTTCGAAGCCCTGGATCAGCGGTCCGGCGGCCTTGATGTCGGTGGTGGAGTAAATAACAACCTTGCCCTCTTTCGTTGCGGCATCAACAACTTTTTGATACTCAGCAGGATACCCCTGCGGCAGGGCAGAGAGTGCAGAAGCAGAGAACAGTACAGTAGCGGTAAGCAGAGAAATTCGGAACGTGTTCGACATTATAGTTAACCTTTTAGTTACATTTGAGGAACTAATTGTCAACATAGCGTATCGGGCTCCACCCACAAGAGGGTGAAGCGGGCAATGATTCCGAAGTGTGATTGTCGCCGTCGTTTCAGCAATTAACACCATAAAATCCGCGAACGTTAGCCTGTGAACGGTTCTGGATTACGGTTTATCGGGCGCTTTGCGGTATAACCTTCGCGGATGACCAATATTGCCATACAGCATTTCGACGCTGATTAACCCGCTCTCCACGCAGTATTCAAGGTAGCGACGCCCCGTGGTTTTGCTGATCCCCACGTTTTCCACCACCTCTTCAACCGACATCGCGGTGTCGGGATGCTCGGCGAACAGGTTTTTAATCCGTTCCAGCGTCTGGGGTTCAATACCCTTCGTCGACGGCGTAATGGAGGCTTCCGCAGCGGGCAGGTTAAACAGGCGATCCAGCGCATGCTGATCGACCACCTTCACCTGCTGCACGGTGTGGATAAAACGCATAAACCGCTCCAGCGAGGCGTGCAGGCGCTGGAAAAAGACGGGCTTAATCAGGTAGTCAAACGCGCCGCTGCGCATGGCGTGGCTGCAGGTCTGCATATCGCTGGCGGCGGTGATGAAGATCACCGAACACTCATAGCTTTTCAGCAGCGGATTATCGATGAGCTCAACGCCTTTACCGTCCGGGAGATAGTTGTCCAGCAGGATAAGCCTCGGCTGATGCTGACGAATCAGGCTGCATGCCTGCTCAATCGACGCGGCGATGCCCACCACGCGCAAATGGAAATTCTGCTCGATATACTCGCGATGCAGCTCCGCCAGGTGCGGCTCATCTTCAACTATCACAACGTCAAGTGGTCGGGTGGTGCTCATGCTTTAGCCCTGTTGATCGGGGAGTAGAATAGGTATAAACACAGAAAAAATCGTGCCCTGCGGCGTGTTGTCGGCAATCTCAATGCTGCCGCCGGCCTTGTCGATATATCCTGCCACCAGAAACAGGCCGATACCGTGCTCGGTGCCAACAATGTCGTTTTCGCTGTCAGGCTTGCTGCTGAACCCCTGGCGGAAAATGTGCGGCTTCAACGCATCGTCCACCCCGCAGCCCCGGTCGGCTACCTCGATCAGCAGCTCCTGGTTACGGTCAGAAATGTAGAGTTCTACCGGCGCGTGGACCGACGCGTTGAGGGTCGCCTCCACGGCGTTGTCCAGCAGGTTACCAATAATGGACATCAGCTCCGTTTCACTCAGCGCGGCAGGCATGCGGGTGAGCTGGCAGGCGGGGTCAAACAGCAGCTCGATGCCTTTTTCGCGCGCGCTGACGTATTTTCCGAGCAGCAGCCCGCACAGTGCCGGGGAGACAAAATGGGCAGAGACAAAGTCCAGCACGCGCTGGGCGCCTTCTGACTGCACCTGAATGTAACGGATCGCCTCGTCATAGTGTTTCATCTGCAGTAACCCGACCAGAGTGGCGGTCCAGTTCAGCTGTTCATGGCGCATAATGCGCAGGTTATCCGCATAGCGTTTGATCTGACTGAGCTGGCTGCTGAGCGTGTTAATGTCATTTTTGTCGCGAAAGCTGTACACCCAGCCGCTTTCAACGCCCGGTTCGACCTCAATCGCTACGCGGTTGACGATCACCTCCCGCTGGTTCAGCACCGCAATCTGGTCGTGGCTGCCAGCGCTCACCGAGGCGTAGCGCTGGGATAAAAAGCCCGGCGCCGTCTGCAGAATGTCTTCCAGCGGTTTCCCGATAAGTTCATTCTCACTTTGCCGAATATCCAGCATTTCGCGTGCCGCGCGGTTAATTAAAATCAGCTGCTTCTCACCGTTGACGGCAAATACCCCTTCGTACATGGCTTCTAACAGCGCGCGCTGCTGCAAAACCAGCTGAGCGATATCTTTCGGCTCCAGCCTGAACATCTGTTTTTTTAAATTGCGGGTAAACAGCCAGGAGAAAATAAACAGCAGCAGCAGAAGCGCAGCGCCGTATAGCCCGGACTGCCAGAGAATGCGGGCGTTAATATTGGCAATATACGACGTCAGATAGCCGACCGAGACAATACCAATCACCTGATGCTGCGCGTTGAAGATGGGCGCTTTGCTGCGTAGCGACACGCCAATCCCGCCCTGACGCACGGAAATAATGGTTTTACCCTTTAACACCTCCGCATTATCCCCGCCGATCATCGGTAAATTAATACGCTCCGGAGATTCCGAATGATAAAGGTGCTGCTCCTCGGTATCGCCAATCACAATGTAGCTGGCATCGCTTTCGGCGCGCAGCGGCTGAATTAACCGGGCTATTCCCGGAATATCTCTGGCTGCAACCATAGCCGCCAGTCCCGGCATCAGCGCGATCTGGCTGGCCTGAACCCGGGCGCGCTGGCCGAGATCGTGATGGAGCTGTCGGTCAATAAAATGAAACAGGATTGTTCCCAGCAGAACTAACAGCAGGCAGGAGAAGCACACCAGCGCTAAAAACAGCTTTACCTGAAAAGAGAGTCTGCGTTTCATTCAACCTGCGGAAGTTATGTAAAAGTGACATTTGCCGAGCCTGACATGGGCCAATAGCGGACGCAATCTGGCGAGAAAAGAGTTGTGACCTGGCTTTTCGTTTTCGGCGTTATAGCCATCAGGATCCCGTAAGGCTATGCTTCATTCAGCACGATAATAATTACAGAGGCAATGTCATGGATAAAGAACTACTGGATGCGGGTTACCGGGCCTATACCGGCGAGAAAATTGACGTTTACTTCAATACCGGGATCTGCAAACACTCAGGTAACTGCGTGCGTGGGAGCGCAAAGCTGTTTAATCTGAAACGTAAACCGTGGATCATTCCCGATGAAGTGGACGTTGAAACGGTTGTACGCGTGATTGATACCTGCCCGAGCGGTGCGCTGAAGTATCGCCAAAAATAAGCGAGGAACCATGGATATTCTGGAAGGCCATAACAAGTTTTACGTGAATGATGCGAACGGCAACCAGGTCGCGGAGATTGTCTTCGTGCCGACCGGCGAGCACCTGAGCATTATCGAGCACACCGACGTGGATGAGAGCCTGAAAGGGCAGGGCGTTGGCAAGCAGCTGGTGGCGAAAGTGGTAGAGAAGATGCGCGGTGAGAACCGCAAAATTATTCCGCTGTGCCCGTTCGCGAAACATGAGTTTGATAAAACGCGGGAATATGACGATATTCGGGCGTAAATAACACCGGCGATGGCCGGTGTTTTTTTATCTTACCTGCTCAAGCAGCAATACCATCGCGATCAGCACCATTATCCCTCCAGATGCCATGCTCACCCGACGCGCCGCCTGTGGCCGGGTCGCCAGCACCGCTTTCGAACCATACCCCACCAGCAGATAGACCAGCGTACAGGTGATAAGGTGCATCACGCCAAGCGCGGACATCTGCATCGCTATCGACCAGCTTCCGGTCGGGTCGGTAAACTGCGGAAGCAGCGCCAGGAAAAGTAAAAAAACTTTCGGGTTAAGACCGCTAATGCAGAGCCCTTTCACCGCCCACTGCCTCCAGTTTCCCGCATGATGGGTGGCCTTTTCCGGTGCGGCAGGGTGACGCAACAGTCCGATGCCAAGCCACAGGAGATACGCGGCCCCCGCGACGGTCAGCCCGGTTAACGCCAGCGGATGCTGAGCAATCACTACGCCCACGCCAGCCACCACAATCAGCGTAGCTAACAGATGCCCGGACATTAACCCCATCACCGCCGGTACCACGCGTCGTCCGTTAATCCCGGCGCTAATGGCGTAGGCCCAGTCGGCGCCCGGCGTCATGATAAGCAGAAAAGAAACCACCCAAAAGCCGGCCACAATACTCATTTCCATCGTCCTGAAATCTCCCGCAGTGCGTCAAAAGCTGAGAAAAAGAATATCGCTAACCCTGCGAAATAGGTTTTCAATGTTATGCTCATAACACCGTGAAAATGAGAAAATCTTCCACATGGATAGCATCGATCGAAAAATTCTTGCTGAGCTACAGTCTGATGGCCGTTTATCCCTGACCGAGCTGGCGGAAAGAGTGAATCTGAGCCTCTCGCCGTGCCATCGTCGCGTGCGGGCGCTGGAGCAAAGCGGGGCCATAACGGGATACCGAGCCAGCCTCGATCCCGCCAAAATGGGATTCAACTTCCTGGCAATAGTGTTTGCGACGCTGAAGGAGGGTGACCGTAAGGCGGTTAGCGCGTTTGAAGCTGCGGTGGAGGAAATTCCGCAGATCGTGCTGGCACAGCGCCTGTTTGGCGATCCCGATTATCTAATGCACGTCGTGACCCGCGACCTGTCCGCTTTCCAGAAACTTTACGACGAGAAGCTCTCCGCCATGCCCGGCGTGCAGCACCTTCGCTCTACGCTTGTGATGAAAACGGTCGTGCAGGACAGACCTTTTCCGCTGTAAGCAATGGCCTGCCCGGCAGAGCGCCGGACAGGAAAAGGGATCAGCCTACAAACATCACCGACACGCACAGCACGCCTACGATCAGCGTCAGCAGGTTGCCAATGGAGCGGTACTGTTTCAGGGAGGGGATCAGATACGTCGACAGCGTCGGCATGATAAACAGGATCATGGCGATAAGCGGGCCGCTGATGGCGTAAATCATCGAAATGGCGTTCGGGTTAATGCAGCAGACGGCAAAGGTGATTAACGACACCCCCATAATGGAAATCGCGCGGTTAAAGGCGCGGCTCTTTTTCACGCCTACCTGATTGAGAGACGACTTCACGATCTCCGTCGCCCCTTCAATCACCCCAAAATAGGTGCCGAGGAACGATTTCGACATCGCAATAATCGCCACGATAATCCCGGAAATGCCCAGCCACGCCGGTGAAGAAGGCATCATCGACAGCGCAGACAGGATCGTCACCCCTTCCTCTTTGGCGGCCACAATGTACGACGGCGGAATAGAGAGCAGGCAGCTGAAGACAAAGAACAGCACGCTCAGGCAGATAATCAGGTACGCCACCTTCATGATTTTCTTACATTTATCCATAGCGCCGTCGGCAAACTTCTCGCGGCGGTCAACGGCAAACGTGGAGATAATCGGGGTATGGCTGAACGCAAACACCATCACCGGAATCGAAATCCATACCTGATGCAGCGTATGACGATCGACGGCCATCTGGCTGGTCAGCAGCGAGGGTTGCCAGCTTCCGGTCAGATAGAGCGAGACAAACAGGAAATAGGCAATCAGCGGAAATACCAGGAAGCCCATCACTTTTATCGTGATATGGCGCCCCATCAGGAAGATCAGATTCAGAACCAGCACCACTCCCAGGCTGACCAGCACGCGAACGGAGGTATCCACCGTCAGGTGTTTTGCCAGCTGCTCCGTGAGCGAGTTGGTGATGGCCACCGCATAAATCTGCACCACCACAAAGAAGGCGATGAAATAGAGCGTGGTGATCAGATTGCCAATCTTCCTGCCGTAATAGTGCGAGACGGCGCCGGTGATCCCTTCATTGCCTTTTGTTTTTGACGACAGGATAAACTGCGCCAGCGCCCGGTGCGGCCAGTAGGTTAAGGGATAGGCCACGAGGGCGGTAATAAACAGGACGATAGCGCCTGCGGAGCCCAGCTGAATGGGCAAGAACAGCGTTCCTGCGCCCACGGCCGTGCCATAGAGAGCGAAACTCCAGAGAGTCTCATCTTTTGACCAAATTTTCGACATTAGAGCAACGTATCAACTATCAAACTATCGGAATGGAGTGCAATTTACCATAGTTATGCACGGAGAGCGCAGTTGCTTCGACGGAGTTTGGCCGGAACGGGCGTCCGGCCAGAAGCGGTTTAGCCTGCCAGGGCGCGCCGTTGCTGGCGACGCTTAAGAAATTTCTCGCGCAGGCTATCGTACGCCCAGTTGTAGAACATGGTGTACGGCAGGAAGAACAGGAAGAAACCTATTTCCAGCGTGAATGCCTGAAGCAGGGTAACGCCCAGCACGGCGGCGACAATCGATACGCCAATCACAATAAACCCGCATTCGAACCCCAGCGCATGCAGCGCACGCACTTTTGCGGTACGTTTGACGCGCTGAACGGGCCAGAAACGGTCGAAGCCGAAGTTATAAATAATGTTCCAAAGCATGGCGGTGGTGGCCAGAATAATGGTCAACCCACCCATCTCCACCACGGAACGCTGCATCAGCCACGCCGCCGTAGGGGCGAGGATCGCAGTAGCAATCCCTTCGAAACAGACAGCATGAAAGATCCGCTCCGGCAGCTTACGTTGGAGTGCATCCTGATGTTGCATAGTCATAGACCTCATTAATTCGCCGGTATGGGCGTTGATGCAGCCTATTTTCATCGCTAAAGCTGATATATTAAAGATAGTATCCATCGCTAAAGTAGATAGGTTATGCGCTATTCACCCGAAGCCCTTACCGCGTTTGTCGAGACCGTTGCGGCGGGCTCTTTTTCTGCTGCCGCACGCCGGCTGCGTAAAAGCCAGTCGACGATCAGCACGTCGATTGCCAATCTTGAAGCCGATCTGGGTTTCGAGCTGTTTGACCGCTCGGCGCGCCAGCCGGTGTTAACGGTCCAGGGAGAACAGGTGCTGGGTTACGTGCAGGCGATCCTGGCCGCCAGCACGCGGCTGGACGAGCTGGCGGTGTCGCTAACGGCGCAAACGGAGGCGCGTCTGACGTTTGTCCTTTCCGATACCCTCAACCCGGACGTGCTGGAAGAGATGATGAAGCAGTTTGACGCGCGTTTTCCCCATACGGAATTCGAATGTCTGATTGGCGAGGAAGAGGACGTGATCGATCTGCTGCAGAAGGAGCGAGCGCAGATTGGCCTGACGGAAGCGCGCGACAGTTACCCTACGGATATTGGCGTCACCCGCCTGCCGATGCAGACCCGCATGGCGATCTACGTCGCGACCACGCATCCGCTGGCCGGACAACATGACGTTCAGCATGACGAGCTGCACGGCTGGCGGGAGCTGCGGCTCAGCACCTATCTTGAGCGCGAGGCTGAGATCGCGCGCGGGCCCGTCTGGTCAGCGCCGAATTACCTGTTACTCTTGAGTATGGCGGTACAGGGATTTGGCTGGTGCGTGCTGCCGTGTGCGCTGGTGGATGAATTTGCCGCCGCGAAATCCCTGGTACAGCTCAATGTTCCCGGCTGGCCGCGGGCGATCGGCATCGATCTGCTGTGGAATAAACGATCCCCTCCCGGCGTTGCCGGAAGCTGGCTGCGGCAGTATCTGCAGGATGCGCGCTGATCCTTGTGATTAAACTCACTATTTTTAAACAATTAAGATAATTGCCAGTAACAATCCTCTACTATCGTCATGTCATTTAACACAGAGGTCGTGATGAAAGATGTCGTAATAGTGGGTGCGTTGCGTACAGCTATCGGCTGTTTTCAGGGAGCGCTCGCGCGTCACTCGGCGGTTGACCTGGGCAGCGTGGTGGTAAAAGCGCTGGTGGAACGTAGCGGGATCGCAGCGCATGAAGTTGATGAGGTGATCCTGGGACAGGTTCTCACGGCCGGTGCCGGGCAAAACCCTGCGCGTCAGGCGGCGCTGAAGGGCGGGCTGCCCAATACCGTTTCGGCCATTACCATCAACGACGTCTGTGGTTCAGGATTAAAAGCGCTGCATCTCGCGACGCAAGCCATTCAGTGTGGTGAAGCGGACGTGATCATCGCGGGCGGGCAGGAGAATATGAGCCGCGCGCCGCACGTGTTGACCGACAGCCGGACCGGCGCACAGCTTGGCAACAGTCAGCTGCTCGACAGCCTGGTGCATGACGGGCTTTGGGATGCGTTCAATGACTATCATATGGGCGTGACGGCGGAAAACCTGGCGCGCGAGTACGGCATCAGCCGTGAGGTGCAGGATGCCTATGCGCTAAGCTCGCAGCAAAAAGCGCGTGCGGCGATTGATTCCGGTCGCTTTCGCGACGAAATTGTCCCGGTCAGCACGCAGCGTCAGAGCGGCGAGCGTATCCTCGTGGATACTGATGAACAGCCGCGCACCGACGCCAGCGCTGAAGGCCTGGCGAGGCTGAATCCCGCGTTTGAAATGCAGGGCTCGGTGACGGCGGGAAATGCTTCTTCCATTAACGACGGCGCTGCCGCCGTCATGATGATGAGCGAAAGCAAAGCCCTTGAACTCGATCTTCCGGTCCTGGCTCGCATCAAGGCGTTCGCCAGCGTAGGGGTTGATCCTGCGTTAATGGGGATCGCACCGGTCTACGCGACCCGCCGCTGCCTGGAGCGCGCGGGGTGGCAGCTTTCGGATGTGGATCTGATCGAGGTGAACGAAGCCTATGCCGCGCAGGCGATCTCCGTCGGAAAAATGCTGGAGTGGGATCCTCTGCGGGTCAACGTTAACGGCGGCGCGATCGCGCTGGGTCATCCTATCGGTGCGTCCGGCTGCCGGATCCTGGTTTCGCTGGTCCACGAAATGAAAAAGCGCAATGCCCGCAAAGGGATTGCCACACTCTGTATAGGCGGCGGGCAAGGGGTGGCGCTGGCCATCGAACGCTAACCTCTCCTCATTCAAAATGACCTCCTCCGGGAGGTTTTTTTTCGCGTCCTTTTTCTCCCGGCGGTTGAATTGTGATCCGAACATCATTTCCGCTATAAACAAAAATAAAAATGAAACGTTGTTTTAAATATAATTGAAAAGCCCGCTTTATGCCGATAGTATGTGCTCATTATGAAAAACGGAACGCTGTTTCGTTTATTTCCGCCTTCGGGCATGACCACATCTGGAGGTTACCGTGGACGTCAGAGAAAGCATCCACAGTGCGCACGCCAAAACGCTGGATACGCAGGGGCTGCGCAATGCATTTTTAGTCGAGCAGGTATTCGAGGCCGACAGGTACACCATGGTTTACAGCCATATCGACCGCATCATTGTGGGCGGGATTCTGCCCGTCACGAAAAGCGTCTCCGTGGGCGGTGAGGTCGGTAAACAGCTGGGCGTGAGCTACTTCCTCGAGCGTCGCGAGCTGGGGGTGATTAACATCGGCGGGCCGGGCACCATCACCGTAGACGGAAAATGCTATGAGATTGGCCATCGCGAGGCGCTGTACGTGGGTAAAGGGGCGAAAGACGTGGTCTTTGCCAGCATCGACGGCAGCAGGCCTGCGAAGTTTTACTACAACTGCGCGCCGGCTCACTCCACCTACCCAACCAAAAAAGTGACCACGGCAGACGTCGCACCCGTGACGCTGGGCGATAACCTCACCAGCAACCGCCGCACCATCAATAAATACTTTGTGCCGGACGTGCTGGAGACCTGCCAGCTCAGCATGGGATTGACCGAGCTGGCACCGGGCAACCTGTGGAACACCATGCCGTGTCATACCCACGAGCGCCGCATGGAAGTCTACTTCTACTTCAACATGGATGAGGACGCCTGCGTATTCCACATGATGGGACAGCCGCAGGAAACGCGCCATATCGTGATGCACAACGAGCAGGCGGTGATTTCACCGAGCTGGTCCATTCACTCCGGCGTAGGGACGAAAGCCTACACCTTTATCTGGGGAATGGTGGGGGAAAACCAGGTCTTTGATGATATGGACCACGTTGCGGTCAGCGATCTGCGCTAGTCGCGGGCGGTGAAGCATAAACCTGCCTGTGAGTGACAGGCTCTGAAAGAGTAAGGAATAAACATGATTCTGGATGCATTCTCTCTGCAGGGGAAAGTGGCTGTGGTTTCCGGGTGTGACACCGGGCTGGGTCAGGGAATGGCGTTAGGCCTGGCGGAAGCGGGCTGCGATATCGTCGGAATTAATATCGTTGAACCGACTGAGACCATCGAACGCGTGACGGCCCTGGGGCGCCGTTTCCTGAGCCTGACCGCTGACCTGCGTAAAATCGATGCCATTCCTGAACTGCTGGACCGCGCGGTGGCTGAATTCGGTCATATCGACATTCTGGTGAACAACGCCGGGCTGATCCGCCGCGAAGACGCGATCAGCTTCAGCGAGCGCGACTGGGATGACGTGATGGATTTGAACATCAAGAGCGTATTTTTCATGTCCCAGTCGGCGGCGAAGCATTTTATTGCCCGGGGGAAAGGCGGCAAGATCATTAACATTGCCTCTATGCTCTCGTTCCAGGGCGGCATCCGCGTGCCGTCTTACACCGCGTCCAAAAGCGCCGTGATGGGCGTGACCCGCCTGCTGGCAAACGAATGGGCGAAACATAACATCAACGTGAATGCGATTGCGCCGGGCTACATGGCGACCAACAACACGCAGCAGCTGCGTGCTGACGAAGAGCGCAGCGCGGCGATCCTCGAGCGTATCCCTGCGGGACGCTGGGGTCTGCCGAGCGATCTGATGGGGCCGATTGTCTTCCTGGCCTCCTCTGCATCGGATTACATCAACGGTTACACCGTGGCTGTAGACGGCGGCTGGCTGGCGCGTTAATTCCACCTGTATTAAGAACCTCTGCCTGTGGGCGGAGGTTTTTTTTGCGCAATAATTGGCTTAGTCCATATCGATAAAGATGAAAAATCCATACTAAAAAATCCCAAATGACGGCAATCACACTTTTATTGCTTAAATATTAACTGATTAGTAAAAATACGTGATTATTCGCCACGAGTTGAAATTGTAATGTCCATCACAGAACCGTATGCCGTAGCGGAATAATCCATAACTTCGCGATTTCCTGCCTGACACTTTTCTTCGCTTTCTCGTAATTTCAGTTAACGAATTTTGCTGTTGAGGCAGGAAAAATATGACATCGATAAATGACTCTACCCTAATGCCCGCTGCGCTGCGTGATACTCGCCGCATGAACCAGTTTGTCTCCATTGCCGCCGCCGTGGCGGGCCTGTTATTTGGACTGGATATCGGCGTCATTGCCGGCGCATTACCGTTTATTACCGATCACTTTACCCTCAGCAGTCGCCTGCAGGAGTGGGTGGTGAGCAGCATGATGCTCGGCGCGGCCATCGGCGCGCTGTTCAACGGCTGGCTGTCGTTTCGTCTGGGGCGCAAATACAGCCTGATGGTCGGGGCGATTCTGTTCGTTGCCGGCTCTATTGGCTCGGCGTTTGCCTCTAACGTTGAAATCCTGCTGCTCTCCCGCGTGCTGCTGGGCGTGGCGGTGGGGATTGCCTCCTACACCGCGCCGCTTTATCTCTCCGAAATGGCGAGCGAAAACGTGCGCGGCAAGATGATCAGCATGTATCAGCTGATGGTCACGCTGGGCATCGTGCTGGCGTTCCTGTCTGACACCTACTTCAGCTACAGCGGTAACTGGCGCGCGATGCTGGGCGTGCTGGCCTTACCGGCGCTGGTGCTGATCGTCCTGGTGATTTTCCTGCCAAACAGCCCGCGCTGGCTGGCGCAAAAAGGGCGTCACGTGGAGGCGGAAGAGGTTCTGCGCATGCTGCGCGATACCTCGGAAAAAGCGCGCGAAGAGCTGAACGAAATCCGCGAAAGCCTGAAGCTAAAGCAGGGCGGCTGGGCGCTGTTTAAGATCAACCGCAACGTGCGCCGTGCGGTCTTCCTCGGCATGTTGCTGCAGGCGATGCAGCAGTTCACCGGCATGAACATCATCATGTATTACGCACCGCGCATTTTCAAAATGGCCGGGTTCACCACCACGGAACAGCAGATGATTGCGACTCTGGTGGTCGGGCTGACCTTCATGTTCGCCACCTTTATTGCGGTATTCACCGTGGACAAAGCCGGGCGTAAACCGGCGCTGAAAATTGGCTTCAGCGTGATGGCGCTCGGCACGCTGATTCTGGGCTACTGCCTGATGCAGTTTGATAACGGCACGGCCTCAAGCGGGCTTTCCTGGCTTTCTGTCGGTATGACCATGATGTGTATCGCAGGTTACGCGATGAGCGCCGCGCCGGTGGTGTGGATCCTGTGCTCCGAAATTCAGCCGCTGAAATGCCGTGACTTTGGCATCACCTGTTCCACGACCACCAACTGGGTGTCGAACATGATCATCGGCGCGACGTTCCTGACGCTGCTGGACGCGATTGGCGCTGCCGGAACCTTCTGGCTCTATACGGTGCTGAACGTAGCGTTTATTGGCGTTACGTTCTGGCTGATCCCGGAAACCAAAGGCGTGACGCTGGAACATATCGAACGCAAGCTGATGGCAGGAGAGAAACTGCGAAACATCGGCGTGTGATTGTTCTGCATGTTCGAAGGCTTCACTCTATGCCGTAACTGGAAAAAAAAGCGGCTTAGCCACAATAATAATGTGACTAAGATCACTACTAACTCTGGTAGGGAGTAGACACAGAGAGGGAACTGGCATTAGGATTTTTCTTAGATTGTTGAATTGTCGGGCCACCGCTATCAATTGAGCAGACGCGTTGCATCCGGAAAAAGAAGAATCACTATGTCAGAAATGGATTTAAGAAAAAGCACGGACCTCGACTTTCCCCGTTTTGCCGCCCCGTCTGTAAGCGCAAAAGAGATAGATCTTCTGGGATTGTTTGAGGTCCTTCTGGCGGCGAAAAAACGTATCGCCGCCATTATCTTTACTTTCGCGCTGGTGGGGCTGGCCGTTTCATTTTTACTGCCGCAGAAGTGGACCAGTAAAGCGGTGATCACCCCGGCAGAACAGCTGCAGTGGAACCCACTGCGCCAGATGATGGTTGCGTTACAGGTGCTTGATGTGGACGTGAAGATTACCCGTCCGCAAACCTTTGACCTGTTTATTAAAAAGTTCCAGTCTCAGTCATTGCTCGAAGAGTATATGACAACCTCTCCTTACGTAACATCGAAGCTGCAAGGCACCACGGTGGATCCGCTTGAGCTGCATCGCGCGATAGTCAACATTTCAGATCGAATGAAAGCGGTGAATAACGCTCAGGGAAAAGAGGCGGATAAAACGCCTTATGTTTCCTGGACATTGAGCTTCACTGCACCGACGGCTGACGATGCGCAAGCCGTCCTGGCGGGGTACATTGATTATATCGCGGCTATTGTAGAAAAAGAGACGGTGCAGAATATCCGCAACCTGATCGCCCTAAAAACGAACGTCGTTGAGCAGCAGCTGGAACTGGATCGAGTTCGTCTGACCAATATTCACAATACCAACCTGCAGCGACTGAATTATTCGCTGGAAGTGGCAAATGCCGCAGGCATCAAGAGGCCGGTTTACAGCAACGGGCAGGCCGTAAAAGATGACCCGGATTACTCCGTTGCGCTCGGTGCTGACGGTATCGCGCAAAAGCTGCAGATTGAAAAAAATTTGAAGGACGTGACCGAGCTGAATGCGGATTTCCAGAACAGGGAATACTACCTCGCACAGCTGAAAAAGCTCTCCTTTGCCGATGTTAAACTTGAGCCATTCAGATACCAGCTTTCTCCCTCCATGCCGGTGAAAAAGGATGGCCCGGGCAAGGCTCTGATTGTCGTTCTGGCGGCGCTCCTGGGGGGGATGTTTGCCTGCGGTAGCGTTTTACTGCGCGAGGCGATGCTCACCCGTACTTCGCCGCCAGAGCCGGTGGCTAAATAAGCTCTGCAGTTTAAAAAGGCGCTGAATACAGCGCCTTTTTTTATGTACTTCGGTTGTGTTAAAAAAGAAACAAAGAAAAGGAGGGATGATGAAAACGATCGGCCTGTTAGGTGGAATGAGCTGGGAATCGACAATCCCTTATTACCGCCTGATTAATGAAGGGGTAAAGCAGCGTCTGGGTGGTTTGCACTCCGCAAGCCTGCTGCTGCACAGCGTTGATTTCCATGAAATCGAAGCCTGCCAGTCGAGCGGGGAGTGGGATAAAGCCGGGGAGATCCTGGCCCAGGCGGCGCTGGGACTGGAGCGTGCCGGCGCCGAGGGTATCGTGCTTTGTACCAATACCATGCACAAAGTGGCGTCGCATATTGAGGACCGCTGCTCGCTGCCGTTTCTGCATATCGCGGACGCGACCGGTCGTGCGATTGCCGCATCCGGTATGCGCCGCGTAGCGCTTTTGGGCACACGCTACACCATGGAACAGGATTTTTATCGCGGGCGTTTGCACAGTGAATTTGGGATCGAGAGCCTGATCCCGGATGAAGACGATCGGGCGCGCATCAATCAGATTATCTTTGACGAGCTCTGCCTCGGTACCTTCACCGAATCTTCCCGCGCGTATTACGTCAGCGTCATCGATAAACTCGCGCAGCAGGGGGCAGAAGGGGTGATCTTCGGCTGCACCGAGATTGGCCTGCTGGTGCCAGCCGAGCGAAGCCCCGTCCCGGTATTCGATACCACCGCCATCCATGCCGCGGATGCCGTGGCGTTTATGCTGTCATAACGGGTTTTGCAGGTCAGGTAAGCGAAGCGCCACCTGACGCGCGTGCTCCTTTAAGTGTTCGGTGAAAGCGTCCACCAGCGCGGAAGCCGGACGGTGCAGCGGGCGGATCAGGCTCACGGTGAACGGGACGGACACGCTAAAGCGGCGGATGACGATCCCGCTTCCGGCATAGTCCAGCGCCGTGAGCGGATTCACCACCGCGACGCCGACGCCTGCACGCACCATCGCGCAAATCGAAGCCGCGCTGTGCGTTTCCACCACCATTCGCCGTTTGACCTGATGCTCGGCAAATAGCGTATCCAGCAGCTGTCTGTAACTGTCGGTCTGCGACAGGCTAATGTAGTTTTCCCCGTGAAAATCCTCCGGCGTGAGCACTGCCTTACCGGCAAGCCGATGTCCGGCGGGCAGAACGCACACTTCATCTAACGAGATCAGCTCCGTACGCGCCGTTCCCGCTGGCGTGGAAAGGGTTTCGGTTAGCCCTAAATCATGGCGCTGGGCCGAAAGCCACTCTTCAAGCAGAGGGGATTCCTGAGGCACGATGGTGAGGCTGACCTCCGGGTATCGGGCCAGAAAGGGCTGCAGCAGCATCGGCAAAAAGGATTGCGAAAAGACGGGCAGGCAGACGATAGACAGCTCGCCCTGGCGAAACTCGCGCAGGCTTTCCGCAGCACTCACTATTCTGTCCAGTCCGTACCAGGAGCGCTGGACTTCCTCGAACAGGCGCAACCCCTGCACCGTCGGGTGAAGCCTGCCCCGGGTACGCTCGAACAGCTTTAACCCCAGCACTTTCTCGAAGCGGGCCAGCTCGCGGCTCACCGTCGGCTGCGAGGTATGCAACATCTGTGCGGCTTCGGTGAGATTGCCGGTGGTCATCACGGCGTGAAAAATCTCGATGTGGCGTAAATTGACGGCGGGCATAGGGCACCTGAAAGCAGATTACTGTCCATATCATTTTTGCATAGACTCGCGATAAAACGATATTTTTTATTCTCTTCGCGCTGTGGCGTAATCATCAAAACGCATTTACCCGGAGAAGACCATGCCACGCCCGCTGAACCAGACTGAGACCGATTTGAACGCCGACAACCTGCTGCGCCTGCCTGCCGAGTTTGGCTGCCCGGTGTGGGTCTACGACGCGCAGATTGTTCGCGAGAAGATCGCCGCCCTGCATCAGTTTGACGTGGTGCGTTTTGCCCAGAAGGCGTGCTCCAATATTCATATTCTGCGCCTGATGCGTGAGCAGTGCGTGAAGGTCGACTCCGTTTCACTTGGCGAAATCGAGCGCGCGCTGGCTGCCGGATTCGATCCGAAAGCCGACGGCGACGCGATCGTCTTCACCGCCGATGTGATCGACGATGCGACGCTTGCGCGCGTCCACGAACTGCAGATCCCGGTGAATGCCGGTTCTGTAGATATGCTGGAGCAGCTGGGTCAGGTTTCTCCCGGCCATCGCGTCTGGCTGCGCGTGAATCCAGGCTTTGGTCATGGTCACAGCCAAAAAACCAATACCGGCGGTGAAAACAGCAAGCACGGAATCTGGTATGCCGATATGCCTGCCGCGCTGGAGGTATTACAGCGCTATGGCCTGAAGCTGGTGGGGATTCATATGCACATTGGCTCTGGCGTCGATTACGGCCACCTGGAGCAGGTGTGCGGTGCGATGGTGCGCCAGGTTGTCGACTTCGGTCAGGATCTGGAGGCGATCTCAGCCGGTGGCGGTCTCTCCATTCCTTATCGCGAAGGCGAAGAGGCGATCGATACCGATCACTACTACGGTCTGTGGAGCGCCGCGCGTGACCAAATCGCCGCGCATCTTGGTCACGCGGTGAAGCTGGAAATTGAGCCGGGTCGTTTCCTGGTGGCGGAAGCCGGCGTGCTGGTTTCGCAGGTGCGCAGCGTCAAAGAGATGGGGTCTCGCCACTTCGTCTTGATTGACGCAGGCTTTAACGATCTGATGCGTCCGTCCATGTACGGCAGCTATCACCACATTACCGCCCTGGCTTCCGACGGCCGTGATTTAACGCAGGCGCCGCGCGTTGAGACGGTCGTTGCGGGCCCGCTGTGCGAATCGGGTGACGTGTTTACCCAGCAGGAAGGCGGCAAAGTGGAGACCCGCGCGCTGCCAGAGGTCAAACCGGGTGATTATCTTGTGCTGCATGATACCGGTGCCTACGGGGCGTCGATGTCATCTAACTACAACAGCCGCCCGCTGCTGCCGGAAGTGCTGTTTGATAACGGCAAGGCACGGCTGATCCGTCGTCGCCAGACCATTCAGGAACTTCTGGCTTTAGAACTCATCTGATGAAAGTACGGCCCCGTTGTGACCGAATCGCGTAACACCAGCGTGCCGGTAAACGGCGGGATAGCATCGACCGGCTGGTTTTTTGCCAGCCGGATCGCCTGATCGATGGCCGTGACAAT
The DNA here is from genome assembly GCF_055666685.1 of Enterobacter sp. E14S. NCBI lineage: Bacteria > Pseudomonadati > Pseudomonadota > Gammaproteobacteria > Enterobacterales > Enterobacteriaceae > Enterobacter > Enterobacter sp. E14S. The sequence goes on along the minus strand of NZ_JBVODQ010000016.1, from coordinate 30,946 downwards.
CATATTGTCGATGGGCAGATAAACCGATGAGAGCGCGGGCTCCAGCCATTTCGCGCTTGGGGCATCGTCAAAGCCGAACAGTGAAATATCCTGCGGAATTTTAAGCCCCGCCTGGTGTAACGCTTTGGACGCACCCAGGGCCATATCGTCGTTACAGGCAAACAGGGCGCTAAACGGCACTCCGTCGGCAATCAACTCCTTGCACAGCTCGTATCCCCGCGTCATTCCCGCATCGCCGTACTTTATCCGACGCTCGTCCAGACGAATGCCGTGCTTTTCCAGCGCTTTACGGTAGCCCATCAGCCGCGCTTTCCCGGTTGGGGTATGGATCGGAACGGTGATACAGGCGATCTCCCGATGGCCCTGGGCGATCAGGTAATCCACGGCCTTAAATGCGGCATCCTGCTGTTCGAAAAACACGCAGCGATCCGGCGCCTGGCTCACTTCACGGTTAATGACCACCAGCGGCGTTTTCACGGTATTCATCAGTTTGACGATCGCTTTTTCGCTCATGTAGCGCGTGTAAAGCACGATGGCATCGCACTGGCGATCGGCCAGCATCTGCACCGCCTGTTCTTCCTGTTCCGGCGCGTCGTGACCGTCGGTGACGATCAGCTGTTTCCCGTGAGTTTCCGTCTGCCGCGACGCCTGCTGGAGAAGACGACCAAAGTAAAAGCCGTCGAAGGTCGAGACGACCAGGCCAATGCTGTTGCTGGTCTGGTTAGCCAGCGAACGCGCGAGAAAGTTCGGGCGATAGCCCAGCTCTTCCATCGCAGCAAAGACCTGCTGACGCGTACTCTCTTTAACCTGACCTGTGCCGTTCAGCACGCGCGAGACGGTAGCCTTCGACACGCCCGCACGCAGTGAGACATCCAGCATTGTTGCCATTCTACATTCCTGCTTCCACGTAATGATTTGCAGTTTAACACAGACCTCACGGCGTATAGGCGATGCGGGAAGCGCAAAACTTCTGCCACGATCACGCTTTTTGGTCACGATTCGTCTGGCATGCCTGAAGTAAAACTAAATAGTCTGACTCTGGTAAAATAATCGCCGAACCGAGCTGGGGCGACAGGCCAGCAAGTACATGAGAAAACACAGGTGAAACGTGAAAAAGAGTGTCATCCTTCCGCTGTACCAGGCACCGCACTATGCGGAGCAGGTCACCGACTGGCTCTGGCAGGCCTTTGGCGAAGGGCTTTCTCGGGAATTTTTCCACAGCATTATTGAGCACAGCCAGACGCCGGGAGCATTACCGCTGACCTTTATCGCCGTAGAAGACGAACAGCTTGTTGGTACGGTAGGACTCTGGCGCTGCGATTTGATCACCCGTCAGGATCTCTTTCCGTGGCTGGCGGCGCTCTACGTTGACGACGCGGCGCGAGGCAAGGGACTGGCAGGAAAGCTACAGCAGCACGTTATTACCTGGGCCGCGCTGGCGGGATATGAAGAACTGCACCTCTGGTCTGCCTGCCGCGACTTCTACGAACGTTACGGCTGGCAGTATATCGGTGATGGGCTGGAATACCCCAACACGCGGGTTCACCTCTATCGCTATTCGCTCTGCGCTTCCGCAGGTGACGCAACGGAGTGACGGCGAACCAGCGTCGGGCTAAACAGATGCGTAATATCCGGCGGCTGGCGCTGTTCAGCCAGCGCTAGCGCCAGCTCGGCGGCCTGCGTTGCCATGGTGATAATCGGGTAACGCACGGTCGTCAGACGCGGGCGCACATAGCGAGAGACCAGCACGTCATCGAAGCCAATCAGCGAAATTTCTGCCGGTACCTCAATCCCGTTGTCATTCAGCACCCCCATTGCCCCTGCGGCCATCGAGTCGTTATAGCTGGCAACCGCCGTGAAATTTCGTCCACGACCCAGCAGCTCGGTCATGGCCTGTTCACCGCCGCTCTCATCCGGTTCACCGTAGGCCACCAGACGGTCATTACACGGCAGGCCGTTTTCGCGCAGGGCGTCGTAGTAGCCCTGCAGACGGTCTTCCGCATCAGAAATCGGGTGATTGGAACAGAGATAGCCAATCCGGGTATGGCCCTGTTGAATCAGATGACGGGTCGCAAGCCAGGCACCGTAGCGGTCGTCGAGGGCCACACAGCGTTTTTCAAACCCGGGAATAATGCGGTTGATGATCACCATTCCGGGCATCTGCTTCATCAGGTGAATCAGCTCGGCATCCGGGATCATTTTGGCGTGAACTACCAGCGCGGCGCAGCGGTGGCGGATCAGCTGCTCGATGGCCTGGCGTTCTTTTTGCTCATTGTGATAGCCGTTGCCGATCAGCAAAAAATTGCCTGTCTGATAAGAGACCTGTTCAACCGCTTTCACCATGGCGCCGAAAAAGGGGTCGGAAACATCACCCACCACCAGCCCAATGGTTTCGGTGGACTGCTGGGCAAGCGCGCGGGCATTGGCATTGGGATGATAATTCAGGGATTCCATGGCGGTTTGTACCGCCTGGCGCGATGCGTCACTGGCTTTTGGGGAGTCGTTAATCACACGAGAGACGGTTGCCACCGACACACCTGCCAGACGGGCCACATCCTTTATTGTCGCCATTCATTACCTTCTTATTGGGGGTAAGCGTTTACACACCAAATAGTGTTGCGGAAAAGCGGCGCGCATTCAAGGGGAGCGGATTTCCGCGCTCCACAAACGTGACGCAGGACAACCCTGGTAGTGTAATCGTTACACGCGCAGTCATGTCTGAAGAATGTCAATCTGAACCTTTGGTTACACTTTGCGTCAGGCTGTTGCGATTGGCCGATGGCGAGGTGGTCAAAGAGGTTGATACAGTCAAAGTCCCAGAGGTATTGATAGGTGGAATCAACTCCGGTTGATTAACACGCTTTACACCAACCTGCGTTTTTACGCAGGTTTTTTTTGCCTGATAGTTCAATCTGTAACAGCAACAGAGAATATTCACACCTGGTTGCACTTAGGCTCATTCCCTTGCGTTTTCCTGCTGGCGAAGCGCAGGGCGAACGGCCACAATCAAGATCCCAGAGGTATTGATTGGTGAGAATTCTTAGTACGGTTTCGTACTCATCTCTTGCACCAACCTGCGCGGATGCGCAGGTTTTTTTTCGCCTCCACTTTTGCTGTCGCTCCCGTATCACTTCTCGTGTAATCTGCCACCATTTACTATCAACCCTCCACACTGGCTGGCAAAGGGAGTTGAGATGCTATTTGGGTTCTTCCGTACACTGTTCCGTATTCTTTTTCGCATCCGCGTCACTGGCGATGCCCAGGCGCTTCGCGGTGAACGCGTTCTTATCACACCAAATCATGTTTCCTTTATAGACGGCATTCTGCTGGCGCTATTTTTACCCGTGCGCCCGGTGTTTGCGGTCTATACCTCTATCAGCCAGCAGTGGTACATGCGCTGGCTCACGCCGCTGATTGATTTTGTGCCGCTCGACCCGACAAAGCCGATGATGATTAAGCATCTGGTGCGTCTGGTCGAGCAGGGTCGTCCGGTGGTGATTTTCCCGGAAGGGCGTATTTCAGTGACCGGTTCGCTGATGAAAATTTACGACGGCGCGGGGTTTGTTGCCGCGAAGTCAAAAGCGACCGTGGTGCCGCTGCGCATTGAAGGCGCAGAGTTGACCCATTTCAGCCGCCTGAAGGGGCTGGTGAAGCAGCGTCTGTTCCCAAAAATCACGCTGCATATTCTGCCGCCCACGTCGTTACCGATGCCGGATGCGCCGCGTGCCCGCGATCGCCGTAAAATCGCCGGGGAAATGCTGCATCAGATTATGATGGAAGCGCGCATGGCCGTGCGCCCGCGCGAAACGCTGTACGAATCTCTGCTTTCTGCCCAGCACCGCTATGGCGCGAAGAAAAACTGCATCGAAGACATCAACTTTACCCCGGATACCTATCGAAAGCTGCTGACTAAGACCCTGTTTGTGGGCCGCATTCTGGAGAAGTACAGCAAAAAGGGCGAAAAGATTGGCCTGATGCTGCCTAACGCGGGCATCAGCGCGGCGGTGATTTTTGGTGCGGTTTCCCGGGGGCGCATCCCGGCAATGATGAACTACACGGCGGGGGTGAAAGGACTGACCAGCGCCATCACCGCTGCCCAGATTAATACCGTCTTTACTTCCCGTCAGTTCCTGGACAAAGGCAAGCTCTGGCATCTTCCCGAGCAGCTCACCCAGGTGCGCTGGGTCTTCCTGGAGGATCTGAAAGCGGACGTCACCACCGGTGACAAGCTGTGGATTTTTGCTCACCTGCTGATGCCGCGTCTGGCGCAGGTCAAACAGCAGCCGGAAGATGACTCGATTATCCTCTTCACGTCGGGTTCGGAGGGCAACCCGAAAGGCGTCGTCCACAGCCACAAGAGCATTCTGGCGAACGTTGAGCAAATTAAAAGCATTGCCGACTTTACCGCGGATGACCGTTTTATGTCGGCGCTGCCGCTGTTCCACTCCTTTGGCCTGACGGTGGGGCTGTTTACGCCGCTGCTGACCGGCGCAGAAGTGTTCCTTTATCCAAGCCCGCTGCATTACCGGATTGTGCCGGAGCTGGTGTATGACCGTAACTGTACCGTCCTGTTCGGCACCTCAACGTTCCTCGGCAACTATGCGCGTTTTGCTAATCCGTACGATTTCTATCGCGTGCGGTATGTGGTGGCCGGTGCGGAAAAACTGCAGGAGAGCACGCGTCAGATCTGGCAGGACAAGTTTGGCCTGCGCATTCTCGAAGGTTATGGCGTTACCGAGTGTGCTCCCGTGGTCTCGATTAACGTACCGATGGCGGCGAAGCCGGGCACGGTGGGCCGAATTCTGCCGGGGATGGACGCGCGTCTGCTGGCCGTGCCGGGCATTGAAGACGGTGGCCGTCTGCAGCTGAAAGGGCCAAACGTGATGAACGGTTATCTGCGCGTGGAAAACCCAGGCGTGCTTGAGGTGCCGACGGCGGAAAACGTCAACGGCGAGGTTGAAACCGGCTGGTACGACACCGGTGATATTGTCCGTTTTGATGAACAAGGCTTTGTACAGATTCAGGGACGGGCGAAGCGCTTCGCCAAAATCGCCGGTGAAATGGTCTCTCTGGAAATGGTTGAGCAACTGGCGACGGCCGTGTCCGCGGATAAGATGCACGCAACGGTAGTGAAGAGCGATGCCAGCAAAGGCGAGGCGCTGGTGCTGTTTACGACCGACGCTGAGCTTAAGCGCGACAGGTTACTGAGCTATGCGCGTGAACACGGTATTCCTGAACTGGCCGTGCCGCGCGATATTCGCTACCTGAAGCAGCTCCCGGTGCTGGGTAGCGGGAAGCCCGATTTCGTGACCCTGAAAGGCATGGTTGAAGAGGCGGAACAGCAAAATGCGTGAGTCAGTACACACTAACACATCGCTCAGGTCGAAAGGCATGATGGCCGTCATCGCCGCGCAGTTTCTCTCTGCGTTTGGTGATAACGCGCTGCTGTTTGCAACGCTGGCGCTGCTGAAGGCCGAGTTTTACCCCGACTGGAGCCAGCCGATCCTGCAGATGGTGTTTGTGGGCGCTTACATTATCTTTGCTCCGTTCGTCGGGCAGGTGGCGGACAGTTTCCCGAAAGGCCGGGTGATGATGTTTGCCAACGGCCTCAAGCTGCTGGGTGCCGCCAGCATTTGCTTTGGCTTCAACCCGTTTATTGGCTACACGCTGGTGGGCATTGGCGCTGCCGCCTACTCCCCGGCGAAGTATGGCATTCTCGGAGAGCTGACCACGGGCGATAAGCTGGTGAAAGCCAACGGCCTGATGGAGTCGTCAACCATTGCCGCAATCCTGCTCGGATCCGTCGCGGGCGGCGTACTGGCCGACTGGCATGTCCTGGCGGCACTGGGCATCTGCGCGGTGGTGTATGGCGGCGCGGTCGTGGCGAACCTGTTTATTCCCAAACTGCCGGTGGCTCGTCCGGGGCAATCCTGGCGCTTTAAACCGATGACCGGCAGTTTCTTTACCGCCTGTCGCGTGCTGTGGCGTAACGGTGAAACGCGTTTCTCATTGATGGGGACCAGCATGTTCTGGGGCGCGGGCGTCACGCTGCGCTTCCTGCTGGTGCTGTGGGTGCCGGTGGCGCTGGGAATTACCGACAACGCGACGCCGACCTATCTTAACGCGATGGTGGCCATCGGGATTGTGGTTGGGGCAGGCGCGGCGGCGAAGTTGGTGACGCTCGAGACGGTAGCACGCTGCATGCCCGCAGGGATCCTGATTGGCGTCGTGGTGCTGATTTTCTCGCTGCAGCATGCATTATTGCCTGCGTATGTCCTCCTCATCCTGATTGGTATTCTGGGCGGTTTCTTCGTGGTACCGCTGAACGCGTTGCTGCAGGAGCGTGGCAAGCAGACCGTCGGGGCGGGGAACGCCATCGCGGTACAAAACCTGGGTGAAAACCTGGCGATGCTGTTAATGCTGGGGCTCTACTCGCTGGCGGTAAAAGTGGGTGTGCCGGTGGTGGGGATTGGCGTCGGGTTTGGCGGGCTGTTTGCGCTGGCGATTGCGGGATTGTGGATCTGGCAGCGTCGGCGTTGATAAGTGCGGCCTGATGCCCTCAACCCGGCCTTCTCCCACCGGGAGAGGGAGCAAACCCAAAAACGGCAACCTGCGTTGCCGTTTTGCTTTTATTACGGTGCCGGGTATGTGTATACCTGATGAACCGCTTCAATCTCCGCTAACACCTCTTCACTCAGGTTCAGATGGAAACTCTCAATATTGGTTTTCAGCTGTTCCATCGTGGTTGCGCCCAGCAGGGTGCTGGCAACAAACGGCTGACGACGCACGAAGGCCAGCGCCATCTGTGCAGGGTCTAGACCGTGACGCTTTGCGATATCCACATAGGCGGCAACGGCTTTCTGCGTCTGCTCGCCGCTGTAGCGGGTAAAGCGGCTAAAGAGGGTATTTCTCGCCCCGGCCGGTTTCGCGCCGTTCAGGTATTTCCCCGTCAGCGTGCCAAAGCCGAGACAGGAATAGGCGAGCAGTTCCACTTCTTCATATTGCGTCACTTCGGCCAGACCCACTTCATAGCTACGGTTAAGCAGGCTGTACGGGTTCTGAATGGTAACGATACGCGGCAAATCGTGTTTATCCGCCAGGTGCAGATAGCGCATTACGCCAAAGGCCGTTTCGTTAGAGACTCCAATGTAGCGGATTTTTCCCGCGCGCTGGCACTCGGTCAGCGCTTCCAGCGTTTCCAGCAGCGTTACGGCGGGGGCGCTCTCATTCCAGCTGTAGCCGAGCTTACCAAAGCAGTTGGTTGGACGCTGCGGCCAGTGCACCTGATACAGGTCGAGATAGTCGGTTTGCAGGCGCTTCAGGCTGGCGTCCAGTGCGGCGCGGATATTCTTGCGATCGAGGATCTGATTCGGGCGGATCCCGGTATCGTTGTTGCGCGCAGGACCACTGACTTTTGAGGCAATCACCAGCTTTTCACGGTTGCCGCGTTTTGCCAGCCAGTTACCGACGTAGGTTTCGGTAAGTCCCTGCGTTTCCGGACGTGGCGGAACAGGGTACATCTCTGCGACATCAATCAGGTTAATCCCCTGGCTGACGGCGTAATCGAGTTGTGCATGGGCATCGGCTTCGCTGTTTTGTTCACCAAATGTCATCGTGCCCAACCCCAGTTGGCTTATTTCCAGAGCGCTGTGGGGGATACGGTGATAATGCATAGCCGGCTTCCTCAGTAGACTTATAGACCGCGTCAGGGCGTGCCCGACAAAGGAATATAAACATGGCAGAGGGGAAGCAAAAGGGGAAGAAAAAAATCAAAAAGGCCAGTAAGCGACTGACCTTTATCTGTTTATCGCTCGATAATTTGCGATACTTCGTCGCGATTGATCTGCATTTTATTGCCTTCCTGGTCGCGGTAGCTGACCAGACCGGTATCATCGTCGACTTCGGGTTTGCCGTCGGTCAGGATCATTCGACCATCTTTTGTCGCCATGACGTAATCGCTGCTACAGCCCGATACGGCAAACGCTAAACCGACTGCTGAAACTAACACTGCCCATTTTTTCATCGTTATCGTCCTCATCTGGCGCGTATCAAATCATAATCTAGTATTAACCCGATATGGCGACTTGAGGAAGCGGTAAAATCTTAAAAAGCAGTCGATTATGTTTGAGAGCTCGCAAAATAAGTAAAAAACTATGTTTTTAACAGGAAATGACGGGCAAGGAGTGCGCCGGTGAAATTCTTTTTGAGATAAAAACCGCGCGGTAACGTCAGTATCGGCTCACCCTTCGCGCCGATTGCCTCGGTAAGCGCTTTGCTGTTGGCCGCTTTCGGGCGCAATTGTAAAACTTCTCCGTGTCGGGCGGTGATGCGCTCTACCTGCCCAAGCACAATCATGTCCATCAGCTCCTCCCAGTCCAGACGCAGCTGTTGCTCCTCATCGTCGTTCGGGCTCCAGAGCAGCGGCGCGCCAACGCGACGGTCAGCCAGGGGGATCTGACGTTCACCTTCGACCGGTACCCACAACACGCGCTTCAGCTTGTGGCGAACGTGGCTGGTTTCCCACGTCACGCCGGTGTTGCCGGTTAGTGGCGCAACGCAGACGAAGGTGGTCTCAAGAGGCTTGCCCTGGCTGTCTATCGGGATGGTTTTTAACTCCACGCCAAGCGCTGCAAAATCCTGCTCGGGTTTGCTCCCTGCGCTGGCACCCAGCCACAGCTCAAGCAGCATGCCGATCCAGCCTTTATCCCGTTTCAGATCCTTCGGGATCTGAAGCCCTGCCATTGCCGCCAGCTCGCCAAGCGAAAAGCCTGCAAGACGCTGTGCCTGCTGTAGCAACTGGCCCTCGCTGGACGGCGGCGAGAGCAAGGGTGTAAGCGGATGCATGAAGGTAACCTTTTGATTAAAAAATAAACGAAGAAATTCTCCCCTGTGGATAGAGTTTAACTATTTCTGTACCAATATTCCATGTCTATGATTTATAGGTTTTTTTATTGGTTTGAAATCGTTTCACCAGACTCAAAAAACCGGTTGTTCAAATCTGGTCACTGACAATGAACAGGATCTTACACCATGTTATCCACAGAAAAATGGGATAACTGGGCATAACCCTGACTACTGTTTCAATTTACAGCCTTGACGTGCGATGAAAATCGAATTTTCAAACAAATTTTGACTAACTTATTGGCACAATCTGTGGATAAAACCGACGCTGTTCGATCTTTCATCAGCACGACGATCCCTGATGTGACGATCGTCACGATATTCTGTTTTATGCTCATGAAAATACATTTAACTGTATGAAAATAATTGCATTATTTAATTCAGGTGAAAAGGGGGAAACTGCATCGTTTGAGGTTGTTCATCGGTAATCAGACACTTCTTCACAACTATATCCACAGAAAAGGTGAATAAAATTCCCTTCACTGCCTCTCATCTGTTTATAACTCAGCATTTATTTGTGAGTTATTCAAATGTTATTAGGTTGCAGCCCTGTAAGAGAGTGGTTTACCGCCTCCCTGTAGTGTGAAACAATCATTCATATATAAGGTTTAGTTTGGGGTAGTCCGGTGATTGATGACGATGGCTACCGCCCGAACGTAGGAATAGTAATTTGTAATCGTCAGGGTCAGGTAATGTGGGCCCGGCGATATGGTCAGCACTCCTGGCAGTTCCCTCAAGGCGGGATCAATCCGGGAGAGTCCCCAGAACAAGCGATGTACCGGGAGCTTTTTGAAGAGGTCGGTTTAAGCCGTAAAGATGTTCGCATCCTGGCTTCGACCCGCAACTGGTTGCGTTACAAGTTACCGAAACGTTTGGTGCGTTGGGACACAAAGCCGGTTTGTATCGGCCAGAAACAGAAGTGGTTTCTGTTGCAGTTGGTGGGCAACGATTCAGACATCAATATGCAAACCAGCAGTACGCCGGAGTTCGATGGCTGGCGCTGGGTGAGCTATTGGTATCCTGTTCGTCAGGTCGTGTCATTTAAACGCGATGTTTACCGTAGGGTGATGAAAGAGTTTGCAAGTGTGGTAATGCAGCTTCAGGAGATCCCGCCTAAGCCGCAAAGCGCACCTGCCTGGCGACGTAAAAGAGGTTAAGCTACGCAAATCATGCTCACCCGCTTGCGAGAAATAGTCGAGAAGGTGGCCAGTGCTCCGCGTCTGAACGAGGCGCTGAATATTCTGGTCACTGACATCTGTCTTGCGATGGAGACCGAGGTCTGTTCGGTGTATCTGGCCGACCACGATCGGCGCTGCTATTACCTGATGGCGACCCGTGGTTTGAAAAAACCACGTGGACGCACCGTCACGCTCGCATTTGATGAAGGTATCGTGGGCCTGGTTGGGCGGCTGGCTGAACCCATCAACCTTGCTGACGCGCAAAAACACCCCAGCTTTAAATACATCCCTTCCGTAAAAGAAGAGCGCTTCCGCGCTTTCCTTGGCGTGCCGATTATCCAGCGTCGCCAGCTGCTCGGCGTGCTGGTCGTCCAGCAGCGCGAGCTACGTCAGTACGATGAAAGCGAAGAGTCTTTCCTCGTCACGCTGGCCACGCAGATGGCGGCGATCCTCTCCCAGTCCCAGCTTGCCGCGCTCTTTGGTCAATATCGCCATACGCGCATTCGTGCCCTTCCGGCATCGCCAGGCGTAGCAATTGCGGAAGGCTGGATGGACGCCACGCTGCCGTTAATGGAGCAGGTTTACGAAGCCTCTACGCTTGATGAAGCGCTTGAGCGCGAGCGTCTTACCGCCGCGCTGGAAGAGGCGGCGAATGAATTTCGTCGTTACAGCAAGCGCTTTGCCGCAGGCGCACAGAAAGAGACGGCGGCCATTTTCGACCTCTATTCTCACCTGCTCTCCGACGCGCGTCTGCGTCGTGAGCTGTTTGCGGAAGTGGATAAAGGCTCGGTCGCAGAGTGGGCGGTTAAGAAGGTCATCGAAAAATTTGCCGATCAATTTGCGGCACTGACCGACGGTTACCTGAAAGAACGGGCTGGCGATCTCCGCGCCCTGGGACAGCGTCTGCTGTTCCATCTCGATGACACCATTCAGGGGCCGAATGCCTGGCCAAAACGGTTTGTTCTGGTCGCCGATGAGCTCTCGGCAACGACGCTGGCTGAACTGCCTCAGGACAGGCTGGCCGGTGTGGTGGTGCGCGATGGCGCAGCCAACTCGCATGCCGCCATTATGGTGCGCGCGCTGGGTATTCCAACCGTTATGGGCGCGGATATCCAGCCGTCGGTACTGCACCGCCGTACGCTGGTAGTGGACGGCTATCGCGGTGAGCTGCTGGTCGATCCTGAGCCGGTTCTGCTCCAGGAATACCAGCGTCTTATCAGCGAAGAGAATGAATTAAGCAAGCTGGCGGAAGATGACGTTAACCTGCCCGCACAGCTTAAGAGCGGAGAGCGGATCAAAGTCATGCTCAACGCCGGTTTAAGCCCTGAGCATGAAGAAAAGCTTGGCAGCCGCATCGACGGTATTGGCCTGTACCGTACTGAAATCCCGTTCATGCTGCAGAGCGGTTTCCCCTCCGAAGAGGAACAGGTGGCGCAGTATCAGGGGATGCTGCAGATGTTTAACGACAAACCTGTCACCCTGCGAACCCTCGATGTCGGCGCGGATAAACAGCTGCCCTATATGCCGATCAGCGAAGAAAACCCGTGCCTGGGCTGGCGTGGGATCCGCATTACGCTCGATCAGCCGGAGATCTTCTTGATCCAGGTGCGTGCAATGCTGCGCGCCAACGCGGCGACGGGCAATCTCAGCATCTTACTCCCGATGGTCACCAGCATTGATGAGATCGACGAGTCCCGGCGACTGATCGAACGTGCCGGCCGTGAAGTGGAAGAGATGATCGGCTATGCGATCCCGAAACCGCGGATCGGGGTGATGCTTGAAGTGCCGTCTATGGTCTTTATGCTGCCGCAGCTGGCAAACCGTGTTGATTTTATCTCTGTCGGCACGAACGACCTGACACAATATATTCTGGCCGTCGATCGTAACAATACGCGTGTCGCCAGTATCTACGACAGCCTGCACCCGGCGATCATTCGCGCGTTAGCGATGATTGCCCGTGAAGCGGAACAGTACGGCATTGATTTACGCCTGTGCGGTGAAATGGCCGGGGATTCAATGTGCGTTGCGATCCTGATTGGTCTGGGGTACCGCCATCTGTCGATGAACGGTCGCGCTGTCGCCCGCGTGAAGTACCTGCTGCGACATATCGATATCAACGATGCCCGCGAGCTGGCTGAACGCAGCCTTGACGCGCAGCTGGCCGCTGAGGTTCGTCATCAGGTCGCAGCGTTTATGGAACGACGCGGTATGGGCGGCCTGATCCGCGGCGGCCGCTAATCATCTTTCTGCCTCTCCCTCCGGGAGAGGGCTCCAGCGCGCATAAAACCCTATACACATCTTTTACATCTCTGGCGCATCCTCCGCGCCCGCCTTGTGCTATGATTCGCAACTTTGGAGCCTCTGCTTACGGCAGAATCGCATTTCTACCGCTGTCCACTTTCAGCGGAATAACAACATCTTGTGGTGACAGATGAACAGTGGTTATCTGCATTTTCCGGAATTTGATCCGGTCATTTTCTCAGTAGGACCTGTTTCGCTTCACTGGTACGGTCTGATGTACCTGGTGGGCTTCATTTTTGCCATGTGGCTCGCTGGCCGTCGCGCCAGTCGTCCGGGCAGCGGCTGGACTAAAAACGAAGTTGAAAACCTGCTCTATGCGGGCTTCCTCGGCGTGTTCCTCGGTGGCCGTATTGGGTATGTGCTGTTCTATAACTTCCCGGTATTCCTGAATGACCCTCTCTATCTGTTCCGCGTCTGGGATGGCGGCATGTCCTTCCACGGCGGCCTGATTGGGGTGATCCTGGTGATGGTGATTTTTGCCAAACGCACCAAACGCAACTTCTTCCAGGTTTCAGATTTTATCGCACCGCTGATCCCGTTTGGTCTCGGCGCTGGCCGTCTGGGTAACTTTATCAACGGTGAGCTGTGGGGCCGCGTCGACCCGAGCGTGCCGTACACGATGCTCTTCCCGGGCTCCCGCGCAGAGGATATCGCGCTGCTGCCATCACACCCGGAGTGGCAGTCCATTTTTGATACCTACGGCGTTCTGCCGCGCCATATGTCTCAGCTGTACGAGCTGGCGCTGGAAGGCGTGGTGCTGTTTATCATCCTCAACCTGTTTATCCGCAAACCGCGTCCGATGGGCGCTGTCTCCGGCCTGTTCCTGATTGGCTACGGCGCATTCCGTATTATCGTCGAGTTCTTCCGTCAGCCTGACGCACAGTTTACCGGCGAATGGGTACAGTACATCAGCATGGGGCAGATCCTCTCCATTCCGATGATTGTCGCGGGTGCCATTATGATGATTTGGGCGTATCGTCGTCGTCCACAGCAACAAATTTCCTGAGGAACCATGAAACAGTATCTTGAATTGATGAAAAAAGTGCTCGACGAGGGCACGCCGAAAAACGACCGCACCGGCACCGGTACGCTCTCCATTTTTGGCCACCAGATGCGCTTCAACCTGCAAGAAGGCTTCCCACTGGTGACGACAAAGCGCTGCCACCTGCGCTCGATCATTCATGAACTGCTCTGGTTCCTGCAAGGCGATACCAACGTTGCGTATCTGCACGAAAATAACGTCTCAATCTGGGACGAGTGGGCAGATGAAAACGGCAACCTGGGCCCGGTTTATGGCAAGCAGTGGCGCGCCTGGCCAACGCCTGATGGCCGCCATATTGACCAGATCACCACCGTGATGAACCAGCTTAAAAACGATCCAGACTCGCGCCGAATCATCGTTTCCGCCTGGAACGTCGGCGAGCTGGATAAAATGGCGCTGGCACCGTGCCACGCGTTCTTCCAGTTCTATGTCGCTGACGGCAAGCTCTCCTGCCAGCTCTATCAGCGCTCCTGTGACGTGTTCCTCGGCCTGCCGTTTAACATTGCCAGCTATGCGCTGTTAGTCCACATGATGGCGCAGCAGTGCGATCTGGAAGTGGGCGATTTTGTCTGGACCGGTGGGGACACCCATCTTTACAGCAACCATATGGAACAGACGCATCTCCAGCTGACCCGCGAACCGCGTGCGCTGCCGAAGCTGATTATCAAACGCAAACCGGCATCAATCTTCGACTATCGCTTTGATGATTTCGAGATTGAGGGCTATGACCCGCATCCGGGCATCAAAGCGCCCGTCGCTATCTGATGCGATAAAGCGTGACACAACCGGTGCTCTTTAGCGCCGGTTTTTTTCGCCTTTATCCCGTTTCCCGAAGCGCTATCCAGAAAGCGTGCAACGCGCTGCAACACTCCTGATTCTCCGGATAACGCCTCGTAAAACGAGGATCCGTCGCTCGTCATGTTCACCGCGCTTCGCCACACTCCCGGTATGAAAAAAGAGAACGGTTTTACGCTTATCGAAACGCTGGTCGCGATTTCGCTTGTCGTTATCCTCAGCGCCTCAGGTCTTTACGGCTGGGACAGCTGGCAGCGGCAGCAGCGGCTGTGGCAAACCGCCAGTCAGGTACGAGATTACCTGCTGTTTCTGCGCAATCATGCCAACCGCTACAACCGCGACCATCAAATCACCCGTCTGCGGGTGGGAGGCATGGATTGTCTGGTGAGCTCTGCCGCGCAAGGCTGTGAGAAGGGCAGTCCCTTTGTGCTGATACCACTCTGGCCTGAGGTCGCGATCGGCGAGGTAACGCCGTCGCTCGCGTTCTATGGATTAAAGGATACGGCATGGGCTGGGCGGATACGCGTTCAAAGCCGCGCGGGAGAATGGCTGATTATTGTCTCAAATGGAGGACGCATCAGGATGTGTAAGGTCTCTGCGGGGGGGGCATGTCGATGAAGCAGCGAGGTTTCTCACTGACTGAAGTTCTGATTGCAACAGTGATTAGCAGTCTCCTGCTGATAAGCGCATCGCGTTTTTTACCCGGCTTGCAGTGTGCGATCTTAGTGCAATCTGGTCAGAGACAACTGGAGGAAGAGGTCTGGCACCACCTGTTCGCCCTGGGCAAACAGCTCCAGCGTGCGGGGTACTGCGCGGGAAACTGTCAGGGACAGGCGCTGGTGACAGCCAGGCAAGGAAGTTGCGTCATTGTGCGATGGGATGCCAACAGTAACGGCAGCTGGGATAACAGCGCATCAGAAAGTGACAGCACCGGTTTTCGTCTGGAGTCTGGCGCTCTTGAAACCCAGCGTGGAGCGACCTCATGTGAAGGAAAAGGATGGGAAAAGCTCACGGACCCGGACAGGCTAGCGATCACGCATTTTGTGGTGAGGACAGTTGAACATGCCGGTTTTGCGCCAGAGGTGAATATCGAACTGGCGGCGATTCGTAAAGGCGAGCAGGGGGAACCCTGGCAGGCGTTGTATACGGTCACGGGGTACAACCTGTGAATCGTCAACGCGGAATGTCTTCGCTGGCGCTGGTTCTGTTTTTACTGGTGCTGGGAACCCTTATCCTCACGGGTCTCAATCAGCAGCTCACAACGTTTAGCGCGCTCGTCGGCGGGGAGAGCCGTTCGCTTCAGCAGCAGGCGACGGTACAGTCCGCGCTTGAATGGGGACGGGTTCAGAGCTGGTCGTCAGAGCCACAGGTTCAGTGCAAGAAGACTCCTGTGTGGCGAGCGTGTTTGCGCCCTCTGAGTGGGGCGCGTGTGCTGCTGATTGCCGGAGAAAGCGGCCTGCTGCTCTGGCGCTCAGGAGAGATTGTCGACGGGAACGTTCGCTTTTCGCCTCACGGCTGGAGTGATTTTTGTCCCCTTAAGGAGAGCGCGTTATGCCAGCTGCCGTGAGCAGAGAAAAAGGGTTTAGCATGGTTGAGGTACTGCTGGCGATGATGCTGCTGGTGATCGTCGTGACGGCTTTGTCCGGTTATCATCGGGCGCTGGCGGCTCGGTTTACACTGTTTAATCAGTATCGCCAGCTCTGGCATCATGCCTGGAATCAGTCTCAGCTCTCAACAAATGTTCTCCCGGCAGGCTGGCAGGCCAGTCGGGGGCAGACAACGCACGCAGGATGTGTCAGCATCACGGTCACACTTATTTCTCCTCTGGGGCGGCGCGGTGAGATAACGCGTCTGCATTGCCCGGTTAGCCAGTAGTCGGGAGCGTCTATGTTAAGGGTCTACCACTCAAATCGTCTGGATGTGCTGGAAGCGCTGATGGAATTTATCGTTGAGCGCGAGCGGCTTGACGATCCTTTTGAGCCTGAAATGGTGCTGGTGCAGAGCACCGGTATGGCACAGTGGCTGCAAATGTCGCTTTCCCGTAAATTTGGCATAGCCGCAAATATTGATTTCCCGCTGCCCGCGAGCTTTATCTGGGAGATGTTTGTGCGCGTGTTGCCGGACATCCCGGAGCAGAGCGCCTTCAACAAGCAAGGCATGAGCTGGAAGCTCATGGCCCTGCTGCCGGAAATGCTGCAGCACGATGAATTCGCCATGCTGCGCCACTACCTCAATGACGATACCGATAAGCGCAAGCTGTTCCAGCTGGCGTCGCGCACCGCCGATCTCTACGACCAATACCTTGTTTACCGCTCTGACTGGTTAATTCGTTGGGAAGCGGGCGAGTTGGTTGAAGGGCTACCGGAGGCGCAAATATGGCAGGCACCGCTGTGGAAAGCGCTGGTAGAGCATACGGAGAAACTTGGGCAACCTAAGTGGCACCGTGCCAACCTGTACGATCGGTTTATCTCCATACTCGAGAATGCGTCGGAGCGCCCGGCACGACTGCCGTCACGCGTTTTTATCTGCGGGATATCCGCATTACCGCCTGTTTATCTGAAGGCGTTGAACGCGCTGGGTAAACATATTGATATCCATATTTTGTTCACCAACCCTTGCCGACAGTATTGGGGGGATATCCTCGACGAACGTTGGCTTGCGCGGCTGGTAACTCGCCAACGAAAGCGCCTTTTTGAAGAACGTTCCGTCCCGCTGTTTAAAGACGGCTCGACTGCCGGTCAGCTTTTTGATGAAGACGGTATCCAGAACCTGCCCAATCCACTGCTTGCCTCATGGGGGAAGCTGGGGCGTGACTACATTCACATGCTTTCAGACATCACTTCATCAGGCGAAGGCGACGTGGATGCCTTTGTCGATATTGCCCCGGATAGCCTGCTGCATCATATTCAACTGGATATCCTCGATCTGGAAAACCGTGCCGTGATGGGCGTGACGGCGAAAGAATTCGAACGCAGCGACAGCAAGCGTAAGCTGGATGCTGACGATCGCAGCATCACGATCCATGTTTGCCATAGCCCACAGCGTGAGGTCGAAGTACTTCACGACCAGCTGCTGGCGATGCTGCAGGACGATCCCGAACTCACCCCGCGCGATATCGTGGTGATGGTGGCGGATATCGACAGCTACAGTCCCTTCATCCAGGCCGTTTTTGGCAGTGCGACGGGCGAGCGATATCTGCCTTACGCTATCTCTGACCGTCGTGCCCGTCAGTCGCATCCGGCACTGCAGGCCTTTATCACTCTGCTTTCACTGCCGGATAGCCGCTTTATCTCCGAAGATGTCCTGGCGTTACTGGATGTTCCCGTGCTGGCTGCACGCTTCAACATCAATGAAGAGGGGCTGCGCTACCTTCGCCAGTGGGTGAACGAATCTGGCGTTCGTTGGGGGATCGATGACGATAACGTTCAGGAGTTCGAACTTCCTCCAACCGGGCAGCACACGTGGCGTTTTGGCCTGACGCGTATGCTGCTGGGCTACGCCATGGAGAGCAGCCAGGGCGAGTGGAATGAGGTGCTGCCTTACGATGAGTCCAGCGGGTTAATTGCTGAACTGGTGGGGCATTTAGCATCACTCCTGATGCAGCTTAACCGCTGGCGACACGAGCTGATGCAGCCGCGTCCGCTTGAAGCGTGGCTCCCGGTTTGCAGGGCATTGCTTAATGATTTCTTCCTGCCAGACAGTGACACCGAAGCGGCAATGGCACTGATTGAAACGCAGTGGCAGGCGATCGTCGATGAAGGCGTGAATTCCCATTATCAGGATGCAATCCCACTGTCGCTGTTGAGGGATGAGCTAACGCAGCGGCTTGACCAGGAGCGAATCAGCCAGCGTTTCCTGGCAGGCCCCATCAATATCTGCACCCTGATGCCAATGCGTTCTATCCCGTTTAAAGTGGTCTGTCTGCTTGGCATGAACGACGGCGTTTATCCGCGCGCGCTGGCGCCGCTGGGGTTCGATTTGATGAGCGCAGATCCAAAGCGGGGCGACCGTAGCCGCCGCGATGATGACCGCTACCTCTTCCTTGAGGCGCTCATTTCCGCCCAGAGTAAGCTCTATATCAGCTATATCGGCCGTTCCATTCAGGACAACAGCGAGCGTTTTCCCTCCGTTCTGGTGCAGGAGCTGGTGGACTATATCGGCCAGAGTCACTATCTGACGGGGGATGAAGAGCGCAACTGCGATGAAAGCGAGAAGAGGGTGAAAGCCCATATCACCTGTTTCCACAGCCGCATGCCGTTTGACCCGGTGAACTACACGCCCAGCGAGCGCCAGAGCTATGCGCAGGAGTGGCTACCGGCGGCGAAAAAGGAGGGGAGTGCGCATACCGATTTCATTCAGGAGCTTGACCCGCGCCCTGTCGATACCCTGACCTTCGAACATCTTCAGCGGTTTTGGGCGCATCCGGTGCGCGCCTTCTTCCAGCAGCGATTGCAGGTCAACTTCCGTTCTGAAGAGAGTGAAATTCCTGATGCAGAGCCTTTTACGCTGGAAGGGCTGGAGCGCTACCAGTTAAACCTGCAGCTGTTGAATGCGCTGGTTGACGAGGAAGATGCGGACAAACTTTATCGCCGCTACCGTGCTGCAGGGCAGCTGCCCTATGGGGCATTCGGGGAAATTGTCTGGGAGGCGCAGTGTCAGGAGATGACCGCCCTGGCAGAGCGTGTAAGAGCGTGCCGACAGCCAGGGAAAAGCATTGAAATCGATCTCAACTGCAATGGTGTACAGCTCACGGGCTGGTTAACTCAGGTTCAGCCGGACGGGCTACTGCGCTGGCGGCCTTCTATGCTGAGCGTTTCACAGGGTTTGCAACTCTGGCTGGAACATCTTGTCTACAGTGCGGGTGGTCATAAAGGTGAAAGTAGGATATTTGTGCGCAAAGAGGGCGAATGGCGCTTCCCGCCGATGGAGTCTGAGCAGGCGTTACGGTATCTGTCTTTGTACATTGAGGGCTACCGTCAGGGAATGAATAAACCGCTCCTGTTACTGCCGGAAAGTGGCGGGGCCTGGATAAAAGCCTGTTATGACGCACAGAATGATGCGATGTTAACGGATGAGGCGTCACTGCAGAAAGCGCGCAGTAAATTTATGCAGGCCTACGAAGGTAACATGATGGTGCGGGGCGAAGGTGAAGATGTCTGGTATCAGCGCTTATGGCGAACGCTTGAGCCAGAGTACTTTGAGGCCATCACGGAAGAGGCGCAGCGCTACCTGCTGTCGTTGTTTAAATTTAATCAGTCCTGAGCGCTGTATAAAAATTGCGCAGCATGGGGTGTTCAATTATGATGCACTTCTTATCACGGACTGATGTACCCAATAAAGAGATGTTGGCGTGTCCAGCACGCAATGTGTTAATGATGTAGCCGTGATAAAGAGGTAGCACCTTGTTTAAAGCGTTTGTTTTGTTTTTCGCCCTCTGGGTACCTGTCACTCAGGCAGACTCCGGTTGGCAACCCGTTCAGGAAACTATTCGTAAAAGCGAAAAAGATACCCGTCAATATCAGGCTATTCGTCTTGATAACGGCATGACTGTGCTGCTGGTTTCCGATCCGCAGGCGGTGAAGTCCCTCTCGGCATTAGTGGTGCCGGTTGGATCGCTGGAAGATCCTGACGCGCATCCTGGGCTTGCACACTATCTGGAACATATGACGCTGATGGGGTCAAAAAAATACCCGCAGCCAGATAGCCTGTCCGAATTTTTGAAAATGCATGGCGGCAGCCACAATGCCAGTACGGCACCGTACCGCACGGCCTTTTATCTCGAAGTCGAAAATGATGCGCTGGAAGGCGCGGTCGATCGCCTTGCTGATTCCATCGCCGCCCCCCTGCTGGATAAAAAATATGCCGACCGTGAACGCAATGCCGTCAATGCTGAGTTGACCCTTGCCCGCACGCGAGACGGTATGCGCATGGCCCAGGTCAGCGCCGAAACCATCAACCCTGCGCACCCGGGTTCGCGCTTCTCCGGCGGTAACCTTGAGACGTTAAGCGACAAACCGAACAGCCCGGTGCTTGATGCCCTGCACGCGTTTCGCGATAAATACTACTCCGCCAACCTGATGAAAGCGGTCATCTACAGCAATAAACCGTTGCCAGAACTGGCAGGCATGGCGGCTAAAACGTTTGGCCGGGTGCCGAATAAAAATATCGACCTGCCGCAGATAGACGTACCGGTGGTCACGGACGCGCAAAAGGGCATCGTGATCCACTACGTGCCTGCGCTGCCGCGCAAAGTGCTGCGCGTGGAATTCCGCATTGATAACAACACCGCACAGTTTCGCAGTAAAACCGATGAGCTGGTGACCTATCTGATAGGTAACCGTAGCCCGGGTACGCTTTCTGACTGGCTGCAAAAACAGGGGCTGGTGGAAGGTATTCGCGCCGACTCCGATCCGGTTGTGAACGGCAATAGCGGCGTGCTGGCGATCTCCGCCACCCTGACCGACAAGGGCCTGGCAAACCGTGACGAAGTGGTGGCGGCGATCTTCAGCTACCTCTCTTTACTGCGTGAGAAAGGCGTCGATAAGCGCTACTTTGATGAGCTCGCCCACGTGCTGGATCTCGATTTCCGTTACCCGTCCATTACCCGCGATATGGATTACGTTGAGTGGCTGGCGGATACCATGATCCGCGTGCCGGTGGAACACACCCTCGATGCGGTCAATATTGCCGACCGCTATGATGCCGATGCGGTAAAAGCCCGCCTGGCGATGATGACGCCGGAGAATGCCCGCATCTGGTACATCAGCCCGAACGAACCGCATAACAAGACGGCGTATTTTGTCGATGCTCCTTATCAGGTGGACAAAATCAGCGCGCAGACCTTCGCCGACTGGCAGAAGAAGGCCGGGGAGATTGCGTTGAAGCTGCCGGAGCTGAACCCCTATATTCCGGATGACTTCTCGCTGACCAAAACGACTAAAGATTACCCGCACCCGGCGCTCATCGTTGATGAACCGACGCTGCGCGTGGTGTACACCCCCAGCCGCTACTTCGCAAGCGAGCCAAAGGCCGATGTCAGCGTGGTGCTGCGTAACCCGAAAGCGATGAACAGCGCCAAAAATCAGGTGATGTTCGCGCTCAATGACTATCTCGCCGGGATTGCGCTCGATCAGCTCAGCAACCAGGCGGCGGTGGGCGGGATCAGCTTCTCCACCAACGCCAACAACGGTTTGATGCTCAATGCAAACGGCTATACCCAGCGTTTGCCTCAGCTGTTCCAGGCACTGCTGGAGGGCTATTTCAGCTATACGCCGACGGAAGAGCAGCTTGAACAGGCCAAATCGTGGTATGCGCAGATGATGGATTCTGCGGAGAAGGGCAAAGCTTACGATATGGCGCTTATGCCGGCGCAAATGCTGTCGCAAGTTCCTTATTTCCAGCGAGAGGATCGCCGCGCGCTGTTGCCTTCGATCGCCTTAAAAGACGTGCTGGCTTACCGTGATGCGCTGAAAACCAACACGCGTCCGGAGTTCCTGATCGTCGGCAACATGAGTGAGGATCAGGCCAAAACCCTGGCAGAGAATGTACGCACTCAGCTCGGTTCGAAAGGCGACGAGTGGTGCCGCAACCAGGACGTGCTGGTTGAGAAAAAACAGAATGTGATTTTTGAAAAGGCGGGTAACAGCACGGATTCCGCGCTGGCCGCGGTATTTGTGCCAACGGGCTATGATGAATTCGCAAGCTCAGCGCAGAGTGCCGTACTGGGGCAAATTATTCAGCCGTGGTTCTACAACCAGTTACGCACTGAGGAGCAGCTTGGCTACGCGGTGTTTGCCTTCTCCATGAACGTAGGCCGACAGTGGGGGCTGGGTTTCCTGCTGCAAAGCAGCGATAAACAGCCGGCGTATCTCTGGAAGCGTTACCAGGCCTTCTTCCCGCAGGTGGAAGCAAAACTCCGCGCCATGAAGCCGGAAGAGTTTGCGCAGATCCAGCAGGCCGTCATCGCACAGGTGATGCAGCCGCCGCAGACGCTGGGTGAAGAAGCCTCGCAGCTGAGCAAAGATTTCGATCGCGGTAATCTGAAATTTGATTCGCGTGATAAAGTAGTGGCCGAGATAAAACAGCTGACGCCGCAGAAAGTTGCCGACTTCTTCCATCAGGCGGTCATTAAGCCGCAGGGAATCACCATCCTGTCTCAGGTTTCCGGTAGCCAGAACGGGAAAACGGAGTACGTGAACCCGAAAGGCTGGAAAGTCTGGAAGAGCGTCAGCGCGCTGCAGCAATCTATGCCCTGGAGTAAGAAAGAATGACCGATACCGCTGAGTCCCTTGATCCCTTACGTTTACCTCTGCAGGGTGAACGATTGATTGAAGCCTCAGCGGGAACGGGAAAAACCTTCACCATTGCCGCCCTGTACCTGCGTCTGCTGCTGGGGCTTGGCGGCAACGCCGCTTTTCCACGCCCTTTGAGCGTAGAAGAGCTGCTGGTGGTCACCTTCACCGAGGCTGCCACCGCTGAGTTGCGGGGCCGTATTCGCAGCAATATCCACGAGCTGCGCATCGCCTGTCTGCGTCAGAGCACGGATAACCCTCTCTACGCGAGCCTTCTGGAAGAGATTGCCGATAAGCAACAGGCAGCCCAGTGGCTGTTACTCGCTGAACGGCAGATGGACGAAGCGTCCGTCTTCACCATTCACGGTTTTTGCCAGCGTATGCTGAGCCTGAATGCATTTGAATCCGGAATGCTGTTTGAACAGCAGCTCATTGAAGATGAATCCGTGCTTCGCTATCAGGCCTGCGCGGATTTCTGGCGTCGCCACTGCTACCCGTTACAGCGCGATATCGCCGAAGCGGTACATGCGCTGTGGAAGGGCCCGGAGGCGCTGCTGCGCGCTATCGATCGTTATCTGCAGGGTGAAGCACCTGTCATCAAATCCCCGCCGCCAGCGGATGAAACCCTGGCCTCACGGCATGAAAAAATCATCGCGCAAATTACCGACATCAAGCAAAAATGGATTGAGTCCGTTGGCGAGATTGACGCAATCATCGAAAATTCCGGGATTGACCGACGCAAGTTTAACCGTGGCAACCAGGGGAAATGGATCGACAAGATCAGCGCCTGGGCGCAGGAAGAGACGCGAGGCTACCAGCTCCCGGATGCGCTGGAGAAATTCTCCCAACGTTTCCTGGCTGAGCGGACCAAAGCCGACGGCATTGTGCCTGAGCATCCTCTGTTTGTGGCGATTGAAACCCTGCTGGCTGAGCCCTTAACGCTCAACGATCTGATGATTACCCGCGCCATGACGGAAATTCGCGACGCCGTCGCGCGTGAGAAACGCCGCCGGGGTGAGCTGGGGTTTGACGATATGCTGAGCCGCCTCGATGCGGCGCTGTGCAGTGAAAATGGCGAAGCGCTTGCCGCCGCGATCCGCACCCGCTTCCCGGTGGCGATGATTGACGAATTTCAGGATACCGACCCTCAGCAATACCGCATTTTCCGCCGTATCTGGCGCCAGCAGCCCGGCACTGCGCTGTTGTTAATCGGCGATCCGAAACAGGCCATTTATGCCTTCCGCGGTGCGGATATTTTCACCTACATGAAAGCCCGTAGCGAAGTTGATGCGCACTACACGCTTGATACTAACTGGCGCTCCTCTCCCGGCATGGTGGAAAGCGTCAACGCGCTCTTCAGCCGCATGGATACGGCGTTTATGTTCCGGGAGATCCCGTTTCAGCCGGTAAAGTTCGCCGAGAAAAATGCCTCGTTGCGCTTTGAGTTCAACGGCGAGACGCAACCTGCCATGAACTTCTGGCTGCTGGACGGGGAAGGCTGCGGCGTTGCCGACTATCAAAATGCCATGGCCCAGCACTGTGCCGCACAAATCCGCGACTGGCTCAGCGCGGGCGCGCACGGTAAAGCGCTGCTGTGGAAGGGGGATAAACCTGCCCCGGTAAAGGCATCCGATATCACGGTGCTGGTGCGCAGCCGTCAGGAAGCCGCGCTCATCCGCGATGCCCTGACGTTACTGAATATTCCCTCCGTCTATCTCTCGAACCGCGATAGCGTCTTTGAAACGCTGGAAGCGCAGGAGATGCTATGGCTGCTGCAGGCCGTGCTGGCCCCGGAGCGGGAAAGCACGTTGCGTAGCGCACTGGCGAGCGCGATGCTCGGGCTGAACGCGCGGGATATTGATGCGCTCAACAATGATGAAGCCGCGTGGGATTCTGTCGTAGAAGAGTTTGTTCGCTACCGCGAAAAATGGCAGAAGCGTGGAGTCATGGCGATGGTGCGCGAGCTCATGGCGCAGCGCCACATTGCGGAGAATATGCTGGCGACAGCAGGCGGCGAGCGCCGTTTGACCGATATTTTACATATCAGCGAACTGTTGCAGGAAGCCGGTACGCAGCTGGAGAGCGAACACGCTCTGGTACGCTGGCTGGCGCAGCAGATTGCCGATCCGAACAGCAATTCGTCCAGCCAGCAGATGCGCCTTGAGAGTGATAAACATCTGGTGCAGATCGTCACCATCCACAAGTCGAAAGGCCTGGAATATCCGCTGGTCTGGCTGCCGTTTATCGCCAATTATCGCGTGCAGGATCAGGCCTTTTACCACGATCGCGAGTCTTTTGAGGCGGTGCTCGATCTCAGCAACGCGGAGTCCAGCGTTGAGCTGGCCGAAGCCGAGCGTCTGGCGGAAGACCTGCGCCTGCTTTACGTGGCGCTGACCCGTTCGGTCTGGCACTGCAGCCTGGGCGTTGCGCCTCTGTTCCGTCGCCGTGGCGAAAAGAGCGGTGAGAGTGATTTTCATCTGAGCGCGCTGGGGCGGCTTATTCAGCACGGCGAACCCAAAGACGCGGCGGGCCTGCGCCAGTGCATCGAATCGCTTTGCACGGAGCATGTTGCCCTGCATATTCCGTCGCAGCCCGACAACAGCCGCTGGCAGATGCCGGAGCTGCGTGAGTCAGAGCTCCATGCCCGCCAGGTTGTGCGTACCATTGCCGACGACTGGCGCGTCACCAGCTACTCCGGTTTGCAGCAGCACGGGCAGAGTATTGCGCAGGATCTGATGCCAAAACTGGACGTGGATGCCGCAGGAGCCGGTAGCGTACCCGCTGAGCCGGTGCTCACGCCGCACCAGTTCCCGCGCGGCGCCTCGCCGGGCACGTTTTTGCACAGCCTGTTTGAAGAGCTGGATTTTACCCAGCCGGTATCCGAAGAGTGGGTGCTGAAGATGTTACAGAGTGGCGGCTACGACGCGCAGTGGCAGCCGGTTCTCACCGACTGGATCCGCGCGGTACTGCACGCGCCGCTCACGACGCGGGGGATCTCGCTGAACCAGTTGACTGCCAAAGATAAGCAGGTGGAGATGGAGTTTTATCTCCCCATCGCCAGCCCGCTCAGGGCCGAGGCGCTTGATGCGCTGATCTGCGAGTACGATCCGTTATCCGCCGGGTGCCCGCCGCTGAACTTCCGCCAGGTGCAGGGGATGCTCAAAGGCTTTATCGACCTGGTTTTCCGCCACGAAGGGCGCTACTACCTGCTGGATTACAAATCAAACTGGCTGGGTGAAAGCAGCGAAGCCTACACCCAGGACGCGATGGCCTCTGCCATGCAAATGCATCGCTACGATCTGCAGTACCAGCTTTACACCCTTGCGCTGCACCGTTACCTGCGCCATCGCATGGCCGATTACCGCTACGAAGATCATTTTGGTGGCGTCATTTACCTGTTCCTGCGCGGAGTGGATGCTAACGACCCGCGTTCCGGCGTCTTTAGCACGCGTCCGGCTGCGGAACTGATTGAAAAAATGGATAACCTGTTTGCTGCAAGCACGGAGGAGGTGGCATGACGATGCAGGCGCTACTGCTGGACGCTGTTGAACAACGATTACTGCGTCACCTGGATGTGCAGTTCGCCATGATGGTGGCTGGCGAGGAGCCTGCCGTCATGCTGGCCGCCGCCATTCTGAGCAAAGACGCGGGGGAAGGGCACGTATGTCTGCCGCTGTCGCGTCTGGCGGTGGATGAGAAAATGCCTCCGGCTTTACAGGCGTGTTTCGCGCTGCTGGGTGACGAAGTGGACTGGCAGGGGATATTACTCGGCTCGCCTGCCGTGAGCGGAGCCGATACCGGGACGCCGATGATCCTTGTCGGCGAGCGTTTGTATCTTAACCGGCTGTGGCGTAACGAACTGACGGTAGCGCGCTTCTTCAGCGAGACCAACGCCCCGCTTCCCTGTGATGAAGCGCAGCTCCGGCAAACGCTGGATACGCTGTTTACCTCTGACGACGCGACAGACTGGCAAAAAGTGGCGGCAGCCGTGGCCTTAACGCGACGGATCTCGGTGATTTCTGGCGGCCCGGGTACAGGGAAAACGACCACTGTGGCAAAACTGCTTGCCGCGCTGATTCAGTTATCGGGTGAGCAAAAGTGCCGTATTCGCCTGGCGGCCCCCACCGGTAAAGCTGCTGCACGTCTGACGGAATCGTTGGGCGGCGCGCTGCAAAAACTGCCGCTAACCGGGGATCAGCTTGCGCTTTTCCCCAATGAGGCGAGCACGCTGCACCGTTTGCTTGGCGCACAGCCGGGTAGCCAGCGTCTGCGCTATCATGCCGGTAACCCACTGCACCTTGACGTGCTGGTCGTGGATGAAGCGTCGATGATTGACCTGACGATGATGTCGCGTTTGATCGATGCGCTCCCGCCTCACGCGCGCGTCATTTTCCTCGGCGATCGCGACCAGCTTGCCTCCGTTGAGGCCGGGGCCGTATTGGGGGATATCTGTACCTATGCCAGCCTGGGATATACCGCGGAACGCGCTCAGGAGCTGGCCCGTCTCACCGGATGTTCGCTCACGTCTGAAAACCATTCGCTTGCAGGGGCGCTGCGCGACAGCCTGTGTCTGCTGCAAAAAAGCTACCGTTTCGGCAGCGACTCCGGCATCGGCCAGCTTGCGGCGGCGGTGAACCGGGGCGACCGGCGCACCACCACAGCGGTATTTGACGGTACCTTTACGGATATTGAGAAAAAATCGCTGCAAAGCGGGGAAGAGTATCAGGCGATGCTGGACGACGCCCTGCAGGGGTACCAGCACTTTCTGACGGGCGTACAACAGCAAAGTACGCCGGAGCAGGTCATTGCCGCGTTTGGCGAATACCAGCTGCTCTGTGCGCTGAGGGAAGGCCCTTTTGGCGTCCGGGGGTTGAACGACAGGCTGGAACAGCTGTTGGCGCAAAAACGCAAAATTAACCGTACCTCGCACTCGCGCTGGTATGAAGGGCGACCGGTGATGATCTCCCGCAACGACAGCGCGCTGGGGTTGTTTAACGGGGATATCGGAATTGCGCTCGACTGCGGTCAGGGCCTGCGAGTCTGGTTCCAGATGCCGGACGGGAGCGTGAAGTCCTTCCAGCCCAGCCGTTTGCCCGAGCATGAAACCGCCTGGGCGATGACGGTGCATAAATCCCAGGGCTCCGAGTTTAACCATGCGGCGCTGATCCTGCCCACGCAGCTTTCACCCGTCGTTACCCGCGAGCTGATCTATACTGCCATTACGCGAGCGCGTCAGCGTCTTTCGCTCTATACCGATGAGCGGGTGCTGGTGCAGGCGATCGCCACCCGAACGGAACGCCGAAGCGGGCTGGGCGCGATATTTGAGTCACTCTGAACAACGCCAGACATCCAGGCCGGGTACGAACAGCGCGACCCGGCAAGCGTTGTATTATCCCAGGTCAGCCATCAGCACCTTTGAACGACGCTGATAGTTGTACATCTCTTTCTTCGTTTCCGGCAGAGAATCGATATCCACCGGCGTGAATCCGCGCTCCTGGAACCAGTGAATACTGCGCGTCGTCAGGACGAACAGCTTGCTCAGCCCCATCTGGCGCGCCTGTGCCGCCACGCGTTCAAGCAGCATTTCGCCGCGTGAAGAGCTACGGTAATCAGGATGCACCGCCACGCAGGCCATTTCACCGATCTTCTCTTCCGGGAACGGATAGAGCGCGGCGCAGGCAATGGTCAGGTTATCGCGCTGAATAATGGTGAATTTGTCGATCTCCATCTCCAGCTGTTCGCGTGAGCGACGCACCAGAATACCCTGCTGTTCCAGCGGGCGGATGAGCTCCAGAATGCCGCCGATGTCATTGATGGTGGCTCGGCGGATCTGCTCCGCACTCTCCATCACAATCTGTGTACCGATACCGTCGCGGGAGAACAGCTCCTGGAGCAGGGCCCCGTCTTCCTGATAGCTGATCAGGTGGCTGCGGCGCACGCCGCTGCGGCAGGCCTTCACGGCGCCACGCAGGAAGCGGACGGTGCCGGAGTGGTAATCGCCTTCGGATTCCAGCGCTTCAACGCGGGCCTGGGCTTCATTCGGGAAGAGTTCCGGTACGATTGTTCCTTCAGCGTCCACGACGCCCTGGGAGGAGCAGAACCCAATCATTTTTTCCGCCTTCAGCTTGATCGCCAGCTGCGTGGCAATCTCTTCGGACGTCAGGTTAAAGCTTTCGCCGGTCACGGAAACGGCGACCGGGCCCATCAGCACGATGGCACCGCTGTCCAGCTGGCGGTGAATAGCTTCCTCATCAATACGACGGATACGGCCGCTGTGGCAGTAATCCACGCCATCGTCCACGCCGAGCGGCTGGGCAATGATAAAGTTGCCGCTCACGACGTTGATATGCGCCCCCTGCAGCGGCGTATTGTTCAGGCTCATGGAGAGACGCGCGGTAATATCCAGCTGCAGCAGACCCGCCGCCTGTTTCACCAGCTCCAGGGTTTTGGCATCGGTGACGCGGGTGTGCTTGTGGTAAATCGGCTCGTGGTGGTGAGCGGCCAGGTTGGCGTCGATCTGCGGACGCGCGCCATACACCACCACCAGGCGGATCCCGAGGCTGTGCAGCAGGCCAATGTCATTGACGATGCTGGAAAAATTTTCATGCTCAATGGCTTCGCCACCAAGCATGATGACAAACGTTTTTCCCCGATGGGCATTGATATAGGGAACAGAATGGCGGAATCCCTGGACCAGTTCGGTTCTACGTTCCTTCACCATGGCACAACCCTTAATGAATGTTTATTCGTAATTTCTGTATTTTTATTCGATTGTGGCCGCGTGTGCAAGCGCAAATTTTCCGCGACCCACAGAAATTGGTAAGTAATCCGTGCGTTAGCGTATGATTGTTTACCCTTTATAGATGACAGTTTATGCGTCATTCGTTAAAGTTTTCGGTCAATTTGGACATTTTGTATATCAGTCAGTGTTCTTGCTCGGGAGAAGCATGTCGGGATCCAATTCAGCAATAAGCCGCCGCCGTTTGTTAAAAGGGGCCGGGGCAATGTGGTTGCTTAGCGTCAGTCAGGTCGGTCTTGCCGCCACGAGTCAGGTGGTGGCGGTGCGCGTCTGGCCGTCGTCGACCTATACGCGCGTGACGGTTGAATCCAATCGCGTGCTGAAATATAAGCAATTCGCCCTCAGCAACCCGGAACGCGTGGTGGTGGATCTCGAAGGCGTTAACCTCAACTCCGTGCTGAAAGGGATGGCGGCGCAGATCCGCGGTGACGATCCGTTTATTAAATCGGCTCGCGTCGGGCAGTTTGATCCGCAAACCGTGCGCATGGTGTTTGAGCTTAAACAGAACGTTAAGCCGCAGCTGTTCGCCCTGGCGCCCGTCGCGACGTTTAAAGAGCGCCTGGTGATGGATCTCTACCCGGCCAACGCAACGGATATCCAGGATCCGCTTCTCGCTCTGCTGGAGGACTACAACAAGGGCGATCTTCAGCGTCAGGTGCCGCCTGCGCAAAGTGGCCCGCAGCCCGGAAAAGCAGGGCGCGATCGTCCGATTGTGATCATGCTCGATCCCGGCCACGGCGGCGAAGACTCCGGCGCGGTGGGGAAATACCGCACGCGTGAAAAAGACGTGGTGCTGCAAATTGCCCGCCGCCTGAAGGCGTTGATTGATAAAGAAGGCAATATGCGCGCCTATATGACGCGCAATGAAGATATTTTTATTCCGCTGAAGGTCCGGGTGGCGAAAGCGCAGAAGCAGCGCGCCGATTTGTTCGTGTCGATCCATGCGGATGCCTTTACCAGCCGCCAGCCAAGCGGCTCGTCGGTGTTCGCGCTCTCAACCAAAGGCGCGACCAGTACCGCAGCAAGATTCCTGGCGGACTCCCAGAACGCCTCTGACCTGATTGGTGGCGTGAGCAAAAGCGGCGACCGCTACGTCGACCACACCATGTTCGATATGGTGCAGTCGCTGACCATTAACGACAGCCTGAAGTTTGGTAAAGCGGTGCTGGGCAAGCTGGGGAACATCAATAAGCTGCATAAAAACAGCGTTGAACAGGCCGGGTTTGCGGTACTCAAGGCACCGGATATCCCGTCCATCCTGGTCGAAACCGCGTTTATCAGTAACGTCGAAGAGGAGCGTAAGCTCAAGACGGCAAAATTCCAGCAGGAGGTTGCGGAGTCGATTCTGGCGGGGATACGGGCGTATTTCTCTGACGGGGCGACGCTGGCGCGACGCGGATAACACTTTCAGCCGGGTAAACGCCCGGCAAATTCACAAACGACAGATACAAAAAAACACCCTTAAGGGTGTTTATTGTTTTAGAAGTGTTGGTTGCGGGGGCCGGATTTGAACCGACGACCTTCGGGTTATGAGCCCGACGAGCTACCAGGCTGCTCCACCCCGCGTCCGTCTTTCTACAGTCGTAGAAGATACTTCATCAAATTTTAATTGGTTGCGGGGGCCGGATTTGAACCGACG
>NZ_JBVODQ010000015.1:0-81880 GCF_055666685.1 Enterobacter sp. E14S | reverse complement strand
CCGCCAGCGTTCAATCTGAGCCATGATCAAACTCTTCAATTTAAGTTTGATGCTCGTGAATTAAACTTCGTAATGAATTACGTATGTTCACTCAGAGACTTGGTATTCATTTATTGTCCGAAGACATTAAGAATCCATGTCACTTTGAGTGCCCACACAGATTGTCTGATAAATTGTTAAAGAGCAGTGCCGCTTCGCTTTTCGCAGCGGCGCGGGGTGTGCATATTACGCTTTCCCGCTTCAGAGTCAAGTGATTAATTTCGCTTTTCTCTGCTGACCCGGCGGCGTGTGTGCCGTTGTTCCGTGTCAGTGGAGGCGCATTATAGGGAGTTATTCCGACGTGACAAGCATAAAATACAAAAAACTTTTCGTTCGCTCACTTTTCAAACTTAACGCTTATTTATGTCGCGAATCGCCCGTTAAATGTGCGATTTCCCGCGCAAAACTGGCCACCTGCGACCAGTCGGTATAAACCACTTCTTTACGCGTATCGGTTTCACCCCCCGTCATCTTCATAATCAGGCGGATCATAAAGCGGTCATACCAGCGGTAGCGAGGGTAACGCAGCGCGCCGGCAAAGACGGCGCACAGGTCAGGCTGCCACGGCGAGCTGAGTAAAAACTTGCGCGTGTAGCTGTTGGTCTGCGGCGTACGCTTCTCGGCTTTACGTGCGACCAGGTTGACCGAGTAAAACGCACCAGGCAATTTGTTGAGCACCGCCGTGTGCTTTTTCACAAAGCGATCCAGCGCCGGATGGAAATGCCCGTAACGAATTGACGCGCCAATTACCACGCGATCGTACTCCTGCCAGGCAATCTGCTCCGCACGGTTCAGGTTCACCACATCCGAGTAAATACCCAGCTCTTTTAATTCCGATGCCAGATACGCGGCAATCTCGCGCGTTTGCCCGTCTCGCGTAGAGAACAGAATCAGTGTTTTCATCAACGGCTCCTTACTCGCGCCAGAATGTAGGGGTGAACAGCACCAGCAGCGTAAAGACCTCAAGACGACCAAACAGCATATTGGCGATGAGGATCCATTTCGCGACCGGGTTCATGCTGGCAAAGTTATCCGCCACAACGCCCAGGCCGGGCCCGAGGTTATTCAATGTTGCTACGACGGACGCAAAGGCGGAGAAATCATCCACCCCCGTCGCGATAATCGCCAGCATACTGACGATAAAGACCAGCGCATACGCCGAGAAGAATCCCCACACCGCTTCGAGGATACGTTCCGGCAGCGCGCGGTTTCCCAGCTTAATGCTGTAAACCGCGTTCGGGTGGACCAGGCGCTTCAGCTCACGGTTGCCCTGCTTAAACAGCAGCAGAATACGAATTACCTTCAGGCCACCGCCCGTAGAACCCGCACAGCCCCCGATAAATGCCGAGCATAAAAGCAGCACCGGCAGGAACAGCGGCCAGCGCGCGATGCTGTCGGTGGTAAACCCGGCGGTCGTCGCCATCGATACCACCTGGAAGAACGCCTGATTTAGCGTGGTCAGCGCGGAGTTGTAGACATCATGGAACCACAGCACCAGGGTACAGATGATCACCAGCGTAAGCTGGACGCCAATAAACATGCGGAACTCTGGGTCACGCCAGTACACCTTCAGGCTGCGCCCGCTCAGTAAAGAGAAGTGCAGACCGTAGTTACAGCCTGAAATCAGCAGGAAAATGGCAATAATCGTGTTAATCGTTGGGCTGTCGAAGTAGCCGACGCTGGCATCGTGGGTGGAGAACCCGCCGATAGCGATCGTCGCAAAGCTGTGTCCGATGGCGTCGAAAGCGGGCATCCCGGCAAACCATAGAGCCAGCGCACAGGCCACCGTCAGTAATACATAGATAAGCCAGAGGGTTTTCGCCGTCTCGGCAATACGCGGGCGCATTTTGTTATCTTTCAGCGGCCCGGGCATTTCAGCGCGATAGAGCTGCATGCCGCCAACGCCCAGAATAGGGAGAATAGCCACCGCCAGGACGATGATCCCCATCCCCCCGAACCACTGCAGCATCTGGCGATAAAAGAGAATGGCGTGCGGGAGAGAATCCAGACCCACCAGCGTCGTCGCCCCGGTGGTTGTTAAACCGGAGAACGATTCAAAAAAGGCATCCGTAATGCTCAGGTTAGGCTGTTCAGAGAAGATGAAGGGCAGCGAACCGACGCTCCCCAGCACCGTCCAGAACAGGACCACAATCAGAAATCCTTCGCGAGATTTCAGTTCACCTTTCTGACGACGGTTTGGCCACCACAGCAGCGAGCCGATCGCCAGCGCGACAAAGAAGGTCTGGGTAAATGCCCGCCCCGCGCCGTCCCGGTAGATAAGCGCCACCAGTCCCGGGAGAATCATCGTCCCGGAAAAGAGTATGACCAGCAGTCCAACGATTCGGGTTATGGCACGAAAATGCATCTCTGCCGCTTCCTTTGGTATTCAAAAAGTGAGGTGGGGATTATTCTTCAATCGGCAGCAATTGCAACGAACCACGACTAAAATCAGCCAATTTTGCTGAAAAAGCAGCCAGCTCCGCCTGCGGAAGCGCCACGCGTAATTGCACCATTGCCTGATATTCACTGTGCACGATGACGCCGTTAAACTGTTTGAGCAGCGTTTCAATGCCCGATAGCTGAGCGTAATCGCACAACAAAGTATATTCGGTGAGCGGCGTTTTGCGGATAGTTGTGAGCATATTCAGTGCCTGCTGAACTCCGCCGCCATAGGCTTTTACCAGCCCACCCGTGCCTAACAGGATGCCGCCGTAGTAGCGCACCACCACGGCGGTAATTTCACCCACGCCGCTGCCCATCAGCTGCGAAAGCATGGGTTTACCGGCCGTGCCCGCCGGTTCACCGTCGTCGGAAAACCCCAGCTGTTGCGAATCATCAGGCGGCCCTGCCACCCACGCCACACAGTGGTGACGCGCGTCAGGATGCTCAGCCCGAACGGACTCGACAAACGCCTTTGCCGCCTCTACGCCGTCGGTATGCGCCAGCAGCGTAATAAAGCGGCTTTTCTTGATTTCCTCAACAAAGGTGACCGGTTCAGCCGGTATCAGCCAGCTTTCCATCAGGCCAGCTTCAGGTCTCGCGTCATATTCTCGATACCGTTTTCGTGAACCACCACGTTATCTTCGATGCGAATACCGCCAAACGGCTTCAGCGCGTCAATTTTTTCCCAGTTGAAGTGTTTGCTGAACTGGCCTTCACGCCACGGCACCAGCAGGGATTCGATAAAGTAGATCCCTGGTTCAATCGTCAGCACCATACGCGGCTCCAGAATACGGGTGCAGCGCAGGTAAGGATATTTAGACGGTGCCGCCAGGTGCGTCCCGGTGTCATCCTGCATAAAGCCCGCAACGTCGTGAACCTGCAGGCCCAGCGGGTGGCCGATACCGTGCGGCATGAATGGCCCGGTTAGATCGTTCTCGACCATCGCCTCTTCGCTCATGTCTTTCACAATCTGATGTTTACGCAGCAGTTTTGCGATGCGCTGATGGAACTGGATGTGGTAATCCACATAGCTGGTTCCCGCCTTCATGGTGCCAATCAGCGCCAGCTGTTCATCGTTCACGTCTTTAATCAGCTGCGCGAAATCGGTATCCGCATTCGCCGCCCAGGTACGGGTCAGGTCGGCCGCATAGCCGTTATACTCTGCCCCTGCGTCCAGCAGGAAGCTGCGCATTTCCGACGGAACATGATGATCCAGTTTGGTGTAGTGAAGCACGGACGCGTGCTCGTTCAGCGCGACGATATTGCTGTACGGCACGTCGGTATCACGGTGGCCCGTCGCGGTCAGATAGGCCTGATTGATGTCGAACTCGCTCATCCCCGACTGGAACGCTTCGTGCGCGGCACGGTGGCCATTCACCGCCGTTTTTTGCGCTTCACGCATGCAGTAAAGTTCGTAGTCGGTTTTATATGCGCGGTAATAGTGCAGGTAATCCAGCACCCCTTTCGGATTGAGTTTGTCTGCCGGAATATCCAGACCCAGCGCGCGCTCCGGAACAGGGCCAATGTAGCCGATGTTGCCTCGCGCGGCAGGCAGCTGGCTGCCAATGCCGTCCGCTTTCGGCAGTGCAATCACATCAATCTCTTCCGTCCAGAAAGAGGTCGGCAGCGGTTCTACGTTGTGCCAGTAATCGACCGGCAGGTAGAACCACAGTTTCGGCTTGTTCACGCCGTCTACCAGCAGCCAGCAATTTGGAACCTGAGTCACCGGCACCCAGGCTTTGAACTGCGGGTTCACCTTAAACGGATAAGCGTGGTCATCCAGAAAGGTATTCATCAGCTCGCCGGAGTGGATCAGCAGCGCATCCAGCTTAAAGCGGGCCAGTACATCGCGGGTACGTTCCTGTAGGGTAACGATATGATTTTTATAAAGCGAAGCCAGTGAGTCCATCATTCTTCCTTTCGTTTTTTTGACCTCAAGTCATCGCATCTTAGCACACCTCACTCCGGCTGCGTGATTTCCACTGACCGTGATCAATGCAGCATTTTCTTAATGAGTAATTTGCATTTTATTAACACAAATCCCACACTCCGTTTCATCTGGTATGACCAGATCCAATTGCTGGATTCAGGAGACTGACATGCTCTACAAAGGCGACACCCTGTACCTCAACTGGCTGGAAGATGGCATTGCCGAACTGGTGTTCGATGCTCCCGGCTCAGTGAACAAGCTTGATACCGCGACGGTGGCCAGTCTTGGCCAGGCGCTGGATGTTCTTGAAAAACAACCTGAATTAAAAGGGCTGCTGCTGCGTTCGAACAAAGTGGCCTTTATTGTCGGTGCCGATATCACCGAGTTCCTTTCGCTGTTCCTGGTCCCGGAAGAACAGCTGAGCCAGTGGCTGCACTTTGCCAACAGCGTCTTTAATCGTCTGGAAGATCTGCCTGTCCCGACCATTTCCGCCGTTAACGGCTACGCGCTGGGCGGCGGCTGCGAATGTGTACTCGCGACCGACTACCGTCTGGCGACGCCGGACCTGCGCATCGGCCTGCCGGAAACCAAGCTGGGCATCATGCCGGGCTTTGGCGGCTCCGTGCGTATGCCGCGCATGCTGGGTGCCGACAGCGCCCTTGAGATCATTGCCGCAGGTAAAGACGTCGGCGCAGAACAGGCTCAGAAAATCGGCCTGGTCGACGGCGTCGTGAAGCCAGAGAAACTGGTTGAAGGTGCACTCGCCATTCTGCGTCAGGCCATAAACGGCGATCTCGACTGGAAAGCCAAACGCCAGCCGAAGCTGGAGCCGTTAAAACTCAGCAAAATTGAAGCCACCATGAGCTTCACCATCGCCAAAGGCATGGTGATGCAGACGGCGGGTAAACACTACCCGGCACCGATCACGGCGGTGAAAACCATTGAAGCGGCTGCCCGTCTCGGACGCGATGAAGCGCTGAAGCTCGAAAATAAGAGCTTTGTCCCGCTGGCGCACACCAATGAAGCCCGCGCGCTGGTCGGTATCTTCCTCAACGATCAGTTCGTGAAGGGTAAAGCCAAGCAGCTGACCAAAAACGTTGAGACGCCAAAACATGCGGCGGTACTCGGCGCCGGCATTATGGGTGGCGGCATCGCTTACCAGTCCGCCTGGAAAGGCGTGCCGGTAGTGATGAAAGACATCAGCGAGAAATCCCTGACGCTGGGCATGACCGAAGTGGCCAAGCTGCTGAATAAACAGCTGGAGCGCGGAAAAATTGACGGGCTGAAGCTTGCAGGCGTGATCTCCACCATTCAGCCCGTGCTGGAATACAGCGGTTTCGACCGCGTGGACGTAGTAGTCGAAGCCGTCGTCGAGAACCCGAAAGTCAAAAAAGCGGTGCTGGCAGAAACGGAAGACAAGGTTCGTCCTGAGACCGTGCTGGCCTCTAACACCTCCACCATTCCAATCAGCGAACTGGCGAGCGTGCTGAAGCGTCCGGAAAACTTCTGCGGGATGCACTTCTTCAACCCGGTACACCGTATGCCGCTGGTCGAAGTGATCCGCGGGGAAAAAACCTCTGACGAAACCATTGCTAAAGTGGTGGCGTGGGCAAGCAAGATGGGTAAAACACCGATCGTCGTTAACGACTGCCCGGGCTTCTTCGTCAACCGCGTGCTGTTCCCTTACTTCGCAGGCTTCAGCCAGCTGCTGCGCGACGGTGCGGACTTCCGCAAAATCGACAAAGTGATGGAAAAACAGTTCGGCTGGCCGATGGGCCCGGCGTATCTGCTGGACGTGGTCGGCATTGATACCGCCCACCACGCTCAGGCGGTGATGGCGGCAGGCTTCCCGCAGCGTATGCAGAAAGATTATCGCGACGCCATTGACGCACTGTTTGACGCCAACCGCTTCGGCCAGAAAAACGGCCTGGGCTTCTGGCGCTATAAAGAAGACAGCAAAGGCAAACCGAAGAAAGAAGAAGATGCCGCGGTGGATGGCCTGCTGGCTGAAGTCAGTCAGCCGAAACGCGACTTCTCCGACGATGAAATCATCGCCCGGATGATGATCCCGATGGTCAACGAAGTGGTGCGTTGCCTGGAAGAAGGCATCATCGCCAGCCCGGCAGAAGCCGATATGGCGCTGGTATACGGCCTGGGCTTCCCTCCGTTCCACGGCGGCGCGTTCCGCTGGCTGGACACGCTCGGCAGCGCCCGCTATCTCGATATGGCTCAGCAGTATCAGCACCTCGGCCCGCTTTATGAGGTGCCGGAAGGGCTGCGTAACAAAGCGCGCCATAACGAACCCTACTACCCAGCAGTTGAGCCAGCCCGTCCGGTTGGCGAGCTGAAAACGGCTTAAGGAGTCACAATGGAAAAGGTTGTCATTGTTGATGCGATTCGCACCCCGATGGGCCGTTCAAAAGGCGGTGCATTCCGTAACGTGCGTGCGGAAGATCTCTCCGCGCATCTGATGCGTAGCCTGCTGGCGCGTAACCCGGCGCTGGATCCTGCTGCGCTGGACGATATCTACTGGGGCTGCGTGCAGCAGACCCTGGAGCAAGGTTTCAACATCGCCCGTAACGCGTCGCTGCTGGCGGAGATCCCACATTCGGTTCCGGCCGTCACCGTGAACCGCCTGTGCGGTTCATCAATGCAGGCGCTGCACGACGCGGCGCGCATGATCATGACCGGCGATGCGCAGGCCTGCCTGGTGGGCGGCGTTGAGCACATGGGCCACGTGCCGATGAGCCACGGGGTCGATTTCCACCCAGGCATGAGCCGTAACGTGGCGAAAGCCGCGGGGATGATGGGTCTGACCGCCGAGATGCTCTCTCGTCTGCACGGCATCAGCCGTGAAATGCAGGATGCCTTTGCCGCGCGCTCTCACGCTCGCGCATGGGCGGCGACGCAGTCCGGCGCCTTTAAGAATGAGATCATCCCGACCGGCGGTCACGACGCAGACGGCGTACTGAAGCAGTTCAGCTACGACGAAGTCATCCGCCCGGAAACCACCGTAGAAGCGCTTTCTACTCTGCGCCCGGCGTTTGATCCGGTCACCGGTACGGTAACGGCAGGTACTTCATCGGCGCTGTCAGACGGTGCCGCCGCGATGCTGGTGATGAGCGAAAGCCGCGCCCGCGAGCTGGGCTTAACCCCTCGCGCTCGGGTACGTTCGATGGCGGTCGTGGGCTGCGATCCTTCAATCATGGGTTACGGCCCGGTTCCGGCCTCGAAGCTGGCGCTGAAAAAAGCGGGATTAACCGCCAGCGACATCGACCTGTTTGAAATGAACGAAGCGTTCGCCGCGCAGATCCTGCCGTGCATTAAAGATCTGGGGTTAATGGAGCAGATCGACGAGAAGATTAACCTCAACGGCGGCGCGATCGCCCTCGGTCACCCGCTGGGCTGCTCCGGAGCGCGTATCAGCACAACGCTTATCAATCTGATGGAACGCAAAGATGCCCAGTTTGGTCTGGCAACGATGTGTATCGGGCTGGGTCAGGGTATCGCGACGGTGTTTGAAAGAGTGTAAATCAGGAAAAGTATCTCAAAGCCAATGGCGTCAGAACAAGGCGGCAAGCGAGCGAATCCCGATGAGCTTACTCAAGTAAGTGATTCGGGTGAACGAGCGCAGCCAACGCAGTTATGGCGTCATTGGCGAAGAGAGACAGTTTAGTTGCCGTTCTTCCCGCCTGTCAGGGGCGGGTTTTTTATTTAAATGAAGGCAAACGCATCGCCAAACAGGCGGTCTTCACGCGCGTCACGTTCGTTGCAGAACAGGTCGCGGGCAATTTTCGCCATCTCAAAACGGCCAGCGATATAGATATCGTGCCCTGCCAGCGTGCCATGATCCTGCAGCACCGCCGTCAGCACCGTCCCGCTGCGACCACGCCAGCCCTCTTCCGGCTGCTCAACCACCGGCTCAATGCGCAGGTTAGGATGGGTTACGCTCAGCGCTTCCAGCTCGGACAGGTCGTACAGATGTTTCTCTTCGCGGCCACCCCAGTAAATAGTGATGTCACGGTCCGGGTTACGCGCCAGGGCGGTCAACAGAATAGAGCGCACATAAGAGAAGCCCGTACCGCCAGCGATCAGGATCAGCGGACGGTCTTCATCATCGCGCAACCACGCATCGCCGTGCGGAATATCCACCACGATTTCACGTTCCTTCAGGATCCGATCCATCACCGCCATCGCATACAGGTTAAGCTCTGACGCACCAATATGAAGCTCAATAAATTCCTGCTCCGCTGGCGTTGAGGCCATAGAGAAAGGACGCTTATCACGCTCATCCATCACAACCATCAGGTACTGACCGCGCGGAAAGAGAATGGCGCTTCTGGCACTAAACGGACGCGATATACGGTGT
This sequence comes from Enterobacter sp. E14S, assembly GCF_055666685.1. Taxonomy (NCBI): domain Bacteria; kingdom Pseudomonadati; phylum Pseudomonadota; class Gammaproteobacteria; order Enterobacterales; family Enterobacteriaceae; genus Enterobacter; species Enterobacter sp. E14S. Next base: position 73,100 of record NZ_JBVODQ010000015.1, on the reverse strand, counting down.
CGGTGATGGCATCTACCGAGGTCACTTTACAGCTTAAGGTTGTCATTCGCTCTCTCTGTCGGGAAGTCTATAGGGCTTAACGGTTAGCTCATGGTTTACCGTTATTCATTATGGCCAGCTCGTCCCAGATCGCGTCAATTCGCGCGGTCACTGCAGGATCTTTTTTGATCGGGCGACCCCATTCACGGTCGGTTTCGCCAGGCCATTTATTTGTGGCATCCAGTCCCATCTTTGAGCCAAGACCGGAAACCGGCGAGGCAAAATCCAGGTAATCTATCGGCGTGTTTTCGACTAACACCGTATCGCGCGCCGGGTCCATTCGCGTGGTAATGGCCCAGATTACGTCATTCCAGTCGCGGGCGTTAACGTCATCATCGCAGACAATAACAAATTTGGTATACATAAACTGGCGCAGGAAAGACCATACGCCCATCATCACGCGTTTAGCGTGACCAGGATACTGCTTCTTCATCGTGACCACCGCCATGCGATACGAGCATCCTTCAGGCGGCAGATAAAAATCAACAATTTCCGGGAACTGCTTTTGCAGGATCGGCACAAACACTTCATTCAGCGCCACGCCAAGCACCGCCGGTTCATCCGGTGGACGTCCGGTATACGTGGAGTGATAAATCGCATCTTCACGCTGCGTAATGTGCGTCACGGTAAACACCGGGAAGTTATCCACTTCGTTGTAATAGCCAGTGTGGTCGCCGTAGGGGCCTTCTGGCGCCATTTCACCTTGCTCGAGGTAACCCTCCAGCACAATTTCCGCACTGGCCGGAACTTCGAGATCGTTAGAGATACACTTCACGACTTCGGTTTTCGTTCCGCGCAGCAGGCCTGCAAACGCATATTCAGAGAGCGTATCCGGCACGGGCGTGACGGCTCCCAGAATGGTGGCCGGATCGGCGCCTAAGGCGACAGACACCGGGAAACGTTCCCCCGGATGCGCGGCGCACCACTCCTGGAAATCCAGCGCGCCGCCGCGATGCGACAGCCAGCGCATGATGAGTTTATTCTTGCCAATCAGCTGCTGGCGGTAAATACCGAGGTTTTGCCGCTCTTTGTGCGGGCCGCGCGTAACGGTCAGCCCCCAGGTGATCAGCGGAGCGGCATCTTCAGGCCAGCACTGCATGATAGGGATTTTGGTCAGATCAACCGCATCGCCTTCCAGCACTTTCTGCTGGCACGGCGCACCGCGCAGGCGTTTGGTGGGCATGTTCAGCACCTGCTTAAACTGCGGCAGCTTGTCGAACAGATCGCGGAAGCCTTTCGGTGGCTCCGGCTCTTTCAGAAACGCCAGCAGTTTACCGACTTCACGCAGCGCAGAGACGTCTTCCTGCCCCATTCCCAGTGCAACACGACGCGGTGTACCAAACAGGTTGCACAGCACCGGCATGGAGTAACCTTTCGGATTTTCAAACAGTAATGCGGGGCCACCGGCACGCAGGGTGCGGTCAGCAATTTCTGTCATCTCCAGATAAGGATCGACAGGAAGTGTAATACGTTTGAGTTCACCCTGCTTTTCCAGCAGCGTCAGGAAGTCGCGGAGATCGTGGTATTTCATGCAGTTAATCATGGCCTCTCTGTAAGCGCTTCATTATACGGCGTAAGCCTGCTTGATGCTGTAATTTTGTTAAATAAGCGTGAACTTATGCGCTCTGTTCCATTTTCCCCCATTATAATCAACTTAGCGATCCCGCCAGGGTTTTGATATGCTTGCGCCCCGAACTAAGGGAAAGAGTGATTATGCAGGCCTGGTATTTACTGTATTGCAAACGCGGGCAACTTCAGCGCGCGCAGGAACATCTTGAACGTCAGTCTGTAAATTGCCTGACACCCGTGATCACGCTTGAAAAAATGCAGCGCGGGAAGCGCACAACCGTCAGTGAGCCGTTGTTCCCGAACTACCTGTTTGTGGAGTTCGACCCGGAAGTCATCCACACCACCACCATCAGCGCAACGCGCGGCGTCAGCCACTTCGTTCGTTTTGGTGCACATCCGGCAACGGTTCCGTCGACGGTCATTCATCAGCTGTCGATTTATCAACAGCCCGAAGGGATCACCGACCCCGAAACTCCTTACTCGGGCGATAGCGTCGTGATTACCGAAGGCGCTTTCGAAGGCCTGCAGGCGATTTTTGCCGAGCCGGACGGGGAAGCGCGCTCTATGCTGTTGCTCAATCTGCTGAACAAGCAGGTGCTGCAGAGCGTTAAAAACACCGACTTCCGCAAACTTTAAACGTTTATCCCGAACAAATTACGCACGTTGTCATCCGTCTGCGCCGAAAGCCAGTGCGGATCCTCTCCGCGCCACTTCGCGACGCTCTCAACAATGTGCCCCAGATACGCGGGCTCATTTCGCCGCGATGCCGGTTTGGGTTTCATATCGCGCGGTAGCAGATAAGGCGCATCGGTTTCAAGGAGCAGCCGGTCAGCCGGGATTACCGGCAATAGCTCACGAAGTTCAAGCCCGCGGCGCTCATCGCACACCCAGCCGGTAATACCCAGATAAAGCCCTCGCTTCAGGCAATCCAGCGCTTCCTGCCGTGAACCGGTGAAGCAGTGCAGCACCGCGCCGGACAGTTTCTCCAGCCACGGATCCAGAAGTGCCAGGAAACGCTCATGCGCGTCGCGGCAGTGCATAAATACGGGCATTCCAAGCTCTGCTGCCAGCGCAAGCTGGGCAGTAAACGCCTTTTCCTGCTCTTCAGGCGTGGAAAAGTTACGATTGAAATCGAGACCGCATTCGCCGATCGCCACAACGTCTGGCGTCTTTGCCAGCCTGTACAGGGTGTCGCCACTTTCCGCGGTCCACTGGCTGCTGTCGTGAGGATGCACGCCAGCAGTAGACCAACAGCGATCGTAGCGTTGCGCCAGCTGCTGCGCCTGCTCGCTCTCATGCAGGTTGGTGCCCGTCAGCAGCAGTCCTTTCACCCCGGCGGCAAACGCACGCGCAACCACCTCATCACGATCTTTCGCAAACTGCGAGCTGGTCAGGTTGAGTCCGATATCAAACATGCAAATCCCCATATAACAACCGCCCTGACGGGCGGCTGGTTTTACTCTTCAGTGGTCTTGTCGGACGTATCGTCTTCGTCATCCGCTCGACGTCCTTTACCCACGTAGAAACGCGAGAAGAAAACGCCGACCTCAAACAGACAGTACATCGGTATGGCCAGCAGCGTCTGCGAGAACACATCCGGCGGTGTCAGAAGCATACCGACAACAAAAGCGCCCACAAGGATATACGGACGCTTCTTACGCAGGTCATCCGGGGTCGTTACTCCTACCCAGCAGAGCAGCACAATGGCCACCGGCACTTCGAATGCCACGCCAAACGCCATAAACAGCGCCATCACAAAGCTGAGGTAGCTGGCGATATCCGTCGACACCTGGACCCCTTCCGGCGCGGTATGCGTCAGGAAGCCGAAGGCCAGCGGGAAGACAACGAAATAGGCAAACGCCATGCCGATATAGAACAGCAGCGAGCTGGACACCAGCAGCGGGATCACCAGCTTGCGTTCATGCTTATACAGCGCGGGCGCCACAAACGCCCACACCTGGTAAAGAATGACCGGCGCAGAAGCAATCAACGACACCCAGAAGGTCAGCTTGATGGGGGTAAAGAACGGCGAAGCAACGTCTGTTGCAATCATCGTTGCGCCCAGCGGCATCTGCTTGATCAGCGGCGCAGAGACCACCTGATAGATATCGTTGGCAAAATAGACCAGGCACAGGAATATGAGTAAAACCGCAATAATGCAGTTTAACAGGCGCTTACGCAGCTCAATGAGGTGCGTAATCAGCGGTTGAGTATCATCTACTGCCATGTTTACGCTTTATCACTCGACGAGGGGGATGATTCGGAAACGGACGCAGCGGGCTTCACTTCCGCCGTTTTTGCCACCGGCTCTTCCGGCTGCGCCTGTTTTTTCAGTTCGGTTTCCTGCGGCGTCTGTTCTGGCGCGGCAGCCTGATGTTCAGCGCTGGCAGGCGTTACGCCCTCGCGCTGCTCCTCGCTGCCCTTAACCACCGGGTTATGGATGGTGTTCGCTTCATCGCTCGCTTTTTCAGGATCGTTAACGCTATAGGAGCGCTTCATCGATTCCGCCGCTTCGCGCAGCTCATCCATTGACGCTTTCAGTTCCGGCGTCAGGTTATCCATGCTCGCCTTCTCGACCTTTTTCAGGCTTTCCTGGAATTCCTGCAGTTTAAGCTCCTGCGCCAGTTCATTCTGAACGGTCGATGCCAGCGATCTCAGCGCACGAACCCAGCCCGCAACGGTTTTCACTGCCACCGGCAGACGCTGCGGCCCCAGCACAATCAGGCCAATCACAAAGACCAGCAGAAGCTCACTAAAACCAATGTCGAACACGACTTACACCTGCTCTTTATCGTGGCGTTTAGCGTCTTCCTTTTTGGCTTCTTCTTGCTTGTCGGCGATGGATTTAGCAGTAAAGTCAGCGTCCTGGCTGGTTTTATCCTGCTTGCTCTCATCATCGCTCATCGCTTTCTTGAAGCCTTTGATAGACGCGCCCAGATCGGAACCAATAGAACCGAGCTTTTTGGTGCCAAACAGCAGCACGACGATGACGGCAATAATGACTAATTGCCAGATACTGATACCACCCATACATGTTCCTCAGGGATAGATGATTAAAGAGTCAGGTCGCATTATACGTATGCGACCCGTCGATAGCGACGCACGCTCAGCGCGTTTTTCGCCAGCCTGCTAGCCAGACTACCACCCCGCCAGCCATCAGCCAGGCGGGCATCATCTGCCAGTCCGGACGATTGATCAGCAGCAGCGTACCGCTCAGCAGTAGAGTAGCGCCTATCCCAAAGAGATAGCGTGACTGCCCCTGGCGAACACGGCTGGACTGAAGTTCGCGGGCGATTTTATCCATGCTGTGCTGAAGGTTCTTGCTCTGACGCAAACTGTCATAAACCAGTTCAGGAATTTCAGGCATTTTTTCTATCCAGAACGGGCCTTTCTCTTTCAGGGAGCGCACCAGCGCCGGAATGCCAACCTGATCCTTAATCCAGGATTCAAGGAAAGGTTTCGCGGTCTTCCACAAGTCTAACTGAGGATAGAGCTGTCGGCCTACACCCTCAACGTAAAGTAATGTTTTCTGAAGTAAAACTAGCTGTGGCTGAACTTCCATATTAAAGCGGCGAGCCGTATTGAACAGGTTTAACAGCACGTGCCCGAAGGAGATTTCCGCCAGCGGTTTTTCAAAAATCGGTTCACAAACGGTCCGGATCGCGAACTCGAACTCTTCGACATTGGTGTCCGGCGGCACCCAGCCGGAATCGACGTGCAGCTCGGCCACCTTACGGTAGTCGCGGTTGAAGAACGCGATGAAGTTCTCAGCCAGATACCGTTTATCTTCTTTGTTCAGCGACCCCACAATCCCGCAGTCGATACCGATATACTTCGGATCCTCAGGATGCTCGTAGCTTACGAAGATATTGCCCGGATGCATGTCCGCATGGAAAAAGCTGTCGCGGAACACCTGGGTAAAGAAGACCTGTACTCCACGCTCGGCCAGGAGCTTCATGTTCGTTCCCTGTTTCTCCAGGGCGACCACATCCGAAACCGGAATACCGTATATACGCTCCATCACCATCATGTTCTGGCTGCAGTAGTCAGAATAGACTTCAGGTACATAGAGCATCGGGCTGTTTTCAAAGTTGCGACGCAGCTGAATGGCATTCGCCGATTCACGCAGCAGGTTAAGCTCATCAATCAGCGTTTTTTCATATTCCCGCACCACTTCCAGTGGACGAAGGCGACGCCCGTCCGGCAGCAGGCGTGGCACCCAGCGCGCCAGCCGATAAATCAGCTTCATGTCCGCTTTGATGACTGGCAGGATGTCCGGACGAATGACCTTAATAACGACTTCTTTGCCGTTTTCTTTCAGACGCGCGGTGTGCACCTGCGCAATAGAGGCCGATGCCAGTGGCTTAATATCGAAATCGTCAAACCAGGTCTCGACGGGGACATTTCCCATCGCCTCTTCAATTTGCTTTTTCGCGCGTGCGCCGTCAAACGGTGCGACGCGATCCTGCAGCATCGCGAGCTCATCGGCAATCAGAGGCGGAAAGAGATCGCGGCGGGTCGACAGCATCTGTCCGAATTTAATCCAAACCGGGCCGAGCTCCTGCAGCGCCAGGCGCAGACGCTCACCCAGCGGTTGACCTTTATGGCGATTGGGCATCCAGAAGAGCATCCGCCGCCAGATACGAAGCGGCAGCGTGATACGCATTTTGGGGATAAGCTCGTCGAGCCCGTAGCTCAAAAAGGTGCGAATAATAAAATAGAGGCGCCGAATTTCACCAGGCGTCATTTGCCCTCCAGTTTTTCCAGCCGTTTGGTTAACGCATCAACCGCACGTTCAACAGCAGCGGTCTCTTCCGCAAACCATGCAACTTCCAGTGGCCCGGGCGCCATTCGCCACTCCTCAGTCAGCACTTCCGCCGCATAGCGTTGCTGGCGCTGGAGGCTTTTACGCGCAAAGGAGGCGCCACCATGAAGGACTTTCCCGATACCTTCGGCGGCAATGTCGCCGATAAAAGGCGCGAGCAGCTCCGCCGGATCGAACTCCGCCAGATCGGTGAGCGCAACGAAGTTCTGCACGACCTGAATGTCGCCCTCCACTTCCAGCTCACCGCTGCGGATAAGCGCCGTTAACTGCTGGCGATCGCGCAGTTTTGGCAGCACGCTCATGTGCGTGATGACCGAGCAGTCGGCTTCACCTTCCCACGCCCCCAGAACGTCAAGCTGGCGTTCGCTGAATACCAGCACAAGCGGCGTCGAGAACTCTTTTAAAACAATGCGTAATACCTTTCCGTTAAGCCGCTGACGTGCAGCTTTCAGCGCCGGGGCGCGATACAGAAAAGCGTTCAATACATTCTCGATGCCTGCGGAGACTAAGGGTTTAAAGGGCACGGGACACCTCCACTCAGAATTTGTAACCGCGATGCAGCGCGACGACACCCGCCGTCAGGTTGAAATATTCAACGTTCTCAAATTCCGCGTCCTGCATCATGGCTTTTAATGTGTCCTGATCCGGGTGCATACGGATAGACTCCGCCAGATAGCGGTAGCTTTCAGCGTCGTTAGCCACCAGCTCACCAATACGCGGCAGCACGTGGAAGGAATAGGCGTCGTAGGCTTTGCTCAGCGGCTCAATGATCGGTTTAGAGAACTCGAGCACCAGCAAACGTCCACCCGGCTTCAGCACGCGGTACATGGAGCGCAGCGCTTTTTCTTTATCGGTCACGTTACGCAGACCGAAAGAGATCGTGATGCAGTCAAAGGTATTGTCCGGGAATGGCAGCGCTTCGGCGTTTGCCTGCACATACTCGACATTCCCCACCACGCCGATGTTACGCAGCTTTTCGCGTCCCATTTTCAGCATGGAATCATTAATATCGGCGAGAACAACGCGACCGGTTTCGCCCACCAGACGGGAGAATTTCGCGGTTAAATCGCCCGTACCACCGGCTAAATCCAGCACCGTTTGTCCACGACGTACGCCGCTGCAGTCAATGGTGAAGCGCTTCCACAAACGATGAATGCCGAACGACATCAGGTCATTCATCACATCGTACTTCGCCGCCACGGAATGAAATACGTGGGCCACCATGTCAGCTTTCTGCGCTTTGGCGACAGTCTGAAAGCCAAAGTGCGTTGTGTCTTGTGAATCGTCAGCCATCTTAGAGCCTGCTTATCAGTAAAATGTTCGTGAAGTGTAACAGATTGGGCGCGTTTGCCCTACGTTTCAACCACCGCGAAAGAAACGCGCTGGAGTCTCGTCTGGTGATAAATCCGCCGCTAACGTGTTGTCTTCACTGTTTGTCTTTTGTTCGTCCGCGCCTTCTCGCAGGCGAAATTCGTCGTCCTGGGCGGTGGCCTGTTCGACCAATTCCGGATTAATCTCGCGTTTAACCTCAACCCCCAGGCTGCGGAATGATTCAGCCTGTGCCAGCAGATTGCCGCGTCCGGAGGTGAGTTTTTTCATCGCCTGGCGGTAGTTATCCTGCGCACGATCCAGGCTCTGCCCGACTGAAGACATGTCGTCCACGAAGAGGCGCATTTTGTCGTAAAGCTTGCTGGCACGATCGGCAATCTGCTGCGCGTTGCGGCTCTGGTGCTCATAGCGCCACAGGTTCGCAATGGTGCGTAACGCCACCAGCAGCGTGGTGGGGCTGACCAGCATAATGTTATTTTTGAGCGCTTCGGTGATAAGTTCAGGCTGTCTGTCGAGTGCCAGCAGGAACGCGGGTTCTACCGGGATGAACATCAGGACATAGTCCAGCGAGCGCAAACCCGGCAGCTGCTGGTAGTCTTTTCTGCCAAGCAGGCGAATATGATTACGCACGGAGGCAATGTGCTCCTGCAGCGCAGACTCGCGCATGAAGTCATCGTCCGCATTAAAGTAACGTTCATATGCCACCAACGTCATTTTGGCGTCAATCACCACATCTTTACCCTGCGGCAGCCGCACAATCACATCCGGCTGCATGCGAGAGCGGGCATCGTTTTCGATACTCACCTGCGTTTCGTATTCGTATCCTTCGCGCAGACCAGAGGCCTCCAGCACGCGGGTCAGCACCACTTCTCCCCAGTTGCCCTGGGTTTTGTTATCCCCTTTCAGCGCGCGGGTCAGGTTGACCGCTTCCTGCGCCATTTGCGCATTCAGCTGTTGGAGATTGCGAATCTCATGCGCCAGCGTGTGTCGCTCGCGGGCTTCCTGACCAAAGCTGTCCTGCACCTGACGGCGAAAACCGTCCAGCTGTTCGCGCAGCGGCGTCAGCAGGCTGTTCAGGCTCTGGCGGTTCTGTTCGTCAACGCGGCGGTTGCTGTGCTCAAAAATTCGGTTGGCGAGGTTCTCAAACTGTTCGCTGAGGCGCTGCTCGCTGTTGATCATCTGGCGGATTTTGTCTTCCGCATGCAGCTGGGTGGATTCAAGGCGGGTAGTGACTTCGCGGAGATCGGCCTCCAGTGACGTGTTGATGTCTCGCAGGTTACGCAGCTCGTTGTTAAGCAATTCGCACTCGTCGCGCCAGTGTTCGCTCAGAGCAAGCTGCTGTTTTGCCGCGCTTAAATCGGCGACCATCTCTTCTCGCTCGGCCAGCTGGTCGGCCTTCTGCTGCGCATGCTGGTAGCTGGAAATCAGCCAGCCAATCCCTAAGCCCACCAGCGCAATCACCGCGTAAATCAGGATCGAGATATCCACAATGCCCCCTGCATCAACGTATTACCCGCACAAAATAGAATTGTGCTGTATAAACGTCCAGTTTGAAAGGGTTTTCCTGCGAGGCGCTACGCAAAAAATAAAGGCCGAACGCGTCGGCCTTTGATTTCAGAAGAGAGGATTAGATCAGGCGACGCGCTGCTTCCACCACGATTTTCACTGCATGACTTTCGGTCTGCTTCATGGTTTCGGCGTTCGGGATCTCCTGCTGGGTGCGGTTGACGATCACGCCCGCCACCATACCGGCACGCAGACCCTGGCTTGCGCACATGGTCAGCAGCGTTGCGGATTCCATTTCGTAGTTCATCACGCCCATGGACTGCCACTCTTCCATTGAACCTTTGAAACGGCTTACCACGCGGCCTGAGAAGGTGTCGTAACGCTCCTGGCCCGGGTAAAAGGTGTCGGAAGAGGCGGTGACGCCCACGTGGGTCGTTGCGCCCACGGATTTCGCGGCTTCAACCAGCGCGGTGGTGCATTCGAAATCAGCCACTGCCGGGAATTCCATCGGTGCAAAGTGCAGGCTTGCGCCGTCCAGACGAACGGACGCGGTCGTGACCAGCACGTCGCCGACGTTGATGTGAGGCTGGATAGCGCCGGTGGTACCGATACGCAGGAAAGTACGAATGCCCAGCTGCGCCAGCTCTTCAACAGCAATAGACGTAGACGGACCACCGATACCGGTAGAGCACACGATCACCGCTTTGCCATCCAGCTCTGCGCGCCAGGTGGTGAACTCACGATGGGCAGCCAGCTTGACCGGCTTATCCATCAGCGCGGCGATCTTTTCCACACGCTCAGGATCGCCAGGGACGATAGCGAGCGTAGCCCCTTGTAAATCGTTTTTGGTGAGGCCGAGATGAAAAACATCAGACTTAGACATAAGTGACTCCTCTGTGGGTCGGTTAGTCAGAAGAAGTAAAACGGTACTTTACAGAAGCAGTAAGCATATTTTCGTGACACACCTCACCATGAATGAAAATGATTACATTGAATTTCCATAAAAAAGTGATTCACATCACATTAACAAGTTATATCGCCAGGTGCTGCACAAAAGATAGACCGTTTAAGGCACTGTGAGTTGTTAACCTGGTGTCTATATTTACCTTTGCGCTAACTCATTGGTACGGAGAATGCCATGACTGAAAAAACCGGTTTTGCACCTGCTGCGGCCCCACATGCTTCAACCATCGTGTCGACGCCAGAAGCGGCAATTACCGCGGGTGAGACCTCCATTCCCTCGCAGGGGGAGAATATGCCTGCCTGGCACGCACGGCCAAAATCGGCAGAGGGCCCGCTGCCCATCGTGATTGTGATTCAGGAGATATTTGGTGTTCACGAACACATTCGCGACCTCTGCCGCCGGCTGGCGCTGGAAGGGTATCTGGCCGTTGCGCCAGAGCTCTACTTCCGTCAGGGCGATCCGAACGACTACAGCGATATTCCAACATTGCTCAGCAACCTGGTGAGCAAAGTCCCGGACGCGCAGGTGCTGGCCGATCTCGACCACGTCGCCAGCTGGGCGGCGCGCAACGGCGGCGATCCGCATCGTCTTCTGGTCACCGGTTTCTGCTGGGGTGGACGCATTAGCTGGCTGTATGCCGCGCATAACCCGCAGCTCAAAGCCGCTGTCGCCTGGTACGGCAAACTGGTGGGTGAGAAAACGCTGAATTCACCGAAACATCCCGTCGATATCGCCACGGAGCTAAACGCCCCCGTGTTAGGGCTTTACGGCGGTCAGGACACCGGTATTTCGCTGGATTCGGTAGAGACCATGCGCCATGCGCTCCGTGCGGCCAATGCGAAGGCGGAGATCGTGGTGTATCCGGATGCCGGGCACGCGTTTAACGCCGATTATCGTCCGAGCTATCACGCAGAATCAGCCAAAGATGGCTGGCAGAGAATGCTGGCGTGGTTTAGCCAGTACGGCGGTAAGAAAGCGTAATAAAAAAAGCCCGGTGGCGGCTATGCCTTACCGGGCCTACGCATCATCAAGCCTGACGCAGGTTCTGCGCCGCCTTCACCATGTTCGCCAGCGCCGCGCGCGTCTCCGGCCAGCCGCGGGTTTTCAGTCCGCAGTCCGGGTTCACCCACAGGCGCTCTGCCGGAATGTGCTGGGCCGCTTTTTTCAGCAGGGCTTCAATCCACTCCACGCTCGGCACGTTCGGGGAGTGAATGTCGTACACGCCCGGCCCGATTTCATTCGGGTAGTCGAACTCTTCAAACGACTCCAGCAGCTCCATGTCTGAACGCGAGGTCTCGATGGTGATCACGTCGGCATCGAGCGCGGCAATCGAATCCATGATGTCGTTGAATTCGCAGTAACACATGTGGGTGTGGATCTGGGTGTCGTCCTTCGCCACCGCGGCGTTGATGCGGAACGCCTCCACGCCCCACTGCAGGTAGGCATCCCAGTCGCTGCGGCGCAGCGGCAAGCCTTCGCGCAGCGCCGGTTCGTCAATCTGAATAATGCCAATGCCTGCCGCTTCCAGATCCGCCACCTCATCACGCAGCGCCAGGGCGATCTGTTTGGCAATGGTTTCACGAGTCACGTCTTCACGCGGGAACGACCAGCAGAGAATGGTCACCGGACCGGTGAGCATCCCTTTTACGGGCTTGTCGGTCAGGGACTGGGCATACTTCGCCCACTCCACGGTGATCGCTTCCGGGCGGCTGACGTCACCGATAACCACCGGCGGCTTCACGCAGCGGGAGCCGTAGCTCTGCACCCAGCCGTTCTGGGTAAAGACAAAGCCGTCCAGGTGCTCGCCAAAGTATTCCACCATGTCATTACGTTCGGCCTCGCCGTGCACCAGCACGTCCAGCCCCAGGCGTTCCTGCTCGATAATCGCCTGCTTGATGTGTTCGGCGATGCCGGTGCGATAGTGATTCGCATCCAAGTTGCCCTTCTTGAAGTCCAGACGCAGGCCGCGGATCTCCGTAGTCTGCGGGAAAGAGCCAATTGTGGTGGTCGGCCACGCAGGCAGATTAAAGCGGGCGCGCTGCGCTTCGGCGCGCACCTCGTAAGGGCTCTGCCGCTGGCTGTCCCGGGCGGTGATGGCCGCCAGGCGTTTTTCCACCGCCGGGTTATGCACGCGCGCCGAGTGACGACGCGCCTGGATCGGGGCGCTCCATTCGGTAATCGCCGCCGTGTCGCCGCTGTTCAGCGCGTCGCGCAGCAGCGTCAGCTCTTCACATTTTTGCAGGGCGAAGGCAAACCAGCTTTTCACCTCGGCATCCAGACGGGTCTCCACGTTCAGATCGATCGGGCTGTGCAGCAGCGAACAGGACGAGGCCACCCACAGCTCACGTTTGCCGACGATGTCTTTGATTTGTGCGTATTTCTCCGTGAGATCGGCGCGCCAGACGTTACGGCCGTTGATCAGCCCGGCAGAGAGCAGCCAGTCCGCTGGCAAACGCTTGTGCAGCTCCGCCACATCATCTTTACCGTGTACGAGGTCAACGTGCAGGCCCTGGACCGGCAGCGCGGTAATGGTCTTCAGGTTCGGCGTCACGCCTTCAAAATAGGTCGTCAGCAGGAATTTTACCTGACCGGTGAGTGCGTCATACGCCGGTTTGAAGGCATCGAGCCATGCCTGCGGCAGTTCGAGTACCAGCGCAGGTTCGTCGATTTGCACCCACTGAATGCCGCGTTTGCCTAGCTCACTCAGCACCTGTTTGTAGACCGGCAGAATATCTTTCAGCAGGCTGAGTCGGTCAAACGGCTCGCCCTTTACTTTGCCCAGCCACAGGTACGTTACCGGCCCGAGCAGCACCGGCTTCACCTGGTGGCCCAGCGCCAGCGCTTCGTCCACCTCGTCCAGAAGCTGCGTCCAGGTCAGCCTGAACTGCTGGTCTTTGACGAACTCCGGCACCATATAGTGATAGTTGGTGTTAAACCACTTGGTCATTTCCGCCGCTGCCGCTGGCTCACCCGTTGGCGCGCGGCCACGGCCGATGCGGAACAGGGTATCGATATCTACCGATCCATCTTTGTTCTGATGACGAGCCGGTACATTACCAAGCAGCAGGCTGGTCGTCAGAACATGGTCGTACCAGGCGAAATCGCCCACCGGCAGCAGGTCAATGCCCGCCTGTTTTTGCTGATCCCAGTGGCGGGCGCGCAGCTCGCGTCCTACCGCCAGCAGTTCTTCGCGGGTGGCATTACCCGCCCAGTAGCTTTCTTGCGCTTTTTTCAGCTCGCGACGCAGGCCGACGCGAGGGAAACCGAGAGTGTGATTGCGGATTGTCATGGTGTGCCCCTTGTGAAATTCGTTATTTAGACGTCCAGATGTTTACACTTCTATAATTGGCAGGTACTGTATATTCCTCAAGCGCAATATGTTCATGGCGAAGTGAAGGACTTTCATGATCGAGATTAAACACCTGAAAACGCTACAAGCGTTGCGGAACTGCGGTTCGCTCGCGGCGGCTGCGGCCACGCTGCACCAGACCCAGTCTGCCCTTTCTCACCAGTTCAGCGATCTGGAACAACGCCTCGGCTTCCGTCTTTTTGTGCGTAAGAGCCAGCCGCTACGCTTTACGCCGCAGGGTGAAATTCTTCTTCAGCTGGCGAATCAGGTACTGCCGCAAATCGCAAGCGCGCTGCAGGCGTGTAACGAACCGCAGCAGACCAAACTGCGCATCGCCATTGAGTGCCACAGCTGTATTCAGTGGCTGACCCCCGCGCTTGAGAACTTCCGCCAGAAGTGGCCGCAGGTGGAGATGGACTTCAAATCCGGCGTGACCTTTGACCCGCAGCCATCGCTGCAGCAGGGCGAGCTGGATCTGGTCATGACCTCCGACATCCTGCCGCGCAGCGGCCTGCACTATTCGCCGATGTTTGATTATGAAGTGCGCCTGGTGCTGGCGCCGGACCACCCGCTGGCCGCCAAAACGCGCGTCACGCCGGAAGACCTGGCGACAGAAACGCTGCTGATTTATCCGGTCCAGCGTAGTCGTCTGGATATCTGGCGCCACTTCCTGCAGCCGGCAGGCATTAGCCCGCAGCTGAAAAGCGTGGATAACACCCTGCTGCTGATTCAGATGGTGGCGGCCAGAATGGGTATCGCGGCGCTGCCGCACTGGGTGGTGGAGAGTTTTGAACGCCAGGGTCTGGTGCAGACCAAAACCCTGGGTGAAGGATTGTGGAGCCGACTGTACGCCGCCGTGCGCGATGGCGAGCAGCGTCAGCCGATTACGGAGGCGTTTATTCGCTCAGCGCGGAACCACGCGTGCGACCATCTTCCGTTTGTGCGGAGCGCGGAGCGACCCATCGGCGATGGACCCACAGCGAAGCCAGGATCACCGCTCCCCCAATAATAAAGCTCGGCCAGTGCGGCTGTTGCTGCCAGATGGCGAGGTTGACCAGCAGCCCTGCCGGGACATGCACGTTGTTCATAATCCCCAGCGTACCGGCGTCTACCTGCGTAGCGCCGTAGTTCCACATGAAGTACCCCAGCCCTGACGCCACTACGCCCAGCCAGACCAGAACGCCCCACTGCACGGCGGTGGTCGGCAGCTTTTGCGGATTACCGAGCATAAACCACGCCGCTACTGCGACAATCGCGGCGCCCATATAGAACCAGGCAAACGCGTTGTGCTGCGGCATCGGGCGGGTTTCCATCAGACGTTTGTAGCCCACCATGCCGATGGCGAAGCTGATGTTGGCAAGCTGGACGAACATCAGCCCGGTCCAGAAGTGATCGCTGACTTTGTCATAGCGAATAATCGCCGCGCCGATCACCGCCAGCGCGGCGCTCAGCAGGTATCCCCAGCGCAGACGGCGTCTGCTGAGCAGGTCGTAAATCAGTGTGATATAGAGCGGCGTCAGCACGGTAAAGAGCAGGAATTCGGAGACGGACAGGTAGACGTAGGCCCGGAAGCTGAACAAATACATGATGCCGAGCTGCATCGCCCCCACCAGCATATACAGAACAATCGTTTTCAGCGATTGCCCGCGCGTGCGCAGAAACGGCAGGAACACCAGCGCCGCCAGCCCCACGCGCATCAGCACCGAGAAGTAGCTGTCGACCGAACCGGCAAGGTATTCGCCAATCAGGCTAAAGGAGAAGGCCCACAGGATAGTGGTGATAATGAGTAGCGCCACAATGCTTGTCTCTCAGAAAGAAGGAGAGGCATTGTAGCGAACTCTTTAGTTGACAACTGAGCAATAAACAACCGAATGAAGATTATTCAAGGAACAGTTTACGCAGATACTTCGGTACCGCGTTGTCAGCGTTAGAACCAATCACTTCCAGCTCAGGGTGCAGATCCTTCAGACGCTGGTGCGCGTTCTGCATGATGCAGCCCTTGCCCGCCATCGAAAGCATCTCGGCGTCGTTCATGCCGTCACCGAAGGCGATACAGTCTTTCAGCCCGAAGCCCAGACGTTTCGCAACCGCTTCCAGCGCGTGACCTTTAGAGACGCCACCCGCCATTACTTCCAGACAGGTCAGGGTTGAGAAGCTCACGTTGACGCGATCGCCCCAGCGGGCGTTGATCGCCTGTTCCAGCGGGAGCAGCTCTTCGTGGCTATCACAGGTGAAGAACACCTTGCTGATCCCTTCCGGCTCCAGCAGGCCCGGTTCGTAAAGGGAGTAGTTGAATACCGCTTCCTTGAAGAAACGCATTTCGTCCGGACGGTGGCGGTTCATAAACCAGTCGTCGTCGCGGTAAACGTTAGTGACGATAGCCGGGTTGTTATGCACCACGCCGAACAGATCGGCGGCAATATCGCGATCCAGATTGTGGGTAAAGATCAGGTTGCCGTCGGTATCATGCACGCGCGCACCGTTAGAGGTGATCATGTACGATTTGATCTCAAGATTATCGCGGATCTGCCCCACGTCCACGTGGTGGCGGCCGGTGGCGAACACAAAGTTCACGCCACGGGCAGTCAGGAGTTTTAAGGTCTCTTTCGCGTAAGGCGACAGGGTGTGGTCGGGGGAAAGCAGCGTGCCATCTAAATCAGATGCAACAACCTGGTACATAGGGATTTCAACCTCTGGTGGAAAACAAGAATCAATTATGCCTGTTGAAAAATTCAACAATGGCGTTAAGCGCGACTGAGCGCATAGCGTCCTTTTCAAAAAGGATCTCATGGAACGCGCCGTTAATGACCAGCGGTTTACCCCCTTCACAAGGGTGACCGGCTGCAGCGCGCAGTTCACAATAGCGGTCATGCATGCGGTTATCCACCACACGCTCTTCTTCCGCCTGGATCAGAAGCGTCGGCGTGTCATCATCGCCTACGCCCGCCAGCACCTGCTCACCGGCCAAAATCCCCTCCCGCACCCAGTGCCAGGTCGGTCCGCCGACGCGCAAGCGCGGTTCATCGGCATAAAAGCGCAGATTGCGGCGATAACGCTGCCGGCTATGGGTTAAGACGTTGATGGCGAACGGCAGCGCGCGCCAGCGTCCTGTGCCAATGGCGTAACCTTCACGAATGCGCTGATGGCCCTCAGCCCAGTCAAGAAGATGGCGCACCATCCAGTCAGGAAAACGGATCACGATACCGTACATCGGCGCGGTGAGCGCAATGGCGTCGCACTCGTGCGCGTAACGCTGCAAAAACAGCGTCGAAATGGCGCCGCCCATGGAGTGCGCAAGAATATACCGCTTGCGCCAGGGGCCGGGCTGAACGTCCTGCTGCCAGAACGCGGCAAAATCGTCAACGTAATCGCTGAAGCGATCGACGTGCCCACGGTGCGTGTCCGGCAGCATACGTCCCGACAGCCCCTGTCCACGATGGTCGATGATCAGGACATCGAACCCCATATGGACCAGGTCATAGGCCAGCTCGGCGTATTTAACGTAGCTTTCAATACGCCCGGGGCAGACCACAATCACCCGGTCATTTTTTTCATTTCGGAAACGAACGAAACGCACCGGGACGCCCCCGACGCCCGTAAACTCATCTTCCTCACGCTGCCGCCAGAAATCGGTCAGCGGCCCCATAGAGAAAGCAGCAAAAGCGTTTTCTCGTGTTTCCCAGTCCTTTTTCTGCTGAAACATTGGGTTTCCACTCACGTAATCCAGGGAATATCGTTTTTTTCGTCACCGGTCACAAAATGACTCAATAATAGCGTATTGTGGCATAAAAATAGACGGTTCGGGAGTTTCAAATGACCTTCGAATGGTGGTTCGCCTACCTGCTGACATCCATTATCCTCAGCCTTTCTCCGGGTTCGGGTGCTATTAACACCATGACCACCTCCATCAACCATGGCTACCGCGGTGCGGCGGCGTCGATTGCCGGTTTGCAGACCGGGCTGGGCATTCATATTGTGCTGGTCGGGATCGGTCTGGGGACCCTGTTCTCCCGCTCCGTGCTGGCCTTTGAGGTGCTGAAATGGGCCGGGGCAGCGTATCTGATTTGGCTCGGCATCCAGCAGTGGCGCGCGGCAGGCTCCATCAACCTGAATACGCTGGCTCAGACGCAAAACCGCGGCCATCTGTTTAAGCGCGCGGTGTTCGTCAACCTGACCAACCCGAAGAGCATCGTTTTCCTCGCCGCGCTGTTCCCGCAGTTTATCGTTCCGCATCAGCCGCAGGTGATGCAGTACGTGGTGCTGGGCGCGACCACCATTATCGTCGATATCATCGTGATGATTGGTTACGCGACGCTGGCGCAGCGAATTGCGGCGTGGATTAAAGGGCCTAAGCAGATGAAGGCCCTGAATAAAGTCTTTGGCTCGCTGTTTATGCTGGTTGGCGCGCTGCTTGCGTCAGCGCGTCATGCTTAGCGAGAAATAATGAGATGAATGCCGAAGCCGGCGAACAGCGCGCCGGCGAAGCCGTCAATCCACTTCGCGATACGCTGGTAGCCGCGGCGCATCGCCGGTAAGGCGAACAGGCTGGCCACGATGGTAAACCAGGCAAAGGTTTCAACGACGATCAGCAGGAAGATGCCCCAGCGTGCGCCCGCGCCGACGCTATCGCCGACAAACAGCGAGAACACCGAGCCGAAATAGATAATCGCTTTCGGGTTCGCCAGATTGGTCAGCAGCCCTTTTACAAAGCTGCGGCCGCCCGTTGCCAGCTCGACCTTCGGCTCTTGCGGTTTTTTCTCTTCTTTCTTGAGCGCCCCGCGCAGCATCTGATAGCCCATCCAGCACAGGTACAGCCCGCCGCCGACCATAATGATGTTATGCAGCCAGGCCATCTTCGCCAGGATAAGGTTCAGACCGAGCAGCGCAACGGCCGCCCAGACCATAACGCCCATGGTGATACCGAGCACGCCCATCATCGCCTCTTTGCGGGAGCGGCTGACGGCCGTTTGTGATACGAAGAAAAAATCCGGGCCGGGGCTCATCAGCGCAACGATGTGCACCAACGCCACGGTGAGAAATAGCATTAACATAATTAGCTCGCGGGGAAATAATTTAGTGAGTCATCATCCTGGCACTTTTTCGCCCGGCTGACTACTCCTCATCATCACCGTCGGCGTGAGAGCGGATGAGCGCCATAAACTCTTTACCGAAGCGCTCCAGCTTGCGCGTTCCCACGCCGTTGACGCTGAGCATTTCGCTGGCGCTGAGCGGCATCTGCTCGGCCATCTCGATCAGCGTCGCGTCGTTGAACACCACGTAAGGCGGGATGTTTTCTTCGTCGGCGATGGCCTTACGCAGCTTGCGCAGTTTGGCGAACAGCTTGCGGTCATAGTTGCCGCCGTAGGATTTCTGCATCACGCGTGGCTTCAGGGCGATGACGCGCGGCACGGCGAGCTTGAGTTCAACGTCACCGCGCAGGACCGGACGCGCCGCCTCGGTCAGCTGCAGGGCGGAGTGCTGGGCAATGTTCTGCGTGGCGAAGCCGAGGTGGATCAGCTGGCGAATGATGCTCACCCAGTGCTCGTGGCTCTGCTCCTTGCCAATACCGTAGACCGGCAGCTTGTCGTGGCCCATATCGCGGATACGCTGGTTATTGGCGCCGCGCAGCACCTCCACCACGTAGCCCATCCCGAAGCGTTGATTCACACGGTAAATGGTCGAGAGCGCCTTACGCGCGTCCATCAGGCCATCGTACTGCTTTGGCGGATCGAGGCAGATATCGCAGTTGCCGCACGGCTCCTGGCGCCCTTCACCAAAGTAGTTGAGCAGAACCAGACGGCGGCAGGTTTGCGCTTCGGCAAACGCGCCCATCGCGTTGAGCTTGTGGCGCTCGATATCCTGCAGCTGTCCCTGCGGCTTCTCTTCCAGACAGCGGCGCAGCCATGCCATATCGGCCGGATCGTAAAACAGCATCGCTTCCGCAGGCAGACCGTCACGCCCGGCGCGACCGGTTTCCTGATAGTAGGATTCGATATTGCGCGGAATGTCGAAATGCACCACAAAGCGCACGTTCGGCTTGTTGATCCCCATCCCAAACGCCACCGTCGCGACGACGATTTGCAGGTCATCGCGCTGGAATTTCTCCTGTACGTCGGCGCGGATGTGGTTCTCTAATCCGGCGTGATAGGCGGCGGCGCTAAAGCCACGGTTTTGCAGACGCGCGGCGGTGTCTTCCACCTTCGCACGGCTGTTGCAGTAGATGATGCCGGACTTGCCGCGCTGCTCCTGGACGTAGCGCAGGAGCTGATCCAGCGGCTTGAACTTTTCCATCAGCATATAGCGGATGTTTGGGCGGTCGAAGCTGCTGACCTGAATATAGGGGTCGTTCAGCCCGAGCAGGCGAACGATATCCAGCCGCGTGGTGTCATCCGCCGTGGCGGTAAGCGCCATAAACGGCAGCTCGGGGAAACGCTGACGCAGCTGGCCGAGGGCCGCGTATTCCGGGCGGAAATCGTGTCCCCACTGGGAAATACAGTGCGCTTCATCCACCGCCAGCAGCACCGGGTTCCAGTGCGCCAGCTGATCGAGGAAGTTATCCAGCATCAGGCGTTCCGGCGCGATATACAGCAGGCGGATCTGTCCGGTGCGACAACCGGCCATCACCTCTTGCTGCTGCTCCCGGGTTTGGGTCGAGTTGAGACAGGCCGCCGCCACGCCGTTGGCGAGCAGCTGGTCAACCTGGTCTTTCATCAGAGAAATAAGGGGGGATACCACGACCGTCAGGCCGTTAAGCACCAGCGCGGGCACCTGATAACAGAGGGACTTGCCGCCACCGGTCGGCATTACCACCAGGCAATCACGACCTTCCAGCACCGTTTCAATGATGGTTTCCTGGCCAGGGCGGAACTGCTGGTAGCCAAAGGTTTCATGCAAAACCTGTTTAGCCAGCGACTCCTGATTCAATACTTCCGCCTGCGCCACGTTAACCCCATATGCCAGAAATGAAACAGGCGCTATTTTCAGCGCCTGAGAGAGAAACTTCAACGTTTAACGCAAAAACATTCGAACAGCCTAGAGAATATCGTTCAGCATCACGCCCACGCCGACGCGGGTCTGGTTGAAGTTGTAATCGATAAGCGACTCGCCGTAACCGCTGTACACCTGCGTATAGATACGGACATGCTTCGTCATTGGATAGCTTAAGCCCACTTCCGCACCGCCGTAGCCGGTGTTCCAGTTGTACTGGCCTTTGGCGCTGAGCACGGCATCACCCAACTGATAGCCGACTTTGAGCTGGTAGTAGCCCATATATTTGGTGATATCCGGGTTGTCGTCAGTGCTGCCGACTACATACCACGGCTTCACTTCCACCATCCAGTTACCGTTCTGCGCCATCAGACGCGTATAGGCGCGGTTCCAGCTGCGTGATGTCGGGTCAGAGCGACCGTTGGAATCGTGGTTAAAGCCCACTTCGACGTCACGCAGCGTCCAGCCCGCAAACTCATAATCCGTTGCAAAACCGAGGAACAGCTGCGGCTCATAGTTGGTTTCACGGAACGGTGAGGACTCTCCGCTGTTAGAGAGCTGCCACCAGGATTTCTGCGTGTAAGACGCCCCGAGCACCGAGTTCGGCCCCAGAATACCGCGCCAGAACGGGAACGCGAGGCTGAGCTGGAACTTCACCTCATCTTTACGCGCATTATCAGACCAGTTATAGGAGCTTATCGCCTCTTTGTTGAGATCGCTGGTCTGGGTATAAATCACGTAGTTGGTGTCATACGGATAGAGCGTGAACGGATTGTCATGCTCCTGAAGAAGGTTCGCGATAATGCTACCGTGAACGGCAGGTTTATCATGCACCTCTTTGATCGTCGCTTCCTGCGCATATGCTGTGAGGGGCAGCGCAACCGCCGCCAGTAACCAGGCCAGATACGTCCGCATCGGTGGTGTTCTCCTGCAAAAGAGTAAAATTAGCTGAATAGTTATGTGGCGAACATTCTACAGACTTCTGCGACAACTGCTGCATCCTCGTTTCTGAAAGTGGAATTCCTTGTTGCCGAGGCATAAAATCAACATTTCGTTAACAATAAGGATGTGATGCCTCATGTCAGCCATGCTTACCGCCGAAGAAGTGTTAAAACTCGTGGGCGAGATTTTTGTTTACCATATGCCGTTTAACCGCGCGCTGGGACTGGAGCTGGAACGTTACGAGAAAGACTTTGCCCAGCTGAGCTTCAACAACCAGCCGATGATGGTAGGTAACTGGGCGCAAAGCATTTTGCACGGCGGCGTGATTGCCTCCGCGCTGGACGTGGCGGCAGGTCTGGTCTGCGTGGGCAGCACGCTGACCCGCCATGACACCATCAACGAAGACGAACTCCGCCAGCGTCTGGCGCGCATGGGCACCATTGATTTGCGCGTCGACTATCTTCGCCCGGGGCGCGGAAATCGCTTTACCTGTTCCAGCAGCCTGCTGCGCGCGGGAAATAAAGTTGCCGTGGCGCGCGTTGAATTACACAACGAAGAGCAGGTGTATATCGCCAGCGCAACCGCCACTTATATGGTGGGTTGAGGCGGCAAAATCGGGTAAAATTAATTCACTTTTATGTAACGGATTTTCCCGATGGATGCTAAACAGACGCGGCAGGGCGTTTTACTCGCCCTTGCCGCTTATTTTATTTGGGGTATCGCCCCGGCGTATTTCAAGCTTATCGCCTACGTTCCGGCCGATGAGATCCTGACTCACCGCGTTATCTGGTCATTCTTCTTTATGATTGCGCTGATGAGCCTAAGCCGTCAGTGGTCGGGCGTCAAAACGCTGCTGCAAACCCCGAAAAAGATTTTCCTGCTGGCGCTCTCCGCAGTGCTGATTGGCGGCAACTGGCTGCTGTTTATCTGGGCGGTGAATAACCATCATATGCTCGAAGCGAGCCTGGGGTACTTCATTAACCCGCTGGTGAATATCGTGCTGGGGATGATTTTCCTCGGTGAGCGCTTCCGCCGGATGCAATGGGTGGCGGTGATTCTGGCCTTCTGCGGCGTACTGGTGCAGCTCTGGACCTTCGGCTCGCTGCCGATTATTGCCCTCGGTCTGGCGTTCAGCTTTGCATTCTACGGCCTGGTGCGTAAGAAGATTGCGGTGGAAGCGCAGACGGGGATGCTGTTTGAAACCCTGTGGCTGCTGCCCGTGGCGGCGATTTATCTCTTCGGCATCGCCGACAGCGCCACCAGCCATATGGGCAGCAACCCGTGGTCGCTGAACCTGATGCTGATGGCGGCGGGCGTGGTGACCACCATTCCACTGCTGTGCTTCACCGGTGCCGCGACGCGCCTGCGTCTCTCCACGCTGGGCTTCTTCCAGTACATTGGCCCGACGCTGATGTTCCTGCTGGCGGTGGTGTTCTACGGTGAGGTGCCGGGGGCGGATAAGATGGTGACGTTCGCCTTTATCTGGGTGGCGCTGGCAATCTTTGTTGCGGATGCGATTTATACCCAGCGCAGGGTGCGCAAAGGGTTGTGATGTTGCCCTCACCCTAACCCTCTCCCACTGGGAGAGGGAATTCGATCGTAGGGCGGGTAAGCGCAGCGCCACCCGCCAGATTTTTACAGCCAGTTACGACGCTTAAAGTACAGATACGGCGCCAGCCCCGCGAGGATCATGAAGATAATCGCCCCCGGGTAACCAAAGCTCCACTTCAGCTCCGGCATAAACTCAAAGTTCATCCCGTAGCTGGACGCCACCAGCGTCGGCGGCAGGAACACCACGGACACCACCGAGAAGATCTTGATGATGCGGTTCTGCTCGATGTTGATAAAGCCCATCGCCGCCTGCATCAGGAAGTTGACCTTCTGGAACAGAGATTCGTTGTGCGGCAGCAGGGATTCGATATCTCGTAAGATCTCGCGCGCCTGCTCCAGCTGACCGCCCGGCAGACGCGCCTTGCGCACCAGGAAGTTCAGCGCGCGCTGGGTATCCATCAGACACAAGCGCACCTTCCAGCCGATATCTTCCAGCTCCGCCAGCGTGGAGAGCGCTTCGTCGTACTCATCGCCCTGATGGCCTTCCATGATCACGCGGCTCAGCTTTTCCAGATCGCTGTAGATGTTTTCAATTTCGTCCGCCAGCTGTTCAATTTTGGTCTCGAACAGATCGAGCAGCAGCTCGTAAGCGTTACCGTCCACCATTGCCTGGCTGCGGGCGCGCATGCGGTAGAGGCGGAATGCCGGCAGCTCGCGCTCGCGCAGGGTAAACAGACGGCCGTCGCGAATGGTAAACGCCACGGTGGAGTTACCCGCGTGGTCTTCCGCATCTTCAAAGAAGAAGAAGGAGTGAATATGCAGACCGTCTTCGTCTTCAAAAAAACGCGCGGATGCTTCAATGTCTTCCAGTTCCGGGCGGGTTGCCAGGCTTTGCCCCAGTTCAGATTGTACGCGAAGGCGTTCATCGTCGTCCGGCTCGACCAGATCCACCCATACGGCATCAATGAGGGGCTGTGACTCTTCGGCTTCAAGCCGAGTCAGTCGGTTATTTTCGAGTTGAAATGCGCTCAACATGACCGGGACTCCCAATGCAAAAAATATCGGACAGTTCGGTGGGCACACAGAAACAAATTGGGTTTCAGACCATTAAACAGCCTGACTCAGCGCGACGGGAATAATGCAGGTCGCTGACAACCACTAAGGCCATCAGCAAGAGGAGATAGCCTTAGGAGTTGTTCCTGGATGACAGGGAATTGAGCCAGTATCTACTGGGTGTGTCCAAGGCGAATGTCCTCTTAGCGTAATCGTGCGCGCATGTTACGCCAGCTATAACTGTGGCGTCAACACGCAACGGAACGCTGAAGGGCATTAATTGACCTTCACTGTATAAGGCTAGCAGATTATTACAAAATAATGATATTTTTCTGAATGTTAGACTGTTTCCAGCTTCGCATAGGCTGCCACCAGCCATTTGATCCCCTGCCCCTGGAACGCTACCTGCAGGCGGCTGTGCTCGCCGCTGCCTTCCAGATTCACAATAGTGCCTTCGCCAAACTTCGAATGGCGCACGCGCTGGCCCAGCTTGTAGCCGGTGTCGGTTTCCGCAATCGGCGAGCCCATGCGCTGATGGCTGACCGGACGGCTGATGCTCGCCCGCAGACGCACCTCTTCCACGCACTCCTCCGGCAGTTCGCCGATAAAGCGCGACGGACGGTGATAGACCTCTTTACCGTACAGACGTCGGGTTTCGGCGTAGGTTAGCGTTAGCTTTTGCATCGCACGCGTCACGCCCACGTAGGCCAGTCGACGTTCCTCTTCCAGACGCCCGCCTTCATCCAGCGACATCTGGCTCGGGAACATTCCTTCCTCCATCCCGACGATGAACACCTGCGGGAACTCCAGACCTTTGGCGGAGTGCAGGGTCATCAGCTGAACCGCATCCTGCCAGGTGTCCGCCTGCCCTTCACCCGCTTCCAGCGCGGCGTGGGAGAGGAACGCCTGCAGCGGCATCAGGTCTTCGTCTTCTTCGTTGTAGCTGAACTGGCGCGTTGCCGTGACCAGTTCCTCTAAGTTCTCAATACGGGTCTGCCCCTTCTCGCCTTTCTCCTGCTCGTACATGGTTCGCAGGCCGGAGTCTTTAATCACCCGGTCGGTCTGCACGTGCAGCGGCATGTCGGCGGTTTCCTGCGCCAGGGCGTCAATCAGCTCAAGGAAGCGCTGTAATGCGCTGGCGGCACGTCCGGCGAGGGCTTTTTCCTGGAGCAGCTCGCGGCACGCCTGCCACAGCGTCAGCTGGCGATCGCGCGAGGCCTGACGCACTACGTCCAGCGTACGGTCGCCAATGCCGCGCGTCGGCGTATTGACCACGCGTTCAAACGCCGCGTCGTCGTTACGGTTCGCAATGAGGCGCAGATACGACAGCGCATCTTTGATTTCCTGACGCTCGAAGAATCGCATGCCGCCATAAATGCGGTACGGCATGCTCACCTGCAGCAGCGCCTCTTCCAGCACGCGCGACTGGGCGTTGCTGCGGTAGAGAATGGCGCACTGCTCCAGCGCGCCGCCGTTGTCCTGCCAGGTTTTGATGCGGTTCACCACGAAGCGGGCTTCGTCGAGCTCGTTGAAGGCGCAGTAAATCGAAATCGGTTCGCCGTCGACGCCGTCGGTCCACAGCTTTTTACCCAGACGCCCGTTGTTGTTTTCAATGAGGGCGTTGGCCGCGCTCAGGATATTGCTCGTTGAACGGTAGTTCTGCTCCAGACGGATGGTTTCCGCGCCGGGGAAATCGTTGAGGAAGCGCTGGATATTCTCCACCTGCGCCCCGCGCCAGCCGTAGATCGACTGGTCATCATCGCCCACGATCATCACCTTGCCGGTATCACCGGCCAGCAGGCGGATCCACGCGTACTGAATGTTGTTGGTATCCTGGAACTCGTCCACCAGGATATTGGTGAAGCGTTCGCGGTAGTGCTGCAGGATGTGCGGTTTGTTCAGCCACAGCTCGTGGGCGCGCAGCAGCAGCTCGGCGAAATCCACCAGACCGGCGCGATCGCACGCTTCCTGATAGGCCTTGTAAACGTTCTGCCAGGTCTGCTCGACCGGGTTGCCGAAGCTCTGAATGTGGTGCGGGCGCAGCCCTTCGTCCTTCTGGCCGTTGATGTACCACATCGCCTGACGCGGCGGCCACTGCTTCTCGTCGAGGTTCATCGCCTTGATCAGGCGCTTCAGCAAGCGGAGCTGGTCTTCGCTGTCGAGGATCTGGAAATCCTGCGGCAGGTTGGCGTCCATATGGTGCGCGCGCAGCAGGCGGTGCGCCAGGCCGTGGAAGGTGCCAACCCACATGCCGCCCTGGCTGGTGCCCATCAGCTGGGCGATACGGTGGCGCATCTCTGCCGCCGCCTTGTTGGTGAACGTCACCGCCATGATGGAGTACGGGGAGCAGTTCTCCACGCTCTGCAGCCAGGCGATACGGTGAACCAGCACGCGCGTCTTACCACTGCCCGCCCCAGCCAGCACCAGCATGTTGGTGCGCGAGGCGGCAACCGCGTCACGCTGTTTGTCATTAAGGCTGTCGAGCAGGTAAGAAACGTCCATTGGCACCGTCACGTCATGTCGGGCAGGCGAAGCGCATTCGCCAAAACCCTGTTAATTTATACAGAACAATTGATGATTATATCAGCGTCGTGAGGGATGCCAACCGCGAAATTTCCACGTGCGGCAGAAGACGGCTATCGGAGGCGATCATCAGGTCAGCGTTTTCCGGCTTGATCCAGCAGGCCTGCATGCCGCAGCGGATAGCGCCCGCCACGTCTGTGGTCAGGTCATCCCCCACGTGCAGGATCTCACCCAGCGGCAGGTTAAGCTTATCTGCCGCCAGATGGTACATGTCACTGAACGGCTTCGCGCGCCCGTGAGGACCCGCACGCAGCACGAATTCAAAGTAATCGCTCAGGCCAAACAGCTCCGGCTGGGCATTGCCGTTGGTGATGGCCACCAGCGGCCACTTTTCGGCAAGCTTCGCCAGCGTGTCGTGGGTCTCCTGCGGCACGTCGATACGGCTGCGCCATTTGGCAAAGTTTTCCATGGCCGCTTCAGCACCGATGGCCGCATCCTGCGCGCTCAGGCCAGCATTGAGCATCGCCTGCTCGACCGCACGACGACGCCATTCGGTCACGTCGTGGTAAATGTCCGGCTCGGTTTCCCGCAGGGACTGACGGAGCTTCTGAAAGTCCTTGTTCTGTATCGCTTTCAGCGCGGGATGGTAGTTCTGCACAAACGCCAGCGACTCCTGCTCGGTACGCAGGATCACCTCGCGGTTGTCATAAAGGGTGTCATCAAGGTCAAACGTCAGGGCTGAGATCTGACCGAGTGGGCGGTAAAAACGCATTATTTCCCCCGTTTGGCGCGTGGATGCGCCGCGTCATACACCGAGGCAAGGTGTTGGAAGTCTAAGTGGGTATAGATTTGAGTGGTCGACAGGTTCGCGTGGCCAAGCAGTTCCTGCACGCCGCGCAGATCGCCGCTCGACTCAAGCATGTGTGTCGCAAAGGAGTGGCGCAGCTTGTGCGGATGAACGTGGCTGTTCAGCCCCTGCTTAATGCCCCACTCTGCAAAGCGCTTCTGGACGTTACGCGCCGAGATCCGTTTGCCGAGCTTCGACAGGAACAGCGCATCCTCTTCGCTGCCAAACAGCCCGCGCAGGTCAAGCCAGTGCTCAATCCAGGAAACCGCATTGCGGCCAATCGGCAGGCGGCGCTCTTTGCTGCCCTTGCCCATCACCCACACTTCACCGGACTCCAGATCGAGGTGTTTGATATCAAGATTAACCAGCTCTGAAAGACGCAGCCCGGCACCGTACATTACCTCCAGCATCGCGCGGTCGCGCACGGCGAGCGGATCGTTAAGGTCGATATCCAGCAGGCGATTTACGTCGTCAACGTCGATATTTTTAGGCAGATGGCGCGGCGCTTTCGGCGCGGCGATCCCCTTTGCCGGGTTGGCTTTTAAGCCCCCCTGGCTGACCAGCCAGTCGAAGAAACTGCGCAGCGCTGAGAGCCTGAGCGCCAGGCTCGCCGGGCTGAGATTTTTTTTACGGCTACGCACGACGAACCCGCGCACCGTCGCAGCGTCACATTGTTGCCAGCTTTTCAGGCCGATTTCGTCGGCGATCTGCATGATGGCATCAAGCTGACGCTGATAGTTAAGCAGCGTAATGGGGCTAAGCTGACGCTCCACGCCCAGATAGCGCATAAAGCGCGAGACGTCAGTGGCGAGCAGTCCGTCCGTCATACGCGCTCAATCCAGCGCTCCAGCAGCTCGGGCAGCATCAGGGCGATCTCCTGCAGCAGGTGCGTGGCTTGCCCCTGCTCATAGTGATGCGCATCGCGGCTGGTAAATAACATGACTCCCAGATCGCCATCGCGCCCCATCAGCGACATTGCCACCGAGCCAATCGCTTTGGCTTCCGGTAACACCACCAGCAGCTCAGGCCCGTTCAGCGGCCCCAGATAGTGGTGCTCATGGCCCAGACGCTGAATGCGCAGCGGTTCAAACGCCTGACGGCTGAGCGCCAGATGGGTGAACCCCGACGGTGCGCCAATGCGCCAGCGGTCAGGGAAAAGACGAATCGTTGCGCCCGCCAGCCCCAGCTCGCGAGCCCAGCGGTGGAAGCGGCTGAGGAACTCGTCAAGACTGTGCGCCGACGCCAGACGCGCCTGCAGATGCAGCAGACGATAGAACAGGCTTTCGTTGGTGCTGGCCTGCTCCATCAACAGCGTCATATTCTCTTCAAGCTGATTGATGTGGTTGCGCGAGCGCGCCATGTGCCATTCGACCAGCGACACGGTCCCGCGAACCGGATGCGGCACGCGCATCTCTTCGACGACGCGCGCATTGCGAATAAAAAACTCAGGATTGCGCAGCAGATAATCAACAACAGCTCTGTCGTCCAGTTCCGTCACTGTTTCCTGCAGTTCTTCCCCTGGTTGTTTCATAGATGGATAAACCCGTCATAGACATGTGCCGCCGGGCCAGTCATATACAGTGGATGACCCGGTCCTTTCCAGGCGATATCAAGCCGACCGCCCGGTAACTCCACGCGAACCTCTTCTGCCAGTAACCCCTGGGAGATGCCAACGGCCACCGCTGCACAGGCACCGCTTCCGCAGGCCTGCGTCTCGCCCGCGCCGCGCTCGTAAACCCGCAGGCGAATGTGCTCGCGCTTCACCACCTGCATAAAGCCGATGTTCGCGCGCTCCGGGAAACGTTCGTGGCTTTCCAGCACCGGGCCGAGCGTTTCGACCGCGGCGGTTTCCACATCATCAACCTGAATCACGCAGTGCGGGTTACCCATTGAGACGACGCCGCACAATACTGTCTGCTCGGCTGCACGCATAATATAGGTCTTTTCCGCTTTGTTTGCGCGAAACGGCACGACGGAGGGCTCGAAGTTAGGCTCGCCCATGTTCACGCGCACCAGCTCATCATCGGTGACGCTGAGCACCATGCGGCCATTGGCCGTGCTGACGCGAATATCACGCTTGTTGGTCAGCCCTTTCAGGCGGACAAAGCGGGCAAAACAGCGCGCGCCGTTGCCGCACTGGTTAACTTCGCTGCCGTCCGCGTTAAAAATACGGTAGTGGAAATCGAGGTCGGGATCGTACGGTGGCTCGACCACCAGCAGCTGATCGAACCCCACGCCCAGATGCCGATCCGCCAGGCGACGGATCAGTTCCGGGGAGAAAAACACATTCTGCGTTACCGCGTCGACGACCATAAAATCGTTGCCAAGGCCATGCATTTTAGAGAACTGCATCATTTGCTCCATTGCGCGGGTACAGAACGTTGTCGTCAGAGATTAACCTGAGTCGGGCCACCGTTGTCGCCACGATCGTTAGTATTTGGCGTGGTGGACTCAATGCCGCTTTGCACGGGTTTCGTCGGCGGCGGCGCGGTTTTATCCGCCGGTGGGAAGTACAGTGGTCCCTTCAGTCCGCAGCCAGTCAGGCTAAACAGCGTGATGAGAACGGCAAGCGTTCGGAAAGCGTTTTTCATTATAAAGTTGCCCGTAAGTTCAAATCTGTTTCTATCATCGCAGGAGAAGACACAAAAGCAAGAGTTTGCCGCTTTCCTGCAACGGGAATTATTTAGGGTTATACTGCCGGCATCACGAAAAACAGGAACAAAACCATGAACGACAGTGAATTCCATCGCCTTGCCGACAACCTGTGGATGACCATCGAAGAGCGTCTTGACGACTGGGACGGCGACAGCGATATCGATTGTGAAATCAACGGCGGCATTCTGACCCTGAGCTTCGAAAATGGCAGCAAAATTATTATTAACCGCCAGGAGCCGCTTCACCAGGTCTGGCTGGCCGCGAAACAGGGCGGCTATCATTTCGATCTGAAGGACGGGGAATGGGTTTGCGACCGCAGCGGCGTACCGTTCTGGGATCTGCTGGAACAGGCGGCGACCGCGCAGGCGGGTGAGGCTGTGAGTTTCAGATAGTTTTGTTGCCGGGTGGCGCTGCGCTTACCCGGCCAACGGGTTCGAGCTGTTGTAGGCCCGGTAAGGCGTAGCCGCCACCGGGCGAGCGAAAAGGCTCAGGAGAAATACTGCTGCAACAGCGGCGCGGTGTCCTGATTGGCAGGCGCGGCAGGCGTTACGGCCTGGGTGCGGAACGGGATCACCTGCGTACGACCGTCGACGTTCACAATCTGGTAGAACTGCGGCAGGTTAAAGTTGATAAAGCTTGAGCCGTAGGTGAAACGGTCGTGCGAAGAGGAGTAGAAGCGGCTGACGTCGCGCACCAGCTCCTCTTTACTGCCTTCACAGTGGTGATACACCTCGGCGCGGTTGGTTTCATCCAGAATGTAGATGTTGAACCCGGCATCGTCGCCCGACTCTTCAAAGAAGAACTGAATAATCCCTTCGCTGGCGAATCCGTCCACCACCTGCGGCAGCTTAACGTGGTTGGTTTCCACCTGCACCGACAGGCCATGCAGCTTGTTGTGTGAAATCGCGCCGTAGAACTCGATGGCGTTTTCCAGCTTCTGTACCGACACGTTCAGGCGTTCGAAGAACAGGCCCCAGGTCTGACCGGAGACGCGCAGCGCTTTAAAGCGCCCGGTTTCCTGCCGAGTACTGGACAAACGCAGTTCGATACACTCAGAAACCAGCTGCTGCACGCGGGTACGAATTAAACCGCGCAGGTGTTGGCTGTAGCAGAACACCTCAACGCTGTCCGGCGGTGCGGCATCCTGGTGCATCTTGCCGAGAATGGTTTTCAGCGCTTCGATCATCGCCTGCTCGCCGTTGAAATGCAGGGTACGCACTTCGTTCCACGAGTTGCGGTACAGCAGATCCACGCTGCCCACCAGGCAGTTTTGCTGCTCGCCAAAGCTGAAGACGTCCAGCTTGCGGAAGTCAAAGTGAACCACCTGATTGCGGAAGGCCGCCGTCGGGTCGTATTCCAGGTTGACGATAATCGCCAGATGGCGAATTTCGCACGGGCTGTAGAGCGCTTTCGGCGTTGGGGCAGGCAGACGCAGCGGGAAGTGGTGCGAGACATCCGTGACCATCTCCTGCAGCTTAGCGAGATCAACCACCTCGTTGCCTTTGATAAACAGGCGCGTGCGCGAGGTCAGCAGGCCGTTAAACCAGGCCCAGGCCACCAGCTTGTTCAGGTAGCGGTTATACTCCAGCGGCTGATGGCTGATGATTGAATCCATGCTTGGCGCACGGTTATACAGATACCATCCGGTGCGGTTTGCGCGGCCCGGCGGCACGTAGATAAAGGTCAGATTTGGTTCTGACAGGTCTGGCGAAATCTGCGGGTTAACCAGGGTGACTTTGCCCGGCAGCGCTTCAAACGCGGCGTACAGCTTGCGGGTCAATACCCCGATGTCCTGCGGGCTGGCGGAAACGCTGAGGTTGTTACGGCGCGCAAAGCGGATCAGGTTACGGTAGCTTTGCATCATCGCATCGAGTAGTTCGTTGTGCGCTTCACGCACCTGATCGATTTTCCAGTTGGCCCGGTTGTCGAGCATGGACAGACGCGCTTCGTCCCATCCCCACTCCTTCACTAACTGACTGACCACTTCACGGCGCCAGCCCACGCAGGCGCGCTCGCGGCTCAATTTCTCACAGACTTTGAGATAGAAACATCGACGCACCAGGTCAAGACGCGTGGTGTCATCAATGGCTTTCAGGTATTCGGTCACGCGCTCCAGCATCATGCAGTAAGCGTCCAGCCCGAAGGAGACAATTTCACCGTCGTGCAGACGCTGCTTGATATCTTTTGCCAGCAGGCGCGGCGTAGGGTATTCCCAGGAGTAGGCTTCCAGCAGCAGCGTTTTCAGCACCGCTTTGTACGGCGAGTCGATACTTTTATAGAGCTGCCATAGGCTTGCGCCAAAGTACTCTTCTGCTGACAGAGAGCTCAGACCGCCAAGATCCAGCCATTCGTTTGGCGTCAGTACGCCCTGCGCGTAAAGCGACATGACGTAGTCATCGTAATGCTCTTCTTCTTCGCAAGGGACCATATTCCACAGAATACGCTTCCCGGCCAGACGCACAGCAGTACGGTAAAATTCATCCAGCAGTAAGATGTGCTGAGTCGAGCCGCAGTCCTCACCACCCAGACTGCCGCTTTCGTTATGGCGGAAACGGTTTTCATCAATCAGGAAGAAGCTTACTTCCACGCCGAGCGATGCCGCCCAGCTCTCCAGCAGGCTGCACTTGCGCTGCAGCAGCTGACGCTCGTCGTTATCGAGCCAGGACTGATGGCAGACCCAGATGTCCAGGTCCGAAGAACAGCTTTGCCCTACCGATGAGGTGCTCCCCATAGAGTAAACGCCGGTAATCGGCAGCTCACCTTTTGGGGACTCCTGTGGCGGCATGCCGCGGTAGAGTTCCAGCTCGTTCAGGTAATGCTGTTGGGTTTCATCAGGCGTGAAAAGGCAAATGCCCTGGGGAACGTTACCGTCAAGGTAGCCAGGCATCAGCGGATGGTGATAGTGCAATAATGTCGGCAGCAGACTGTATACCTGCTGGAAAGCAGGGCCCATGGCAGCAAGCGCGCGATCCACACGCAGTTGATTAATGGCATCCAGTCTCTGTTTCAGAGTCTCAATATAGAGGTACAAGACGTATCGCCTGATGTTTCCGGGTGTCGCAAGCTATTCAAAACACCAATAACAGCGGACCCGCAGTATTTCAAAAAGATAACCGTTACCCTTTTTCGCCCTTATCATTTTTGGTGGTAGCGACGAAAAAATGGTCTAAAACGTGATCAATTTAACACCTTGCCGGTTGACCGTAAAGAAAGATGCGCTACATACAAGTGTAGCACCGTTCTGTACGTGTAAATTCCTGAATACGGCTATGGCTGACGAATACGCCGCCTTGTCCCTCTCACGCTTCATCAACCGTAAAACTGCCATCCCAGAGTCAACAATGTTAGGATGGTTAGCGATTGATAATGACGGTAACAAGCATGTTAGACAATGTTTTGAGAATTGCCACACGCCAAAGCCCCCTCGCGCTCTGGCAGGCACATTATGTGAAGCAGCGCCTTGAAGCCTGCCACAGTGGATTGCGCGTCGAGCTGGTGCCGATGGTCACGCGCGGTGACGTGATCCTCGATACGCCCCTGGCGAAAGTGGGCGGCAAAGGCCTGTTTGTCAAAGAACTGGAACTGGCATTGCTTGAGAACCGCGCCGATATCGCCGTACATTCAATGAAAGACGTGCCCGTCGAGTTCCCGGAAGGGCTGGGGCTGGTGACCATCTGCGAGCGCGAAGATCCGCGCGATGCGTTTGTCTCTAACCACTATGACTCCCTCGACGCGCTGCCGGAGGGTAGCGTGGTTGGCACGTCCAGTTTACGCCGTCAGTGTCAGCTGGCAGAACGCCGTCCTGACCTGATCATTCGCTCGCTGCGCGGTAACGTCGGAACGCGTCTGGGCAAGCTGGATAACGGCGATTACGATGCCATTATCCTCGCCGTTGCCGGCCTGAAGCGTCTGGGGCTGGAGTCGCGCATTCGCGTGGCGTTGCCGCCAGAGCTGTCGCTGCCGGCCGTGGGCCAGGGTGCCGTCGGCATCGAGTGCCGTCTGGACGATGCGCGTACCCGCGAACTGCTCGCACCGCTGAACCATGACGAGACCGCTATCCGCGTAAAAGCCGAGCGTGCGATGAATACCCGCCTCGAAGGAGGATGTCAGGTACCGATTGGCAGCTATGCTGAATTAACAGAAGGTGAGCTGTGGCTGCGCGCGCTGGTGGGCGCTCCGGACGGTTCCCAGATGGTACGCGGCGAACGTCGCGGTAAAGCGCAAGATGCCGAGCAGCTTGGCGTGTCGCTGGCGGAAGAACTGCTGGATAACGGCGCCCGCGAGATTCTGGCTGACGTTTATAATGGAGAGCCCCCTGCATGAGTATTCTTGTCACCCGCCCTTCTCCCGCAGGAGAGCAGTTAGTGAGCCGTCTGCGCACACTGGGGCAGGTGGCCTGGAGTTTTCCGCTCATTGAATTCTCCCCCGGTCGGGAGCTCTCCGCGCTCGCCGACCAGATGAATATCCTTCAGGAAGGCGACCTGCTGTTTGCGCTGTCGCAACATGCCGTGGAATTTGCCAACGCGCAGCTGCAACAGCAGGGTTTAGCCTGGCCACTTGCCCCCCGCTATTTCGCGATTGGCCGCACAACGGCACTGGCGCTGCATACCGTAAGCAGCGCGGACGTTCGTTACCCGTTAGATCGGGAAATCAGCGAAGTCTTGCTACAATTACCTGAATTACAAACTATTGCCGGAAAGCGTGCGCTTATTTTACGCGGTAACGGTGGCCGCGAACTGCTGGGCGAAACGCTGCGTGAACGTGGTGCAGACGTGACGTTCGTTGAGTGCTATCAGCGCTGTGCAAAACACTACGATGGCGCGGAAGAGGCGATGCGCTGGCACGCGCGCGGCATTAATACGCTGGTGGTCACCAGCGGTGAAATGTTACAACAGCTTTGGTCGCTGATACCGCTCTGGTATCGCGAAAACTGGTTACTCCGCTGTCGGCTTCTGGTCGTCAGTGAGCGTCTGGCGAACCAGGCCCGGGAACTGGGCTGGCAGGATATTCGGATCGCTGATAACGCCGACAACGATGCGCTGCTGCGCGCATTACAATAACTCTCAAATGGGAAGCCATAATGACGGAACACGACAAATCCTCCGCCGTGGTTGAAGAGACCAGGGAGACTGTGGAGACGACGCCACAGCCAGAGACGACTGAGAAAACCGCTGAGAAGAAAAACGGCAGCAATAAAACGAGCCTCGCGCTGAGCGCGATTGCCATCGCCATTGCGCTGGCAGCAGGGGTTGGCCTGTACGGTCTGGTGAAGCAACAGGGTGCGAATCAGACGTCCACCAGCGATGCGCTGGTGAATCAGCTCACTGCCCTGCAAAAAGCGCAGGAGACGCAGAAAACCGAGCTGGAAACGGTGATTAAGCAGCAGGCCGCCGCGCTTGCCGAGGCGAACAGCAAACAGGAAGAGCTGGCTAAACAGCTGGGCGACGTGCAGCAGAAAGTCGCCACGATTTCCGGTACCGATGCCAAAACCTGGCTGCTCTCGCAGGCTGACTTCCTGGTGAAGCTCGCCGGACGTAAGCTCTGGAGCGATCAGGACGTCACCACTGCCGCCGCGCTGCTGAAAAGCGCCGATGCGAGCCTGGCAGACATGAACGACCCGAGCCTTATCACCGCGCGTCGCGCGATCACCGAGGACATCGCCAGCCTCTCCGCCGTCTCGCAGGTGGATTACGACGGCATTATCCTCAAGGTGAACCAGCTGTCGAATCAGATTGATAACCTGCAGCTGGCGGATAACAACGACGACGATTCCCCGATGGATTCCGACGGTACCGAGCTTTCCAGCTCCCTGAGCGAATGGCGCATCAACCTGCAGAAAAGCTGGCAGAACTTTATGGACAGCTTCATCACTATCCGCCGTCGCGACGAAACCGCCGTGCCGCTGCTGGCGCCGAACCAGGATATCTATCTGCGCGAGAACATTCGTTCCCGCCTGCTGGTAGCGGCTCAGGCCGTGCCGCGTCATCAGGAAGAGACGTACAAACAGGCGCTGGATAACGTCTCGACGTGGGTCCGCGCCTACTACAACACCGATGATGCGACGACCACCGCCTTCCTCGAAGACATTGATAAGCTGAGCCAGCAGAACATCACCATGAACGTGCCGGATAAGCTGGCCAGCCAGCCGATTCTGGAGAAGCTGATGCAGACGCGCGTACGTAACCTGCTGGCGCAGCCGGGCGTACCGGCAGAGCCGTCGGGCGGAGCGGCACCTGCCCCGGCTCCGGCGCCTGAAAGCGCACCGCAAGGAGAGTAATGATGCTAAAAGTTCTCTTACTCTTCATCCTGCTGATCGCCGGGATCGTGCTGGGTCCCATGCTTGCGGGTCATCAGGGTTACGTCCTGATCCAGACCGATAACTACAACATTGAAACCAGCGTAACCGGCCTGACGATCATTCTGATCCTCGGCGTGGTAGTGCTGTTTGCGATCGAGTGGATCCTACGCCGTATTTTCCGCACCGGTGCCCACACGCGCGGCTGGTTCGTTGGTCGTAAACGCCGCCGCGCCCGCAAGCAGACCGAACAGGCGCTGCTTAAGCTTGCCGAGGGTGACTATCAGCAGGTTGAAAAGCTGATGTCGAAAAACGCCGACCATGCCGAACAGCCGGTGGTGAATTATCTGCTCGCTGCCGAAGCGGCGCAGCAGCGCGGTGACGAAGCTCGCGCCAATCAGCATCTGGAGCGGGCGGCTGAGCTGGCTCACGGCGACCCGATTCCTGTAGAAATCACGCGCGTTCGCCTGCAGCTGGCGCGCAATGAAAATCACGCGGCGCGTCACGGTATCGATCGCCTGCTGGAAGTTGCGCCACGTCATCCGGAAGTGCTGCGTCTTGCCGAGCAGGCGTATATTCGTACCGGCGCCTGGGGTTCGCTGCTGGACATCATTCCGTCGATGGCGAAGGCCGAGGTGGGCGACGATGAACATCGTGATGAGCTTCAGCGTCTGGCATGGATTGGCCTGATGGATCAGGCGCGCGCGACCTGGGCAGCGACGGTCTGAAAACGTGGTGGAAGAATCAGAGCCGTAAGACGCGCCAGCAGGTTCCTCTGCAGGTCGCCATGGCGGAACATCTTATTGAATGTGACGATCATGACACGGCTCAGGAGATCCTCCTCGACGGCCTGAAGCGCCAGTATGACGATCGTCTGGTGATGGTGATCCCGCGCCTGAAAACCAATAATCCTGAGCAAATCGAAAAAGTGCTGCGTCAGCAGATTAAAACCGTCGGTGACCGCCCGCTGCTGTGGAGCACGCTCGGTCAGTCGCTGATGAAGCACGGAGAATGGCAGGAGGCGAGCCTCGCCTTCCGCGCGGCGCTGAAACAGCGTCCGGACGCGTTTGACTACGCGTGGCTTGCCGATACGCTGGACAAGCAGCATAAGCCGGAAGAGGCAGCTGCCATGCGGCGTGACGGATTGCTGCTAACGCTGCAAAATAACGGTACGCAGCAGTAAATAAAAAGGAGGCCAGAGGGCCTCCTTTTTTTATCGCCTTTCTCCTGCTACATTCTTTGCACACACATCCGCAAACGAATCCGCCAATGTAACGATGTCTTTTCATTAACCTTTTTTCACACACGCGCACATTTTGCAGCGTGGACTAAATCGTTTTTGAAAGGAAATCTCAATGAACTCGCTTTTGTATGCGCTTATCCAGGCGCTGCGCTGCCACCGCTGGCTGCGCCTGCTTGCCTGTGCTTTTATCTTTTCGTCACTGGGGAATGGCTTAACCCAGGTCGTGGTATTCGGTTTGCTGCTAGCGTGGTCAGCCCCGCCCGCTCTGCTCACTCTCGCTTTTCTTTTCGCTACGGTACCAGGGTTCATCGGCAGTATCTTTGGCGAAAAGCTATGCTCACGCTTTTCGCCGATATCCCTGCTGATACTGACCGAGGGGCTGGGCCTGCTCGCCCTGCTCTTTCCCCTGCTTGGTGTGGGTTACCACAGCGTTGCCGCATTGCTCACCGTGCAATCCACCGAAGCCCTGCTCAGCGGGATGAGCTGGCCCGCGCTGACATTGCTCTTTAA
The DNA here is from genome assembly GCF_055666685.1 of Enterobacter sp. E14S. Lineage (NCBI taxonomy): Bacteria > Pseudomonadati > Pseudomonadota > Gammaproteobacteria > Enterobacterales > Enterobacteriaceae > Enterobacter > Enterobacter sp. E14S. The sequence continues at coordinate 34,913 of NZ_JBVODQ010000015.1, read as the reverse complement.
GCGCGGTCTCAGCGAAGCGGAGTTGCCCGCTGCAACCTGTCTGGAAAATGTGATTTTTGCTTCTCAGGTGTTGTTAGGGACCGGACTCGGCGTGGTGCTGTTTCAGAAGACATCCGTGTTTACCCTGCTGGCCATTGATGCCGCCAGCTTTCTGGGCTCATTAGTACTGCTATGGCTGGCTGGGCGCCGGTTTTCTCCGGCACCACATCCCACCGCTATGGAAAGGGGAGTTTCTGCAACATTACGCTGGCAGGCGTTGACCGTTCGGCAAAAACGCAGCCTGCTCATCCTGCCGGCGCTGGCCGCCGTCGGCTCACCGGCGATGGCGCTGCTTCCGGCACTGGCCCAGCAGCTCCGTCCTCAGGATGCGGCGGGCCTTGCTTTGCCTCTGCTTTTCGCGAGGAGTCTGGGGCAGCTTTGTGGCCCCCTGCTGCTAAAAAAAGAGAGCCTGATGCGCATTGCGGCCCACACGCCGCGAATAATCGTTTGCCTGAGCATCTTTCTGGCCGCTTATGGCATGCTGCCTTTTTTGTCCGGGTGGACGGTATGCGCGCTGGGGATGATCTTTATCGCGCATCTGGCCTCGAATGTTCTCTTCGCAGCGGGCACGTTTGGGGTACTCAGTAGTTTTCCTCTCACGCAAACCGCTTCGGCCAGCGGTAAAGCCTGGCGCTGGCAAACGCTCAGCGCCTCTCTTTTCACCGGCATTGCAGCGGCGGTAGCTTCAGGGTTTGGCTCCGTACAGGCGCTCTATGCTGTCTCTGTATCGGTCCTGCTGATGGTTGCCCTGATCATGCGCCTGTATCGGGAATAAGGCATAAAAAAACGCTGCTATAAAAGCAGGCGTTAAAACAGGTCTGTAAGACAACATATTTGGTGCTTCACTCAACGTTGTGTCCATGGTGTCTGATGAGGCCGAAGCGACATCTGTCAGTGGACGATAAGCACCGTAAATGGCTCTGCGTCATTCCTGAGTTTATGAGGCACTAAGGCGAACATAAGAGATGGAATGAGCATCTACACGCATATTATTGCACGTAACGTGCCAACATGACACCCAGAACTTTTACATGACGCAACATTTTAAGATAAAAGGAAATTATGCTGCCTGGCACCGTCTTAGGCTCTACAACGTATCGGGAAAAGGCGGGAATATGTCGCCAGGAGGAGACAGCAAAACCCATAAATAGTTATTTATTTAATTTTCAATGAGTTGCATGTCGCTGGATTGCGACAAAGAAAAAGGGCGCTGTCGGGGCATGACTACAGGAATGAGAGCTCGCAGAAAACAAAAAACCCCGCCGAAGCGGGGTTCAAAATTGGTCGGCGAGAGAGGATTCGAACCTCCGACCCACTGGTCCCAAACCAGTTGCGCTACCAAGCTGCGCTACTCGCCGATGTACTGCTTTTTGAATTTTTAGTTCAATTCATTTAAAAAGTCGTGGTGCGAGGGGGGGGACTCGAACCCCCACATCCAAAGGACACTAACACCTGAAGCTAGCGCGTCTACCAATTCCGCCACCTTCGCAATTCACAACTCTTTCAAATAATGGGGTGGCTAATGGGATTCGAACCCACGACAACTGGAATCACAATCCAGGGCTCTACCAACTGAGCTATAGCCACCACTGTATTCTTTCACGCGGTACTGACTACTTCTCAGACCACCGCAGCTCTAGCGCCGGGACTAAAATGGCGCGCCCGACAGGATTCGAACCTGAGACCTCTGCCTCCGGAGGGCAGCGCTCTATCCAGCTGAGCTACGGGCGCTTAGCGCCGTTGCGGGGCTGGATATTACGTACCTCCGTCCCCGCTGTCTAGTGCTTTTTTGAAAAAAATGCGCGTTTGGTTATGGTTTGCACATTTTGCCGCTTATTCCTCCACTTTCTGCGTGGTGCCGCGGCGACCCAGGCCAAAAAGCTTATATGCGGCCGTCACAGCCGCCAGGAAGATCATCCCGACAAACAGCGACATGCGGGTATCTTCATTAAAGTACATCCCGATTAATACGCAAATCAGGAACGCCATCGTCAAATAGTTCGCATAAGGGAACAGAATTGAGCGGAACGGATGGCTTTCGATCGCTTTTTTATGCGCATGGCGGAAACGCAGCTGGCTGATGAGGATAACAAACCACGGCACCATGCCCGGCAGTACGCTGGCGCTATAAACGTAAACGAACACGCGCTGCGGATTCGGGATGATGTAGTTCAGACAAGAGCCAATCAGCAGGATTACAATGGAGACCGCCACACCCGCCACCGGTACGCCGGCACGTGAGACTTTACTCATCGCCGCAGGTAGCTGGTTATTCTTCGAAAGCGCATAGAGCATACGCCCGCAGCTGTACATCCCGCTGTTACAGCCTGACAGCGCTGCCGTCAGGACCACAAAGTTGATGATACCCGCCGCCGCCGTGATACCAATTTTGGCGAAGGTTAAAACAAACGGGCTACCCGTCGTGCCAATTTCGTTCCATGGGAAGATGGTCACGATGACGAAGATCGCGCCCACATAGAAAATCAGGATGCGCCACAGCACTTTGCCCACCGCGCTACGCAGCGTGACCTGCGGGTTTTTCGCTTCACCGGCGGTAATACCGATCAGCTCCACGCCCTGATACGAGGCCACAACGATACACAGCGCCGTCAGGAAACCCTTCCAGCCGCCGGCAAAGAAGCCGCCGTTTTCGGTCAGGTTGCCAAAGCCGATAGCGTGTCCACCGTTGCCAAAGCCGAAGAAAATTACGCCCAGGCCGACGACAATCATCACGATAATCGTGGTGACTTTGATCATTGCGAACCAGAACTCAATTTCACCGTAAAGACGCACGGCTGCCAGGTTTGCCAGCGCCACCAGCCCCACGGCAATGAGCGCGGGTATCCACTGGACCATGTCCGGGAACCAGAACTGGACGTAGACCCCTATCGCGGTGATCTCTGAGATGCCCACCGCCATCCACATAAACCAGTATGACCAGGCCGTCAGGTAGCCGAAGAAGGGGCTCATATAGCGATGCGCGTAAACGGCGAACGAGCCGGTTACCGGCTCCAGGAAGAGCATTTCGCCCATGGAACGCATAATGAAGAAAACAAACAGCCCGGCGATAATATACGCCAGTAATACGGAAGGGCCTGCCCATTTGAGCGTGCTTGCGGAGCCCATAAACAGGCCTACGCCGATAGTGCCGCCCAGCGCTATCAGTTCAATATGACGAGCTTCCAGCCCACGCTGTAGCTCCGGTTGTTTCTCTGCCATAGATCCTCGATTGTGTTTGCTGTTTCCCGGCTTAATACCGGGTATTGTTTTTTAGGGGTACTAAAATACGGAGCGAATGGTTTCCTAAAATCTGCCAAATGGCAAACGATGCATTAAAAAAATGAATGCATTGCACAGATTATCAGCAGTTTTGCAGGCGAGTTGCAGCGCGAATAGCATATCGCGCTACATTTTGATTACATTTTCCCGGTGTAATGCCAGGCGAGGTAGCGAAGCAGACGGATCTGTCGTTTAATGCGCGTCGGTTGCGATAGCAGGCGGTACAGCCACTCCAGCCCCAGATTTTGCCAGACCTTTGGCGCACGCTTAACGTGGCCGGTAAAGACGTCGTACGTGCCGCCGACGCCCATGTAGAGAGCATCAGGACAGACCAGACGGCAGTCGCGCATCAGGATCTCCTGGCGCGGGGAGCCCATCGCCACGGTGACAATTTTCGCACCGCTGTCACGAACGCGCTCAAACAGAGCCTGCCGATCTTCCGGTTTGAAGTAACCATCCTGGCTGCCGACAATATTAACATTCCATTGACGACGCAGTTTCTCCTCCGTCTGGGCCAGTATCTCCGGCTTTCCGCCAATCAGGAACACGGGCGTACCCTGCGCACCTGCCCGGGCCATAAGCTGCTCCCAGAGATCGGCCCCCGCCACGCGGGATACATTAGCGTCAGGATACTTTTTACGGATAGAGCGGACCACGCTGATCCCGTCCGCGTATTTAAATTCAGCCGCTTCAATCAGGCTTTTGACTTCCGCATTATCCTCAACCGCCAGCATTTTTTCCGCGTTGATGGCCACCAGCGTACCGGATTTCATCTGGCCGTCGGCGAACAGAAAGTCCAGCGCGTGCTGCATGTCGCGCCAGCCAATAAGCTGCAGGCCACGTAGCGCGTAGCGCGGTGCAGAAATTTTATCAGTCATTACTATCCTTACTCAGACTTGCGACAGCGTTGTGCTGCCCTGCCGCTCGCGCTTGTGCACAAGACCTGCGCTGTCAAACAGCCAGTACAACAGTTTGGCCAGCAACAGGCAGAGGCCGAAAACGACCATAAAGAACACCACGCGCGAAACGAACGAGTCCAGCCCTTCGCGCGCCAGAACGATCATATTGAAAATGGCACCAAAGCAGAAACTGTGCAAAATGGCGGCTTTATAGCGGTTGGTCTCTTCGTTGCCGCGCAGGTAAAGCCAGTCGAACCACTTGATAATCAGCCCCACGGCAACCGCCCCGGGCAGAATGAACCACGCCCCCCCCATCACCACCAGGGAACCAATCAGCGTTGGCGAGATTGCCAGACCGGAATGGTTGTTCAGCACTTCCCAGGTAAAGTAATTCGCCGTGTTAAGCACCACGCCGGGCCGGTCCGGCCATAGCCAGGAAGGGATAAAGACGTAGAAGTCGCGAACAATCGGCGCCAGCCCCTGGAAATCAATCTTGTCGTAGTTTTGCAGCAGCAATGCCAGGTTTTCCCACGGCGAGAAGGTATCGCGCGTCAGGTAGAGGAACGTGTAAAACGCCTCATCGCCCGCCACGTTCATCCCGTAGCGCTTCAGCGCCAGCCAGAACATCCCGACAATGCCAAACACGCCTGCCGCAACCAGCATCCACAGCGAGATCCAGCCGCGGATGATGCCGATAAACAGGAAGATGGCGAAGGCGATGATGATGTTCGCGCGCGTGCCGCCCACAATCATGTAGGTCAGAATGCCAAACGCGACGGTGCTGACCAGAAAGAACAGCCACGCTTTGCTGTCCTGACGCAGGAAAAAGACCACCAGCATCGCCGGGATGAAGAAATAGAAGAAACGCTTAAGCGCCACGCCCGAGACTTCGGCCGAAAAAATCTGGCTGTAGGAGTGGAGCTTAAACAGCAGAAAGCCGTTATGCATAAAGAAGATACCGACGCTGACCAGGGCGATGGTCATCAGCATCACCCACGTCAGGTGGGTTTCCACCCGATTCATGGTAAAAAGCGGCCGACGCGGGGCAGCAGCCTGCGCTGAACGCAGGCGCGTTTTATAGGTGACGTAGTAGACGGCATAGAAGCAGGTTGCCGCCAGAAGCGCCTGGAGCAGTATTTCCGGCGGCGCGACGCTCACGTCAAAACGGAAGACCAGAATGCTGGTCAGCGGGAAGCCGAAAAAGAAGGTCAGCAGAAACAGTAACGAGAAGAAAACGTTAAAGTTGAAACGTACCCGGCGGAATTCAAACCAGGTAAGCGTGGCGATAAACAGGGCGCTCAGAAGCCAGACAACCAGTAAGCCGCTGAATTGCAACTGACTCATGCTTTGTCTCCTGAAGCGATACGCAGTGCGTGGTGCCACGGCGTGAGGTAATTCGGTCTGAAAAAATCGATGCTATTTTTATCCACCAGCGTGAGCTGGCGTTGGGCTTCCCGTACCACCTCGACATTCAGCGTGTCTGAGGTAAACAGCACCGGAATATGCTGCTCGGCCATATCCTGCCAGAACGGGTTGTCGCGGTTGAGCACGCAAGGTACACCCGCCTGAATCAGCAGACACAGTGTGCCGATTCCCTGCTGTCGGGCGAAGATGAAATAGCCAAGATCGCATTTTCTCAGCAGCGCAAGATACTCATCAAATTCCAGCTTATCGCTGAGGATGAGCAGGTTTTCTGCGCTAAACAGCGCAAGTCCCTGCTGGCGAACCTCAGCAATATAGGCGTCGTTGTTGGCGGGATAGCCCATCGGCACCACCACGTTCACCGTGTCGCCAAACTGCTGATACACCGCCCTGAGCGCCGCGACGTGTTCGTTACTGCGATCGCCGGAATTCCCCACCAGGATCGTCAGCTTGCCTTCACGCACCGCGTCATTCGCCATGCCGTTCAGGGCCGGATCCATGCGGGTTGGGAAATAGAGTAGTTCTCCGCGCACGTTCGGATGCTGTTTAGCAAAATAGTTGAGATCGCCACGGGTGGCAAACACACAGCCCACGCGCCCCTGCGCCATGCGGCGCAGCGGATAGAAAAGACGGAATTTCCAGCCGCGGGAGACTTCGTAGAGATCGGCTCCCCAGATATGCCAGCTGCACTGGGAGGGTTTAATCCCTCCGCTGAGCAGCGCCAGCCACAGGCCGGTATTGAACTGCCCGTGGAAAAAGAAACGTTGCTTACGATCCGCTTTGGCTTTGACAACGACCGCCTTCGCCAGCGCGGCCTTATCCGGCCAGAAGCGAATCGTCAGCGCCGGAAACGCCTCGCTCAGGCCCTTATCCTGACCTGCAACCATAAACTCACGCGCATCAGGATTACCCGATGCCAGCTCGTCGTTAAAGAACCGCAAAACGGTCTGGTTATGGTGTGGGATATCCGATCCCAGGATGTGAATCAGTGCAGTCATGCGCGTTTACGCCACAATAAAAATACGCCGCAACAGGCAGCGAAATAAACGATATAGGTTGCCATGTAGGCCTGAGCCGCCCCCTGCGCACCGTGCGCGGGTATCAGCCAGTGTGAAAATGCTGTCAGTAACGCAAACTGGCTAATTTCCGCCAGGATATACAGCCGCAGGGACGCTTTTGCAATCACCAGATAGCCGAAAACGTAAGCACCCACTTTCAGCACATCACCCACCAGCTGCCAGGCAAAGAGATCGCGCATGGCGGTGAACTTCGCCGAGAACAGCAGCCAGATGGCGACATCGCGCAGTAACCAGACGGTAAAGCTGGCCGCCGCGACGGCTGGCAGCACAAAGCGCAGCGATCGGAAAATCTCACGGGTAATATCCTGTCTGGACGTCAGACGCGATAAGGTTGGCAGCAGGTAAACGCTAAAGGAAGCCGTAATAAACTGGAGATAGGCGTCGGAAATACTGCTTACGCCCTGCCAGATCCCCACTTCATCCCAGCTATAATGCGCCGCCAGCAAATTTCGCATCATCACGTAGGCTACCGGCAGCGTGAGGGAGGTGATGAGCGCCATCAGGGTAAATTTACCCAGCTGGCTGGCAAGCATCGTGTCCCATTGCGGTTTCAGGTAGCTCAGAGGGATGACGCCCCGACGCATCAGCATAAATGCCGCAGGCACAACAACCAGTGCCGGGACCAGCGCCAGCCCCAGCAGCGCGCCTTCATAGCCGCCCAGGCGATAGCAAAAGTAATAGGCAATCACGCCGATGACGCTGCCCAGGATTAAGGCAAGCGCGTTCCCGGCGGCATCACGAAAACCTTTCATCAGTGCCAGCAGCAGGTTAGCCCAGGCAATGCCCATCTGAACCAACGCGACCAGACGCACCAGCCCCTGATAATGGGTGTGCCCGAACAATCCCTGGCTGATGGGCGCCGCCGCCAGCAGAAAGACAATCGCCATAAGGGTCGAAAAACCCGTGACCATCGCCGAAGAGGTACCCACCACCCTGCGCAGCTGAGCCGCATCATCGTGATACTGCGCAACGTATTTGGTGACGCCGTTGAAGATACCGGCACCGGCCAGCACGCCAAGGACGGTGACAAGCTGGCGGAAATTACCTGCCAGCCCGACACCAGAGGGGCCAAATGAGACGGCCAACAGCTTGACGACCAGCAGCCCGGCGCCAATTTTTACAAGCGTGGACGCGGCGGTCCACACCGATGCTTTTGCCAGAGACATATCAGCCGAAATAACTCAGAAGGGTATTAATCACCGTACGCTGGTTAACAGGCGCGAGGTTGTAGAACAGTGGCAGGCGAAGCAAACGCTCACTTTCTTTCGTGGTGTAACGATCTTCACCCGCGAACGTGCCAAACGCTTCGCCGGCCGGGCTGGAGTGCAGCGGGATGTAATGGAACACCGCCATAATTTCGGCCTCTTTCAGCCAGGCGATGAGCTCGCTGCGGTCGTCGTTATCGCGCAGCTTGATGTAGAACATATGCGCGTTGTGGACGCAATCTGCCGGGATGGTCGGCAGCTCAATACGCCCGGCTTTGGCCAGAGGCTCAAGCGCATCGTAATACGTTTGCCACAGGGAAAGACGCTGAAGGTTGATACGTTCCGCCGCTTCCAGCTGCGCCCACAGATACGCCGCCTGCAGATCCGCCATCAGATAGCTGGAGCCGATATCGCGCCAGGTGTATTTATCTACCTGTCCCCGGAAGAACTGGCTGCGGTTGGTGCCTTTTTCACGGATCACTTCCGCACGCTCCACGAGAGCCCGGTCGTTAATCAGCGTCGCGCCACCTTCTCCGCCCGCCGTGTAGTTTTTGGTTTCGTGGAAGCTGAAGCAGCCAATGTGGCCGATAGTGCCCAGCGCGCGTCCCTTGTAGGTGGACATCACGCCCTGTGCGGCATCTTCCACCACGAACAGATTATGTTTTTTGGCAATGGCCATGATGGTGTCCATTTCACAGGCCACGCCCGCGTAGTGAACCGGCACGATCGCTCGCGTTTTGTCGGTGATCGCCGCTTCAATCAGCGTCTCATCAATGTTCATGGTATCCGGGCGGATATCCACAAAGACGATTTTCGCTCCGCGCAGCACAAAGGCGTTTGCGGTGGAAACGAAGGTATAGCTCGGCATAATCACTTCATCACCGGGCTGGATATCCAGCAACAGTGCCGCCATTTCCAGCGATGCCGTACAGGACGGGGTCAGCAGCACTTTGGCGCTGCGAAAACGCTGTTCCATCCACTGCTGACAGCGACGGGTAAAACCGCCGTCACCACAGAGTTTGCCGCTGCCCATGGCAGACTGCATATAGTCGAGTTCAGTTCCGACAACGGGTGGTGCGTTAAATGGAATCATCTTGTCACCTGTATAACCAGTAGGCGGTGGCGTCGATGTTGGCACCACTCGCAATATAACGTTTAAGCGCGGCGGTGTTGCCCAGTTGGGTCGCTACCCGCAGCGTCACAAGCTGTTGCTGCTGCGCCCAGTGCAGCGCCGCCTGCATGAGTTTTTCCCCCATGCCGCGCCCGGCTAATAAGCCGATACGCGCCTCGCGCTCGTTGAGCTTACGCAGCGAGACGAACCCCTGGATTTGACCGTCCCCTGCACGGAAAACCAGGCAGACGTGGTCAAAGGTGCCTTTGACCGCATTTTCTATCCACTGGGCATAGAAACGTCCGCTATCGTCAGGTGCATACCAGGGCGCACGAAAGCGGCTCTGTGCAAATGCCTGGGCCGCCATCTGACGCAGCACGGGGATGTCCTGCTCTGTTGCAATTTCCGCGCCGGACGCATCGTGCCTGGTAAGGGTAATGGAAAGGTCTACCTCACCTTCAACCAGCTGAAAGCCGTGTTGCTGGAGTGCGTCAAGCAGATCGGCACGCTCCGCCGGGATCTTAGCCTGCACCCGTTGCCAGACGATCAAATCCGGTTCAGCCAGCACCGGCGCGTCATCGCGCAGACGCACGATGGCCGACGGCAGGCCGAAAAAGGCACTCTCCCACTGCAGGGGCTCGAGCACCCCATTCAGGCTGTTCAACGCCAGACACCTTTGGTGTCCACAATATACTGCTGACGAACAGCATCGCTGGACGTTGCTTTAAACTCTTTATGATCCACCAGCAGCACCAGCACGTCCGCCGTCTCCAGCGCGTCGTTCAGCGCCGTCAGCGTGCAGTGCCCCGCCAGTTTTGCCGGTAATTCATGGATATTCGGCTCAACCACCAGCGTTTCACCCTTGTGCCATTCGGCAATCATCTCAGCAATTTCCATCGCCGGGCTTTCACGCAGATCGTCAATATTGGGTTTGAATGCCAGACCAAAGCAGGCAATTTTCAGCTCGCTGGCGCGCTTGCCGCTCTCTGCCAGGCAATCCGCTACCGTCGCTTTAACCTGATTGAGCACCCAGTGAGGCTTGCTGTCGTTCACTTCACGCGCGGTGCGAATCAGACGCGCCTGCGCCGGATTTTGCGCCACGATAAACCACGGGTCGACGGCGATACAGTGTCCGCCCACGCCCGGACCTGGCTGGAGAATGTTCACGCGCGGATGGCGATTCGCCAGACTAATCAGCTCCCAGACGTTAATCCCCTGATCGGCACAGATCAGCGACAGTTCGTTCGCAAAGGCGATATTGACGTCGCGGAAGCTGTTCTCCGTCAGCTTGCACATCTCGGCGGTGCGGGAGTTGGTCACCACGCACTCACCTTCCAGGAAAATCTTGTACAGCGCGCTGGCACGTTCGGAACAGACGGGCGTCATACCGCCAATGACGCGGTCGTTTTTAATCAGTTCCACCATGACCTGGCCCGGCAGCACGCGCTCCGGACAGTAGGCGATGTTGATATCCGCCTGCTCACCCGCCTGCTGCGGGAAGCTTAAATCAGGGCGCGCGTCGGCCAGCCACTGTGCCATCTGCTCGGTAGCGCCGACCGGCGAGGTCGATTCCAGGATCACCAGCGCCCCTTTCTTCAGCACAGGCGCTATGGATTTTGCCGCCGCCTCGACGAACGCCATGTCGGGTTCGTGGTCGCCTTTAAACGGGGTGGGGACGGCAATCAGGTAGGCATCCGCTTCAACTGGCGTCGTGCTGGCACGCAGGAAGCCCCCCTCCACCGCCTCTTTCACCACACGGTCAAGATCGGGCTCCACAATATGAATCTCGCCACGGTTAATGGTTTCTACCGCCCGTGCGTTGATATCCACACCGACAACCTGTTTCTGACGAGAGGCGAACGCGGCCGCAGTAGGCAAGCCAATGTAGCCAAGACCAATGACAGAGATGGTAGTAAAACTCATAGCGATACCCGATTGTGTTTAAGTGCATGCAAAATACGGCCACAAGCCTGCCCGTCTCCGTACGGATTATGGGCCCGGCTCATCGCCTGATACGCTTCATCGTCATGCAGCAGGCGCGTGACCTCTTCGACGATGAGCTGCGCGTTGGTGCCGACCAGACGCACCGTACCGGCTTTGACGGCTTCCGGACGTTCGGTCGTTTCACGCATCACCAGCACCGGTTTGCCGAGGGATGGCGCTTCTTCCTGAATTCCGCCGGAATCGGTGAGGATCAGCCAGGCGTGGTTCATCAGCCAGACAAACGGCATATAGTCCTGAGGTTCAATCAGAAGGACATTTTCGACATGGCCCAGGATCCGGTTAACCGGCTCGCTGACGTTAGGGTTAAGGTGTACTGGATAGACAATTTGCACATCGTCGTTCTGCGCGGCGATTTCAGCCAGCGCGTGACAGATTTGCTCGAAACCCCGGCCAAAGCTTTCGCGACGGTGGCCAGTAACCAGAATGGTTCTTTTGCCGTTGTGAAGGAACGGATAGCGGGCAGCGAGCTCTTTCTGAAGCTCGCTATTTGCCAGGACGCGGTCACGTACCCAAATTAACGCGTCAATGACCGTATTGCCGGTCACAAAGATTTTGTTATCGGCGATATTTTCACGCAGCAGGTTCTGACGGGAGTTTTCCGTTGGCGCAAAGTGGTACATCGCCAGATGACCCGTTAACGTGCGGTTGGCCTCCTCCGGCCACGGTGAATAAAGATTGCCGGTACGCAGACCCGCCTCAACATGCCCCACGGGAATTCGCTGGTAAAACGCGGCCAGGCTTGTCGCCACGGTTGTGGTGGTGTCACCGTGAACCAGCACCACGTCAGGCTTGAATGACTCCAGGATCGGCTTAAGCTCTTGCAGAATGCGACAGGTTATCTCCGTTAATCCTTGCCCCGGTTTCATAATATTAAGGTCGTAATCCGGGACGATGGAGAAGAGCGTTAAAACCTGATCGAGCATCTCACGGTGCTGGGCAGTAACGCACACTTTCGCTTCAATATCAGGATCGCAGGCCAGCGCATGAACCAGAGGTGCCATCTTTATGGCCTCCGGCCTGGTGCCAAATACGGTTAGTACTTTCACATCGATTCTCTTCGATTAGGCGATGAAGGCCGCAGCCTTCATCGTAGACGGCGTTCTTAGTTTTTGCGACGACGCGTTAACGCCACGCCAGCGCCCGTCAGTGCGCCTACAATCCCCCACATAATCATCAGGAATGCACGACGCGGACTATCGCGTTTTACAGGTTCTTCAGGCGTTCGCAAATAACGATAGGTCTGAAAACGCGGGTCCAGAGACGGACCTACATTAAGCGTATTGAGCATCGCGCGATTTTGATCGTAATCGAGGTCAAAATCAGGACCGACGGCCTGGAGGTTTTCCAGACGCGCCTGCAACATAGGGCGACCAAGGAGGAACATCTCTGAATCAGGCAGCTCATCGGCCGGCACGTCAGTCTCAGTGCGGGAAATATTGCGCTGTTCCGCAATTTTCAGCGCCTGCTCAATGTTATGCACGCGGCGACCGAAAATGGTATTCGCCACCTCTTCCTGACGTTTCACCTGGGCTTTCATCTGGATGGTACGAGCCGCCCAGGCACCTTTAAGCTCTTCGTTAAGATGGCTTGCGGCACGCTGGCTGGCAAACGCGACGTACTGACGCAACAGGTTGTTGGCATCCGGCGCGGTTTCTGCAATCAGCTTGACGCTGTCATTCACGTTACGCAGCGCGTCGCCCGGCATAAACTGAATATTGTTAATCAGATCGTCCAGCAGGGCGGCGTCGGCTTTTGTATTATCAACCCGGCGCTGCTTGTAGTAATCCGTCTGGGACCAGAAATCGCGGCGGGTATCCCACGAAGCCAGTTGCATCACAAACTCTTTATAGGCTTCATCCATAACGGAAGCCTGGTCTGGCGTAGCAAGACTGGCTTTGATGTCCAGGTTACGCAGGAATTGCTGCTGGGAATAGTATCCCCCGAGCATGTTAACCGTTGGCTTGTCTGTGATTGCCGTGGCGCTCCACTCTTGTTTTGCAAAGAACGTATAGGCCAGCGCTAACAGTGCAAACCCCAGCGCGATCCCCGCAATCCAAAGTTTGCCTGCCCATAACACGCGAAACAAACCCCGAATATCCAGTTCATTCTCAGTTACCACTGATTTCGCTCCCGCCAACGGTTGAGTCATCATAGTCCCGGTTTTACTTAGTTAATGTTGTATTTTTGCCACTTTTACGACGCATCCTGCGTTTAAGACGTTTAATAAATCGCGCTACTTTCCAGGCGCGCTTAATGCAGTAGCCGTACAGGAAAAATGCCAGCAAGAATAATGCCAACATAACCCACTCAGGAATAATATGAGAATATTCTGCAGCTACACCAATCGCGGCCAAAATAGCGGCGGCCAGCGTAATCAGCACAAACGCCTGACGAGAAGTAAAACCCGCACGCATGATGAGATGATGAATATGTTGGCGGTCAGGAGAGAAAGGACTCATCCCTTTGCGCAGGCGGCGATACATAATCGCCACCATATCCATTAATGGAATGGCAATAATCCACAGCGCGGTTACGGGACTTATCGGATGAGTTTGACCCTGTGTGGTTTCAAGCAGGATCCAGATAACCGTAAAACCAATCAACGTACTGCCCGCGTCCCCCATAAAGACTTTATAGCGACGGCCCAGCACACCGAGATTTAAGAGGATATAAGGCAGAATGGCGGCAATCATGGCAAAACACCACATTGCCAGACTGTACTGACCATCAAACCATAAAATAATGCCGATAGCGGCGAACGAGACGGATGACAACCCACCGAGCAGGCCGTCAATGCCATCCACCATGTTGAAAGCATTGATTGCCGCCCAGACGGCAAAGAGTGTCAGGAAGAAGCCAAATGGACCCAGGACTAACTCCCAGGGGCCAAATACATAGCCGAGGCTTCGCAGATACAGTCCGCCCACTACCATCATCACCACGCCAATGGCCGCCTGAACGGTAGCGCGTATTTTCACCGCAATATCGAACCGGTCATCAAGGGCCCCGACTAACACCAGGACACCGGCGCAGGCAATGTAGAGGGCGGCATGCGGGATATAATAATCGGCAATACCAAACGTGAAGCAAATCCCTGCGTAAACAGAAATCCCGCCGACTAAAGGAATAAGTCCCTGATGGCGTTTACGAAAATTTGGCTTATCCACCAACCCTATTCGTTTTGCCACCTTGCGCGCAATGAACAAAAAACAGGTTGTGAATAAAAAAATACTGATCAGTTCAGTAACGGCGGTGAATAGATTCACAATGGATTGCTCTCAACAAATGTTAGTCCCGGAAGTATAACCATGAAGCCACAGCCTCAGAAGTAATAAAGATGGCTTCTGACTACTCCCTTTGTATATTTTTCAATCAATTATTTCTTTAGCTGCACAAACGACCCTATTGTCGCACCGACCGGTCAAAATTGGGAGTAGATGGTACTAGCGTATAGTCCATAAAAGAAAAACGCCACGTAAAAACGTGGCGTTCGCTGGCTTTATTTGCGTTACGAGCGTTTCATCATGTCGAAGAAATCGTCGTTGGTTTTGGTCATCGCCAGTTTGTTAATGAGGAACTCCATCGCGTCAATTTCACCCATTGGATGGATGATTTTGCGCAGGATCCACATTTTCTGCAGCTCTTCCTGCGTGGTGAGCAGCTCTTCTTTACGGGTACCGGAACGGTTGTAGTCGATAGCCGGGAAGACGCGTTTTTCAGCGATTTTACGAGAAAGGTGCAGTTCCATGTTACCTGTACCTTTAAATTCTTCGTAAATTACTTCGTCCATTTTAGAACCGGTATCGATCAGCGCCGTCGCGATGATGGTCAGGCTGCCGCCCTCTTCCACGTTACGTGCGGCACCGAAGAAGCGTTTCGGACGATGCAGGGCGTTTGCATCCACACCACCGGTCAACACTTTACCTGACGCCGGAACGACGGTGTTGTAGGCACGCGCCAGACGGGTGATGGAGTCAAGCAGGATGATCACGTCTTTCTTGTGCTCAACCAGGCGTTTCGCCTTCTCGATAACCATTTCCGCAACCTGAACGTGGCGAGATGCCGGTTCGTCGAAGGTAGAAGCAACCACTTCACCTTTAACCAGACGCTGCATCTCGGTCACTTCTTCCGGACGTTCGTCGATCAGCAGCACCATCAGCACGCAGTCTGGGTGGTTATAAGCGATGCTCTGCGCGATGTTCTGCAGCAGCATGGTTTTACCCGCCTTCGGCGGTGCCACAATCAGACCACGCTGGCCGCGACCAATTGGTGATGCCAGATCCAGAACACGCGCGGTTAAGTCTTCAGTTGAACCGTTACCACGCTCCATGCGCAGGCGAGAGTTCGCGTGCAGCGGCGTTAAGTTCTCAAAGAGGATCTTATTACGCGAGTTTTCCGGTTTGTCGAAGTTAACTTCATTGACTTTCAACAGCGCAAAGTAGCGTTCACCCTCTTTAGGAGGACGAATCTTACCTGAAATGGTGTCACCAGTGCGGAGGTTGAAACGGCGGATTTGGCTGGGGGATACGTAGATGTCGTCAGGGCCGGCGAGGTAGGAGCTGTCTGCAGAGCGGAGGAAACCAAATCCGTCTTGCAATATCTCCAGCACACCGTCGCCAAAGATATCTTCGCCACTCTTAGCGTGCTGCTTCAGGATGGCGAAAATGATGTCCTGCTTGCGCATACGGGCCTGGTTTTCCAGCCCCATATTTTCGCCGAGAGTGATCAGCTCAGAAACCGGCGTATTCTTTAATTCGGTAAGATTCATAATGGTGTGGGTTCTTAAACTCGGGGTGATTCTCGAACTTAATGTTGTGAATGGTATGGCAGGGTCATCCATGCCTGTTTAGCGGCCATCAACTCATGTCTGTTCGCTGTCTGGTCACAGGGAAAGAACGCAGAACTGAAACGACAAGACGGATTGAGTGACAAGCCCGGAATTTAGCCACTTCACGCACTGTTCATGTTAACAACGGGAAGTATCGGGTAAAACAAGATTCAAACAACAAGATATGTTTAAAACGAAGTCATAGCTAACTTAGCACGACTTCAGCCGGGCGTCCAGAGTTCCACATCATTTAGCCGGGAGCTCTGAACGCACAGCGGAGAAACCTTACGCCAGGTTAGCGTCCAGGAACTCTTTCAGTTGACCTTTGGACAGCGCGCCCACTTTGGTCGCTGCCACTTCGCCGTTTTTGAACAGCAGAAGGGTTGGGATGCCACGGATACCGTATTTTGGTGCGGTGCCCGGGTTCTGGTCGATGTTCAGCTTGGCAACGGTCAGTTTGCCCTGATATTCGTCGGCGATCTCATCCAGAATCGGGGCGATCATTTTGCAAGGACCACACCATTCAGCCCAGAAATCGACGAGGATCAGCCCGTCAGCCTTAAGTACGTCCGTGTCAAAACTGTCGTCAGTCAGGTGAATAATTTTATCGCTCATATATAACTCCACAGGAATAAGCCTGGTACGTTGGTTTTGTCTCCACCAACGACGTGTTGATGTCGCATTAACCAACTAAAGGTTGACTTTATTTCACCGGATACGCTTTCGTAAAGCAATAGTAAGCTGATATTCTACCACACTATGAGCAAAACACATTTAACAGAACAGAAGTTTTCCGACTTCGCGCTGCACCCGAAGGTGATTGAAGCCCTTGAAAATAAAGGGTTTCATAACTGCACGCCCATTCAGGCCCTCGCGCTGCCGCTGACGCTGGCCGGTCGCGATGTTGCCGGGCAGGCGCAAACCGGTACCGGCAAAACGATGGCGTTTTTAACGTCAACGTTTCATTATTTACTTTCTCACCCAGCGATTGCAGACCGCAAAGTTAACCAGCCGCGCGCGCTAATTATGGCTCCGACGCGAGAACTGGCGGTACAGATCCACGCAGACGCTGAACCCCTGGCGCAGTCTACCGGACTGAAGCTTGGCCTGGCCTATGGCGGCGACGGCTACGATAAACAGCTGAAAGTGCTGGAAAGCGGTGTGGATATCCTAATCGGTACCACCGGGCGTCTTATCGATTACGCCAAACAGAACCACATTAACCTCGGCGCAATCCAGGTTGTGGTGCTCGATGAAGCTGATCGCATGTACGATCTGGGCTTCATTAAAGATATTCGCTGGCTGTTCCGCCGCATGCCGCCGGCCAATCAGCGTCTGAATATGCTGTTCTCCGCTACCCTTTCTTATCGCGTACGCGAGCTGGCGTTCGAACAGATGAACAACGCCGAATATGTCGAAGTGGAACCGGAGCAGAAAACAGGTCACCGCATTAAAGAAGAGCTCTTCTATCCTTCCAATGAAGAGAAAATGCGTCTGCTGCAAACGCTGATTGAAGAAGAGTGGCCAGATCGTGCCATTATCTTCGCAAACACTAAACACCGTTGTGAAGACATCTGGGGCCATCTGGCTGCAGACGGTCACCGTGTTGGTCTGCTGACCGGCGACGTGGCGCAGAAAAAACGCCTGCGTATTCTGGAAGAGTTTACCCGTGGCGATCTCGATATTCTGGTCGCAACCGACGTTGCCGCTCGTGGTCTGCACATTCCGGCGGTGACGCACGTCTTTAACTACGATCTGCCAGACGACTGCGAAGACTACGTACACCGTATCGGTCGTACCGGTCGTGCGGGCGCAAGCGGTCACTCGATTAGCCTTGCGTGTGAAGAGTATGCGCTAAATCTCCCGGCCATTGAGACGTATATCGGTCACTCTATTCCGCAGAGCAAATACAATCCGGAAGCGCTGTTAAGCGAACTGCCGCCGCCTAAGCGTCTAACCCGCCCACGCTCCGGCAATGGTCCGCGTCGTTCAGGCGGCGCGCCGCGTAATCGTCGTCGTTCAGGTTAAGAAAATATGCTCAGCTCCACCTCGCTTTATGCGGCAATTGATCTCGGTTCGAATAGTTTTCATATGCTGGTTGTGCGCGAGGTGGCGGGAAGCATACAAACGCTGACGCGCATCAAGCGCAAGGTCCGCCTCGCGGCGGGCCTGAGCAGCGATAATCACCTCTCCCCTGAAGCCATGGAACGTGGCTGGCAGTGTCTGCGGCTCTTTGCCGAACGTCTGCAGGATATCCCGCACGCCCAAATCACCGTGGTCGCCACTGCGACACTCCGCCTGGCGGTCAACGCCGTGGATTTCATTGCCAGAGCGCAGGAAATTCTGGGTTGTCCGGTACAGGTTATCAGCGGTGAAGAAGAAGCTCGCCTGATTTACCAGGGCGTTGCGCACACCACGGGAGGTGACGATCGCCGTCTGGTGGTGGATATCGGCGGTGCCAGTACCGAGCTTGTGACCGGCACCGGCGCGCAGGCAACGTCGCTGTTCAGCCTGTCGATGGGCTGCGTGACCTGGCTTGAGCACTACTTTACCGATCGGAATCTGGCGAAAGAGAACTTCGACGAGGCAGAAAACGCCGCGCGCGAGGTGTTACGCCCGGTGATGGACGAGCTGCGCTATCACGGCTGGAAAGTCTGCGTGGGTGCCTCGGGTACCGTGCAGGCTCTGCAGGAAATCATGATGGCGCAGGGAATGGACGAGCGGATTACGCTTGCCAAACTTCAGCAGCTGAAACAGCGCGCCATTCAGTGCGGACGCCTGGAAGAGCTGGAAATTGAAGGCCTGACGCTGGAACGCGCGCTGGTCTTCCCGAGCGGGCTGGCTATTCTTATCGCCATTTTCACCGAGCTGAACATCCAGTGTATGACCCTGGCCGGCGGCGCGCTGCGCGAAGGTCTGGTCTACGGGATGTTACATCTTTCGGTCGATCAGGATATCCGCAGCCGTACTCTGCGCAACGTTCAGCGTCGTTTTCTGGTTGATATCGATCAGGCCGGACGCGTATCGCAGCTGGCGTCACGCTTCGCCGATCAGGTCGCTAACGTCTGGGATCTTGATCATCTGAGCCGGGATTTACTGCTGAGTGCCTGTGCCCTACATGAAGTGGGGCTGAGCATTGATTTTAAGCAGGCACCGGCTCATGCAGCGTATCTGGTGCGAAACCTTGATCTACCGGGCTATACGCCCGCGCAGAAAAAGCTGCTGGCAACGCTGCTGCTGAACCAGACCAACGCCGTCGATCTCTCCTCTTTGCATCAGCAAAACGCCGTACCGCCGCGCGTGGCCGAGCATCTGTGCCGCCTGCTGCGTCTGGCGATCCTGTTTGCCAGCCGTCGCCGCGATGATTTGCTGCCTGCCATTAATCTGGTGGCCGATGATGAGAAGCTTTCGCTGACGCTGCCGGAGAACTGGATTGATCGTCACCCGTTAGGGGCCGAGATGATCGAACAGGAGTGCCAGTGGCAGAGCTACGTGCACTGGGTGCTTGAGGTAAAGTAATACGCTGAACATTGCCGGGTGGCGGCTTCGCCTTACCCGGCCAACAGATCCCTACGGAATTATCCTTTCTCTTTGGCTTTTGCCAGCATGGCGCGGATGTTTGCCACGTTAGCCTGACCCTTGTGCATCCGTTCTTCTGCGGTAATCACTTTGCGCTCCTGTTCCCAGATCAGGTCATCCTGCGGCAGTTCCAGCAGGAAACGACTCGGCTCCGGGCGTACCAGTTCACCATACTGGCGGCGCTCTTTACACAGCGTGAACGTCAGCTCTTTCTGCGCGCGGGTGATCCCCACGTAGGCCAGGCGACGCTCCTCGTCGACGTTGTCTTCATCAATGCTGCTCTGGTGCGGCAACAATCCCTCTTCCATGCCGACCAGATACACATACGGGAACTCCAGCCCTTTTGACGCATGCAGCGTCATCAGCTGAACCTGATCGGCCTCTTCTTCGCTCTCGCCGCGCTCCATCATGTCGCGCAGGGTAAAGCGAGTGACCACCTGCGTCAGGGTCATTGGCTCGTCGATTTCAGAGCCCTCCAGCATTTCGGTCATCCAGCTGAAGAGCTGGTTAACGTTTTTCATGCGCATCTCAGCCGCCTTCGGGCTGGCTGAGGTTTCATACAGCCAGGACTCATAGTCGATGCCGTGAATGAGATCGCGCACTGCCGCCACCGGCTCGCGCTCCGCGAGACGCTGCACTTCGCCAAGCCAGTGGGTGAAGCGGGTTAACGAGTCATACCCGCGTCCGGTTAACGTCTGGCTCAGCCCCATGTCGAAGCTGGCGGTAAACATACTTTTGTTGCGGGTCATCGCCCACTCGCCGAGCTTTTGCAGCGTCGCCGGGCCAATCTCGCGTTTAGGCGTATTCACGATGCGCAGAAACGCGCTGTCGTCATCCGGGTTAGTTAGCACCCGCAGATAGGCCAGCAGATCTTTGATTTCTGGCCGCGAGAAGAACGACGTGCCGCCCGAGATTTTGTACGGAATGCGGTTCTGCATCAGCATCTTTTCAAAGACGCGCGACTGGTGATTGCCGCGATAGAGGATCGCGTAATCCTTATATTCGGTTTTGTTGACGAAGTGGTGAGCGATGAGTTCGCCCGTCACGCGCTCCGCTTCATGATCCTCATTGTTGGCGCTGAGCACTTTCAGCTCCGTGCCGTAGCCCAGTTCGGAGAAGAGACGCTTCTCAAACACGTGCGGGTTATTGGCAATCAGGATGTTTGCCGCCTTCAGGATACGCCCGGAGGAGCGGTAGTTCTGCTCCAGCTTAATCACCTGCAGGGCGGGGAAATCTTTGCTCAGCAGCACCAGGTTTTGTGGGCGTGCACCGCGCCAGGAGTAAATTGACTGGTCGTCATCGCCTACCACGGTGAAACGCGCGCGCTGCCCCACCAGCAGCTTCACCAGCTCGTACTGGCTGGTGTTGGTGTCCTGATATTCATCCACCAGCAGGTAGCGGATTTTATTCTGCCAGCGCTCGCGCACCTCTTCATTGCGCTGCAGCAGCAGCGTGGGCAGCAGGATCAGATCGTCAAAGTCCAGCACGTTGCACGCTTTCATATGCGCATCGTACAGACCGTAGCAGTGGGCGAAGATCCGATCCCGTTCACCTTTGGCGATCGCCGCCGCCTGGGCCGGCGTCATCAGATCGTTTTTCCAGTTAGAGATCGTCGAGATCAGCTGCTGCAATAGCACTTTGTCATCTTCGATGAGCCCCTCGGTGAGCTCTTTGAGCAGCGCCACCTGATCGGTATCGTCAAAAAGCGAGAAGTTGGACTTCATTCCCAGCGCCGCATACTCGCGTTTGATGATATCCAGCCCCAGCGTGTGGAAGGTGGAGATCATCAGGCCACGCGCTTCTTTACGGCCCAGCGTCTGACCGACGCGCTCTTTCATCTCGCGCGCCGCTTTATTGGTAAAGGTGACCGCCGCAATGTGTCGCGCCTGATATCCACAGTTGTGGATCAGATGGGCGATTTTGTTGGTAATCACGCGGGTTTTACCCGAACCGGCCCCTGCCAGCACCAGGCATGGTCCAGTAACGAATTCGACCGCTTGTTGTTGTCCAGGGTTTAAACGCATGGGAGTGTTGCTCAATCTTCGAACGGGGTGTGGATTGTAGCAGAAAGCCGGGCGCAGATTTACCGGCTAATGATAAAGTGGAGAAATCGCGTTTAACCCGTAGAGCAGAACCATGAAAAAGACCGCAGCAGCCCTGCATATTCTGGTAAAAGAAGAGAAACTGGCCCAGGAGATCCTGGCCAAGCTGGAGCGCGGCATCAGCTTTGATCATCTGGCGAAGCGTTACTCTAAATGCCCGTCCGGCCGCAATGGCGGGGATCTCGGCGAGTTTCAACAAGGTGCGATGGTCGGCCCGTTCGATCGGGCGGTCTTTAGCTGCCCGCTTCTGAAGCCCTACGGCCCGGTAAAAACCAAATTTGGCTACCATATCATTAAGGTGCTTTATCGCCGCTGACGCGTGGTATATTGCGCCCCGATTTATTTCAACCTATTCAAGGCACGATCATGGCAAAAACAGCAGCAGCAGTGCACATCCTCGTTAAAGAAGAGAAACTGGCTTTAGATCTTCTGGAGCAGATTAAAAACGGTGCCGACTTCGGCAAGCTGGCGAAGAAGCATTCCATCTGCCCGTCAGGCAAACGCGGCGGCGATCTGGGTGAGTTCCGCCAGGGCCAGATGGTTCCGGCGTTCGATAAAGTGGTGTTCTCCTGCCCGGTGCTGGAGCCAACCGGCCCGCTGCATACCCAGTTCGGGTATCACATTATTAAAGTACTGTATCGGAAATAAACAACAAGGCCTTCTCGAAGAGAAGGCCTTTAATGTTTGCACCCTCTCCCTGTGGGAGAGGGCCGGGGTGAGGGCATCAGCCCGCACCAGGTGTTAACCCGCTACAGCGATACGCTTCATATCGGTCATGTAGCCACGCAGTTTGTGACCCACTTTCTCGATCTGGTGGCTGCGAATGGCTTCGTTCACATCGCGCAGCTGCGCGTTATCCACGGCACCTTCCGCAATCGCTTTACCCAGATCGCCCGTCTGCAGAGTGGTCATAAACTCTTTCAGCAGCGGTACGCAAGCGTAAGAGAACAGGTAGTTACCGTATTCTGCGGTATCAGAGATTACCACGTTCATTTCGTACAGACGCTTACGGGCGATGGTGTTCGCGATCAGCGGCAGCTCGTGCAGAGATTCGTAGTACGCAGACTCTTCGATAATACCGGAATCCACCATGGTTTCGAACGCCAGCTCAACGCCTGCTTTCACCATCGCGATCATCAGTACGCCTTTATCGAAGTACTCCTGCTCGCCGATTTTACCTTCATACTGTGGCGCGGTTTCGAACGCGGTTTTACCGGTCTCTTCACGCCAGGTCAGCAGGTTTTTATCGTCGTTCGCCCAGTCCGCCATCATGCCGGAAGAGAATTCGCCGGAGATGATGTCGTCCATGTGTTTCTGGAACAGCGGTGCCATGATGGTTTTCAGCTGTTCAGACAGCGCGTAAGCACGCAGTTTTGCCGGGTTGGACAGACGGTCCATCATCAGCGTAATACCGCCCTGCTTCAGCGCTTCGGTGATGGTTTCCCAGCCGAACTGGATCAGTTTTTCCGCGTAGGCCGGGTCGGTACCTTCTTCCACCAGCTTGTCGAAGCACAGCAGAGAACCGGCCTGCAGCATGCCGCACAGAATGGTCTGCTCGCCCATCAGGTCAGATTTCACTTCGGCAACGAAGGAAGATTCCAGCACGCCCGCACGGTGGCCGCCGGTCGCCGCTGCCCACGCTTTGGCAATCGCCATGCCTTCGCCTTTCGGATCGTTTTCCGGGTGAACCGCGATCAGGGTCGGCACGCCGAAGCCACGTTTGTACTCTTCACGTACTTCCGTACCCGGGCACTTCGGCGCCACCATCACCACGGTGATGTCTTTGCGGATCTGCTCGCCCACTTCAACGATGTTGAAGCCGTGGGAGTAACCCAGTGCGGCGCCGTCTTTCATCAGCGGCTGTACGGAACGCACAACGTCAGAGTGCTGCTTGTCTGGCGTCAGGTTAACCACCAGATCCGCCTGCGGGATCAGCTCTTCGTAGGTGCCCACTTTGAAGCCGTTTTCGGTCGCTTTACGCCAGGAAGCACGCTTCTCGGCGATCGCTTCTTTGCGCAGAGCGTAGGAGATATCCAGACCGGAGTCACGCATGTTCAGGCCCTGGTTCAGACCCTGTGCGCCACAGCCGACGATGACCACTTTTTTACCCTGAAGGTAGCTCGCGCCATCGGCAAATTCATCGCGCGCCATGAAGCGGCATTTGCCCAGCTGCGCCAGCTGCTGGCGCAAGTTCAGTGTATTAAAGTAGTTAGCCATGGGTGATACCTCGTGATGTTGTGTGTCTTATTGTTCGGTTCGCGTTTCAGCGAGAATGTACCCACATTACAACAGGAAATTTATTGCGGAAATTGATATATTCACAACGTCATGTTGCAATTTTTGCAATATAAAAAGAGGGAGTGGAATCGGTGGATTTACGCGATCTGAAAATGTTCCTGCACCTGGCGGAAAGCCGCCATTTTGGCCGCAGCGCCCGGGCGATGC
The DNA here is from genome assembly GCF_055666685.1 of Enterobacter sp. E14S. NCBI lineage: Bacteria > Pseudomonadati > Pseudomonadota > Gammaproteobacteria > Enterobacterales > Enterobacteriaceae > Enterobacter > Enterobacter sp. E14S. The sequence goes on along the minus strand of NZ_JBVODQ010000015.1, from coordinate 10,921 downwards.
ACGTTAGCCCCTCCACGCTTTCACGCCAGATCCAGCGTCTTGAGGAAGACCTCGGCCAGCCGCTGTTCGTGCGCGATAACCGCACCGTCACCCTCACGGAAGCGGGCGAAGAGCTACGCATTTTTGCCCAGCAGACGCTGCTGCAGTACCAGCAGCTGCGGCACTCGATTGACCAGCAGGGGCCGTCACTTTCCGGCGAGCTGCATATTTTTTGCTCCGTGACCGCCGCCTACAGCCATCTGCCACCCATCCTTGACCGCTTCCGCGCGGCGCATCCGTCGGTTGAAATTAAGCTCACCACCGGCGATGCCTCCGACGCAATGGAAAAAGTGGTAACGGGCGAAGCGGATCTCGCCATTGCCGGGAAACCTGAAACCCTGCCGGGCGCGGTGGCATTCTCCATGCTGGAGAATCTGGCGGTGGTACTCATTGCCCCGGCGCTGCCCTGCCCGGTACGTAACCAGGTGTCGGTGGAAAAACCGGACTGGTCCACGGTACCGTTTATCATGGCCGATCAGGGGCCGGTGCGCCGCCGTATTGAGCTGTGGTTCCGCCGCCAGAAAATCAGCAACCCGTCGATTTACGCCACGGTCAGCGGCCATGAGGCAATGGTGTCGATGGTGGCGCTCGGCTGCGGCGTGGCGCTGCTGCCGGAAGTGGTGCTGGAAAACAGCCCCGAACCGGTGCGCAATCGCGTGATGATTCTGGAGCGCAGCGACGAGAAGACGCCGTTTGAGCTTGGCGTGTGCGCACAAAAAAAGCGGCTGCATGAGCCGCTTATTGATGCGTTCTGGCAGATATTGCCGAACCACTAAAGCCGGGTGGCGCTGCGCTTACCAGGCCTACACGCAGCTTAGCCCTTAGCCCGCGAGAAAGAACCTGAACGCCGGGTTATGGGTTTCGTCGTGACACTCATAGCCCAGCTCGTTCAGCCGCGTTTCAAAATCCGGCTCGTGCTCGCCCAGTTCGAACGCCGCCAGCACGCGGCCGTAGTCGGTACCGTGGCTGCGGTAGTGGAACAGGGAAATGTTCCAGTGCGTGCCCAGCGTGTGCAGGAACTTGAGCAACGCGCCCGGTGATTCCGGAAACTCGAAGCTGAACAGACGTTCCCGGAGCGGCTTCGATGGGCGCCCGCCGACCATGTAGCGCACGTGCAGCTTCGCCATCTCGTCGTCTGAAAGATCGACCACGCTGTAGCCGCCCTCATGCAGCAGGTTGAGGATCTCTTTGCGCTCCTCCACGCCGCGGCTCAGACGCACGCCGACAAAAATGCAGGCGTCTTTGGCATCGGCAAAACGGTAGTTGAACTCCGTCACCGAACGGCCGCCCAGCAGCTGGCAGAACTTCAGGAAGCTGCCTTTCTCTTCCGGAATCGTCACCGCCAGCAGCGCTTCCCGCTGTTCACCCAGCTCGCAGCGCTCGGAAACGTAGCGCAGACCGTGGAAGTTCACGTTCGCACCAGACAGCACGTGCGCCAGACGCTCGCCGCGAATGTTGTGCTGCGCGATGTATTTTTTCATCCCCGCCAGCGCCAGCGCGCCGGAAGGTTCAGCCACCGCGCGCACATCCTCGAACAGATCCTTCATCGCCGCGCAGATGGCGTCGCTATCAACCGTGACGATATCGTCGAGATATTCCTGGCACAGGCGGAAGGTTTCATCCCCAATGCGCTTCACCGCAACGCCCTCGGCAAACAGCCCGACGCGCGGCAGGTCCACAGGATGCCCGGCATCCAGCGCCGCTTTCAGGCAAGCAGAATCTTCCGCTTCAACGGCGATGACTTTGATCTGCGGCATTAGCTGTTTGATAAGTACCGCCACGCCTGCGGCTAAGCCACCGCCGCCCACCGGGACGAAGACGCGGTCAAGATGGGCATCCTGCTGCAGCAGCTCAAGCGCCAGCGTGCCCTGCCCGGCAATCACCATCGGGTGATCGAACGGCGGCACCCAGGTGAAACCCTGCTGCTGCGCCAGCTCAATCGCTTTGGCTTTGGCTTCGTCAAAGTTGGCGCCGTGGAGCAGCACTTCGCCGCCGAAACCGCGCACCGCGTCGACTTTGATATCTGCGGTAGCAACCGGCATCACGATCAGCGCTTTCAGCCCCAGACGGGCAGACGAGAACGCCACGCCCTGGGCGTGGTTGCCCGCCGACGCGGTAATCACGCCGCGCGCTTTTTGCTCGTCGGTCAGCCCGGCCATCATCGCGTAGGCGCCGCGCAGCTTAAAGCTGTGCACCGGCTGGCGGTCTTCGCGCTTCACCAGAATGACGTTGTCGAGGCGTGAAGAGAGTTTTTCCATTTTCTGCAGGGGCGTGACCTGCACGGCTTCATAGACCGGCGCGCGTAGCACCGCTCTCAGGTATTCCGCCCCCTCAGGGGCGGCGGATAAGGGTTGTGACTCGGCCATCATTAGCCCCCAAGTTTAGATTTATCGCGCACCGCGCCTTTATCTGCACTGGTGGCAAGGCTCGCGTAGGCGCGCAGGGCGAAGGAGACTTCACGCTGGCGGTCTTTCGGCGTCCAGGCTTTATCGCCGCGGGCTTCCTGCGCTTCACGACGGGCCGCAATTTCCTGGTCGCTCAGCTTCAGCTGAATGCCGCGATTCGGAATGTCGATTTCGATCAGGTCGCCATCTTCGATGATGGCGATGTTGCCGCCGCTTGCCGCTTCCGGCGAAACGTGGCCGATAGAGAGGCCGGAGGTGCCGCCAGAGAAACGCCCGTCGGTGATCAGCGCACACGCTTTACCGAGTCCCATGGATTTCAGGAAGGTGGTTGGGTAGAGCATCTCCTGCATGCCGGGACCGCCTTTCGGCCCTTCGTAGCGAATGACAACCACGTCGCCCTCCACCACTTTGCCGCCGAGGATGGCGTCTACCGCTTCATCCTGACTTTCGTACACTTTCGCCGGACCGGTGAATTTCAGGATGCTGTCGTCCACGCCTGCGGTTTTCACGATGCAGCCGTTTTCCGCGAAGTTACCGTACAGCACGGCCAGACCGCCGTCTTTGCTGTAGGCATGTTCCAGCGAGCGGATGCAGCCTTCGGCGCGGTCATCGTCCAGAGTGTCCCAGCGGCAATCCTGCGAGAACGCCTGGGTGGTACGAATACCGGCAGGACCGGCGCGGAACATCTTTTTCACCGCGTCGTCTTTGCTCAGCATGACGTCGTACTGGTCCAGCGATTCCGGCAGCGTCAGGCCAAGCACGTTTTTCACGTCACGGTTCAGCAGCCCGGCGCGATCCAGCTCGCCCAAAATGCCCAGCACGCCGCCCGCGCGGTGTACGTCTTCCATATGGTACTTCTGGGTACTCGGCGCGACTTTACACAGCTGCGGGACTTTGCGGGAGAGCTTATCGATGTCGCTCATAGTGAAGTCGATTTCGGCTTCCTGCGCGGCGGCCAGCAGGTGCAGTACGGTGTTGGTGGAGCCGCCCATGGCGATATCCAGCGTCATGGCGTTTTCGAACGCGGCTTTACTGGCGATGTTGCGCGGCAGCGCGCTGGCGTCGTCCTGCTCGTAGTAGCGTTTGGTCAGCTCAACGATGCGCTTACCGGCGTTGAGGAACAGCTGCTTACGGTCGGCGTGGGTCGCCAGCAGCGAACCGTTGCCCGGCTGAGACAGGCCCAGCGCTTCGGTCAGGCAGTTCATGGAGTTGGCGGTGAACATACCAGAACAGGAGCCGCAGGTCGGACACGCGGAGCGTTCCACCTGGTCACTCTGCTCGTCAGAGACTTTCGGGTCCGCGCCCTGGATCATCGCATCAACCAGGTCGAGCTTGATGATTTTGTCGGAGAGCTTGGTTTTCCCCGCTTCCATCGGGCCGCCGGAGACGAAGATCACCGGAATGTTCAGGCGCAGGGAGGCCATCAGCATCCCCGGGGTGATTTTGTCGCAGTTGGAGATGCAGACCATCGCATCGGCGCAGTGGGCGTTAACCATATACTCTACGGAGTCGGCGATCAGCTCGCGCGATGGCAGTGAATAGAGCATGCCCCCGTGCCCCATCGCGATACCGTCATCCACCGCAATGGTGTTGAACTCTTTCGCCACGCCGCCGGAGGCTTCGATTTGCTCGGCAACCAGCTTGCCGAGATCGCGCAGGTGCACGTGGCCCGGTACGAACTGGGTGAAGGAGTTCACCACGGCGATAATCGGCTTGCCGAAATCGGCGTCGGTCATTCCGGTGGCGCGCCACAGCGCGCGGGCTCCCGCCATATTACGGCCGTGGGTGGTGGTGGCTGAACGATACTTAGGCATGCTTTATTGACTCCCGTCTGACTATTTAATGGGACGGTGCGTGCCGTCCCAAATTTATGCTTAGTGATTAACCTGATCCAACCAGCCGTATTTATCTTCTGTCTCGCCGGTGAAGAGGCCGAAGAACGCTTGCTGAATACGTTTGGTGACCGGGCCACAGCGGCCTTCGCCCACCTGGATACCGTCTACGCTGCGTACCGGCGTGATTTCAGCCGCCGTACCGGACATAAACACTTCATCCGCCAAATACAGGGATTCGCGGGACAGCACCTGCTCGCGCACTTCGATACCCAGATCTTTCGCCAGCTTGATGATGGCGTCACGGGTGATGCCCGGCAGCGCGGACGAGGTGAACGGCGGCGTGAACAGAATGCCGTCTTTCACTTCAAACAGGTTTTCACCCGCACCTTCTGAGATGTAGCCATTTACGTCGAGGGCGATACCTTCCTGATAGCCGTGGCGGCGCGCTTCGCTACCGACCAGCAATGAGGAGAGATAGTTACCGCCTGCTTTCGCGGCGGTCGGGATGGTGTTTGGCGCCACGCGGTTCCAGGAAGAGACCATTGCGTCGATCCCCTGCTCCAGGGCTTCTGCACCCAGGTAGGCACCCCATGGGAACGCGGCAATGATCACATCGGTGTTATAACCGGCTGGCGGGTTCACACCCATGCCGACGTCGCCCACGAACACCAGCGGACGAATATAGGCGCTGGTCAGGTTGTTTTTACGGATAACGTCGCGGCAGGCTTCCATCAGCTCATCGACGCTTTGAGAAACCGGGAAACGATAAATTTTGGCTGAGTCATGCAGACGCTGCATGTGTTCGCGATGGCGGAACACCACTGGCCCTTTGTGAGAATCGTAGCAGCGGATGCCTTCAAATACGGAGGTACCGTAGTGCAGCGCGTGGGACATCACGTGGACCTTCGCGTCCTCCCAGCGAACCATCTCACCGTTGAACCAAATGTAATCAGCTTTTTTTGTCGTCATTTTTTCGTCCTGTCACGCTTAAGCGCGGATTTGTTGTGATGTGGTTGTGCTCTGGCAGATGGCAACATGGGCAACGTCTACCAGCTTTGATAACTGACTAAACAGTAAGTCGACCGACCGCGGGCTGGCAACGGTTAATTCGATACTGATATTCCGGGCGTCAGTGGCCGTCTCCATATTCATAGAGCAAATCTGAAAACCACGATGACGCACCACACGCAAAACGCGTTCTAAGGTTTCCGGATTGAAGCGAGCCTGTACGGCGACCTGATGCTGCATCATGATAATTTCTCCATCATTTGTGAGTTACTGGCACCAGGCGGTACCAACGGCCAGACGTTCTCGAGTTCGTCGATTGAGACATGAAGCAGGTAAGGCCCATCGCTGTTCAGCATGGTGTCGAGCGCCGCTTCAACCTGATCTTTACGGGTGATGTGCTGACCAGGGATGCCGAAGGCGCTGGCCAGGGTGAGGAAATCGGGGTTATCGGTGAGAGTCGTTTCGCTGTAGCGCTCCTGGAAGAACAGCTGTTGCCACTGGCGAACCATCCCTAAACGCTGGTTGTCGAGCAACACGATCTTCAGCGGCAACTGTTTGCGCTTAACGGTGCCGAGCTCCTGAACGTTCATCATGAAGGAGCCGTCACCGGAGATACAGATAACGGTATCGTTCGGGCGGGCAACCTGCGCGCCAACGGCTGCCGGCAGACCGAAGCCCATCGTCCCTAACCCGCTGGAGGTGATGAAGTTTTCCGGACGGGTGTAGGTCATGTGCTGCGCGGACCACATCTGGTGCTGGCCTACGTCGGTAGTGACGACGCTGTCAGCCGGTTTACGATCGGACAACTGCTTCAACAGCAGCGGCGCGTAGATGGCCTCGCCGGGGTGGTCGTAACGCCAGGCGTGCTCGGCGCGCATATCAGCGGTGTGCTGACGCCATGCGTTGATATCCAGCGGCTGCTGCAATGCCGGTAACAGCGCGTTGAGATCGCCCTGCAAGGCGACGTGCGCCTGACGCAGCTTGTTCATCTCCGCCGGGTCGATATCCATATGGATGACTTTGGCGTTCGGAGCAAAGGTATTCAGCTTGCCGGTGACGCGGTCATCAAAACGGGCACCTACGGCAATGAGCAGATCGCACTCCTGCACCGCCAGGTTTGCCGCTTTGGTGCCGTGCATCCCCAGCATGCCCAGATAGTAGGGGTAATCCGCGTCGACTGCACCGAGACCTTTCAGCGTGCAGGTCGCCGGCATCTGCGTTGTTGCGATAAATTCTCGCAGGGCAGGAACGGCCTGTGCCATGCCGACGCCACCGCCGACGTACAGCATCGGCTGTTTCGCCTGCGCCAGCATCTGACGGGCCTCTTCAACTTCCGCATCCGGAAAGGCATCGTCGCTTTCAACGGTAGAGAAGTGCGGTTCCAGCTCGCCGAGTGCCACCTGGATATCTTTCGGGATATCGACCAGTACCGGACCAGGACGACCTGAGTTTGCCACGTCGAACGCTTCTGCCATTACGCGCGGCAGCTCCTCCAGAGACTGGACGAGGAAGCTGTGTTTGGTGCAGGCCAGCGATAAACCGAGGACGTCAACTTCCTGGAAAGCATCGGTACCGATGAACGGAGACGCCACCTGCCCGGTGATGGCGACAACGGGAACGGAATCCAGCAGCGCGTCAGCCAGGCCGGTGATCAGGTTCGTTGCGCCCGGGCCTGAAGTCGCCATACACACGCCGGTTTTACCTGTCGCGCGGGCATAGCCAATGGCTGCCATCGCTGCGCCCTGCTCGTGTCGACACAAGAGATGTTCCACGCCGCCGTCATACAGTGCATCGTAAATCGGCATAATTGCGCCACCCGGATAACCGAATACGGTTTCGACTCCCTGCGCGCGCAACGCATGTACTACCCACTGTGCCCCATTCATAGTTAGTTCCCCGTCATAAATCGGGAGAAACAGAATTTTGTGCTAGTCGTCATTCTCTGCTCCTCATTTACGTTTTTTAGTCATAAAAAAACCCCCGGACCTTTCGGTGCGGGGGTCTTAGTTCGTTAAGGCTTGATTTCTAAGCCTTTCCTCGTCCAAGTGCAGCCCCGCACGGTGGGATAATAATCACCACCACGCTAATCACGACCAGGCTAATCACTCGTAGAAGGGCTGTCATTTTCAGTTCTTTTTGCATCTTGTTCGAAGGAATACCTAAAGAGTTATCACAGTTTTTAAATCAAACACAAGATTTATTTATGACGGATTTGATTAGGCCGCGAATCATATTTCTTAAAACCGTTGTTTTATATACGGAAATTAGAAAATGAATATTTTTCATTTTTTTACTGTCGATCTTAGAGCCAAAACGGGGCTTTTTACATTCTGCGAGAAGACTTCCACGGTTATGCAAGGGTTTCATTGTGTGTTTAAAATCTCTGAACAGGCGGCGTAAATTCGCAAAATGACGCTAAACAGACAAAACAGGCGCTGGCATAGTCACACCAGGAGGTAGTGCAAATGTCACTGTCAGTTGTTTATACGCGTGCGGCTCTCGGGGTAAAGGCACCGCTTATTTCTGTCGAGGTTCATTTGAGCAATGGGCTACCCGGACTCACGCTTGTCGGGTTACCTGAAACGACGGTTAAAGAGGCCAGGGATCGCGTTCGCAGCGCAATAATAAATAGCGGTTATACCTTCCCCGCGAAGAAGATCACCATCAACCTTGCCCCCGCCGATCTGCCTAAAGAGGGGGGACGATACGATTTACCTATCGCAATTGCCCTTCTCGCGGCTTCTGAGCAGCTTAATACGACACGGTTAGGCTCGTATGAGTTCGTTGGCGAACTCGCGCTCACAGGCGCGTTAAGAGGCGTTCCCGGTGCGATATCGGGAGCGCTGGAAGCCATACGAGCAGGGCGGCAAATCATTGTCGCCAATGAAAACGCATCAGAAGTGAGTCTTATCGCCGAGAAGGGGTGTCTCATCGCCGGGCATTTACAGGAAGTTTGTGCCTGGCTGGAAGGGCGGCATGAACTGTCCGAGCCGGAGGAGTGTGATGATGTTATAGCGAATGCACCAGAGGATCTCAGCGAAATTATGGGACAGGAGCAAGGGAAACGGGCGCTGGAGATTACGGCTGCAGGTGGACACAATCTTCTGTTAATTGGCCCGCCAGGTACGGGTAAAACCATGCTGGCAAGCAGGTTGAGTGGGTTACTTCCACCGCTCAATAATCATGAAGCGCTGGAAAGCGCCGCCATATATAGCCTTATCAGTTCGACATCGTTGCAAAAACAGTGGCGCCGTCGTCCTTTTCGTTCCCCGCATCATAGCGCTTCACTGACGGCAATGGTCGGCGGCGGGGCGATTCCGGGGCCGGGAGAGATCTCGCTGGCACACAATGGCATTCTGTTTCTTGATGAACTGCCTGAGTTTGAGCGCCGCGTGCTGGATGCACTGAGGGAGCCCATTGAATCCGGTGAGATACATATCTCACGCACAAGAGCCAAAATAAGCTATCCCGCACAGTTTCAGCTGGTCGCGGCGATGAATCCCAGCCCGACGGGTCACTACCAGGGCAACCATAACCGCTGTACGCCAGAGCAGACGTTGCGCTATCTGGGTAAGTTATCCGGCCCGTTCCTTGACCGTTTCGATTTATCCCTCGAAATTCCCCTTCCCCCGCCGGGTCTGCTCAGGCAAACGGGCATAACGGGTGAAAGCTCAGCGGAGGTACGCGAACGGGTGATTGCTGCCCAGACGCGGCAGTACGCTCGTCAGAACAGGCTGAATGCGCGGCTGGATAATGCCGGGATCCGGCAGTTTTGTTCTCTTAACGTTGAGGATGCGGGATGGCTCGAGGAGACGTTGACGCGGTTCGGGCTGTCGATACGTGCATGGCAGCGTTTGCTGAAGGTGGCTAGAACTATTGCTGACGTAGAGGGGTGCACTGACATTGAGAGGAAACATTTGCAGGAGGCGCTGAGCTACCGCGCTATCGATCGTTTGCTGCTGCATTTGCAGAAATTGCTGGCATAAAAAAGGGGCCGTAGCCCCTTCTCTTTATTTTAGTCATCAGACTCGGTGTAGTCTTCTGCCCCTTCCATCTGCGGCTTGCCGCCAGACAGCGTATGGAAGCGCTTAGGACGCTTAATGCGCGCCATGTACTTGATCCATACGCGTTCCGCTTCAGACTCCGGCTCACGCTCACCACGGCAAACAGAAACAAACTGTTTTTCGTCTTCGGTTGCAGGTTCACGCTTACCCAGATCCAGCTCGTTAAAGGCATAACCATGGCGCTCAAGCAGTTGAGCTTCTTTGATGGTGAAATCGCCGTGACGAGAGAACCCGCGCGGATAATGTTTATTGTCGAAAAAACGATTAGTCGTCGTAAAGCTTTCCGCCATCCTACACGCTCCTAATTCTTTGGCCGAGCTATTTATGGCGCGGAGTATTAGTTACGCTTGACAGAGTGTAAAACAAAACATTTAAATCATAACGACAAATAATTTTGCGGAGAAAGATGTGGATACGGAATTGCTTAAAACTTTCCTTGAAGTGAGCAGAACACGCCACTTTGGGCGAGCAGCTGAAGCCCTTTACCTGACGCAGTCAGCAGTCAGTTTTCGTATTCGACAGCTGGAAAATCAACTGGGTGTGAATCTTTTTACCCGCCATCGCAACAATATTCGCTTAACGCCTGCCGGTGAGAAACTGCTGCCGTACGCAGAAACGCTCATGAATACCTGGCAGGCGGCACGTAAAGAGGTGGCACATACTTCAAGACATAATGAGTTCTCGATAGGGGCAAGCGCTTCTCTGTGGGAATGCATGCTAAGTCAGTGGCTTACCCGACTGTATCATTCACATGGCCACCTGCAATTTGAGGCCAGAATTGCGCAACGGCAGTCGCTGGTTAAGCAACTTCATGAGCGCCAGCTTGATCTTCTGATCACAACCGAAGCCCCCAAGATGGACGAATTTAGCAGCCAGATTGTGGGCCAGTTTGGCCTGGCGCTTTATGCGTCTGAACCTTCGATGATGAAGGCAGACCTGACCTATTTACGCCTGGAATGGGGACCGGATTTTCAGCAGCACGAGACGGGACTGATTGCACCTGATGATGTTCCGCAGTTAACGACCAGCTCGGCAGAGATCGCCTGTCAGCAGCTGCCCCTGCTGAAAGGTTGTACCTGGTTACCTGTTCGCTGGGCAGACACTAAAGCTGGGCTGCACACCGTGATGGATTCCACCACGCTTACCAGGCCGCTGTATGCAATTTGGCTGCAAAACAGTGATAAGCAATCACAGATAAAAGATCTGTTAAAAATCAATGTAATGGATTGATGCATCAGCCAGCAGGGATGCTGGCTGAAAATTAAGAAGAGAGTTTTCTGCAATGTTTTAGGCAAAAAAAAATCCTTTGCCGAAGCAAAGGATTCTATATGGCAGGGGCGGAGAGACTCGAACTCGCGACACCCGGTTTTGGAGACCGGTGCTCTACCAACTGAGCTACGCCCTAAAGTTTTTTGCCATTAAGCCTGCCAACAAGGCAGGCTTAATGTCTTAATAAGTGGCGGAACGGACGGGACTCGAACCCGCGACCCCCTGCGTGACAGGCAGGTATTCTAACCGACTGAACTACCGCTCCACCGAAGACTGCTGTAACCACCGGATTTATGCACCG
>NZ_JBVODQ010000014.1:0-99200 GCF_055666685.1 Enterobacter sp. E14S | reverse complement strand
ACGCTTTCCCGCTTCAGAGTCAAGTGATTAATTTCGCTTTTCTCTGCTGACCCGGCGGCGTGTGTGCCGTTGTTCCGTGTCAGTGGAGGCGCATTATAGGGAGTTATTCCGACGTGACAAGAGGAAATTTAAAAAAAGTTTCCATCCGCGTTTTTTTTCACCAACAGAGGTGAAATCAAGCTACAAATTGTTCTATTTGATGTATCTGCAACCACAATCACATTCGAGGTGGCATAATTATCAGCATGAATCTTTAAGGAATAAAAGCGATGCCATTAAGCGCACAACAGCTGGCCGCCCAAAAAAACCTGTCGTACGTGCTGGCAGAAAAGCTGGCTCAGCGGATTTTAGCGGGTAAATATGCCCCGGGCAGCATTCTGCCGGGTGAGATGGAGCTGGGTGAGCAGTTTGGGGTGAGCCGTACCGCCGTGCGCGAAGCGGTGAAAACCCTAACGGCAAAAGGTATGGTGCTTCCACGCCCTCGCATTGGCACACGCGTGATGCCACAGAGTAACTGGAATTTTCTCGATCAGGAGCTGCTCTCCTGGTGGATGACGGAAGATAACTTTCATCAGGTCGTCGATCACTTTCTGGTGATGCGCAGCAGCCTTGAACCTCAGGCATGTCTGCTTGCCGCCACGCTGGGAACAGCAGAGCAGAAAGCGCAGCTTAACGCATTGATGGAAGAGATGGTGTTCCTGAAAAAACACTTCAACCGCGAACGCTGGGTTGAGGTCGATATGGCCTGGCATGAACACATCTATATGATGAGCGCCAATCCGTTTCTCACCTCTTTTGCCTCTTTATTTCATTCGGTGTATCACACCTACTTTACCTCTATTACACAAAACGAAGTGGTAAAACTGGATTTGCACCAGGCGATAGTTGATGCCATCCAGGAAAGCGACGGGCAGCGAGCCCTGAGTGCGTGCCAGGCATTGCTGGCCGCACCAACCCACCAGCAGGTAAATAAATGACAACGAAAAAAGCGCGCAGCATGGCCGGATTGCCGTGGATTGCAGCCATGGCGTTTTTTATGCAGGCACTGGATGCCACCATCCTCAACACAGCGCTTCCCGCTATAGCGCAAAGCCTTAACCGCTCCCCGCTGGCGATGCAGTCCGCCATCATCAGCTATACCCTGACGGTCGCAATGTTAATTCCGGTCAGCGGCTGGCTGGCCGACCGCTTTGGCACCCGCAGAGTTTTCATGCTGGCCGTAACGCTCTTTACGCTCGGTTCGCTGGCCTGTGCGCTCTCCTCATCCTTAACGGAGCTGGTTATCTTCCGCGTATTGCAGGGCATTGGCGGCGCGATGATGATGCCGGTGGCGCGCCTTGCTTTGCTGCGGGCCTACCCCAGGAGCGAACTGCTTCCCGTGCTCAACTTCGTCACCATGCCGGGCCTGGTTGGCCCGATTCTTGGCCCGGTACTCGGTGGCGTGTTTGTCACCTGGGCAAGCTGGCACTGGATCTTCCTGATTAATATTCCAATTGGCGTTGCGGGGCTGCTGTATGCCCGCAAATATATGCCGAACTTCACCACGCCAAGGCGCAGCTTCGACATGGGCGGCTTTTTCCTGTTTGGCCTGAGCCTGGTGTTATTCTCCAGCGGGATGGAGCTGTTTGGCGAGAAGATCGTCGCGACGTGGTTAGCGCTCTCCGTTATCCTCGGCGGTATTCTGTTATTCCTTCTTTATATACGTCACGCGCGCCGTCACCCGACGCCGTTAATCTCCCTGGGGCTCTTTAATACCCGAACGTTTTCCGTTGGGATTGCAGGGAACATTGCGTCTCGTCTGGGGACGGGCTGTGTGCCGTTCCTGATGCCATTGATGCTGCAGGTTGGTTTTGGCTACCCGGCCCTGATTGCTGGCTGCATGATGGCGCCCACGGCGATGGGCTCGATTCTGGCAAAATCAACCGTGACACAGGTGCTGCGCTGGTTTGGCTATCGTAAGACGCTGGTTGGCGTGACGGTCTTTATCGGTCTGATGATTGCGCAGTTCTCGCTGCAATCCGCCGCGTTACCCGTCTGGATGCTGATCCTGCCGCTGTTTGTGTTGGGCATGGCGATGTCGACACAGTTCACGTCGATGAACACCATCACCCTCGCCGACCTGACTGACGAGAACGCCAGCAGCGGCAACAGCGTGCTGGCGGTAACGCAACAGCTGTCGATCAGTTTAGGGGTTGCCGTGAGTGCAGCGGTGCTGAGGTTTTATGAGGGTTTTGACAGCGCGAATACCGTTGAGCAGTTCCACTATACCTTTATCACCATGGGCGCACTTACCGTGGTATCGGCGCTGGTCTTTATGCTGTTAAAACCGAAAGACGGCCGAAACCTGATTAAAGAGCGTCACAAAGAGAAAGCTAAACCGAACCGCGTTCCATCAGAACAGGAGTAAGCTGCAGGCGTTGCTGTTGCAGCGTGGGCTGCGCCATACGGTGGATCAACACATCGATGGCCAGCTCGCCCAGTTCATCTTTTGGCTGATGGATCGTGGTCAGCGGCGGCGTCATGTAGCTGGCCAGTTCGATATCGTCATAGCCAATCACCGCCATATCGTCCGGCACGCGTAGCCCCGCCTGATACAACGCCTGATAGGCACCAAACGCCATCGCGTCGTTACCAATAAACACCGCCTGCGGACGCGGCTTTTGCGCCAGCAGTTTCTGCATTGCCTCGAAACCGCCGTTAAACTCAAAGTCGCCTGTGATCCGGTAGCCATCAGGAATGGCAAGCCCCGCTCGTTCCATGGCGGAGAGATACCCTTCCAGACGCAAACGCGCCGGGGTTTTATCCAGCGGCCCCGTAATACAGGCAATGCGAGTGTGTCCTTTATCAATCAGGTACTGAGTCGCCATATCACCGCCCAGCAGGGAGTTATCCTGAATGAGATCGCTGGTTCCGTCGAACGGCGCCCAGTCCATCATCACGGTGGGAATCGAAGGATAACGCTGGATGATCTCTTTCGAGGGCTGGTGCGTTTCGGTGCAGAGCAGCAGTAGCCCGTCGACGCGTTTTTGCATCAGCGTTTCCAGGTTACGATTCATGCGCTGCTCGTCACCCTCGGTATTGCACAGCACCAGGCTGTAGCCACGCTCGAAGCAGCTGCGCTCCACGCCGCGAACCAGTTCTGAATAAAAGGGGTTGGTACTCGCGGTGATCAGCATACCGATGGTGCGCGTCTGGTTGAGCTTAAGGCTGCGCGCCAGCGCAGACGGCGCATAGTTGAGTTCTTTTACCGCAGCTTCGACTTTCTCACGAATCGCCTCGCTGACGAAGCGATCGTTGTTTATAACGTGGGAGACCGTCGAGGTAGAAACGCCCGCCATGCGGGCGACATCTTTCATTGTGGCCAAGCGTTACCCCTGCTGACTTAAGAATTCATCGATCTCTTTACGCCACGGAACGGAAGGCTGGGCGCCTTTGCGCGTCACCGCAATCGCGGCAGCAGCGTGTGCGAAGCGAATAGCGTCATCCATTCTCTTGCCCTCCAGCAGCGCGGTGACCAGTGCACCGTTGAAGGTATCTCCCGCTGCGATGGTATCAATCGCTTTGACCTTAAAGCCCGGCACGCGACGGCCTTCGCCATTGACGCTTGCCCACACCCCACGGCTACCAAGGGTGATAATCACGGTACCGATGCCCTTATCATGCAGTGCACGCGCGGCTCGCGCGGCATCGTCATCATTTTCTACGCGAATGCCCGTCAGTTTTTCGGCTTCGGTTTCGTTCGGCGTAATGATGTCCACCAGCGCCAGCAGCTCGTCTGATAATACACGGGCCGGGGCCGGGTTAAGTACGACAGTGGTATGATTTTCATGCGCAATTTTCGCGGCAGCCAGCACGCTTTCAACCGGTGACTCCAGTTGCATGAGCAGGGCTTCCGCTCCGGCGATGATGGCACGTTGCGCTTCTACGCGCTCCGTCGTCAGCGCAGCGTTAGCACCCGCATGAATACCGATGACATTCTCACCTTCAGCGTTGACGAAAATCAGCGCCACGCCGGTCGATTCCCCTGCAACCACGCTGACCGGTGCGATATCAATGTTGTCGCTCGCCAGCTGTTTGCGTACGCGCTCACCGGTATCGTCATCACCCGTGCAGGCGATAAACGCAATATTCGCCCCGCTGCGACCGGCAGCGACGGCCTGGTTGGCGCCTTTACCGCCAAATGCCACCTGATACTGGTTACCCGTGACGGTTTCGCCCGGTGCAGGGAACGATTCAAGGTTAAGAATGTGATCGGCATTGATACTGCCAAGGACGACGAGGTTGCCTGCGGTTTTCATGGTTGGGTTGTCCATCTGAGAGCGCCACCGGTGTTACCCGGTGGCGTATGCCACACTTTTCTTTATTGGTGTCCCTCAGGCAGCCAGCGACTGCCTGATTCGCCTTTTACTGCTTGATGACCAGCTTCAGGTCAACTGGGTATTTAGCCTGAACTTTTTCGCCCTTCAGCACTTTGTCGGCAGTTTCAACGCCAGTGGCGCCAATCTGCTCAGGCAGCTGAGCGATGGTCGCAGCCAGTTTGCCATCGTTTACTGCTTTTTCACCATCCGGCGTGCCGTCAAATCCGACAACCATCACATCAGATTTACCTGCGGTCTGCAGGGCACGCAGCGCGCCGAGCGCCATTTCGTCGTTCTGCGCGAATACCGCCTGCACGTCAGGGTGTGCGGTCAGCAGGTTCTGCATAACGTTCAGACCTTTAGTACGGTCGAAGTCTGCCGGCTGGCTGGCCAGCACGTTGAATTTGTGCGCAGCCACAGCCTGCTGGAAGCCTTCACCACGCTCGCGAGCTGCAGACGTACCGGCAATCCCCTGCAGTTCGATAACTTTCGCGCCTTCGCCGGCTTTCTTCGCGATGTAATCACCCGCGATTTTGCCGCCCAGCACGTTATCAGACGCAATGTGGCTAACAACTTCGCCTTTCGTTGCCTGGCGGTCCAGAGTGATCACCGGAATTTTCGCCTGGTTTGCCATTTTAACGGCGTTACCGACGGCGTCAGAATCGGTTGGGTTGATCAGCAGAATTTTGGTGCCACGAACGGTTAAGTCCTGAACGTTAGCCAGCTCTTTCGCCGGGTTGTTCTGTGAATCCAGCACCACCAGGTTGTAGCCCAGTTTGTCCGCTTCTTTCTGCGCACCGTCCTTCAGGGAGACGAAGAACGGGTTGTTCAGAGTAGAGACAACCAGCGCGATGGTATCTTTCGCCATGGCGTTAGCACTTACGGTTGCGCTCAGCGCGACAGCAGAAACCAGGGTAGCCAGTTTTTTCATGTTCATATCTAAGATGTCCTGTAGTGTCGTCAGTTACTGTTTTTTGTTGTCTACCAGTACCGCCAGCAAAATCACCACTGCCTTAACGATCATCTGGTAATAGGAGGAAACACCTAACAAATTCAAACCATTATTCAGGAAACCGAGAATCAGTGCGCCGATCAATGTCCCAACAATGCGACCTTTACCGCCCGCAAGACTCGTACCGCCCAGAACCACTGCTGCGATAGCATCCAGCTCATACCCCGTACCCGCCGTCGGCTGCGCGGAGGAGAGGCGCGCCACTTCGATGATACCTGCCAGCGATGCCAGCAGACCGCACAGGGAGTAAACGATAATTTTGACTTTATTAACGCTGATCCCGGACAGGCGCGTTGCCGCTTCGTTACCGCCCAGCGCGTAAATATAACGGCCCAGACGGGTGTGGTGCAGCATGTACCACGCCGCCAGGAAGACGATAGCCATGATCCAGACCGGAGTCGGAACACCCAGCGGGCGACCGATACCGAACCAGCCAAACAGATCGGCATTGTCGGTAAAGCCGGTATTAACCGGGCTACCGTTGGTGTATACCATGGTCACACCGCGCAGCAGCAGCATCATCACCAGCGTGGCGATGAACGCCTGAACGCGGCCTTTTGCCACAATCACGCCGGTTACGGCGCCAATCGCCGCGCCTGCCGCCAGGGCAGCGGCCACGGCCACCAGCGCGTTGACTTCAATGCCGACAATCGAAGCGGCGATCGCGCCGGTGAGCGCCAGCAGGGAACCGACGGACAGATCGATACCTGAGGTCAAAATCACCAGCGTCATGCCGACCGCCATAATGGCGTTCACCGATGTTTGCTGCAGAATGTTGAACAGGTTATTAACGGTGAAAAAGTTCGGGCTCATGGTCGATACAATCGCGATCAGCACCAGCAGGGCAATCAGCGATTTTTGTTCCATCAGCCATGCCTTTGTGAAATAGCGGCGACCAGAAACAGCCTGGGTAGTCATCTTCTTACTCCTGATTCACGCGATTAAGCTTGCCCACAGCGGCAGCCATCAGAACTTCCTGGGTGGCCTGCTCGCGAGTGAATTCACCGCCGAGATGCCCTTCATGCATGACGATAATGCGATCGCTCATGCCTAATACTTCTGGCATCTCGGAAGAGACCAGAATGATGCTCAGACCGTCGGCCTTGAACTGGTTAATCAGCTGATAGATCTCTTTCTTCGCGCCCACGTCTACGCCGCGGGTTGGCTCGTCGAGGATCAGCACTTTCGGACGCGTCATCAGCCCGCGCGCAATCGCCACTTTCTGCTGATTACCGCCGGACAACAGGCCAATCGCCTGCTCCATCGACGGGGTTTTGACGTTAAAGAGGCGGATAAAATCGCTGACCGCCTGCTGCTCATCTTTATGCTTCAGGCTACCGCCGCTATGGCTGAAATAGCGCAGCGCGGTCAGGGACATGTTCTCTTTAACCGACATCCCCAGCACCAGGCCGTCGCGTTTGCGGTCTTCGGAGATATAAACGATGCCGTTCGCCAGACCATCCTGCGGAGAACGGGTGACCACTTCATGACCGTCGAGGGTGACATAACCGCTGGTGCGCGGCAGTGCGCCGTACAACACTTTCATCAGCTCGGTACGTCCGGCACCCATCAGGCCCGCCACGCCCAGGATCTCGCCCTGGCGCAGGGTAAAGGTCACGTCGTTCACGCCAGGACCGCAGAGGTTGTCCACCTTCAGGCGGATCTCACCCGGCGCTTTATCCAGATGCGGATACTGATCTTCAAGCTTGCGTCCCACCATCATTTCGATGAGCGTATCTTCGGTCAGCGTGGCGACTTCGCGCTCGGCAATAAACTGCCCGTCGCGGAAGACGGTCACGTCATCGCAGATTTCGAAGATCTCTTTCATGCGGTGAGAGATATAGACAATCCCGCGCCCCTGCGACTTCAGCTCGCGGATCACGCGGAACAGGGATTCGGTTTCGGTATCGGTCAGGGCGTCGGTCGGTTCATCCATAATGATGACCTTCGACTCAAAGCTCAGCACCTTCGCGATTTCCACCATCTGCTGATCGCCAATGGACAGATCGCCTACCAGGCGATCGCTCTTAAAGCGCAGGTTCAGCTTCGCCAGCAGCTTGTCCGCTTCGGCATACATAGTTTTCCAGTCGATTTTGCCGAACCGGTTAACAAACTCGCGGCCGAGGAAGATGTTTTCCGCAATGGTGAGCTGCGGGATCAGGTTCAGCTCCTGGTGAATAATGCCGATACCCGCTTCCTGAGAGGATTTCGGGCCGGTGAAGGTGGTCTCTTTCCCCAGCCAGACGAGTGAACCGGCATCGCGTTGATAGATACCGGTCAGCACTTTCATCATGGTGGATTTGCCGGCACCGTTTTCGCCAACCAGCGCCATCACGCGCCCGGGGTAGACGTTCAGCGCCGCGCCGGAGAGGGCTTTTACGCCCGGGAACGACTTATCGATCCCTTTGAGTTGCAGTAATGCGTCCATGATGGCCTCAGAAGGTGACGCCAGCACAGAGAATGATATTCGCATACGGGGAACACTCCCCGCTGCGAATCACCGCCTGACTGTCTGCGGTTTGTTGTTTGAACTGTTCGTGCGTCGTGTAACGAATTTCTATGGTGTTTCCCTGGTGTTGTTGCAGTTGCTCAATATGGCTGAGCAACGTTTCATGGAGTTGCGGATTATGTTGTTTGATTTCCGCCGCGAGAATGGCTGCCTCAACCTGCATCTCCGCGGTCACCACATCCAGTACCTGCATAAACGAGGGTACACCCTGCGTTAACGCCATATCGATACGGGTTGTGCTGCGCGGAACCGGTAAGCCTGCATCGCAAACCACCAGCGTATCGGTATGCCCAAGACGGGAAATAACCGATGAGATTTCTGAGTTGAGTACCGTGCCTTTCTTCATTTTCTTGCTCCACTAGCGAAACGTTTCGCTGACATCAGTTTAATCTCAAGAATGTTCAGAAAACCATCATGACGTAACAGATTTGTGATCGACGTCGAAACGTTTCGCTAAGTGAAATGTAGAGACAATTATTGTGGGTTGGCGAGGGGGTTGGTAGGCCGGGTAAGCGAAGCGCCACCCGGCATTTTCAGAAGGGATTAGATCTCGACTTGTGTTCCCAGCTCAATCACGCGGTTAGGCGGGATCTCAAACTGGTCAGGCGCGCGCAGGGCGTTACGCTGCAGGATGAGGTATAGCTTGCCGCGCAGGCGCAGATACCACGGGCGCTTGCCGATGATCAGCGACTCGTGCGACATAAAGAACGACGTCTCCATCATCCGGCAGCTCAGCCCTTCCAGGCCACAGCGGTGGAACACCTCTTCCACGTTTGGCGTTTCGCGCCAGCCGTAGCTTGCCACCACGCGCCAGAAGGTCGGCGACAGCTGCTCGATCTGCACGCGACGCACGTTATGAACATACGGCGCATCCTCGGTGCGCAGCGTCAGCAGGATCACCCGCTCGTGCAGCACTTTGTTGTGCTTGAGGTTATGCATCAGCGCGAACGGAATGACGTTCAGCGCGCGAGACATATATACCGCAGTACCCGGCACGCGGACCGGCGGGGATTTCTCCAGAGAAGCGATCATCGCCTCAAGAGAGTTCCCGTGCTCGTGCATGCGGCGCAGCAGGCGGAAACGCTCGCTTTTCCAGGTGGTCATGACGATGAACATCACCAGACCCAGCGTCAGCGGCAGCCAGCCACCGGAGACAATTTTATCGAGGTTCGCAGAGAACAGCGGCACGTCGATACACAGGAAGCCCACCAGAATCATCGCCACGAGGAATTTATTCCAGTGCCAGTTTCGGTACGCCACCGTGGTGGAGAGCAGCGATGTCAGCACCATCGTACCGGTTACGGCAATACCGTACGCCGCAGCCAGGTTACTGGAGTGCTCGAAGCTGACGATAACAATAACAACAGCGAAATAGAGGAGCCAGTTAACGAACGGGATGTAGATCTGGCCCGACTCCATCTCCGAGGTATGGATGATGCGCATCGGTGACAGATACCCCAGACGCACGGCCTGGCGCGTCAGAGAAAACACGCCGGAAATCACCGCCTGGGAGGCAATGACTGTCGCCAGCGTCGCCAGGATCAGCATCGGCACCAGCGCCCAGTCGGGCGCCAGCAGGAAGAACGGGTTCTTGATCGCTTCCGGGTTTTTAAGCAACAGCGCGCCCTGACCAAAGTAGTTCAGCACCAGCGACGGCAGCACCACAATAAACCATGCCACGCGGATAGGCAGTTTCCCGAAGTGGCCCATGTCAGCATACAGCGCTTCCACACCGGTGATGGAGAGCACGACGGCCCCCAGCGCCACGAAGGAAACCACTTTGTATTCGAGGAAGAAATGCACCGCCCAGTAAGGGTTCAGCGCATGCAGCACTTCAGGGTTCGCGATAATGCTGCGCAAGCCAAGCGCCGCCAGGATCAGGAACCAGGCCAGCATAATCGGCGCAAACAGTTTGCCCACCAGCCCTGTACCGTGCTTCTGGATCATGAACAGCAGCGTCAGGACAATAATGGCCAGCGGAACCACCCATGAATCGAGCTGCGGAGCGATAATCTCCAGCCCCTCAATCGCCGACAGCACCGAGATAGCCGGCGTTATCACCACTTCCCCGTAGAAGAAACTGCCGCCAATCAGGCCGATAATGACCAGCACAGAGGTCATCCTGGCCGAGGTATTACGCCCGGCAAGAGACATCAGGGTCAGGATCCCACCTTCACCGGCGTTATCAGCACGCATAACGAAGGAGAGATATTTAACGGAAACCACCAGGATCAGCAGCCAGAAAATGAGGGACAAGAAGCCAAACACGGCATCGCGTTCAACACCAAAACCAAACTGGCCGGACAGACATTCACGAAGCGTATAAAGCGGGCTGGTGCCGATATCACCGTAGACAACCCCGATCGCCGCAAGCGTTATTGCGGGTAATGATTGCTTATTATCAGTGCTCATAGACTAGTCTTTTCGTTTAAATAACAAATGTGTTCCCGGTCCCTTGGCCCACAAAAAGCGCACAGTATGCACGATTCATTGCAAAATCGTACCCCTAAATGCAACCGCATTAATGTAGCGCAAAGAAAATTGCGCCGCACTTCAGTCTATTACCAGCCCTGACTGAAACGTCTATACTCGCTTCAATTGGCCGCCACGACGGCGAAAGGATGCAAAACTATTATGGCTCACTCACATTTATTAGCAGAAAGAATTTCCCGCCTCAGCAGCGCGCTGGAAAAAGGCCTTTTCGAGCGTAGCCACGCCATCCGCCTCTGCTTACTGGCGGCGTTGAGCGGTGAGAGCGTGTTTTTGCTGGGACCGCCGGGCATTGCCAAAAGCCTGATTGCCCGCAGGCTGAAATTTGCTTTTCAGAACGCCCGCGCCTTCGAATATCTCATGACCCGGTTTTCCACCCCAGAAGAAGTTTTTGGTCCGCTCTCCATTCAGGCATTGAAAGATGAGGGGCGCTATCAGCGTCTGACAGAAGGGTATCTTCCGGAGGCTGAGATTGTTTTCTCGATGAGATCTGGAAAGCGGGGCCGGCTATTCTGAACACGCTGCTCACGGCGATAAACGAACGTCGGTTCCGTAACGGCGCCAGTGAAGAGAAAATCCCGATGCGCCTGCTGGTGGCCGCCTCTAACGAACTGCCTGAAGCCGACAGCAGTCTGGAAGCGCTATATGACCGTATGCTTATCCGCCTGTGGCTGGACAAAGTGCAGGATAAATCCAACTTCCGCTCCATGCTGGTCAGCCAGCAGGATGAAAGTGAAAACCCGGTATCCGCTTCGCTGCAGGTAACGGATGAGGAGTATCACCAGTGGCAGCAGGATATCGGCAAAATCAAACTGCCAGACGCCGTCTTCGAGCTGATCTATCTCCTGCGCCAGCAGCTTGATCTCATCCCTTCAGCGCCCTATGTCTCCGATCGCCGCTGGAAAAAAGCGATCCGCCTGCTGCAGGCCAGCGCCCTGTTCAGCGGGCGTGACGCCGTTGCGCCAATTGACCTGATCCTGCTCAAAGACTGCCTCTGGCACGATGCAGAAGGCATGAACCTGATGCAGCAGCAGCTTGACGTTTTGATGACCGGGCACGCCTGGGGGCAGCAGGCAATGCTCAACCAGCTGGGGGCGATTGCCCAGCGGCGCATCCAGCTTCAGCAGCAGCAAAGTGATAAAACCGCGCTGAAAGTGAATCGCCTTGGCGGCATGTTCGCCCGCAAACCGCACTACGAGCTTCCTGCCGATCTGACTGGTACGACGCTAACGCTGCTGCTCCAGCAGCCGCTCAAACTGCATGACATGCAGGTGGTACACATTACGATTGAGCGCGAGGCGCTGGCGCAGTGGCTGGATAAGGGCGGAGAGATCCGAGGAAAACTCAACGGCATTGGTTTCGCGCAGCCGCTGAATATGGAAGTGGACAGCAGCCAGCACCTGGTGATCCGCGACGTCAGCCTCCAGGGATCGCGTCTTGCGCTGCCGGGAACCGCCTCTGACAGCGTCCCCGAAGAGATTAAGCAGCAGCTGGAAGCGCTGGATACCGAATGGCATCAGCAGCACACCCGCTTTAGCGAGCAGCAAAAATGCCTCTTTATTCATAGCGACTGGTTAGGCCGCATCGAAGCCAGCCTGCAGGACGTCAGCGCGCAGATCAAACAGGCGCGTCAATGCTAACGCTGGATACGCTTAACGTCATGCTGGCCGTCAGCGAGGAGGGGTTGATCGAAGAAGTGGTCATTACCCTTCTGGCGTCGCCGCAGCTGGCGGCGTTTTTTGAAAAATTTCCAAAGCTTAAAAAGGCGATGACGGACGATCTTCCGCGCTGGCGCGATAACCTTCGCCAGCGGTTTAAGGAGACGGAAGTCCCGCCTGAATTGACGGAGGAGGTCGCCAGCTATCAGCAGTGCCAACGGCTGTCGACACCGCAGTTTATCGTCCAGCTGCCGCAAACCCTTACGCTGCTTGATAAAGTCCACTCTCCGTTTGCCAGCCAGGCGCGGGCGCTGGTTACGGATAACGCCACTTTTACCCCGGCGCTGCATACCCTGTTCCTACAGCGCTGGCGCCTCAGCCTGGTGGTTCAGGCCACAACGCTGAACCAGCAGCTGCTGGACGAAGAGCGTGAACAGCTGCTCAGTGAAGTTCAGGAACGGATGACGCTGAGCGGCCAGCTAGAACAGGTGCTGGTGGAGAATGAAAACGCAGCAGGGCGTCTGTGGGATATGAGCGCCGGCCAGCTCCGGCGCGGGGATTATCAGCTGATCGTCAAATACGGCGATTTTCTGGCGCAGCAGCCCGAGCTGATGAAGCTTGCAGAACAGCTGGGTCGCTCAAGGGAGGCAAAATCGGTCCCAAAGAAAGATGCCCCGATGGAAACCTTCCGCACCCTGGTGCGCGAACCGTCGACCGTGCCGGAGCAGGTCGACGGGCTCCAGCAGAGCGACGACATCTTACGCCTGCTGCCGACCGAGCTAAGCACGCTGGGGATGACCGAGCTGGAGTATGAGTTCTATCGTCGGCTGGTGGAAAAACAGCTTCTCACCTACCGACTGCACGGCGAAGCCTGGCGCGAGAAAGTCAGCCAACGGCCGGTCGTCCATCAGGATTTTGATGAACAGCCGCGCGGGCCATTCATTGTTTGCGTGGATACGTCCGGTTCGATGGGCGGGTTTAACGAGCAGTGCGCGAAGGCCTTCTGTCTGGCACTGATGCGCGTGGCGCTCGCCGATCGCCGTCGCTGCTTCATCATGCTCTTCTCCAGCGAGGTGGTGGGCTATGAGCTGACGAACCAGCAGGGGATCGAGCAGGCAATCCGCTTCCTGAGCCAGCGCTTTCGCGGCGGCACGGATCTGGCCAGCTGCTTCCGCAGCATTGTGGAGCGTATGCAGGGCGGCGACTGGTACGACGCTGACGCGGTGGTGATTTCCGATTTTATTGCCCAGCGGCTGCCGGATGACGTGGTGAATAAGGTGAAGGAGTTACAGCGGGTGCACCAGCACCGATTTCATGCGGTGGCGATGTCAGCCCATGGAAAACCCGGCATCATGCGCATCTTCGATCATATCTGGCGCTTTGATACCGGGTTGCGTAGCCGCCTGCTCAGACGCTGGCAGCGTTAATTACAGAAGAGAACCGATGCTTTCACGTACCTGCTGCGGCCAGACGCCACACTGAACCTGACCGATATGGGGTAATTGCAGCAGCAGCATGGTCAGACGGGACTGGCCGATACCGCCGCCGATCGTTTGAGGCATTTCACCGCGCAGTAGCGCCTGGTGCCACTCGAGTTTGAGACGATCTTCATCGCCGGTGACCGCCAGCTGGCGCTTCAGCGCGTCAGCATCCACGCGGATCCCCATAGAAGAGAGCTCGAAGGCGTCTTCCAGTACCGGGTTCCACACCAGAATATCGCCGTTCAGCCCGGCAAATTCGCCCTCACCCGCAGTGCTCCAGTCATCATAATCCGGCGCGCGAACGTCGTGGCGTTTGCCATCAGACAGCTTGCCGCCGATACCGATCAGGAATACTGCACCTAATTCTTTAGCGATCGCACGCTCGCGGCCTTTAGCATCGAGATCCGGGAAGCGGCTCAGCAGCGCCTGGCTGTGGACAAAGTGGATCGTATCCGGCAGGAACGGTACCAGACCAAACTCTTTGCTCACGGCCGCTTCGGTCGCTTTGATCCCGGCGTAGATCGCCTCAACGGTGGATTTCAGCGTACCGACGTGGCGCTCGCCGTCACCCATTACGCGCTCCCAGTCCCACTGGTCAACGTAAACGGAATGAATCGGAGAAAGGCGGTCTTCGTCGGGACGAAGGGCTTTCATGTGCGTGTAAAGCCCTTCGCCCGCGCTGAAGTCGTGTTGTCCCAGGGTTTGACGCTTCCACTTCGCCAGTGAATGAACCACTTCGAACTGAGCGTCTGGCAGTGTTTTCACTTTCACCTGTACCGCTTTTTCGCATCCAGAGAGGTTATCCTGCGTCCCGTCACCCACGCGGCTCAGAATCGGCGCCTGAACTTCAATAAGGCCAAGCTTCTCTTCCAGCTGGCGGGAAAAATGGGATTTTACGAAACTGATCTGGCGTTGTTTTGCGATGTAAGCGGTTTTCATTATTTATACTCCTGCGTCCTGTTGATATTGATTAAGCAACAGAAATGGCATCAGATTCAATAACTCATCAACAAAAAGCCACCTTCACTTTTGATTCGATAAAATTAAACGCTAGAATAGAGTGATTCATTAATCTTCATAAGAAAAAGCTATGGAAAATTATCAGATCGACAATCTCGACCGCGGCATCCTGGAGGCGTTAATGGCCAATGCCCGTACCGCCTACGCCGAACTGGCAAAACAGTTTGGCGTCAGCCCGGGAACCATTCACGTCCGCGTAGAGAAGATGAAGCAGGCGGGGATCATTACCGGCGCACGCATTGACGTCAGTCCTAAACATCTGGGTTACGACGTCTGCTGCTTCATTGGCATCATTCTTAAAAGCGCCAAAGACTACCCTTCCGCTCTGGCGAAGCTGAACGCGCTGGATGAAGTCACCGAGGCGTATTACACCACCGGGCATTACAGCATCTTTATTAAAGTCATGTGCCGATCCATCGACGCCCTCCAGCAGGTACTTATCAACAAGATCCAAACAATCGATGAAATTCAGTCCACCGAGACGCTGATCTCCCTGCAAAACCCGATCATGCGTACCATCCGCCCGTGATCGGGCAAATTCATTCCCACATTTTCCACAGGTAGATCCCAGCTCGTTCACAGCGTACAATGGCCGTCTCTTTATCTGGGCGAGCGATCAATGGCGGACATTACCCTTATCAGCGGCAGCACCCTTGGTGGTGCGGAATACGTAGCGGAACACCTGGCTGAAAAGCTGGAAGATGCGGGCTTTTCTACAGAAACCCTGCACGGTCCGTTGCTTGAAGATCTCCCGACTGACGGGGTCTGGCTGCTGATCACCTCCACGCACGGCGCGGGCGATCTGCCGGATAACCTGCAACCTTTATATGACGAACTGCTGGAACAGCAGCCCGACCTGTCAAACGTCCGTTTTGGCGCGGTGGGGATCGGCAGTCGTGAATATGACACCTTTTGCGGGGCAATAGAGAAAGTTGAAGCCGCTGTTACCTCTTGTGGAGCAAAACAGGTGGGTGAAACGCTCAAGATCAACATCCTCGATCATGACATTCCGGAGGATCCAGCCGAGATCTGGCTCGCGGAATGGAAAAATTTACTCAAAAACGATTAAAGATCGCGCGAACAGATGTGGATAAGTCTGGTTAAAAGCTCGTATTAACCCGTAGTTATCCAAAGAACAACTGTTGTATCGTTTTTGACCTGTGCATAAAGTCGCGATCTGATCCCAGCTTATACTGTCCAGGATCACCGATCATTCACAGCAAACGATCCTTTCTAACTGCATGATCTTCTTTGTGAGATCGGACTTATCCACACAGGTTCGCGATCCTAATAAGAGATCACAATAGAACAGATCTCTTAATAAAAAGATCTTCTTTTTAATAGCCCAGGATCCCAATGCTTTCTCGAAAGACTAAAGTTGAGTAGAATCCACGGCCCGGGCTTCAATCCATTTTCATACCGCTTTACGCGAGGCAGACCACCATGTTTTATCAGGATCCTTTTGACGTCATCATCATTGGCGGGGGTCATGCAGGCACTGAGGCCGCAATGGCCGCAGCGCGTATGGGTCAGCAGACCCTGCTTTTGACACACAATATCGACACGCTGGGACAAATGTCCTGTAATCCGGCGATTGGCGGCATTGGGAAAGGACACCTGGTAAAAGAAGTGGATGCACTTGGCGGCTTGATGGCGAAAGCGATCGATCATGCAGGCATCCAGTTTAGGATACTAAACGCGAGTAAAGGTCCCGCCGTGCGTGCGACCCGAGCTCAGGCAGACCGCGTGCTTTACCGCCAGGCGGTGCGTACCGCCCTGGAGAACCAGCCTAACCTGATGATCTTCCAGCAGGCGGTTGAAGATCTTATCGTTGAGAACGATCGCGTCGTAGGTGCCGTGACCCAGATGGGTCTCAAATTCCGTGCGAAAGCCGTGGTGCTGACCGTGGGCACATTCCTTGACGGTAAAATTCATATCGGTCTGGATAACTACAGCGGTGGCCGTGCTGGCGATCCGCCGTCTATTCCCCTGTCTCGCCGTCTGCGTGAACTGCCGCTGCGCGTTAGCCGCCTGAAAACCGGTACGCCGCCGCGTATTGATGCGCGCACCATTGATTTCAGCGTGCTGGCGCAACAGCACGGTGATAATCCGTTGCCGGTGTTCTCGTTCATGGGCAATGCGGCTCAGCATCCGCAGCAGGTACCGTGCTACATCACGCATACCAACGAGAAAACCCATGACGTGATCCGCAATAACCTCGATCGCAGCCCCATGTATGCCGGCGTGATCGAGGGGATCGGCCCACGCTACTGCCCGTCGATCGAAGACAAAGTGATGCGCTTCGCCGATCGTAACCAGCACCAGATCTTCCTGGAGCCGGAAGGGCTGACCTCAAATGAAATTTATCCGAACGGCATCTCCACCAGCCTGCCGTTCGATGTACAGATGCAAATTGTTCGCTCAATGCAGGGGATGGAGAATGCGAAAATCGTTCGTCCCGGCTACGCTATTGAGTACGATTTCTTCGATCCGCGCGACCTGAAGCCAACCCTGGAAAGCAAATTCATCCACGGTCTGTTCTTCGCGGGGCAGATTAACGGCACCACCGGCTACGAAGAAGCGGCTGCGCAGGGCCTGCTTGCCGGTTTGAACGCCGCGCGCTTCTCCGCTGAGAAAGAGGGCTGGGCACCAGGCCGTTCTCAGGCGTATCTGGGCGTGCTGGTTGACGATCTCTGCACGCTGGGTACCAAAGAGCCGTACCGTATGTTTACCTCTCGCGCGGAATATCGCCTGATGCTGCGCGAAGATAACGCCGACCTGCGTCTGACCGAAATGGGCCGCGAACTGGGTCTTGTCGATGACGAGCGCTGGGCGCGGTTTAACGAGAAGCTGGAACGCATTGAACAGGAACGTCAGCGCCTGAAAACTACCTGGGTGAATCCGCAGGCGGAAACCGCTGCCGAAGTAAACGCTCACTTAACCGCGCCGCTGTCGCGTGAAGCCAGCGGGGAAGATCTGCTGCGCCGTCCTGAAGTCACCTACGAGAACCTGGTCAAACTGACCGCGTTCGCGCCGGGGCTGGAAGACGCTGAAGCGGCAGAGCAGGTTGAGATCCAGGTGAAGTACGAAGGTTACATCGCGCGTCAGCAGGATGAGATCGAAAAACAGCAGCGTAACGAAAACACGCTGCTGCCGGAAATGCTGGACTACCGCCAGGTGACGGGCCTTTCCAACGAAGTGATCGCCAAGCTGAACGATCACAAACCGGTATCGATCGGCCAGGCATCCCGTATCTCCGGCGTTACGCCTGCAGCGATTTCGATCCTGCTGGTCTGGCTGAAAAAGCAGGGCATGCTGCGCCGCAGCGCGTAATGCCCAGAACATTGCCCGGTGGCGCTGCGCTTACCGGGCCTGATGAACCCGTAGGGCGGGTAAGCGAAGCGCCACCCGCCACCTAAGTTTTCCAACAGGTATTCACCGTGCTCAACAAACTCTCTCGTCTGCTGGATCAGGCAGGTATTTCGCTCACCGATCACCAGAAAAATCAGCTGGTGGCCTATGTCGATATGCTGAACAAATGGAACAAAGCGTACAACCTGACCTCAGTACGTGACCCCAACGAGATGCTGGTACGCCATATTCTCGATAGCATCGTGGTTGCCCCGTGGCTGAAAGGTGAGCGTTTTATCGACGTGGGTACGGGGCCGGGTTTACCGGGCGTTCCGCTGTCGATTGTTCGCCCTGATAGCCACTTCACGCTGCTGGACAGCCTTGGCAAGCGCGTGCGCTTTTTACGTCAGGTACAGCATGAGCTGAAGCTTGAGAACATCACGCCCGTGCAGAGCAGGGTAGAGGAGTTCCCGGCAGAGCCGCCGTTTGACGGGGTTATCAGCCGCGCGTTTGCTTCACTCAATGACATGGTGAGCTGGTGCAAACACTTACCTGCGGAGAACGGCCGCTTTTATGCGCTGAAAGGGCAGTTGCCAGGCGATGAGATTGAACAGCTTCCGGGCGGTTTTGCTGTTGAATCCATCGAGAAATTACATATTCCTCAGCTCGATGGGGAGCGTCATCTGGTGATAATTAAGCCAAACAATTTTTAAAAAATTAATAAAAAATGTGGAATTTGTGCTGTTCTTCGCATGTTAAAAAACAGCACAAATGCAGAGGATTTACCGGCGGGCTTTTAACCTCTTTTTCACTAAGGTTTTTCTTATGGTTAACCTGGCGACTTTTATTCACCGAGAAGATAGTCATCTGTGAAAATATAAGTCTGCTAAAAGTGGAAGGCAGTAACCAGAACGCAATGTTAATTATTTATTAAGAATGTCAATAAAACGTTTTTATTGTGTACTGGGCTGTTTTGAAAATAGTTATGACATTTTGCGTTTAATTTCATAAAGATAAATTTGCGCGATTTGCGCCTTTGATTAATACAACCTTATCGCAAATGTGTGTTTTGTGATCTCGTGCACGCTTTATCGCCAACGTTTTCGCGCTGTTTGCAGTTTTGGTCGAAGGTTGACGCTTTCAGCGAAAGTTAAAAAATAGCGGTGGGGAAAAATATTTAAACATTTATTCACCTTTTCGCTACTTAATGTTTGAAATCACGGGTGCGCACCGTATAATTTGACCGCTTTTTGATGCTTGACTCTGAGCCTTAAAGGACGTTTTATACGACACGCGGCATACCTCGAAGGGAGCAGGAGTAAAAACGTGATGTCTGTGTCGCTCTTGAGTAGAAACGTTGCTCGTAAGCTTCTGTTCATTCAGTTTCTGGCTGTGATAGCAAGTGGACTGCTGTTTAGCCTCAAAGACCCCTTCTGGGGCATCTCCGCCGTGTGCGGGGGTTTGGCGGTTGTGCTGCCAAACGTGTTGTTTATGATTTTTGCCTGGCGTCATCAGGCGCATACACCTGCCAAAGGCCGCGTGGCCTGGTCCTTCGCCCTCGGCGAAGTGTGTAAGGTGTTGCTGACCTTTGCTCTACTGGTGATGGCGCTGGCGGTTTTGAAAGTGGTCTTCATGCCGCTGATAGCAACGTGGGTTTTGGTGCTGGTGGTACAAGTTCTGGCTCCAGCTGTAATCAATAACAAAGGGTAAAAGGCATCATGGCTTCAGAAAATATGACGCCGCAGGATTACATAGGTCACCATCTGAATAACCTTCAGCTGGACCTGCGTACATTCTCGCTGGTGGATCCACATAACCCCCCGGCCACCTTCTGGACGATCAACATCGACTCCATGTTCTTCTCGGTGGTTTTGGGTCTTCTGTTCCTGGCCATGTTCCGCGGTGTTGCTAAACGAGCGACCAGCGGTGTACCAGGGAAATTCCAGACCTTCATCGAAATGATCATCGGCTTCGTCCATGGCAGCGTCAAAGACATGTACCATGGTAAGAGCAAGCTGATTGCTCCGCTGGCCCTGACCGTGTTCGTTTGGGTCTTCCTGATGAACCTGATGGACCTGCTGCCAATCGATCTGCTGCCGTTCATCGGTGAGCACATCTTCGGCCTGCCAGCGCTGCGTGTTGTACCGTCTGCGGACGTGAACATCACCCTGTCGATGGCGCTGGGCGTATTTATCCTGATTCTTTTCTACAGCATCAAAATGAAAGGCGTAAGCGGCTTTGTGAAAGAGCTTACCTTGCAGCCGTTCAACCACTGGGCGTTTATTCCGGTCAACCTGATCCTGGAAGGCGTTAGCCTGCTGTCCAAACCTGTTTCACTGGGTCTGCGACTGTTCGGCAACATGTATGCGGGTGAGCTGATTTTCATTCTGATCGCGGGTCTTCTGCCGTGGTGGTCACAGTGGATTCTTAATGTGCCATGGGCCATTTTCCACATCCTGATCATTACGCTGCAAGCCTTTATCTTCATGGTTCT
Source organism: Enterobacter sp. E14S (assembly GCF_055666685.1). Lineage (NCBI taxonomy): Bacteria > Pseudomonadati > Pseudomonadota > Gammaproteobacteria > Enterobacterales > Enterobacteriaceae > Enterobacter > Enterobacter sp. E14S. The sequence continues at coordinate 78,827 of NZ_JBVODQ010000014.1, read as the reverse complement.
GACGATCGTCTATCTGTCGATGGCGTCTGAAGAGCACTGATTTTTTACCAACACTACTACGTTTTAATTGAAACAAACTGGAGACTGTCATGGAAAACCTGAATATGGATCTGCTGTACATGGCTGCCGCTGTGATGATGGGTCTGGCGGCTATCGGTGCTGCGATCGGTATCGGCATCCTCGGGGGCAAATTCCTGGAAGGCGCAGCGCGTCAACCTGATCTGATTCCTCTGCTGCGTACTCAGTTCTTTATCGTTATGGGTCTGGTGGATGCTATCCCAATGATCGCTGTAGGTCTGGGTCTGTACGTGATGTTTGCTGTCGCGTAGTAGTAGTTTTAAAACCCTAAGCCACAGAAATTAAAGAGGTATTGTGCTGTGAACATGAACGCAACAATCCTCGGCCAGGCCATCGCGTTTATTCTCTTTGTCTGGTTCTGCATGAAGTATGTATGGCCGCCTTTAATGGCTGCCATCGAAAAACGTCAGAAAGAAATTGCTGACGGTCTGGCTTCCGCAGAACGCGCTAAGAAAGATTTGGACCTTGCACAGGCCAACGCGACAGACCAGCTGAAAAAAGCGAAAGCTGAAGCTCAGGTAATCATTGAACAGGCTAACAAACGCCGTTCTCAGATCCTGGACGAAGCCAAAGCTGAAGCAGAACAGGAACGTACTAAGATCGTGACACAGGCTCAGGCAGAAATTGATGCTGAGCGTAAACGTGCTCGTGAAGAACTGCGTAAGCAGGTTGCGATTCTGGCTGTTGCTGGCGCCGAGAAGATCATCGAACGTTCCGTGGATGAAGCTGCTAACAGCGACATCGTGGACAAACTTGTCGCTGAACTGTAAGGAGGGAGGGGCTGATGTCTGAATTTGTTACGGTAGCTCGCCCCTACGCCAAAGCAGCTTTTGACTTTGCTGTCGAACACCAAAATGTCGATCGCTGGCAGGATATGCTGGCGTTTGCCGCTGAGGTGACGAAAAACGAACAAATGGCTGAGTTGCTTTCCGGTGCGTTAGCACCTGAAACTCTCGCCGCGTCGTTTATCGCCGTGTGCGGAGAGCAACTGGATGCCAACGGCCAGAACCTGATTAAGGTGATGGCAGAAAATGGTCGTCTCCGTGTGCTCCCGGATGTTCTCGAGCAGTTTGAGCACTTACGTGCCCTTAGTGAAGCAACCGCTGAAGTCGAAGTGACTTCTGCGACTGAACTGAGTAATGAACAGCTTGCGAAAATCACCGCCGCGATGGAAAAACGTCTGTCACGCAAAGTTAAGCTGAATTGCAAAATCGATAAGTCTGTAATGGCAGGCGTAATCATCCGTTCGGGTGATATGGTCATTGATGGCAGCGTACGCGGCCGTCTTGAACGCCTTGCAGACGTCTTGCAGTCTTAAGGGGACTGGAGCATGCAACTGAATTCCACCGAAATCAGCGAACTGATCAAGCAGCGCATTGCTCAGTTCAGTGTTGTGAGTGAAGCTCACAACGAAGGTACTATTGTTTCTGTAAGTGACGGTGTTATCCGCATCCACGGCCTGGCCGATTGTATGCAGGGTGAGATGATTTCCCTGCCGGGTAACCGTTACGCTATCGCACTGAACCTGGAGCGCGACTCCGTAGGTGCAGTTGTGATGGGTCCATACGCTGACCTCGCCGAAGGCATGAAGGTTAAGTGTACTGGCCGTATTCTGGAAGTGCCGGTTGGCCGTGGCCTGCTGGGTCGCGTTGTTAACACCCTGGGTGCGCCAATCGACGGTAAAGGTCCGGTTGAGCACGATGGCTTCTCCCCAATCGAAGTTATCGCACCAGGCGTTATCGACCGTCAGTCCGTAGATCAGCCTGTTCAGACAGGTTATAAGTCCGTTGATGCCATGATCCCAATCGGTCGTGGTCAGCGTGAACTGATCATCGGTGACCGTCAGACCGGTAAAACCGCGATGGCTATCGACGCCATCATCAACCAGCGTGACTCCGGCATCAAATGTGTGTACGTGGCCATCGGCCAGAAAGCGTCCACCATCTCTAACGTGGTTCGTAAACTGGAAGAGCACGGCGCACTGTCTAACACCATCGTTGTGGTAGCAACCGCGTCTGAATCCGCTGCACTGCAATACCTGGCGCCATACGCCGGTTGCGCAATGGGCGAATACTTCCGTGACCGCGGTGAAGATGCACTGATCGTATACGATGACCTGTCTAAACAGGCTGTTGCTTATCGTCAGGTTTCCCTGCTGCTCCGTCGTCCACCTGGACGTGAAGCGTTCCCTGGCGACGTATTCTACCTCCACTCTCGTCTGCTGGAGCGTGCTTCTCGCGTTAACGCGGAATACGTCGAGAACTTCACCAAAGGTGAAGTGAAGGGTAAAACGGGCTCTCTGACCGCTCTGCCGATCATTGAAACCCAGGCGGGTGACGTTTCTGCGTTCGTTCCGACCAACGTAATCTCCATTACCGATGGTCAGATCTTCCTGGAAACCAATCTGTTTAACTCCGGTATTCGTCCGGCAGTTAACCCGGGTATCTCCGTATCCCGTGTTGGTGGTGCTGCTCAGACCAAGATCATCAAGAAACTGTCCGGTGGTATCCGTACCGCGCTGGCACAGTATCGTGAACTGGCTGCGTTCTCTCAGTTCGCATCCGATCTGGACGAAGCAACCCGTAAACAGCTGAGCCACGGTCAGAAAGTGACCGAGCTGCTGAAGCAGAAACAGTACGCACCAATGTCTGTTGCTCAGCAGGGCCTGGTACTGTTCGCGGCTGAACGCGGTTACCTCGAAGATGTGGAACTGGCGAAAATCGGTAGCTTCGAAGCCGCTCTGCTGGCTTACGTCGACCGTGATCACGCTCCGCTGATGCAAGAGATCAACCAGACCGGTGGCTATAACGACGAAATCGAAGGCAAGCTGAAAGCTATCCTCGATTCCTTCAAAGCAACCCAATCCTGGTAATCGTCCGGCGGCTTGTCTCAGGACAAGCCGCCTGGCATTGAGGAGAAGCTCATGGCCGGCGCAAAAGAGATACGTAGTAAGATCGCAAGCGTCCAGAACACGCAAAAGATCACTAAAGCGATGGAGATGGTCGCCGCTTCCAAAATGCGTAAATCGCAGGATCGCATGGCGGCCAGCCGTCCTTATGCAGAAACCATGCGCAAAGTGATTGGTCACCTTGCAAACGGTAATCTGGAATATAAGCACCCTTACCTGGAAGAACGCGACGTTAAGCGCGTGGGCTACCTGGTGGTGTCGACCGACCGTGGTCTGTGTGGCGGCTTGAACATTAACCTGTTCAAAAAACTGCTGGCGGATATGAAAGCATGGTCTGAAAAAGGCGTTCAGTGCGATATCGCAATGATCGGCTCTAAAGGCGTCTCTTTCTTTAACTCCGTTGGTGGCAACATTGTCGCTCAGGTGACCGGTATGGGTGATAACCCGTCCCTGTCCGAACTGATCGGCCCGGTTAAAGTGATGTTGCAGGCCTATGATGAAGGCCGTCTGGACAGACTGTACGTTGTCAGCAACAAATTCATTAACACCATGTCTCAGGTTCCAACGCTCACTCAGATGCTGCCGTTACCGGCATCAGAAGATGACGAGCTGAAGCAAAAAGCCTGGGATTACCTGTATGAACCCGATCCGAAACCGCTGCTGGATACCCTGCTGCGTCGTTACGTTGAATCTCAGGTTTATCAGGGCGTTGTAGAAAACCTGGCCAGCGAGCAGGCCGCACGAATGGTGGCGATGAAAGCCGCGACCGATAATGGCGGCAGCCTGATTAAAGAGCTGCAGTTGGTTTACAACAAAGCTCGTCAGGCCAGCATTACTCAGGAACTCACCGAGATCGTCTCGGGGGCCGCCGCGGTTTAACCAGGTTTACGAATTACGTAGAGGATTCAAGATGGCTACTGGAAAGATTGTCCAGGTAATCGGCGCCGTGGTGGACGTCGAGTTCCCTCAGGACGCCGTACCACGCGTGTACGACGCGCTTGAGGTACAGAATGGTAACGAGAGCCTGGTGCTGGAAGTTCAGCAGCAGCTCGGCGGCGGTATCGTGCGTACCATCGCGATGGGTTCTTCTGACGGTCTGCGTCGTGGTCTGGAAGTAAAAGACCTTGAGCACCCGATCGAAGTCCCGGTAGGTAAAGCAACACTGGGTCGTATCATGAACGTATTGGGTCAGCCAATCGACATGAAAGGCGACATCGGTGAAGAAGAGCGTTGGGCTATCCACCGCGCGGCACCTTCCTACGAAGAGCTGTCCAGCTCTCAGGAACTGCTGGAAACCGGTATCAAAGTTATCGACCTGATGTGTCCGTTCGCGAAGGGCGGTAAAGTCGGTCTGTTCGGTGGTGCGGGTGTAGGTAAAACCGTAAACATGATGGAGCTGATCCGTAACATCGCGATCGAGCACTCCGGTTATTCCGTGTTTGCGGGCGTAGGTGAACGTACTCGTGAGGGTAACGACTTCTACCACGAAATGACCGACTCCAACGTTCTGGACAAAGTATCCCTGGTTTACGGCCAGATGAACGAGCCACCAGGAAACCGTCTGCGCGTTGCGCTGACTGGTCTGACGATGGCTGAGAAGTTCCGTGACGAAGGCCGTGACGTTCTGCTGTTCGTTGATAACATCTATCGTTACACCCTGGCCGGTACTGAAGTATCTGCACTGCTGGGTCGTATGCCTTCAGCGGTAGGTTATCAGCCTACGCTGGCGGAAGAGATGGGTGTTCTTCAGGAACGTATCACCTCTACCAAAACCGGTTCTATTACCTCCGTTCAGGCGGTATACGTACCTGCGGATGACTTGACTGACCCATCTCCAGCAACCACCTTTGCGCACTTAGATGCAACCGTGGTACTGAGCCGTCAGATCGCGTCTCTGGGTATCTACCCGGCCGTTGACCCGCTGGACTCCACCAGCCGTCAGCTGGATCCACTGGTTGTTGGTCAGGAACACTACGACACCGCGCGTGGCGTACAGTCCCTGCTGCAGCGTTACCAGGAACTGAAAGACATCATCGCCATCCTGGGTATGGATGAACTGTCTGAAGAAGACAAACTGGTGGTAGCACGTGCGCGTAAGATCCAGCGCTTCCTGTCCCAGCCGTTCTTCGTTGCGGAAGTATTCACCGGTTCTCCGGGTAAATACGTTTCCCTGAAAGACACCATCCGTGGCTTTAAAGGCATCATGGAAGGCGAATACGATCACCTGCCGGAGCAGGCGTTCTACATGGTTGGTTCCATCGACGAAGCCGTGGAAAAAGCCAAAAAACTTTAACGCCTTAATCGGAGGGTGATATGGCAATGACTTACCACCTGGACGTCGTCAGCGCAGAGCAACAAATGTTCTCTGGTCTGGTCGAGAAAATCCAGGTAACGGGTAGTGAAGGTGAACTGGGTATTTTCCCGGGTCACGCACCGCTGCTCACCGCCATTAAGCCTGGTATGATCCGCATCGTTAAACAGTTCGGTCACGAAGAGTTTATCTATCTGTCCGGCGGCATTCTTGAAGTGCAGCCTGGCAGTGTGACCGTTCTGGCCGATACCGCTATCCGTGGCCAGGATCTCGACGAAGCGCGAGCCCTGGAATCGAAGCGTAAGGCTGAAGAGCACATTAGCAGCTCTCATGGTGACGTGGATTACGCTCAGGCGTCTGCGGAGCTGGCCAAAGCGATCGCGAAACTGCGCGTTATCGAGTTGACCAAAAAAGCGATGTAACACCGGCTTGAAAAGCACAAAAGCCAGTCTGGATACCAGGCTGGCTTTTTTTTTCGGCCTTAATTCATGATGAAAAAGATGTAGAATTTTAAGCATCAAACGTTTTTACTTCACACTCAAACTACCGTCAGGATGCGTATGTCAAACAGTGCGATGAGCGTGGTGATCCTTGCCGCTGGCAAAGGGACCCGCATGTATTCCGATCTGCCTAAGGTGCTCCACACGCTTGCAGGAAAGCCAATGGTGCAGCATGTCATTGATGCAGCGAACGAGCTGGGTGCCAGTCAGGTCCACCTGGTCTACGGCCACGGCGGCGATCTGCTTAAAAAGACGCTGAGCGATGACAAGCTTAACTGGGTGCTTCAGGCCGAACAGCTGGGCACAGGCCATGCGATGCAGCAGGCTGCGCCCTTCTTTGCGGATGACGAAGACATTTTGATGCTCTACGGCGATGTCCCGCTGATCTCCGTTGAAACCCTGACTCGCCTGCGTGAAGCCAAACCGCAGGGCGGTATCGGTTTGTTGACCGTCGTGCTGGACGATCCAAGCGGTTATGGCCGCATCACCCGTGAAAACGGCAACGTCACGGGTATTGTTGAGCATAAAGATGCCAGCGACGAACAGCGCCAGATTCAGGAGATCAACACCGGTATCCTGATTGCCAACGGCGCGGATATGAAGCGCTGGCTGTCCAGACTCGACAATAACAACGCGCAGGGTGAATACTACATCACCGACATCATTGCGATGGCGTACCACGAAGGGCGTGAAATTGCCGCCGTTCATCCGGCGCGCATCAGCGAAACGGACGGCGTGAACAACCGCCTTCAGCTTTCCCGTCTTGAGCGTATTTATCAGTCCGAGCAGGCCGAAAAACTGCTGCTGGCGGGCGTGATGCTGCGCGATCCGGCGCGTTTCGATCTGCGTGGTTCGTTATCTCACGGGCGTGACGTTGAAATTGATACGAACGTTATCCTCGAAGGTTACGTCACGCTGGGCAATCGCGTCAAAATTGGCGCCGGCTGCGTGATTAAAAACAGCGTCATCGGCGACGACTGCGAAATCAGCCCGTACAGCGTGGTGGAAGATGCCCGTCTGGATGCGGCCTGTACCATCGGCCCGTTTGCGCGTCTGCGCCCGGGCGCTGAGCTGCTGGAAGGCGCTCACGTGGGTAACTTCGTGGAGATGAAAAAAGCGCGTCTGGGTAAAGGCTCGAAAGCCGGTCATCTGACCTATCTGGGCGACGCGGAAATTGGCAATAACGTGAATATTGGTGCAGGGACTATTACCTGTAACTATGACGGCGCGAATAAGTTTAAAACCATCATCGGTGACGACGTGTTCGTTGGCTCCGATACGCAGCTGGTGGCGCCCGTTACCGTGGGTAACGGAGTGACTATCGCCGCCGGAACAACCGTTACGCGCGATGTGGCCGAGAACGAGCTGGTGTTAAGCCGCGTGCCGCAGGTCAGCAAGCAGGGCTGGAAACGCCCGGTGAAGAAAAAGTAACAACAAGGCGGGTGGCGCTACGCTTACCCGCCCTACGATTGAGTAGGCCTGATAAGGCGTAGCCGTCATCAGGCAAACCCGGGAGAGGGGATAAATATATATCTCCCCCCACAAGCAGTACCCATAAAAATAACCCCACTCTCTACAAGGCTCGGGGTGCCCGGAAAGGGCGTTACCCAAAGGATTTCGCGTTGTGGCAAGGCGGCAAGCGTATGAGTCCATGGGAGCTTACTTAAGTAAGTGACCGTGGCGAGTACGAGAAGCCAACGCAGCCGCAGCGTGAAAGACGCAGGGAAAATACAGGTCAGCGACAACGCAGGCATAATGCCTAAATTCGGAATCTAAAATTATGTGTGGAATTGTTGGCGCAGTTGCGCAGCGTGATATTGCTGAAATCCTTCTCGAAGGTTTACGTCGTCTGGAATACCGTGGTTACGACTCAGCCGGTCTGGCTGTCGTCGATGCAGAAGGTCATATGACCCGTCTGCGTCGTCTCGGTAAAGTGCAGATGCTGGCCCAGGCCGCGGAAGAACATCCGCTGCATGGTGGTACCGGTATTGCGCACACCCGCTGGGCGACGCACGGCGAACCGTCTGAAGGTAACGCGCACCCGCATGTGTCTGAACACATCGTGGTCGTGCACAACGGCATTATCGAAAACCACGAACCGCTGCGCGAAGAACTGAAAGCGCGCGGCTACACCTTCGTCTCAGAAACTGACACCGAAGTGATTGCTCACCTGGTGCACTGGGAGCTGGAGCAGGGCGGCACGCTGCGTGATGCGGTGCTGCGTGCTATCCCTCAGCTGCGCGGTGCGTACGGTACGGTGATCATGGATTCCCGCGATCCGTCCACATTGCTGGCCGCGCGTTCCGGTAGCCCGATGGTTATCGGTCTGGGCATGGGCGAAAACTTCATCGCTTCTGACCAGCTGGCGCTCCTGCCGGTTACCCGTCGCTTTATCTTCCTCGAAGAGGGTGATATCGCGGAAGTGACCCGTCGCAGCGTGACCGTCTTCGATACCAAAGGCGAGCAGGTGAAACGTCAGGAGATCGAATCGAATCTGCAGTACGACGCGGGTGATAAAGGCGCTTACCGTCACTACATGCAGAAAGAGATTTACGAGCAGCCAAACGCCATCAAAAACACCCTGACCGGGCGCATCAGCCACGGTGAAGTGGATCTGAGCGAGCTGGGCGCAAACGCGAACGAACTGCTCGGCAAGGTCGAGCATATTCAGATCGTCGCCTGCGGCACCTCTTACAACTCCGGTATGGTTTCTCGCTACTGGTTTGAATCCCTGGCGGGCGTGCCGTGCGATGTGGAAATCGCGTCTGAATTCCGCTATCGCAAATCCGCGGTGCGTCGTAACAGCCTGATGATCACCCTTTCCCAGTCCGGCGAAACGGCGGATACGCTGGCAGCGCTGCGTCTGTCTAAAGAGCTGGGTTACCTGGGCTCGCTGGCTATCTGTAACGTTCCTGGCTCATCGCTGGTGCGTGAGTCCGATCTGGCGCTGATGACCAAAGCGGGCACAGAAATCGGTGTGGCCTCCACCAAAGCGTTTACCACTCAGCTAACCGTTCTGCTGATGCTGGTGGCGAAGCTTGCGCGTCTGAAAGGTGAAGATGCGTCCGTTGAGCACGACATCGTTCACGGCCTGCAGGCGCTGCCGAGCCGTATTGAGCAGATGCTGTCTCAGGACAAACGCATTGAAGCGCTGGCGGAAGATTTCTCCGACAAACATCACGCCCTGTTCCTGGGTCGTGGCGATCAGTATCCGATTGCGCTGGAAGGCGCGCTGAAGCTGAAAGAGATCTCCTACATTCACGCTGAAGCCTATGCGGCTGGCGAGTTGAAGCACGGCCCGCTGGCGCTGATTGACGCGGATATGCCGGTCATCGTTGTGGCACCAAACAACGAACTGCTGGAAAAACTGAAGTCTAACATCGAAGAAGTGCGCGCCCGCGGCGGTGTTCTGTACGTCTTCGCCGACAAAGATGCCGGTTTTGTCAGCAACGACAACATGCACATCATCGAGATGCCGCATGTGGAAGAGGTGATTGCACCCATCTTCTACACCGTTCCGCTGCAGCTGCTGGCTTATCACGTTGCCCTGATCAAAGGCACCGACGTTGACCAGCCGCGTAACCTGGCGAAATCGGTTACCGTAGAATAATCCCTTCAGGCTCCACCTTCGGGTGGAGCTTTTTTATCCCACCCGGCTTGTTTTTAATCAATCCTTTCTCGTTTTTAATAATGACAATTTGTCATCTTCAGCTACTTTTTTCAGTGTCACATAAAGAAAATATTTCTGAAAACGTCTTGTCATAAAAGTGGCTAACGCGATGAAAAATAAGCTTTCTTTTGCTTGTTTTTAAGTGAAATTTTCGTTGTCATAAAACTGTCATAATTCGTACATTTATCTGTCACCTGTTTGTCCTATTTTGCTCATCGTAGCCACTAAACAACGATTTACGAAAATCTTGCAGGAGACATTATGAAAGTTATGCGTACCACTGTCGCAACTGTTGTCGCCGCGACCTTATCTCTGAGCGCGTTCTCTGTATTTGCAGAAGCAAGCCTGACTGGCGCTGGTGCAACCTTCCCTGCGCCGGTGTATGCCAAATGGGCGGATACCTACCAGAAAGAAACCGGTAACAAGGTTAACTATCAGGGTATCGGCTCCTCCGGTGGCGTTAAACAAATTACCGCGAACACTGTTGATTTCGGCGCATCAGACGCTCCGCTGTCTGATGACAAACTGGCTCAGGAAGGCCTGTTCCAGTTCCCTACCGTGATCGGCGGTGTGGTTCTGGCCATCAACCTGCCGGGCGTGAAGTCGGGTGAGCTGGTGCTGGACGGCAAAACGCTGGGTGACATCTACCTGGGCAAAATCAAAAAATGGGATGACGAAGCGATCGCTAAACTCAACCCAGGCCTGAAGCTGCCTTCTCAGAACATCGCCGTGGTTCGCCGTGCGGATGGTTCCGGTACCTCTTTCGTGTTCACCAGCTACCTGGCAAAAGTGAACGAAGAGTGGAAATCTAAAGTCGGCTCCGGCTCTACCGTTAACTGGCCAACCGGTCTGGGCGGTAAGGGTAACGACGGTATCGCCGCGTTCGTACAGCGTCTGCCTGGCTCAATTGGTTACGTAGAGTATGCGTACGCTAAGCAGAACAACCTGTCCTACACCAAACTGGTTTCAGCCGACGGCAAACCGGTTAGCCCAACCGAAGAGAACTTTGCTAACGCGGCGAAAGGCGCTGACTGGAGCAAATCCTTCGCGCAGGATCTGACTAACCAGAAAGGCGAAGGTGCATGGCCAATCACCTCTACCACTTTCATCCTGGTTCACAAAGAGCAGAAGAAACCTGAGCAGGGCGCCGAAGTGCTGAAGTTCTTCGACTGGGCGTACAAAAACGGCGGCAAACAGGCTAACGCCCTGGATTACGCCACCCTGCCGGAAAACGTGGTTGAGCAGATTCGCGCTGCATGGAAAACCAACGTGAAAGACAGCAGCGGTAAAGCGCTGTACTAACAGGATATATTTAACGAAGATGGCGGGTGGCGCTATGCTTACCCGCCCTACGGTTTAAGCTGTAGGCCCGGTAAGCGTCAGCGCCACCGGGCATATTCGTAAAAACGTCTCAAACAGAAGAGTAATTTATGGCTGCAACCAAGCCTGCATTTAACCCTCCGGGTAAAAAAGGTGACATGATTTTCAGCGCGCTGGTGAAACTGGCTGCGCTGATTGTGCTATTGCTGCTGGGCGGCATTATCGTGTCTCTGATTTTCTCCTCATGGCCGAGCATCCAGAAATTCGGTTTTTCCTTCCTGTGGACCAAAGAGTGGGACGCGCCGAACGATATCTACGGTGCCCTGGTGCCGATTTACGGCACGCTGGTGACCTCGTTCATCGCCCTGCTGATTGCGGTTCCGGTGAGCTTTGGTATTGCCCTGTTCCTGACGGAGCTGGCGCCGGGCTGGCTGCGACGCCCGCTGGGTATTGCCATCGAACTGCTGGCTGCCATTCCAAGTATCGTTTACGGCATGTGGGGCTTGTTCATCTTTGCTCCGCTGTTCGCCACGTATTTCCAGGAACCGGTCGGTAACGTGCTTTCCGCCATTCCGTTTGTGGGTGCCCTGTTCTCTGGCCCGGCTTTCGGTATCGGCATTCTGGCGGCAGGTGTGATCCTCGCCATCATGATTATTCCTTACATTGCGGCGGTTATGCGCGATGTCTTCGAACAAACGCCGGTGATGATGAAAGAGTCGGCCTACGGTATCGGCTGCACCACCTGGGAAGTTATCTGGCGCATTGTCCTTCCGTTCACCAAAAATGGGGTGATTGGGGGCGTGATGCTGGGCTTAGGTCGTGCGCTGGGTGAAACCATGGCGGTCACCTTTATCATCGGTAACACCTACCAGCTCGACAGCGCGTCGCTCTATATGCCGGGTAACAGTATTACCTCGGCGTTGGCGAATGAATTTGCGGAAGCGGAATCCGGGCTGCACGTGGCGGCGCTGATGGAGCTGGGTCTGATTCTGTTCGTTATCACCTTTATTGTTCTGGCGATTTCCAAGCTGATGATTATGCGCCTCGCTAAAAATGAGGGGGCACGCTAATGGCAACTCTCGAAATGCAAGCTACCGCTGAACTGGCGGAATCCCGCCGCAAAATGCAGGCCAGACGCCGCATGAAAAACCGTATTGCCCTGTCGCTCTCTATGGCGACAATGGCGTTCGGCCTGTTCTGGCTGGTTTGGATCCTCTTCTCGACGGTCGTTCGCGGGATTGACGGGATGTCACTGTCGCTTTTCACCGAAATGACGCCACCGCCGAACACTGCGGGTGGTGGCCTGGCCAATGCCCTGGCGGGCAGCGGCTTGCTGATCCTCTGGGCAACGGTCTTCGGTACGCCGCTGGGCATCATGGCGGGCATCTACCTGGCTGAATACGGTCGTAAATCCTGGCTGGCCGAAGTCATTCGCTTCATCAACGATATTCTGCTGTCTGCACCTTCTATCGTTGTGGGTCTGTTTGTTTACACCGTGGTGGTGGCGCAGATGGAACACTTCTCCGGCTGGGCGGGTGTGATTGCCCTGGCGCTGCTGCAGGTGCCGATTGTTATTCGTACCACCGAGAACATGCTGAAACTGGTGCCGGACAGCCTGCGTGAAGCGGCTTATGCGCTGGGTACGCCGAAATGGAAGATGATCTCTGCGATTACGCTGAAGGCGTCTGTTTCCGGGATCATGACCGGTATCCTGCTGGCGGTTGCGCGTATCGCGGGTGAAACGGCGCCGCTGCTGTTTACGTCTCTCTCCAACCAGTTCTGGAGCACGGACATGATGCAGCCGATAGCCAACCTGCCGGTGACGATCTTTAAATTTGCGATGAGCCCATTCGCGGAATGGCAGCAGCTGGCCTGGGCCGGAGTGCTGATCATTACCCTTTGCGTACTGTTGCTGAACATTCTGGCGCGCGTCATTTTCGCGAAGAAGAAACACGGTTAATTTTTTACGGCGCGGCAGCTCGCGGCGCCGAATGAGGAAATGAGTCAATGAGTATGGTTGATACTGCCCCGGGTAAGATTCAGGTTCGTGATTTGAACTTCTACTACGGCAAATTCCATGCCCTGAAGAACATCAACCTGGATATCGCGAAGAACCAGGTCACGGCATTTATCGGTCCGTCCGGCTGTGGGAAATCCACGCTGCTGCGTACCTTTAACAAAATGTATTCGCTCTATCCGGAGCAGCGCGCTGAGGGTGAAATCATCCTGGACGGTGAAAACATTCTGACCCAGGCGCAGGATATCGCCCTGCTGCGCGCCAAAGTGGGGATGGTGTTCCAGAAACCAACGCCGTTCCCGATGTCGATTTATGACAACATCGCGTTTGGCGTGCGTCTGTTTGAAAAACTCTCCCGTGCCGATATGGACGAGCGCGTGCAGTGGGCTTTGACCAAGGCCGCATTATGGAACGAAACCAAAGATAAGTTGCACCAGAGCGGTTACTCTCTCTCCGGTGGTCAGCAGCAGCGTCTGTGCATTGCGCGCGGTATTGCTATTCGCCCGGAAGTGTTGCTGCTGGATGAGCCGTGTTCAGCGCTGGACCCGATCTCAACCGGCCGTATTGAAGAGCTGATCACCGAGCTGAAGCAGGATTACACCGTGGTTATCGTGACCCATAACATGCAGCAGGCTGCACGTTGTTCCGATCACACGGCGTTTATGTACCTGGGCGAGTTGATTGAGTTCAGCGATACGGACGCGCTGTTCACCAGGCCCGCGAAGAAACAAACCGAAGATTATATTACTGGCCGCTACGGTTGATTTGCCTTAGTGCATGTGGAGAAACCATGGACAACCTCAATCTTAATAAACACATTTCCGGCCAGTTCAACGCAGAGCTGGAAAGCATTCGCACCCAGGTAATGACCATGGGCGGGATGGTCGAGCAGCAGCTTTCTGATGCGATTACGGCAATGCACAACCAGGACAGCGAGCTGGCGAAGCGCGTCATTGAAGGCGACAAAAACGTCAACATGATGGAAGTCGCTATCGACGAGGCCTGCGTGCGCATTATCGCGAAACGTCAGCCGACGGCGAGCGACCTGCGTCTGGTGATGGCGATCATCAAAACTATCGCCGAGCTGGAGCGTATTGGTGACGTTGCGGATAAAATCTGCCGTACCGCGCTGGAGAAGTTTTCTCAGCAGCACCAGCCCCTTCTGGTGAGCCTGGAGTCGCTGGGCCGCCACACCGTGCAGATGCTGCACGACGTGCTGGATGCCTTTGCGCGTATGGACCTGGACGAAGCGGTGCGTATCTACCGTGAAGACAAGAAGGTCGACCAGGAGTATGAAGGCATCGTGCGTCAGCTGATGACCTACATGATGGAAGATTCACGTACGATCCCAAGCGTACTGACCGCCCTGTTCTGCGCCCGCTCCATCGAGCGTATTGGCGACCGCTGCCAGAACATTTGCGAATACATTTTCTACTTCGTGAAAGGTCAGGACTTCCGTCACGTGGGCGGCGACGAGCTGGACAAGCTGCTGGCGGGTAAAGATCCGAAAGAGTGATTTACCCTCACCCTAACCCTCTCCCACAGGGAGAGGGGACAATTCGGTTTTCTCCCTCTCCCCTGGGGAGAGGGTCGGGGTGAGGGGAAAACTCAGCGAGTAATATCCCACCCGCGCGCCTTCCACAGCGCTGGCAGCTGCGCCAGATCGGTAAAGGTCGTCACGTTGGGATGATCGATCGGCTTGTTGTGCGGGTCGGCGCAGAAGTAAAACACCTCCATCCCCGCATCAATCCCCGACTGCGCGCCCGCAGACGAGTCATCCACCAGAATACAGTTCTCTACGTTGACGTTCATCGCTTTTGCCGCATGGAACATCAGCGCCGGGTCTGGCTTCCAGCGCTGGATATCGTAGCCGCTGAACAGTTTTTCCGGGAAATGGTGCAACATCTCAAGCTTGCCCAGCGAGTGCTGCATTTTGCTGACCGGGCCATTAGAGACGACGCAGACTGGCACCGTCATCGCATCCAGCAACGCGTTAGCCCCGGAGATAACTTCCAGCTCGGAGTCGAACAGGCGTGCGACCTCGGCGCGGTACACCGGTTCCAGATCCGCTTTCGCCAGATCCACACCGTGTTCTTCGTTAATGATGTCGATGATCTCGTAGAGCTTTACGCCCTTAAAGCGTTTAAACACCTCTTCGAGTTCCAGCGTAATGCCAAATTCCTGGAACATGGTGACATACGCGCGGGAACAAATGACCTCACTGTCGACCAGCGTACCGTCGCAGTCGAAAAATACCGCTTCAATTCCGGACATGCCTTTCCCTTTTAACAAGTTTAACGTTTACGTACGGCAGTTCGCCGGCACGCAATCGTTGCCGTATAAGCAAAATCAATGAAAAAAGTATCACGTAACCGCCACTATTGTCGCATTTTGGTATAGGATAGCGACGAATTTTCCCTCCTTGTTCGGAATTGATGATGAGTCAACAACACACTACCCAGACATCTGGTCAGGGTCTGCTTGAGCGCGTTTTTAAACTGCGCGAGCACGGCACAACGGCACGCACCGAAGTGATCGCTGGTTTCACCACCTTCCTGACGATGGTCTATATCGTTTTTGTGAACCCTCAAATTCTGGGCGTCGCTGGCATGGATACCAGCGCCGTCTTCGTGACCACCTGCCTGATTGCGGCCCTTGGCAGCATCCTGATGGGTATATTCGCTAACCTGCCGGTTGCGCTGGCACCGGCAATGGGCCTGAATGCGTTCTTCGCGTTCGTGGTTGTTCAGGCGATGGGGCTGCCGTGGCAGGTTGGCATGGGCGCCATCTTCTGGGGCGCGGTTGGCCTGCTGCTGCTGACCATTTTCCGCGTACGTTACTGGATGATTGCGAACATTCCCGTGAGCCTGCGCGTGGGCATCACCAGCGGTATCGGTCTGTTCATCGGTATGATGGGGCTGAAAAACGCCGGCGTTATCGTGGCGAACCCGGATACGCTGGTGAGCATCGGTCACCTGACCTCTCATAACGTGCTGCTGGGCGTGCTGGGCTTCTTTATCATCGCTATCCTGGCTTCCCGTAATATTCACGCGGCGGTGCTGGTGTCCATCGTGGTCACCACCCTGCTGGGCTGGATGCTGGGCGACGTTCACTATAACGGTATCGTCTCCGCGCCACCGAGCGTTTCTACCGTGATTGGTCACGTCGATCTGGCGGGTTCCCTGAACCTGGGCCTGGCGGGCGTGATTTTCTCCTTCATGCTGGTCAACCTGTTTGACTCCTCCGGCACGCTGATTGGCGTGACCGACAAAGCGGGTCTGGCGGATGAAAAAGGCAAATTCCCGCGCATGAAGCAGGCGCTGTTTGTGGACAGTGTATCCTCTGTGACCGGTGCTTTTATCGGAACCTCGTCCGTTACCGCGTACATTGAATCGTCTTCCGGCGTGTCCGTGGGCGGCCGTACCGGCCTGACGGCGGTGGTCGTGGGTATTCTGTTCCTGCTGGTGATCTTCCTCTCTCCGCTGGCGGGTATGGTTCCACCGTATGCGGCAGCCGGCGCGCTGATCTATGTGGGTGTGCTGATGACCTCCAGCCTGTCACGCGTGAAGTGGGATGATTTAACCGAAGCGGTGCCGGCGTTTATTACCGCCGTGATGATGCCGTTCAGCTTCTCGATTACCGAAGGTATCGCGCTGGGCTTTATCTCTTACTGCGTAATGAAGATCGGTACCGGCCGCTTCCGCGACCTCAGCCCGTGCGTCATCGTTGTGGCGCTGCTGTTTGTGCTGAAGATTGTGTTTATTGATGCACACTAAGATGCTGGTGGTGTCAGGTGGCGCTTCGCTTACCTGACCTACGGGCAAAGTTCCCTCTCCCTGTGGGAGAGGGTTAGGGTGAGGGCATCAGGCCGCAATAAGCTTACGCCTTCACCCGCTTAATATAATCCCCAAACGCCGTCAGCTGGCCAGACAGATGATCGCGCGTGCTCTGATCCACCACTTCACCCGTTTGCGGGTCGACCTTGTTCTGAATCACACCACCCATAAATTCCGGCTTGTTCATGACCATCGCATCCAGGAATACCAGGATCTGGCGCAGATGATACTGGCAGCGCGCGCCGCCAATCGCGCCCATTGAGCTGGTCTGGATCAGCACCGGTTTGCCTGACAGCGGCTGCTCAGGTAAGCGGGACAGCCAGTCGATGGCATTCTTCAGGCCACCCGGAACCGAATAGTTATACTCCGGCGTGACGATGACCACGCCGTCAGCCTGGCGGATCTGCTCTGCCAGCGCCTCAACGCTTTGCGGGAAACCCTCTTCCTGCTGTACGTCAGCGTCATACAGCGGAATATCTCCAATAGACGGCAGGGCGTTAATTTCCATTCCTGTCGGTGCCAGCTGTGGCAGCGTGCGGGCAACCATCCCGTTAAATGAACCTTTGCGCAGGCTTCCCAGTAACGTAACTACTTTCAACGTATCAGACATGATTACTCCTGTTTCATCATGATGACCCTGATTGGATCAGCTAAGGGTGAATGCTTTTTCTGCCGGTAAACTGGTTAAACGCATCAGGCGTGCGGCGGGCTCGTTGGCGCGCTCGGGCACATCAGGAAGGCTACGCCATCCCTGTTGGCTGTCAAATTCCCAGATTTTCATGCGTTCGATGGCGGGGGTAACCGCAATGGACCAAATGAGCACATCCTCTGCGTCGCTGAGCGCCTCTACCAGCGTGGCCTGAGTGGCACGCAGACGTCCGGAGCCTGGAAGCAGCTGCAGCAGGCTGGCGTCGTCTGAGGCGCATCCACAGAGCTTGCGAATGCTCTGGCGCAAGGTAATGAGCTGGGCTCTGGCTTCGACAGGATCGTTCTGGTTGCGTACCCACAGCTTCTCATTGCTGGAGAGCGGATAGTCTTCATGCGCATTACCGCCATGGAAGCTGCGCGTCGCGCGCTGAAGTTCCATATCCAGCCCACAATCCCCTTCGGTGGTCAGCGCGACGCCAATGATATTGCCCGCGTAGGCAATCGAAAAACGAGGGAGATCCGGGTCGGCAAAGACCGGGCGGCCTTCGGGTTGGGTAATGATGTCCGGCAGCTCGCTGGTGCCGTACAGCATAAACAGCAGTTCTGCGAGAAGCGCTCTGGACGCTAAAAACCGCGTTCTGCGGTGTTCCGGGAGAGTGAGTGCTTCACTGTGACAGGCTGAAGAAATTCTTGCCGATACGAGACGTCCTTCCGTAAGTATCCCTCTTGCAAAGTGCGTAGCCATTTTTCGCTCCTTGATAATGGTCGTAATCGGTTAAACGGTTACATGATTATCGCTTAACTTGACTCCTGTTTTAATCAGTAAATGGGAGTAAGAGAAGCCTCAGAACCGAACTTTACATTTTCTTAGGCAAAAATTGGATCGCTGGCACCGTACAGCGCCTTGATGGTTTCCCGCAGCCAGAGGATTTTCGGATTATGGCTGTTCCGTTTATGCCAGATCAGCGTGAAGGGAACGGTTAGCTTTTCAGCCTGCGCTTCGTCAATGGGAATAGGAAGCGCGATCAGCTTCCGCTGGTGGAGTTGATTGTAGTGATGGCAGTAGTGCGGAGCCGTGGCGATATAGTTGTGACCGGGCTGCGCTGCCATAAACATCGACTGCTCAAAGCCCGGCACGCTCATGGCAATGTTTCTCTCCCGACCCATCTCCTTTAGCACTTCGTCCAGTGCCCAGGTGTCGCTGCGTTCCCAGAAGATGCTGATGTGCGGGTAGCGCAGGAAGGTTTCGAGGTTCCATTCGTCCTGTAGCGCGGGGTGATCCTCACGTAGATACACGCACGGACGGTCGCTGAACAGGATCTCATAGTCGATGAACCACGGCATTAGCTTCAGCAATTCACGCGAGCGCGGGTGCGTTTCGCGTCCGGTGAATCCCAGATCCACCTCTCCACGCGTAATGGCGTCCAGCGAGTCATAATCCCAGTGACGCATCTTCACCGTAGCCTGCGGATAGCGCTGGTTCACCTGCTCCAGCAGGGCATTAAAGCGGATCAGCATCAACGGCGTTTCGGCGGCCAGCACGAACGTTAGCCCGCCCGGGGAATCATGATGGAATTTATCGAGGATCTGGTTGCCGATTTGCATCCAGTCAGCCAAATCCTGCTCGAGGCTTACCGTCAGCGGGGTCGGCAGCAGCCCCAACGGCGTTTTGACAAACAGCGGGTCGTCAAACCAGTCACGCAGCTTGGCCAGCGATTTACTCACCGCAGACGGCGTCACGTTCATCCGCTTCGCCGCTTTGGTGACGCTGCGCTCCTGCAGCAAAAGCTGCAGGCAAAGCAGGAGATTAAGATCGAGACTGCTGATGGGCTTCTTCATAATGCGCCGCGGGCTGGATGACCATAAGTAAGGTGATGCACAGTATGCTACAGCCAATCAGAACCCCGATCAGCATATTCAGCGCGTTAAGCCCGATGACCGCCGCCAGCCAAATCCACAGCGACGATCCGCAGACCTGCGCAATTCCCAGCACCGAGCTTGCCACGCCTGCCCGCAGCGAGAAGGGGCCAAGCGCCTGACTCATCGCCACGCCAAAGCCAACCGAGAACCCGGCACAAATAAGGGTAATACCCGCCAGCATCACCGCATGCGAGCTGGTGGTTGCCAGGATCGCGCCAGCAGTGAGGAATAAAACCTGTGAGGTCAGCATCAGCGTGCGCTGGCTAAAAACATTTAGCGCAAACGGGGTGGAGAACGAGACCGCCATACTGACCATGGCGGTTAATGCCATCACCGTTGAATACTCACCCCGATCGAAGCCCATGGTTTCCATCAGTAAAACCGGGGAAACGTTTACATAGGTCAGGATTACCGCCACGCTTAACGTGGTCACGGCCAGACGACTGAGGAAAAAGCGGTTAAGCAGCTTCTCGGCTGGGTGAATGGTTGCGGTATGACCGGTATTCTGCGAGCCCGGGTGGGTCTCTTTCAGCACGGCGATGGACAGGATAAACACCAGCGCGCCCATCGCCGCCATGGTCCAGAACAGGCTCTGCCACGGGAATTTCAGCATAATCAGATATCCCACGACCGGGGCCAGCACCGGGATGATGCAGGTAATACCGTTCAGCATCGAAAGCACCTTAGCGCGACGCTGGGCGCTTAAGGTGTCGCGCAAAATGGCAAAAGCGACGACGTAGCAGCCACCGGCGCCAATGCCCTGGATAAATCGTCCGGCCAGGAACACGGTGCTGCTTTGCGCCTGTGAGCAGAGCAGAGAGGCAAGGGCAAAAATGATGGCGCCGGTTATCGCGACGGGCTGACGGCCTGCCTTATCCGCGATCTTCCCGGCAAACACCATCGACGACGCCATCCCCGCGAGGTAGGCCGAAAACGCGATGTGCAGCTGCGCCTCGCTGGCGCCCAGATCGCGGGCGATGTGCGGCAATCCCACCAGATACATATCAATGCCGGACGGATAAAGCAGAACTAATGCGAAACTACAAAACAGATAACGCGCCATAAACCCCCCATAGATGCAGGCATGCAGGATAGGGGGTGAAAAGGGATTAGGCGAGTTGCCATTTGGACAATGGTGATTTCCCAGGAGGAAATCACCATCAATGAGCGGGCCTTACTTACCGATACAGAAGCTCGAGAAAATTCGTCCCAGCAGATCGTCCGACGTAAACTCCCCGGTGATCTCGCTCAGATTCTGCTGCGCCAGACGCAGCTCTTCCGCCAGCAGTTCGCCCGCCCACGCGCCGATCAGCTGCGCTTTACCCTGAACAAGGTGGTTTGCCGCCTCTTCCAGCGCCTGCAGGTGACGACGACGCGCGAGGAAACCGCCTTCCATGCTGGTATCAAAGCCCATGCTCTGCTTGAGATGGTTGCGCAGGTCGTCAACGCCTTCACCGGTACGCGCCGACAGGCGAATCAGTGAGTGACCGTTCACATCGCTGATTCCCAGCGTTTCGCCGGTGACGTCCGCTTTATTACGCACCACGGTGATGGGCAGTTTCGCCGGTAGACGGGCGATAAAGTCTGGCCAGATCTCAGCCGGGTCAACAGCGTCGGTGGTGGTGCCGTCCACCATAAACAGCACGCGGTCAGCCTGCTCGATCTCCTGCCAGGCGCGTTCGATACCGATGCGTTCAACCTCGTCGCTGGCATCGCGCAGGCCGGCGGTATCAATGATATGCAGCGGCATGCCGTCGATGTGGATATGCTCGCGCAGCACGTCGCGGGTGGTGCCGGCAATATCGGTGACGATCGCCGCTTCACGGCCCGCCAGGGCGTTCAGCAGGCTCGATTTCCCGGCGTTAGGGCGACCAGCAATGACAACCTTCATCCCTTCGCGCAGCAGGCTGCCCTGACGCGCTTCGGCGCGAACGGCGTCGAGATCGGCCATCACCTGGTTGAGCTGCGCTTCGATTTTACCGTCAGAGAGGAAGTCAATCTCCTCGTCCGGGAAGTCGATAGCCGCTTCCACGTAGATTCGCAGGTGAGTGAGTGCTTCCACAAGGTGATTTACGCGCGCGGAGAATGCGCCCTGCAGCGAGTTCAGGGCGGAGCGGGCCGCCTGTTCCGAGCTGGCGTCGATCAGGTCTGCAATCGCTTCTGCCTGCGCCAGGTCGAGCTTGTCGTTGAGGAAGGCACGCTCGGAGAACTCGCCCGGCTTCGCAATGCGCAGGCCAGGCAGGGTCAGAATACGTTTTAACAGCAGGTCGAGGATAACCGGGCCGCCGTGGCCCTGCAGCTCCAGCACATCTTCGCCGGTAAAGGAGTTCGGGCCGGGGAACCACAGCGCAATGCCCTGGTCCAGCGGCGTGCCGTCGGTATCTTTAAACGGCAGGTAATCAGCGTAGCGCGGCTTTGGCAGTTTACCCAGCACTGCTTCGGCCACCTCGCGCGCCTTCAGGCCGGAGATGCGCAGAATGCCTACACCACCGCGTCCCGGTGGGGTTGCCTGGGCGACGATAGTGTCGTTATGGCTCATGGTTGGTCTCGTTCAATACAAATAAAAAAGGCGGTCAATCGACCGCCCTTATTTTAGCGTTAACTTACCGAATCAGGACTTTTTCTTTTCGCGGCTATGCAGGCCACGTTTTTCCAGACCACGGTAAATCAGCTGCTGCTGGATGATGGTCACCAGGTTGCTGACGATATAGTACAGCACCAGACCTGACGGGAACCACAGGAAGAACACGGTGAAGATGACCGGCATAAAGGTCATGATCTTCTGCTGCATCGGGTCGGTCACGGTGGTCGGCGACATCTTCTGGATGAAGAACATCGTCACGCCCATCAGGATCGGCAGGATGTAGTACGGGTCCTGTGCGGACAGGTCATGGATCCACAGGGCGAACGGCGCGTGGCGCAGCTCAACGGAACCCATCAGCATGTAGTACAGCGCAAGGAAGATTGGCATCTGAATCAGCAGCGGGAAGCAGCCACCCAGTGGGTTTACTTTCTCTGCTTTATACAGGGCCATCATTTCCTGGCTCTGACGCTGTTTGTCATCGCCCAGACGCTCACGCATCGCCGCAATCTTCGGCTGCAGCATACGCATCTTCGCCATGGAGGTGTACTGCGCTTTAGTCAGCGGGTACATGATGCCACGAACGATGAAGGTGATAACGATGATGGAGAAGCCCCAGTTACCCAGGAAGCTGTGGATGAACTTCAGCAGCTTAAACAGCGGCTGAGAGATGAACCACAACCAACCGTAATCGACGGTCAGATCCAGGTGCGGCGCAACAGCGGCCATTTTGTCCTGAATTTCCGGGCCGACCCACAGGGTGCTTGCCATCTTACCGGTTTGACCCGGCTGAACCAGAACCGGCTGAGATTTGTAGCCGATGGCTGCAAGACCGTTGCCCAGGTTCGCGGTATAGAAGTTATTCGTACCGTCGTTGTTTGGGATCCAGGCCGTTGCGAAATACTGTTGCAGCATCGCAACCCAACCGCCTTTGGAACTAACGTTCAGGTTTTCGTTATCCGCAATGGTGTCGAATTTGTATTTCTCATACTTCGCGTCTGGCGTGGAGTATGCCGCGCCACGGAAGGTATGCAGCGCAAAGTTGCTGCTTCCGGTGTCACGGTGAGACGGCAGATTGATGGACTGCTTCAGCTGGCCAAAGGTCGACAGCTCCAGCGGTTTCGCACTGGCGTTCTGTACGCTGTAGCCCACGTTCACCGCATATTCACCGCGCTTCAGGGTGAAGGTTTTAGTGAAGGTGTTGCCTGCGGCGTCGGTGTACGTCATCGGGATCGCGAGTTCGTTCTGGCCATCAGCCAGCACAAAGGTGTCGCTATCGACGGTATACAGTGGACGCGCACCGTTAGCCGGGTTATCCGGGCCATCACGACCGGTCAGGCCGCTCTGCGCCTGGTAGATAAACTCAGGCGTGGTTTCCAGTAACTGGAACGGTTCGTTAGACTTCAGCTCTTTCGGGTAGGTCAACAGCAGCGCCTGCTCAACATCACCACCACGGGTGTTGATTGTCAGCTCAAGCACATCGGTCTTAACCGTAATCTGTTTCCCCTGGCCACTGGCCGGTACGCCCTGGTCGGCGGCGCTACCCGCTGCGGTGGTCGTAGTCTGCGTGGTCTGCTGCTGGGGTTGAGGATTTTTATCCTGCTCCCATGCCTGCCAGATCATGAAAGACACGAACAACAAAGCGATGATAAGAAGATTGCGTTGCGAATCCATCGTTAGTGTTCTCTGGTATCAAAGGGTCCTGGAGGGACGGGGTCGTCTCCACCGGGGTGTAAAGGGTGGCATTTTAATACGCGTTTCACCGTCAACCAACTGCCTTTTATCACTCCAAACCTGCGCAATGCCTCAATTCCGTAGCTTGAGCATGTTGGTGTGAAACGGCAGTGCGGCCCGAGTAGCGGACTAATCAGGCGTTGATAGACCCGAATGAGGGCTATCAGGACCCGTGAGCCAGGCGACAGTGGCGGCGCCATAATTTTCCAACGCTTCCGAGAGAGCACGGTTATCGAGGTCGGCAACCCCTTTTTTAGCCACCACCACGAAATCCATTGAAGGCAGTTCGTGCTGACGTAAACGGAAGCTTTCACGCGTCAGACGTTTAATCCGATTGCGTTCATGCGCACGCTTAACATTTTTCTTGGCGACTGTGAGACCGATGCGGGGATGCCCCAGCGAATTTTGGCGGCCGAGGATGGTGATTTGCGGCGTGCCAGCCCGTAGTGGCTGCTGGAAGACGAAAGTGAAATGAGCGGGAGTTAACAAACGTAACTCCCTGGGAAATGCTAGCTTAACCACTCAGGGGTTAGCTTTATTACTTGGAAACGGTCAGACGAGCGCGGCCTTTAGCACGACGACGTGCCAGAACCTGACGACCATTTTTAGTAGCCATACGAGCACGGAAGCCGTGAGAACGGTTGCGCTTCAGTACAGACGGTTGAAAAGTGCGTTTCATGGCGATTTCTACCTAAACTTGAATAAATTCACTGACTTTTGCGTATACCCGAACGAGTTTCGAACGACTAACGCCTCAGCGTGGGTGATTAAAGAGGCCGGATTGTAATAATTGTACACTCCGGAGTCAATTCTCTTTCCTTATTTCCCGCGTATTTCCGCACGTTTTCGCGTGGAAAATGAGCAACGGACGACGCAGGAAGATGAGCATCACGCGCCGGGTCGAGGATTATACGGCCTCGCCAACAAAGCGCAAGGATCGTCCCGGATCTTCGTTAGATCATTTAAGCAATAAATTGTCTGTGCTCATTAATTTTTCCAATATGCGGACTAAATCGTGGGGCACTGGCGCCAGGATCGTTTACACTTATCCGGTTCCGGATCTTCCTGTGGATAAATCGGGAAGAATCTGTGAGAAACAGAAGATCTCTGGCTCAGTTTAGGCTATGATCCGCGGTCCCGATCGGGATCCAGCGATCCTGGCCGGGTATAACCGCAGATAGCGGTTCGCACATCACCCTCATTGGGTCATGTCGATGTGCGCCAACAATCATGAATATTCAATAGTTTTCTTTTATTGTTCGAGTGGAGTCCGCCGTGTCACTTTCGCTTTGGCAGCAGTGTCTTGCCCGATTGCAGGATGAGTTACCAGCCACAGAATTCAGTATGTGGATCCGCCCGTTGCAGGCGGAACTGAGCGATAACACGCTGGCTTTGTATGCGCCAAACCGTTTTGTGCTCGATTGGGTAAGGGACAAGTACCTTAATAACATCAATGGACTGCTGAACGATTTCTGCGGGTCAGATGCCCCGCAGCTGCGCTTTGAAGTGGGCACAAAGCCGGTCACCCAAACCGTTCGTGAAACCGTGAACGTAGCAGCGCCTGCTCAGGCCGCGCCTGCTCCGGCCCCTCGCGTCGCACCCGCTCGTCAGGGCTGGGATAATGTCCCCGCACCGGCTGAGCCAACCTACCGCTCTAACGTTAACGTGAAACACACGTTCGATAACTTCGTTGAAGGTAAGTCGAACCAGCTGGCGCGCGCGGCGGCTCGTCAGGTTGCTGATAACCCCGGTGGGGCCTACAACCCGCTGTTCCTTTATGGCGGCACGGGTCTGGGTAAAACGCACCTGCTGCATGCGGTGGGTAACGGCATTATGGCGCGCAAGCCCAATGCCAAAGTGGTGTATATGCACTCCGAACGCTTCGTTCAGGACATGGTAAAAGCCCTGCAAAACAATGCGATCGAAGAGTTTAAACGCTACTATCGTTCCGTTGACGCGCTGCTCATCGATGACATCCAGTTCTTTGCGAATAAAGAACGATCGCAGGAAGAGTTTTTCCACACCTTCAATGCCCTGCTGGAAGGCAATCAGCAGATCATTTTGACCTCGGATCGTTATCCAAAAGAGATCAACGGCGTTGAAGATCGTCTGAAATCCCGCTTCGGCTGGGGCCTGACGGTGGCGATCGAGCCACCGGAGCTGGAAACCCGCGTCGCGATCCTGATGAAGAAAGCCGATGAAAACGACATTCGCCTGCCGGGCGAAGTGGCGTTCTTCATTGCCAAGCGTCTGCGCTCCAACGTGCGTGAGCTGGAAGGGGCACTGAACCGCGTTATCGCCAATGCCAACTTCACCGGTCGTGCGATCACCATCGATTTTGTGCGTGAAGCGCTGCGCGATTTGCTGGCATTGCAGGAAAAACTGGTCACTATCGACAATATTCAAAAGACGGTGGCTGAGTACTACAAGATCAAAGTGGCAGATTTACTGTCTAAACGTCGTTCCCGCTCGGTGGCGCGTCCGCGTCAGATGGCGATGGCGCTGGCAAAGGAGTTAACCAACCACAGTCTGCCGGAAATCGGAGATGCGTTTGGTGGCCGTGACCATACGACCGTGCTGCACGCTTGTCGTAAGATTGAGCAGTTACGCGAAGAAAGCCACGACATAAAAGAAGATTTTTCCAATTTAATCAGAACATTATCATCGTGACGCTATGAAATTTACCGTTGAACGTGAACATTTATTAAAACCGCTGCAACAGGTGAGTGGCCCATTAGGTGGCCGCCCAACGCTGCCTATTCTCGGAAACCTGCTGCTTCAGGTCGCGGACGGTACGCTGTCGCTGACCGGTACAGATCTGGAAATGGAAATGATCGCGCGCGTTACGCTGACGCAGCCGCACGACGCGGGCGCGACCACGGTTCCGGCACGTAAATTCTTTGATATCTGCCGCGGGCTGCCGGAAGGCGCTGAAATCGCCGTGCAGCTGGAAGGCGACCGTATGCTGGTGCGTTCTGGCCGCAGCCGTTTCTCGCTCTCCACGCTGCCTGCTGCGGACTTCCCGAACCTGGACGACTGGCAGAGCGAAGTTGAATTCACCCTGCCGCAGGCGACGATGAAGCGTCTGATTGAAGCCACGCAGTTCTCCATGGCGCATCAGGACGTCCGTTACTACTTAAACGGCATGCTGTTCGAAACCGAAGGTGAAGAGCTGCGTACCGTAGCCACCGACGGCCACCGTCTGGCGGTCTGTTCTATGCCGATTGGCGACGCGCTGCCAAACCATTCGGTGATCGTGCCGCGTAAAGGGGTGATTGAACTGATGCGTATGCTCGACGGCGGCGACACGCCGCTGCGCGTGCAGATCGGCAGCAATAACATCCGCGCACACGTGGGCGATTTTGTCTTCACTTCGAAGCTGGTTGACGGTCGTTTCCCGGATTATCGCCGCGTATTGCCGAAGAATCCGGACAAAACGCTGGAAGCGGGCTGCGATAGCCTCAAGCAGGCCTTTGCCCGTGCGGCCATTCTCTCCAACGAGAAATTCCGCGGCGTGCGCCTGTACGTGAGTGAAAACCAGATCAAAATCACCGCTAACAACCCGGAGCAGGAAGAGGCAGAAGAGATTCTGGACGTCACCTACGCCGGCGCTGAGATGGAAATCGGCTTTAACGTCAGCTACGTACTGGATGTGCTGAATGCGCTGAAATGTGAAAACGTGCGCATTCTGCTGACCGACTCCGTTTCAAGCGTACAGATTGAAGATGCCGCATCACAGTCGGCTGCCTATGTTGTTATGCCAATGAGACTGTAATGTCGCTCACCCGTCTGTTGATCCGCGACTTTCGCAATATCGAAAGCGCGGATCTCGCTTTATCCCCTGGCTTTAACTTCCTGGTTGGCGCAAACGGCAGCGGCAAAACCAGCGTGCTTGAGGCCATCTATACGCTCGGCCACGGCCGGGCGTTTCGCAGTTTGCAGATTGGTCGCGTCATTCGCCACGAGCAGGAATCCTTTGTCCTGCACGGGCGTTTGCAGGGGGCGGAGCGGGAAACCGCTATCGGCCTGACCAAAGACAAGCAGGGCGACAGTAAGGTGCGCATCGACGGCACCGACGGCCATAAAGTGGCGGAACTGGCGCTGCTGATGCCAATGCAGCTGATTACGCCGGAGGGGTTTACTTTACTCAACGGCGGCCCCAAATACAGAAGAGCGTTCCTCGACTGGGGATGCTTTCACAACGAAGCCGGTTTCTTTAACGCCTGGAGCAACCTGAAGCGTCTGCTCAAGCAGCGTAACGCTGCACTGCGCCAGGTTACCCGTTACGCCCAGCTGCGTCCGTGGGACATGGAGTTAATCCCTCTCGCGGAACAAATCAGCAACTGGCGTGCCGAATACAGCGCAGGTATCGCCGAAGACATGGCCGACACCTGCAAACAGTTTTTACCCGAGTTCTCTCTCACCTTCTCCTTCCAGCGCGGCTGGGAGAAAGAGACGGATTATGCCGAGGTGTTAGAGAGAAGCTTCGAGCGCGACCGCATGTTGACCTATACCGCGCACGGCCCGCACAAGGCGGATTTCCGCATTCGTGCCGACGGTGCACCGGTGGAAGACACGCTGTCGCGCGGGCAGCTCAAGCTCCTGATGTGTGCGCTGCGCCTGGCACAGGGAGAGTTTCTCACCCGCGAGAGCGGAAGACGCTGCCTGTACCTGATAGATGATTTTGCCTCGGAACTTGACGACGCGCGGCGCGGGCTGCTTGCCAGCCGCTTAAAAGCCACGCAGTCGCAGGTTTTCGTCAGCGCCATTAGCGCTGAACACGTTATAGACATGTCGGACGAAAATTCGAAGATGTTTACCGTGGAAAAGGGTAAAATAACGGATTAACCCAAGTTGAAATGAGCGAGAAACGTTGATGTCGAATTCTTATGACTCCTCCAGTATCAAAGTCCTGAAAGGGCTGGATGCGGTGCGTAAGCGCCCGGGTATGTATATCGGCGACACGGATGACGGCACCGGTCTGCACCACATGGTATTCGAGGTGGTAGATAACGCTATCGACGAAGCGCTCGCGGGTCACTGTAAAGACATCGTGGTCACCATCCATGCGGACAACTCCGTCTCCGTCACCGATGATGGTCGTGGCATCCCAACCGGTATTCACCCGGAAGAGGGCGTCTCTGCTGCGGAAGTGATCATGACCGTGCTGCACGCAGGCGGTAAGTTTGACGATAACTCCTATAAAGTTTCCGGCGGCCTGCACGGCGTAGGCGTCTCCGTTGTTAACGCCCTGTCGCAGAAGCTGGAGCTGGTTATCCAGCGCGAAGGCAAAATCCACCGTCAGCTCTATACGCACGGCGTGCCGCAGGCACCGCTGGCCGTTACCGGCGATACCGATAAAACCGGTACCATGGTGCGTTTCTGGCCGAGCCTCGAAACCTTCACCAACGTCACCGAATTCGAGTACGACATCCTGGCGAAACGCCTGCGCGAACTGTCGTTCCTGAACTCCGGCGTCTCTATTCGCCTGCGCGACAAGCGTGACGGCAAAGAAGACCACTTCCACTACGAAGGCGGTATCAAGGCGTTCGTTGAGTATCTGAACAAGAACAAAACGCCAATTCACCCTAATATCTTCTATTTCTCCACCGAAAAAGACGGTATCGGCGTGGAAGTGGCGCTGCAGTGGAACGACGGTTTCCAGGAAAACATCTACTGCTTCACCAACAACATTCCACAGCGTGACGGCGGTACGCACCTTGCAGGCTTCCGTGCGGCGATGACCCGTACCCTGAACGCCTACATGGACAAAGAAGGCTACAGCAAGAAAGCGAAAGTCAGCGCCACCGGTGATGATGCCCGTGAAGGCCTGATTGCCGTTGTCTCCGTGAAGGTGCCGGATCCGAAGTTCTCCTCTCAGACCAAAGACAAGCTGGTCTCTTCTGAGGTGAAATCGGCGGTTGAACAGCAGATGAACGAACTGCTGAGCGAATACCTGCTGGAAAACCCGTCCGACGCGAAAATCGTTGTGGGTAAAATTATCGATGCGGCGCGTGCCCGTGAAGCGGCGCGTAAAGCCCGTGAAATGACCCGTCGTAAAGGCGCGCTGGACTTAGCAGGCCTGCCGGGCAAACTGGCTGACTGCCAGGAACGTGACCCGGCGCTGTCCGAACTGTATCTCGTGGAAGGGGACTCCGCGGGCGGTTCTGCGAAGCAGGGCCGTAACCGTAAGAACCAGGCTATCCTGCCGCTGAAGGGTAAAATCCTCAACGTTGAGAAAGCCCGTTTCGACAAGATGCTCTCTTCTCAGGAAGTGGCGACGCTCATCACCGCGCTGGGCTGCGGCATCGGCCGTGATGAGTACAACCCGGACAAACTGCGCTACCACAGCATCATCATCATGACCGATGCGGACGTCGACGGCTCGCACATTCGTACGCTGCTGTTGACCTTCTTCTATCGTCAGATGCCTGAAATCGTTGAGCGTGGCCACGTCTACATTGCACAGCCGCCGCTGTACAAGGTGAAGAAAGGCAAGCAGGAACAGTACATTAAAGACGACGAAGCGATGGATCAGTACCAAATCGCAATCGCCCTTGATGGCGCAACCCTGCATGCGAACTCGCACGCGCCTGCACTGGCCGGCGAGCCGCTGGAGCGTCTGGTGTCCGAGTTCAACGCTACGCAGAAAATGATTACGCGTATGGAACGCCGCTATCCGAAAACGCTGCTGAAGGAGCTGGTTTATCAGCCGACCCTGACCGAAGCCGATCTGAGTAACGAGCAGACCGTAACCCGCTGGGTGAACGCCCTGGTGACCGATCTGAACGAAAAAGAGCAGCACGGCAGCCAGTGGAAATGTGATATTCAGCAGAACGCCGATCAGCAGTTCGAGCCGATCGTTCGCGTGCGTACCCACGGCGTTGACACCGACTATCCGCTGGAGCACGAGTTTGTGACCGGTCCGGAATACCGTCGTATCTGCACGCTCGGCGAGACGCTGCGTGGCCTGATCGAGGACGATGCGTTCATCGAACGTGGCGAACGTCGTCAGCCGGTAGCCAGCTTCGAGCAGGCGCTGGACTGGCTGGTGAAAGAGTCCCGTCGTGGTCTTGCGATCCAGCGCTATAAAGGTCTGGGCGAAATGAACCCGGACCAGCTGTGGGAAACCACCATGGATCCGGAAAGCCGCCGCATGCTGCGCGTCACCGTTAAGGACGCGATAGCCGCGGACCAGCTGTTCACGACCCTGATGGGCGATGCGGTTGAACCACGTCGTGCCTTCATCGAAGAGAACGCCCTGAAAGCGGCAAACATCGATATTTAATCGTCGTTATACCGCACGATAACTGGCCGCGCTTTTAGCGCGGCTTTTTTGTGGGCGCAGGCATATCCAGCGACATCACGGATGGTAAACGGCTCGCCAGTGTATCTATCGCTATTCTTACCCTCAGCGGCAGATGCGGTGTCTGCTGCCACACGGCATGAACGTTGAAATGCACATCCGGTGCCTGCTTCAGGAGCGGGACGAGTTTACCCTGGTGAATATCTTTGACGACCATCCAGCAGGGCAGCCATGCAATGCCGTGTCCGGCCAGCGCAGCGTCGCAGATCGCCTGCAAATCATCCATATTGAGCGACGATCGGGGTGTAAAGGTGTGCGACGTTCCTTCGTTATCCATCAGCTGCCAGGACAACACTCTGCCTGCGCTCAAATAGTTGATGGCCGTATGCTGGGATAAATCATTAACGCTTTGTGGCTGGCCTTTCTTCAGCAGATACTCCGGCGCTGCGCACAGCACCATGCGGTGTTCTCCCAGCTTTCTGGCGACCAGCACGCTGCTGTCCTGAAGCGTGCCGTTACGCACCGCCATATCAAACCCTTCCTCGACGAGATCCACCACGCGGTCGCTGAATGACATTTCCAGTTCAAGCCCGGGGTGTTCTTGCGCCAGCGCTATCAGCAGCGGGGCGACGCACTGGCGACCAAACAGCACCGGCATGGCAACGCGCAGGCGACCGCTGACCTGCTGTTTCCCCGTTTCAAACAGCGATTCCGCGCCACGGATTTCCTCCAGCGCGCGCAGGCAGCGTTCATAAAAAAGGGCGCCGTTATCGGTCAGACTCTGGCTGCGGGTGGTGCGCTGAAAAAGACGTACCCCCAGCCGTTGTTCAAGGCGAGCGATGCTTTTTCCGACCGCCGAGCGTGACAAATGCAGACGAATGGCGGCCTGCGCAAAACTTCCCGCCTCAACGGCGGCCACAAAAACAGGAATATCCTTCAGCGTATCGGTCATGGATTGTATCTATTGTGGCGTCAATAAAGAGAAAACTTATCGCCACTGGCGACCTTTAGTCAACGGTAGACTGTCAGGACTAAAGCTCATCTGATGGCAGGAGAAATTAAATGACAGAGACAATGCAACGCTGGTCCATGGATGCCCTCGGGCGCGAGAACCTCAGGCTGATTCAGGCGCCCGTTCCACAGCCAGGCCCGGGTGAAGTGCGCGTAAGGGTGAATGCCGTTGCGCTTAACTATCGCGATAAAATGGTTGTTGAAGGCACAATGCCGATCTCGCTTTCCTTCCCGTTTACCCCGGCGTCAGACATGGCGGGCGTGGTGGACAGCATTGGTGAAGGCGTTACGCGCTTCCAGCCCGGCGCGCGCGTCATCTCAACCTTCTTCCCTGAGTGGATCGACGGTAAGCCGCAGGCGGACGCGCGCAATCTGCCCTATAAAACGTCCGGCGGATACTTTCAGGGCATGCTGTCCGAGTATGTGATTGTGAATGAAGGCGCGCTGGTGGCCTCCCCGGAAACTCTGGATGACGCCGAGGCCAGCACGCTGCCCTGCGCAGGGCTCACCGCCTGGTTTGCGCTGGTGGAACGTGGCCAGCTGCGCGCCGGTCAATCGGTGCTGGTGCAGGGCACGGGCGGCGTGGCGATATTCGCCCTGCAAATCGCAAAAGCGCACGGGGCGGAGGTTTTTGTCACCTCGGGGAGTGATGAAAAGCTGGCGCTGGCCAAAAAGCTGGGAGCCAGCCAGGGCATCAACCGTCTGAAAGGCGACTGGGCGGAAAATACGCTGGCGCTCACGCAGGATCGCGGCATCGACCATATTATTGAAACCGTAGGCGGAGAGAACCTGAAGCATTCCCTGCGCGCCGTTGCCGTTCACGGACGTATCTCCGTCATTGGCGTGCTGGCCGGGACGGAGATTACGCTCTCTGCTGGCGAACTGCTGCTGAAATCCCCCGTCATTCAGGGGATTGGCGTGGGGCATCGCCGGGCGCTGGAAGATTTTGTCCGCGCAGTTGACGTCACGGGGCTGAAGCCGGTGATCGAACATCGCTACCGTTTTAACGAGCTTGAACAGGCGTTTGAACACCTCGATCGCGGCGCGTTCGGTAAAATAGTTCTCACCCGCGAGTAAGCCTTTGTTCCCCGGAATAAACGTAAAAGGGGCATTCCTGTTGCGCAATGTAGCTCTATTTTTGTGTGCTTAATCGCGTTAGCATGAGGCAGCACTCATTTATTCCGGGGAACTCATGGCTATCAAACTCATTGCAATCGACATGGACGGCACGCTGCTGCTGCCAGATCACACCATCTCTCCAGCCGTTAAAAACGCGATCGCCGCGGCGCGCGCAAAGGGCGTGAATGTGGTCCTGACCACGGGGCGTCCGTATGCGGGCGTACACAGCTACCTGAAAGAGCTGCACATGAATCAGCCGGGCGACTACTGCATCACCTATAACGGCGCGCTGGTGCAGAAAGCCGCTGACGGCAGTACGGTTGCGCAAACCGCGCTGAGCTACGATGACTATCTGTTCCTGGAAAAACTGTCTCGTGAAGTGGGTTCCCACTTCCACGCGCTCGATCGCAATACGCTCTATACCGCCAACCGCGATATCAGCTACTACACGGTACATGAATCCTACGTTGCGACCATTCCGCTGGTGTTCTGTGAAGCGGAGAAAATGGACCCGGCGACGCAGTTCCTGAAAGTGATGATGATCGACGAGCCGGAGATCCTGGATAAAGCGATTGCGCGCATTCCGGCGGAGGTAAAAGAGAAGTACACCGTGCTGAAAAGTGCGCCGTACTTCCTCGAAATCCTCGATAAACGCGTCAATAAAGGCACCGGTGTCAAATCACTGGCCGATGCGCTGGGCATTAAACAGGAAGAGATCATGGCGCTGGGCGACCAGGAAAATGACATCGCGATGATCGAATTCGCCGGTATGGGCGTGGCGATGGATAACGCCATTCCATCCGTGAAAGAAGTGGCCAACTTCGTGACCAAATCCAACCTGGAAGACGGCGTTGCTTACGCGATCGAGAAGTTTGTGCTGCAGTAACGCTTATTTTTAATCATCAGCCTCGGTTATCAACCGGGGCTTTTTTTTGTGCTGAATTTATTGAATTGTTCTTTTTGTGATCTTGATTGTAGTACAACATTAAATGATTGTACTACATTACAGCCATGGCAAAGACGAACTCCCTCACGTTTGTACTGCAAAATTGAGGTGAAATTCAGCGGTCGCGGTAAAGTAGTGATGGACATACAGAGCACAAGGACTCTCCATGACACTCAATAAAACCGATCGCATCGTCATCACGCTGGGTACACAGATTGTGGGTGGCAAATACGTTCCCGGTTCGCCGCTGCCGGCAGAGGCCGAACTGTGTGAGGAGTTTGAAACCTCGCGCAACATCATCCGGGAAGTATTCCGCTCGCTGATGGCGAAGCGGCTGATTGAAATGAAGCGCTATCGCGGCGCGTTTGTTGCCCCGCGTAACCAGTGGAACTATCTCGATACCGACGTGCTGCAGTGGGTGCTGGAAAACGACTACGACCCACGGCTTATCGGCGCGATGAGCGAAGTCCGAAACCTGGTTGAACCGGCCATCGCTCGCTGGGCGGCGGAACGCGCAACTTCCGGCGATTTGGCCCAGATCGAGTCGGCTTTAAACGACATGATCGCCAATAACCAGAACCGGGAGGCGTTTAACGAGGCAGATATTCGCTACCACGAAGCGGTCCTGCAGTCGGTGCATAACCCGGTATTACAGCAGCTTAGCGTAGCGATCAGCTCGCTACAGCGAGCAGTATTTGAACGCACCTGGATGGGCGATGAGGCCAATATGCCGAAAACGCTCCAGGAACATAAAGCGCTGTTCGATGCGATACGGCATCAGGACGGCGATGCGGCAGAGCAGGCGGCACTTACCATGATTGCCAGCTCGACACGAAGGCTGAAGGAAATCACATGACATCTCGCTACATCGCAATTGACTGGGGATCGACCAATCTGCGCGCCTGGCTGTATCAGGGCGAGCAGTGCCTGGAAAGCAGGCAATCAGAAGCAGGCGTGACGCGCCTGAACGGTAAATCCCCCGAGGCGGTGTTAGCAGAGATCACACAACGCTGGCGCGACAGCGCCACGCCGGTAGTGATGGCGGGTATGGTAGGCAGCAACGTAGGGTGGAAAATCGCCCCTTATTTGCCGGTTCCCGCCCATTTCTCCGCGATTGGCGAGCAGTTAACGTCCGTTGGCGACAATATCTGGATTATTCCCGGCTTGTGCGTTTCTCGCGACGACAACCACAACGTGATGCGCGGCGAAGAGACGCAGCTGCTTGGCGCGCGCGCGCTTTCTCCTTCTTCTGTCTACGTCATGCCCGGCACGCACTGCAAGTGGGTCCAGGCTGACGCTGAGCAAATCCACGACTTTCGCACCGTGATGACCGGCGAGCTGCACCATTTGCTGCTCAACCATTCGCTGGTCGGGGCCGGTTTGCCTGAGCAGGAAGCCTCGGCAGAGGCGTTTGCTGCCGGGCTTGAACGTGGGATCGCTTCTCCTGATGTTTTGCCGCACCTTTTTGAAGTTCGCGCCTCGCACGTGCTGGGAAATCTCCCGCGCGAGCAGGTCAGCGAGTTTCTTTCCGGCCTGCTGATTGGCGCTGAGGTCGCCAGCATGCGTGATTTCATCGCGCACGAGCAGGCCATCACCATTGTCGCAGGCGCATCGCTGACGTCGCGCTACGAGCAGGCGTTTCGCGCCGTGGGGCGTAACGTTTCAACGCTATCCGGCGACACGGCATTTCAGGCAGGAATAAGGAGCATCGCTCATGCAGTGGCAAACTGATCTTCCCCTTATCGCGATTTTGCGCGGCATCACGCCCGATGAGGCGTTAGCCCACGTCGGCGCGGTTATCGACGCCGGGTTCGACGCGGTGGAAATACCGCTTAACTCGCCCGAGTGGGAAAAAAGCATTCCGGCCGTGGTGGAGGCCTTCGGCGATAGGGCGCTGATTGGCGCAGGCACCGTGTTACGGCCTGAGCAGGTGGATGAACTGGCGAAAATGGGCTGCAAGCTTATCGTCACGCCCAACATTCAGCCTGAGGTGATCCGCCGCGCGGTGGGGCACGGCATGACCGTCTGCCCGGGCTGCGCTACCGCTACGGAAGCCTTTACTGCCCTCGATGCAGGCGCACAGTCGCTCAAAATTTTCCCGTCATCGGCTTTTGGTCCGGACTACATCAAAGCGCTGAAAGCGGTATTGCCCGCCAGCGTGCCGGTCTTTGCCGTGGGCGGCGTAACGCCAGAAAACCTGGGCCAGTGGATCAGCGCTGGCTGTGTGGGCGCGGGGCTGGGCAGCGATCTTTATCGTGCCGGACAGTCCGTGGAGCGTACCGCACAGCAGGCGGTAGCATTTGTGAAAGCGTATCGAGAGGCAGTGAAATGAAAATAACCAAACTCACCACGTACCGTTTACCCCCGCGCTGGATGTTCCTGAAAATCGAAACCGATGAAGGGGTTGTGGGCTGGGGCGAACCGGTGATTGAAGGGCGGGCGCGTACCGTAGAAGCCGCGGTGCACGAGCTGGGGGAATACCTGATTGGTCAGGATCCTGCGCGCATTAACGACCTTTGGCAGGTGATGTACCGCGCGGGCTTCTACCGCGGGGGGCCGATCCTGATGAGCGCCATCGCCGGCATCGACCAGGCGCTGTGGGATATCAAAGGCAAAGTGCTGAACGCGCCGGTCTGGCAATTGATGGGCGGCCTGGTGCGCGACAAAATCAAAGCCTACAGCTGGGTCGGCGGTGACCGTCCTGCGGAAGTGATTGATGGCATCACGCAGCTGCGCAACATCGGCTTTGACACCTTCAAGCTCAACGGCTGCGAAGAGATGGGCATTATCGACAGCTCGCGTGCGGTGGATCGCGCGGTGAACACCGTGGCGCAAATCCGTGAAGCCTTCGGCAACGAGATTGAGTTTGGTCTGGACTTCCACGGCCGCGTCAGCGCGCCGATGGCCAAAGTGCTAATTAAAGAACTGGAGCCGTATCGTCCGCTGTTTATCGAAGAGCCGGTGCTGGCCGAGCAGGCAGAGTACTACCCGAAGCTGGCTGAACAGACCCACATTCCTATCGCGGCGGGTGAACGTATGTTCTCGCGCTTCGAGTTTAAACGCGTGCTCGAAGCGGGCGGTATTGCCATCCTGCAGCCGGACCTTTCTCACGCGGGCGGCATAACTGAATGCTACAAAATCGCCGGGATGGCCGAAGCTTACGACGTGGCGCTGGCACCGCACTGCCCGCTCGGCCCAATCGCGCTGGCGGCCTGCCTGCACGTCGACTTCGTCTCCCGCAATGCGGTGTTCCAGGAACAGAGCATGGGGATTCACTATAACAAGGGTGCGGAACTGCTCGATTTTGTGAAAAATAAAGAAGACTTCTGCATGGAAGGCGGTTTCTTTAAACCGTTAACGAAGCCGGGCCTTGGCGTGGAAATAGACGAAGCCAAAGTCATTGAGCTGAGTAAATGTGCGCCGGACTGGCGTAACCCGCTGTGGCGTCATGAGGACGGCAGCGTAGCCGAATGGTAAATGCGCGTCATACTTCGCGCTGGTGATGCGTTGGCTGCGTTTTCTTACCCCGGTCACATACTTTTGTATGCTCCCGGGGATGCGAAAACTTGCCGCCTTCCCCCAGCACGAATTATTTAGCGCATTCTGTTTACGTTTTTAATTAAAAAAACCAAATACACCCTCTGTAAATTACAGGGCATGGTGAGCGGCTTCGCTATGCCCAAAATCTGGAGACAGATTGCGATGGATATTCCAGTTACTGCTGCAAAAACCGGGCGTCGCCGCTACCTGACGCTAATCATGATCTTTATTACCGTGGTCATTTGCTATGTCGACCGCGCCAACCTTGCCGTGGCATCGGCCCATATTCAGGCAGAGTTTGGCATCACCAAAGCGGAAATGGGCTACGTCTTCTCAGCGTTTGCCTGGCTGTATACTTTATGTCAGATACCGGGCGGCTGGTTCCTTGACCGCGTGGGCTCACGTTTGACCTACTTTATCGCCATTTTCGGCTGGTCCGTGGCGACCCTGTTCCAGGGCTTCGCGACCGGGCTGATGTCGCTGATTGGCCTGCGCGCCATCACCGGTATTTTCGAAGCGCCCGCGTTTCCCACCAACAACCGCATGGTGACCAGCTGGTTCCCGGAACACGAGCGTGCGTCAGCCGTCGGCTTTTACACCTCCGGACAGTTCGTTGGCCTGGCGTTTCTGACGCCGCTGTTGATCTGGATCCAGGAGCTGCTGAGCTGGCACTGGGTATTCATCGTCACGGGTGGGATTGGCATTATCTGGTCGCTAATCTGGTTCAAGGTTTACCAGCCGCCGCGTCTGACCAAAAGCATCACTAAAGCCGAGCTGGACTACATCCGTGACGGCGGTGGCCTGGTGGACGGCGATGCACCGGTGAAAAAAGAGGCGCGCCAGCCGCTGACCAAAGCGGACTGGAAGCTGGTCTTCCATCATAAGCTGGTGGGTGTTTATCTGGGCCAGTTCGCGGTGACCTCCACGCTGTGGTTCTTCCTCACCTGGTTCCCGAACTACCTGACCCAGGAGAAAGGGATCACGGCACTGAAGGCGGGCTTTATGACCACCGTGCCGTTTCTCGCGGCGTTCTTCGGCGTGCTGCTCTCCGGCTGGCTGGCCGATAAGCTGGTGAAAAAAGGCTACTCGCTGGGCGTGGCGCGTAAAACGCCGATCATCTGCGGCTTGCTGATCTCAACCTGCATCATGGGTGCCAACTACACCAACGATCCGGTGTGGATTATGACCCTGATGGCGGTGGCGTTCTTCGGTAACGGTTTCGCCTCTATCACCTGGTCGCTGGTGTCGTCCCTTGCGCCGATGCGGCTGATTGGCCTGACCGGCGGCGTGTTCAACTTTATCGGCGGGCTGGGCGGGATCACCGTACCGCTGGTCATCGGCTACCTGGCGCAGGACTACGGCTTCGGCCCGGC
Source organism: Enterobacter sp. E14S (assembly GCF_055666685.1). Classification (NCBI taxonomy): domain Bacteria; kingdom Pseudomonadati; phylum Pseudomonadota; class Gammaproteobacteria; order Enterobacterales; family Enterobacteriaceae; genus Enterobacter; species Enterobacter sp. E14S. The sequence continues at coordinate 40,009 of NZ_JBVODQ010000014.1, read as the reverse complement.
GCTGGTCTATATTTCTGCCGTGGCGCTGATCGGGGCACTCTCCTACATCCTGCTGGTGGGTGATGTGAAACGAGTAGGCTAATCCCTGCGGATGTTTTACCCTGATGCACTCACCGTGCATCAGGGTATCCTCATGAAACAAATCACCTTCGCTTCCCGCAACCACCAGCTGACCAACATTAATACCTGGACGTCGGACAGCCAGTGGCTGGTCTACGACGTGCGCCCGTCCGGTGCGTCGTTCACCGGTGAAACCATCGAGCGGGTCAATGTCGGTACGGGTGAGGTAGAGGTGATTTATCGCGCCACCGATGGCGCGCACGTCGGCGTGGTGACCGTTCATCCTGCAGAAGATAAATATGTTTTTATCCACGGCCCGAAAAACCCGGATGCCGACTGGCATTACGATTTTCATCATCGCCAGGGAGTGATTGTGCAAAACGGTCAGGTGAGCAACCTGGACGCGATGGATATCACCGCGCCTTACACCGCAGGCGCGCTGCGCGGCGGCAGCCACGTCCATGTCTTCAGCCCGAACGGGCAGCTCGTCAGCTTTACCTATAACGACCATGTCCTGCACGAGCGCGATCCTAAACTCGATTTACGCAACGTCGGCGTGGCTGCGCCTTATGGCCCGGTGAATCCGCAGGGGAACCATCCCCGTGAATATTCGGGAACCTTCTGGAGCGTGCTGGTTAGCCGTACCACGCCCAACCCTCGGCCGGGCAGCGATGAAATCAACCGCGCTTACGAAGAGGGCTGGGTGGGCAACGACAGGCTGGCGTTTATCGGCGATATCCTCTCCGCGCAGGGCGAAAAAGTACCCGAACTGTTTATCGTCGACCTGCCGAAAGACGAGCAGGGCTGGAAGCGTGCGGGCGATGCGCCGCTACAGGGCACGACGGAGACCCTGCCAGCGCCACCTGCGGGTGTGAAGCAGCGTCGTTTGACCTTTACGCATCAGAGGGCGTACCCGGGCCTGGTGAACGTGCCGCGTCACTGGGTTCGCAGCAACCCGCAGGGGACGCAGATTGCGTTTCTGATGCGGGATGATAACGGCATTGTGCAGCTGTGGCTGATCTCTCCTGAGGGCGGCGAGCCGCGCCAGTTGACGCGTACCGGTAGCGATATTCAGTCAGCATTTAACTGGCATCCTGCGGGCGGCAGTCTGGGGTTTGTGCTCGAAAATCGGATCGCCTGCTGCGACGCACGGACCGGAGAGGTGACGTTTTTGACGTCCGATCATGGCAACCCACCGTCTGCTGATGCGGTCGTGTTTTCCCCTGACGGGCGCGTTATTGCGTGGATGGAAGAGGCAGCCGGTTTCCGTCAGCTTTGGGTAACGGAAACCGCGCAGTACTAGCGTGGAGGCATGTCAGCGGGCGGGATGACGGCGTTTGTCGCCAGATTTTCCTGCTCGCTTTTCTCTACCCGCGAGCGCACGGAGTTATCCTTACGAAACATATCCCACGGCAGCAGAAGCGTATCCGCCACGGCCGTAAACGGCATATCCAGGATGACCAGGGATTTGGTGCCCCAGTTTGTATCGTCATCGGAGAGCATCGCCGCGCTGGCGCGCGTCCCCGGATATGTTCCTTCTTTACCGCCGGTGTGAGACATCACGCTCGAACACCCGCAAAGTAAAACTACCCCGCTGAACGTCGTCAGCTTTATCAGAACATTTTTCATCATCACTCAGTCATCGTTAATGGCACTGCATAGACCTGCAACTCTGGGTTATAGCGAGCCTTATCCAAAATGGATAGCCCGATAACCCCGCACTGTGGCAGCCATCGCAATTTAACCCTTTGTGCTGTTGTCCCAGTCTAAGCGAGATGCAGGAAAGTGCAAAAAAAAGTGCAGCTGTCGTTCTTGAAAAGCCCGATTGCAGACCCATTTTAAGAATGTGGCCCGATAACGAACTCGCCTGATGGGTGTTCGGGGGCGCAAAGGCCTGTCCATGGTGGAAGGCTACAATTTCTCGCTGATTTCAGGAGTTTTATTTATGCGTAACTTCGATCTTTCTCCGCTATACCGTTCTGCAATTGGTTTTGACCGCCTGTTTAACCATTTAGAAAATAACCAAAGCCAGAGCAACGGCTACCCTCCATACAATGTTGAGCTGGTTGACGAAAACCACTACCGCATCGCCATTGCCGTCGCCGGTTTTGCAGAAAACGAACTGGAGATCACCGCGCAGGACAACCTGCTGGTGGTGAAAGGTTCCCATACGGCCGAGCAGAAAGAACGTACCTACCTTTATCAGGGCATCGCCGAGCGCAACTTTGAACGCAAGTTCCAGTTAGCCGAGAACATTCACGTTAAAGGCGCGAACCTGGTCAACGGCCTGCTGTTTATCGAACTGGAACGTGTGATTCCGGAAGAGAAAAAACCGCGCCGTATCGAAATTAACTAATTACGCGGGTCGCGTGAGCGGCCCACCCGGACTTGCTTGCCGTAACGGGAGCATATGTGAATCCATCAGGATTTGCAGGAACAACTGCGCACAAAATTAGACTGTGCCGAACTCGCTTCTCAGAAGGAGATTTAGTATGCGTAACTATGATTTATCCCCCCTGCTGCGTCAGTGGATTGGTTTTGACAAACTGGCTAACGCCCTGCAAAGCACCACCGAGCAACAGACGTTTCCGCCGTACAACATCGAAAAGAGCGACGATAACCACTATCGCATTACCCTTGCGCTGGCCGGTTTCCGCCAGGACGATCTGGACATCCAGCTTGAAGGCACTCGCCTGACCGTGAAGGGGTCGCCGGAAAAACAAGAGACCGAGACCAAATGGCTGCATCAGGGGCTGGTTAATCAGCCGTTTAACCTGAGCTTTACCCTGGCAGACCATATGGAAGTGTCCGGCGCAACGTTTAGCAACGGTCTGCTGCATATCGACCTGATCCGCAACGTGCCGGAAGCCATCGCGCCGCAGCGTATCGCCATTAGCGAGCGGCCTGCGTTGAATAGCTAATAGTTTGCGGGCTGATGCCCTCACCCCGGCCCTCTCCCACAGGGAGAGGGTGAAAAGATAAAGCCCTGCCCCGGCAGGGCTTTTTTGTGCGCCATCGCCCATACAACCGCCCCCGGCTCTGAGAGAATCCTTAGCATAACTAAGGTTATGATAAGGAAGTGGGTCATGAGTGATATCGCGTTAACCGTCAGCGTGTTGGCCCTGGTCGCTGTTGTTGGCCTGTGGATAGGTAATATCAAAATCCGTGGCGTCGGGTTTGGGATAGGCGGGGTACTGTTTGGCGGCATTTTTGTCGGGCACTTCGCCGACAAGCTCGGGCTGGTCCTCAGCGCCGAAATGCTCCACTTTACTCAGGAGTTCGGCCTGATCCTCTTCGTTTATACCATCGGTATTCAGGTGGGACCGGGCTTTTTCGCCTCACTTCGGGTTTCCGGTTTACGGCTCAACCTGTTTGCCCTTGGCATTGTGGTAATGGGCGGGCTGGTCACCGCAATTCTGCACAAAATCTTCGATATCCCGCTCCCCGTGGTGCTGGGCATTTTCTCCGGGGCGGTTACCAACACGCCTGCGCTCGGTGCCGGGCAGCAAATCCTGCGCGATTTGGGTATCGAACCCGGCATTGTCGACCAGATGGGGATGAGCTACGCCATGGCCTATCCGTTTGGCATTTGCGGCATTCTGCTTTCCATGTGGCTGGTCCGCGTCCTGTTTCGCATTAACGTCGACAAAGAGGCGAAGGACCACGAAACCACCCTCACCAACGGCCATATGCCAATTAAAACCATCAACATTCGGGTCGATAACCCCAACCTGAACAATATGGCGATTCAGGACGTGCCGATCCTCAACAGCGCCAATATCATCTGCTCCCGCCTCAAGCGTGACGATATGCTGATGGTGCCCGCCCCCGGCACCGTCATTCAGCAGGGCGATCTGCTGCACCTGGTCGGCCAGCCCGGAGATTTAAACAACGCGCGGCTGGTGATTGGTCAGGAAGTGGATACCTCGCTCTCAACCCGCGGCACCGATATGCGCGTGGAACGCGTTGTGGTGACTAACGAGCACGTTCTTGGCAAGAAAATCCGCGATCTGCAGGTAAAAGAGCGCTACGACGTAGTGATCTCTCGCCTTAACCGTGCGGGTGTCGAGCTGGTCGCCAGCCCGGAAGCCAGCCTGCAGTTCGGGGATATCCTCAACCTGGTCGGGCGCCCGTCGTCCATCGACGCCGTGGCGGATATGGTGGGTAACGCCCAGCAAAAGCTGCAGCAGGTGCAGATGCTGCCGGTGTTTATCGGTATCGGGCTCGGCGTGCTGCTCGGCTCCATTCCGGTGTACGTGCCGGGCTTCCCGGTGGCGCTCAAGCTGGGCCTGGCGGGCGGGCCGCTGATTATGGCGCTGATCCTCGGGCGTATCGGCTGTATCGGGAAGCTCTACTGGTTTATGCCGCCGAGCGCCAACCTGGCGCTGCGCGAGCTGGGTATCGTGCTGTTCCTGGCGGTGGTCGGGCTGAAGTCCGGCGGGGATTTTGTCGATACCCTGGTCAAGGGCGAAGGGATGAGCTGGGTTGGCTACGGCATCTTTATCACGGCGATCCCGCTGCTGACGGTGGGAATACTGGCGCGGATGTTCGCCAAAATGAACTACCTGACGCTGTGCGGCATGCTGGCGGGCTCCATGACCGATCCGCCCGCGCTGGCTTTTGCCAACAACCTGCACGCCACCAGCGGTGCGGCCGCGCTCTCCTATGCCACCGTCTATCCGCTGGTGATGTTCCTGCGCATCATCACCCCGCAGCTACTGGCGGTGCTGTTCTGGGGGATGAGCTAGCAGGTCATCCGGGTGGATGCGCCGCAGATGGTAGTCCACCTGGTAATCACTGGTATTTCGGAACATCACGGAATAATTGAGGAACTCGCCGCTGTCGCTGTAGGAGAGAGAGGTAATTCGCAGCAGCGGTGTCTGTTCCGGCAGGTTCATATAACCGGCCAGCGTTTTATCTGCCAGCACCGGCGTCAGGCTCTCGTAGTTGCCGCTGATGGTGATCCCGCACTCCTTCTCGATGTAATCAAACTTAGACCCCTCAAGATGCGCCAGCGACAGATTGCGGAACAGCTTCACCGGCATAAAGCTGTCCTCCAGCATCAGCGGCTTTCCGTCCACGTAGCGCACCCGTCGGGAAAAGTAGATCCGCTCATCCACCTGAATCCGCAGCTGGCTGGCGATGGCGGGCGGGGCGGGCATCACTTCAAACTGTAAGACCTTACTCTGCACCTCTTTTCCCTGCTGACGCAGCACCTCCACCAGCCCGGTCAGGTTGGTGGTTTCGTGGTGAACGTCTTTGCGCGAGACAAAGGTTCCGCTGCCGTGTCGACGCTCAACCAGCCCCCAGCTCACCAGCAGATCCAGCGCCTTGCGGATGGTCATTCGCGCCACGCCGAACTCCTGCGCAAGCGCTTTTTCGCCGGGCAGCGGGCTGCCGATGTTGTAGGCCGACGAATTCAGCCGCAGCCGCAATCTGTCAGCAATAGATTTGTAGATCACCAGTAGACCTCTCTGCCGTTATCAGGGCGTGGATTGCGTTCTGACATGTCCATATTTACCGCAAAAAGTAGACCTGATTGGTCAAAATAAAACCATGAATGCGATCACGAATCGCAGCGGCACGCCATGTTCGCGCATCAGTAACTTCTTATGCTCACCTCAGGCCAGCAAAAAACCATAAAGGCCTCTACCCCTACAGGTTGTTTCATGAGGATTTAAAAATGCTCAGTCAAATACAACGTTTTGGCGGTGCCATGTTTACCCCGGTGTTGCTGTTTCCGTTCGCCGGGATCGTGGTGGGAATCGCCATCATGCTTCGCAACCCGCTGTTTGTCGGCGAAGCCTTAACGACCCCCGATCATCTTTTCGCGCAGATTGTCCACATCATTGAAGAGGGCGGCTGGGCGGTGTTTCGCAATATGCCGCTGATTTTTGCCGTTGGCTTACCGATTGGCCTGGCGAAGCAGGCGCAGGGCCGCGCCTGTCTTGCGGTGCTGATTAGCTTCCTGACCTGGAACTACTTTATTAACGCGATGGGGATGACCTGGGGCCACTTCTTCGGCGTCGACTTCTCCGCCGAACCGACGGCCGGAAGCGGGCTGGCGATGATTGCCGGGATCAAAACGCTCGATACCAGCATCATCGGTGCCATTGTGATCTCAGGCATCGTCACCGCTATCCACAACCGCTACTTCGACAAGCCGCTGCCGGTGTTTCTGGGGATTTTCCAGGGCAGCTCGTTTGTCGTTATCCTCGCGTTCTTCGTCATGATCCCCTGCGCCTGGCTGACGCTGCTGGGCTGGCCGAAAGTGCAGATGGGCATCGAGTCCCTGCAGGCGTTCCTGCGCTCCGCCGGTGCGCTGGGCGTGTGGGTGTATACCTTCCTGGAACGCATTCTGATCCCAACCGGATTGCACCACTTCGTCTACGGTCCGTTCATCTTCGGCCCGGCGGCGGTAGAAGGCGGCATTCAGGTCTACTGGGCACAGCACCTGCAGGAATTCAGCCAGAGCACCCTGCCGCTGAAAACCCTCTTCCCGGAAGGCGGATTCGCGCTGCACGGCAACTCAAAAGTGTTTGGCTCGGTCGGGATTGCGCTGGCGATCTGGTACACCGCGTCGCCGGAAAACCGCGTCAAGGTGGCGGGGCTGCTGATCCCGGCCACGCTCACCGCCGTGCTGGTGGGCATCACTGAACCGCTTGAGTTCACCTTCCTGTTTATCTCGCCGCTGCTGTTTGCCGTCCATGCGGTGCTGGCGGCGACTATGGCAACGGTGATGTACGCCTTTGGCGTGGTCGGGAACATGGGCGGCGGCCTGCTGGACCAGTTCCTGCCGCAAAACTGGATCCCAATGTTCCACAACCACGCCTCGACGGTATTCACCCAGATCGGCATTGGCGTCTGCTTCACCGGGATTTACTTCGTGGTCTTCAAAACGCTGATCGAACGTCTGAACCTGAAAACGCCGGGCCGGGAAGAGAGCGAAATCAAACTCTACAGCAAGGCCGACTATAAGGCAGCGCGCGGGCAAACCAGCGCCCCGGCGGCGGCCAGCCAGCAGGTAGGGCAGGCCGCCGGGTTCCTGCAGGCGCTCGGCGGCGCGGCCAACATCGAAAGCATCAACAACTGCGCCACCCGCTTGCGCATTGCGCTGGTGGATATGGCCAAAACCCAAAGCGATGACGTCTTCAAAGCCCTCGGCGCCCACGGCGTGGTGCGACGCGGCAACGGCATTCAGGTGATTGTCGGCCTGCACGTTCCTCAGGTGCGCGACCAGCTGGAATCGCTGATGAAAACCCCTTTATCAAATGAACAAACCACCCTGACAGAGGCTATATCATGAAAAAATTCTCAGTTGTCATTGCAGGCGGCGGCAGCACCTTTACGCCTGGTATCGTCCTGATGCTGTTAGCCAACCGTGACCGTTTCCCGCTGCGCGCGCTGAAGTTCTATGACAACGACGGCGCACGTCAGGAAACCATCGCCGAAGCGTGCAAAATCATCCTCAGGGAGCAGGCGCCGGAGATTGAATTCAGCTACACCACCGACCCTAAAGCGGCGTTTACCGACGTGGATTTCGTGATGGCGCATATCCGCGTGGGCAAATACCCGATGCGTGAAAAAGATGAAAAAATCCCGCTGCGCCACGGCGTGCTGGGCCAGGAAACCTGCGGACCGGGCGGCATCTCCTACGGCATGCGCTCTATCGGCGGCGTGCTGGAGCTGGTGGATTATATGCAGCAGTACTCCCCGAACGCGTGGATGCTGAATTACTCCAACCCGGCGGCAATTGTTGCGGAAGCCACGCGTCGCCTGCGTCCGAACGCCAAAATCCTCAACATCTGCGATATGCCGATCGGCATTGAAGGGCGCATGGCGCAGATTGTCGGCCTGAAAAGCCGCAAAGAGATGCGCGTGCGCTACTACGGCCTGAACCACTTCGGCTGGTGGACGTCGATTGAAGATCTCAACGGCAACGATCTGATGCCGAAACTGCGCGAATACGTGGCGAAAAACGGCTATGTTCCGCCTTCGGAAGATGCGCATACCGAAGCGAGCTGGAACGATACCTTTGCCAAAGCCAGAGACGTGCAGGCGCTGGATCCGGATACCATGCCGAACACCTACCTGAAGTATTACCTGTTCCCGGACTACGTGGTCGCGCACTCGAACCCGGAACGCACCCGCGCCAATGAGGTGATGGATCACCGTGAAAAGCACGTGTTCAGCGCCTGCCGGGCAATTATCGAAGCCGGTCACTCCGCCGCCGGTGAGCTGGAAATCGACGAACATGCGTCGTACATCGTCGATCTGGCAACGGCGATTGCCTTCAACACCCAGGAGCGGATGCTGCTGATTGTGCCAAACAACGGGGCCATCCATAACTTCGATGCCGACGCGATGGTGGAGATCCCGTGCCTGGTAGGCCATAACGGGCCGGAACCGCTTACGGTGGGCGATATTCCACACTTCCAGAAAGGGCTGATGAGCCAGCAGGTGGCGGTGGAAAAACTGGTGGTGGATGCCTGGGAGCAGCGCTCGTACCAGAAACTCTGGCAGGCGATCACCCTGTCGAAAACCGTGCCGAGCGCGTCCGTCGCGAAAGCGATTCTGGATGACCTGATCGAGGCCAATAAGGACTACTGGCCAGAGCTGCACTAATCGTCCTGACCGGCATCGCCCGATGCCGGTCTCCTTGTCCTTGTCGATTTACGCTATGCTGAAGCCTGCCTGGAGCACGACAAGGAACCTTCATGAAAATTTCCCGCCTCGGCGAAGCGCCGGACTACCGCTTTTCTCTGGCCAATGAACGCACTTTTTTAGCGTGGATCCGCACCGCGCTGGGCTTTCTTGCCGCAGGAGTGGGTCTCGATCAGCTCGCGCCGGATTTCGCCACGCCGCTGATTCGCGAAGTGCTGGCGCTGCTGCTGTGCCTGTTTGCGGGCGTGCTGGCGATTTACGGCTACCTGCGCTGGCTGCGCAATGAGAAGGCGATGCGCCTGAAGCAGGATCTGCCCTATACGCGCGGGCTGCTGATCGTCAGCACGATTCTGCTGACGGTGGCGGGCGTGGTGATGGTGTTGGTGTTCTATGGCGGATAGCCGCAAAGCGCGGCGCGAAGCGGACCCCGGCCTGCAGCCGGAGCGGACGTCGCTGGCCTGGCTGCGCACGCTGCTGGGGTATGGCGCGCTGATTGCCCTGGCGATTAAGCACAACTGGCACCGCACGGGAGTGCCGTTCTGGATTTCTATTGTTGTGCTGGCGCTGGTGGCCATCATTTTATGGCGCTATACCCGCAGCCGTAACCTGATGGACGTGGCGCAGAACGATTTTGTACAGCCGAAAGCGGTGCGGGATAAGTTCCTGATCGCGCTCGCTGTTCTCTCGCTGTCGCTGCTGTTTGCGATAACCCATATTCAGCAAATTTTGAGCCTGTAAGCCCGGTGGCGGCTACGCCTTACCGGACCTACGATTAACGGCCTTGTGCTAAATACTTCGCCATCTCGTCTTCCGGCACCATCCCGCCGCCGGTCGCCCACACCAGGTGGGTAACGTTGGTATGCGAATGAACGCGCACCGGCCCGGCCATGCCCGCCAGCGCCGACGGCTCCAGGCGGATCCCTTCCTCCTGCGCGAGCCAGCCGAGCATGTCATACATGCTCTGGTCGGAAAGGGTGTAGAACCCGTCGAGCAGGCGCTCCATCGCGCGGCCCACGAAGCCGGAGGCGCGTCCTACCGCCAGACCGTCCGCCGCCGTGACGTTATCAATGCCCAGGTCCTGCACCGCGATCTCATCATGCAGGCCGGTGTAGACGCCAAGCAGCATGCACGGGGAGTGCGTTGGCTCCGCGAAGAAGCAGTGGACGTTATCGCCAAAGGCCAGCTTCAGGCCAAACGCCACGCCGCCGGGGCCACCGCCGACGCCGCACGGCAGGTAAACGTACAGAGGATGGTCCGCATCCACCACGCGGCCCTGTTCGGCAAACTGCGCCTTCAGCCGCTCGCCTGCAACGGCGTAGCCCAGGAAAAGGGTGCGGGAGTTTTCATCGTCAATGAAGAAACAGTTCGGATCGCTTTCCGCCGCTTTTCGTCCCTGCTCCACCGCCACGCCGTAATCCTGCTCATATTCCACGACGATGACGCCGTGGCTGCGCAGTTTGGCTTTCTTCCACTCGCGGGCGTCGGCGGACATATGCACCGTCACCTTAAAGCCGATGCGTGCGCTCATAATGCCGATGGACATCCCGAGGTTGCCGGTTGAGCCTACCGCAATGCTGTACTGGCTGAAGAAGTCCTTAAAGCGCGGCTCCAGCAGAATGCTGTAGTCGTCGTCGATGCTCAGCAACCCGGCTTCCAGCGCCAGTTTTTCCGCATGGGTCAGCACCTCATAGATGCCGCCGCGCGCTTTAATCGAGCCGGAAATCGGCAGATGGCTGTCTTTTTTCAGCAGCAGCGTGCCGGGAATAGGCTTACCAGTTTCTCGCTCCAGCCGCTTTTGCATCGCCGGGATCGCAACCAGTTCGGATTCGATAATCCCGCCCGTTGCCGCGGTTTCCGGGAAGGCTTTCGCCAGGTACGGCGCGAAGCGGTTGAGGCGCGCGTGGGCGTCGTCCACGTCGGCTTTGGTCAGCCCGACATAGGGCAACCCTTCTGCAAGCGTCGTGGTGTGCGGGTTAAGCCAGGTGGTTTCTTTCAGGGCAATCAGATCCTCAACCAGAGGAAACTGTGCGGTTAATGTAGTGATAGTTGCGTTTTCCATAATACGTCTCTTCGCGCTCAGATAATGAAGGAAAGCAGGAATGTGCCGCCAAGTGCAAGCACCGAGGCGATAAACGTCGCCGTCGTATAGTATTTGAAGGTCTCATTCAGGGTCGCGCCGCAGTATTGCTTCACCAGCCAGAAGAGGGAATCGGTCACGATCGTGCAGCCAATGGCGCCGGAACCGATGGCAATGGTGATGATCTCCGGGCTCACGTTCGGATAGAGCGGCAGCATCGGCGCGACGATCGCCGTGGCACCCATCATCGCCACCGTCGCGGAGCCTACGGCGGCGTGCAGCACCAGCGCCACCAGCCAGGCGAGCAGGATAGGGTGCATGTGCAGGTTCGAGAGAATATGCGCCAGCGAGTCCGCCAGCCCGCTGGTTTTCAGGATGGCGTTAAACGCGCCGCCCGCGCCGATAATCAGCAAAATGTTGGCGATAGAGCCGAAGCCGTGCTCGGTATGCGTCAGCATCGTGCCCATGCCCATATGCTGGCGGATCCCCAGCAGGTAGTAGGCGACAAACACGGCGATAAACATGGCGGTGATCGGGTTGCCGATAAACTCCAGCAGCGTATACAGCGTGCCTTCTTTTGCCATATTCAGCTCGGCAATGGTTTTCACCAGCATCAGGGCAATCGGCAGCAGCACCGTGAACAGCGTGGCGCCCAGCGACGGCAGGGTGTGCTCTTCCCGCACCTTCAGGTCTGAAAATTCCGCCGGAACCGGTTTAAACGGCAGACGGTTGCCGAGCAGTTTCAGGAACAGCGGGCCGCCGACCAGCGAGGCCATCAGGCCCACCATCAAACCGTAGACAATGACTGTTCCGACGTCCGCGCCTAATTTATTGGTCACAAACAGCGCGGCCGGATGCGGAGGCACCACGCAGTGCACCGCCATCAGCGCGGTACAGAGCGGAATGGCCAGCTTGAGCAGCGACGTGTTGGTCTTTTTGGCGATGGAAAACGCCAGCGGGATCAGCAGTACCACGCCCACCTCCACGAACAGCGTGATCCCGCAGATAAGGCCCACCAGCACCATAATCACGTCTGCGGATAGCCAGCGGCAGCGCTGCAACGCGATCCCGATGCGCTCTGCCGCGCCGGAGACTTCCATCATTTTGCCGAGAATGGTGCCCAGACCAATCACCGCCGCCAGGAAGCCCAGCGTACCGCCAATTCCGCTCTCAATGGCGTTAACCATATCCAGCGGGCTCATCCCCATCATCGCGCCGACGAAAAAGCTCGCCAGCAGCAGCGCGAGGAACGGGTGAAACTTCAGCTTAACGATGGTTAAAACAATCAACACAATGCTGACCAGCAGCGTTGCCACAACCCAGACCTGAGATCCCATATCTCACCTCACCCTTATGTCATCTGTGGGTATTGGACGAAAAAACGGCGTGGGCTGACAAACGATATAAATTAGCGTTCAGGTGAGCCAGATTGGATCAACTGAGTGACTGCGGTCTAAAAATCGCACTTAATTCGTATTAGGTTCACATAAATTCACCCTTGAGCGGTATGCTGAGCGCAGAAAACCCGCGTGAGAATTGTGATGACCGATGCGAATGAAGCCAGAAACCGGCTGTTAAACGGCTGGCAGCTGTCGAAAATGTTCACCTTTGAAGTGGCCGCCCGGCATGAGTCCTTCGCCCTGGCGGCGGAGGAGCTGTCGCTCAGCCCAAGCGCGGTGAGCCACCGCATCAACCTGCTGGAAGAGGAGCTGGGCATTCAGCTGTTCGTCCGCTCGCACCGTAAAGTTGAGCTGACGCAGGAGGGAAAGCGCGTTTACTGGACGCTTAAGTCGTCCCTCGACACCCTGAATCAGGAGATCCTGGACATCAAAAACCAGGCGCTGTCCGGCACGCTGACGGTCTACTCCCGGCCGTCGATCGCCCAGTGCTGGCTGGTGCCCATGCTGGGGGACTTTACCCGCCGCTATCCGTCGATTTCACTCACCATCCTGACCGGCAATGATTACGTTAATATGCAGCGAACGGGCGTCGATCTGGCGCTCTATTTCGACGATACGCCGCCAAACCACCTCTCTCATCACTTCCTGATGGACGAGGAGATTTTGCCCGTCTGCTCGCCGCAGTATGCCCGCGAGCATGAACTGCTGAAAAACCCCGATAACCTCAGCCACTGCACGCTGCTGCACGACCGTCAGGCCTGGAGCAACGATTCCGGTACGGATGAGTGGCTGAGCTGGGCGCAACACTTTTCGGTGAATATGCCGCCATCGTCGGGCATTGGTTTCGATCGTTCCGACTTAGCGATTATTGCGGCCATCAATCATGTAGGCGTCGCGATAGGCAGAAAGCGGCTGGTGCAAAAACGGCTTGAACGGGGCGAGCTGATCGCTCCGTTTGGTGACAAGACCCTGAAATGTCATCAGCACTACTATGTCTCGACGCTTTCTGGCCGGCAGTGGCCGAAAATAGACGCCTTTATCGGCTGGCTGAAAGAACTGGCAGGTTGAAGAATTATTACGCTTTCGCTCTACACGAAATGTGAAAAAGCGTGCTAAATACAGGTAATGCTTTCGATTTATCCAGGGTAAACCGTGTTAAAGCCTTTTATTGCCTGTGCATTACTGATCTCTTCCGGCTGGGCGATTGCCGCTGAGCCGCCGCTGACGGCTGCCCGTTATGCGCAGCAGCTGGGCGTCGGGATGGATGTGGACTGGGCGCGCACCGAGCGCGGCATACGCGAATTCGACCCGCTGGTGGTGCGCGATTTTCGTGCAAAAGGCATTACCCACGTGCGCATTCGCGTCGCCGATGAGCCGACGGAAGCGCGGCTCATCCACCTGCGCAAGCTGGTGGAAGCCTGCGATCAGTATGGCGTGATCCCGATTATCGCTTATCAGGCTGATGAATATAAAAACGACCCGAAAGCCGATAACGAGAAAGAGACGATTAACTGGTGGATTGCCGTGGCGCACTATTTCGGTCAGAGCTATCCGCTGCTGGGTTTTGATCTCATTTATGAGCCTGCCGACAAGCTTAACCACAACCTCGCGTCGCTAAACCGCGTGTATGAAAAAACCATTAAAGCGATCCACGACATGGACCCGCAGCGCATGATCTTTATTGCGCCACGCCTGCGCGCCGCGCCGGAGGATTTATCCAGCCTGAAGCTGCCCGCGCACAGCCAAAACTACCTGCTGGCGGAGTGGCATATTTTCCCGTGGGGGCCGCTGAAAAATGGTGGTAAATACCCGTGGACGTCCGGCACGGCGGCGGAGAAAGCGGCTATCCATAATCGCATCAATACCGCCCTGCACTGGCAGCAAAAAACCGGTCACGTTAGCTGGGTCGGGGGCTGGGGCGTGGGAGAGTCAAACCACCTCACGCCAACCGCTTCGCAAATGGCCTTCGCCACCTTTATGGCCTGCGAACTGCAAAAAGCGAAAATCCCGTATGCGCTTAACGCGGATTTCCAGTTTTACGACGGGGAAGAGGGGGCCTGGCGGCCTGCGCCAGAGCCCTTACTGCAGGCGATGATAACGCCTGCCTGTGAAAAGCCCGGCGAGAAGCCGGGCCATCATGCGCTTAAACCGGCTGCTCGTGATGCGGAACGCGCGACGCCAGCGGCAGCCAGCACAGTAAAATCAGCAGCCCCATCAGCGTCATCAGCAGGCCCAAACTAGCCTGCCCGGTCTGCGGCATCATGGCCGAGAGCCAGGCCAGCGCGCCGGAGCCGATATTCTGCAAACCGCCTACCAGCGCGCCAGCCGTGCCTGCGAGGAACGGGAACGGCTCCATCGCGCCGCTGGTCGCCAGCGGGAACAGCATCCCCGCGCCGAAGAAGAACAGCGCTGCCGGGATGAGCAGCGTCCAGACCGTCATCACGCCAAACAGCCCCGGTATCCACATCATCAGACCCGCCAGCAGACAGCTGATCACCGACTGCCACATCAGGGTGGAGAAGCGTTTATTTGGGCGTCCGGCAAACCACGCGCCGAAGAACGCTGCCGGGATCGGCAGAATAAACAGAATACTCACGACCATGCTGCTCAGGCCAAGCCCCGCGCCCAGCAGCACGCCGGAGCAGGCTTCAAACACCGCGATACCCGCCAGGCCGCCGATCAGCATCAGCAGGTAGCAGGTAAACGACCCGTTGCCGAACAGCGTTTTATAGCTGGTGATAAGCTTCGTGCGCGGTGCGTCCTGCGGGCGCGTTTCCGGCATCCAGCGCGCCATGCTGAAGGTGACAATCACGCAGAGCACCAGCAAGAAGGCGTAGCAGGCTCGCCAGGACCACATTGTGTCCAGCAGGCCGCCAATCAGCGGGGCGAGAAGCGGGCTGACCAGAATACCCATATTCAACAAGCTGTTGGCATGACGGAGCTGGGTGCCCTGATACATATCGCGCGGTAAGGTTCGTGCCATCACCCCACCGACGCCGGTCCCGACGCCCTGCAGGGCGCTGGCGGCAATCAGTACGGTCAGGCTGTGCGTGGTAATGGCAATCACCGTCGCCACCATGAAAATGCTCATGCCCACCAGGATCACCGGGCGACGCCCGACGCGGTCAGACAGCGGGCCGTAGAAGAGCTGCGAAACGCCATAGGTCAGCAGGTAGGCTGCCATCACGCTCTGCACCGCACCCTCGCGGACGTTCAATTCCTTTGCCATGTCGGCAATCGCCGGAATGTAGATGGTTTGCGCCATCTGACCGACGGCCACCAGTAACACCAGCATCAACAATAAGTTAACGTTCCTTTGTTTTTTCATGTCGCTGAATACTTTTGCCAAAAGAGAAAAATGAAGAATAAGTGACTGCGCATTCCCATAAATGCGCGAGGAATCTACCACAGAGAGATGACAATTTAAGCATTGTCGTGGTGAATGAAAAAACCGGGAAAGGCAGGATTTGTAAACAAGATCGGCAACTAATGTTGCCAGTGATTTACGCCATGCGCAGCAGAATGGCGCCGCCGGCAATACCCAGCGCCGCCGCGATACGCAGGCCCGCAACCTTCTCTTTTAAAAGGACAAACGCGATCAATGCCCCAAAGAGTATGGAGGTTTCACGCAGCGCCGCGACCACCGCCAGCGGTGCCTGCGTCATTGCCCAAAGCGCCAGACCGTAAGAGCCCATGGTGCCCACCCCGCCGAGTAACCCCTTTTTCCAGTGCAGGCGCAGGTAGCCGGACGCCTCGCGCCGACGCGCCACCATCGCCCAACTCAACAGGCAGAAGCCGTTCATAAAGAAGGTCCACAGCGTATAGCCCAGCGCGGTGTCCGACAGACGCACGCCGGTGCCGTCCACCAGCGTATACCCGGCAATAAAGCAGGCGTTCAGCAGCGCCAGCCCGATCCCTTTGCGTGACTGCATGCGGCCATGCATCGCCATCGCCAGAATCGAAAGGCAAATTACCCCGATGCCGGACCAGGCGAGCCAGGAGAGACGATCGCCGAGCGCCAGCACGCCGATCAGCGCCACCAGCAGCGGGGCGGTGCCGCGCATCAGCGGATAGGTCTGGCTCATATCGGAGACCTGATAGGTCTTCGCTACCAGCACGGTGTACACCACCTGTAAGGCGCAGGAGACGATCAAAAACGGCCAGCTTGCAGCAGATGGCTGTGGGGAAAACGGCAGTAAGACCAGAGCGATAACCGTGGCGGATCCGCTAACGCTGATGGCGGAATAGAGCTTGTCCGTTCCGGCCTTAACGATGGCGTTCCAGCTGGCATGCAGCAGCGCGGCGAAGAGCAAAATGCAGAAAACGGTGGTGGTCATGGCGTATCGGGTGATGAATTGTCACTCAACTGTAACATTCACACCCTGATGCTGCCAGCCGGTTACACGGCACAAAAAAGGCGGTGCGTCACCCGCGGTTCGTCCGAGACCAGCGTAAAACCCGCCTGGCGATAG
Source organism: Enterobacter sp. E14S (assembly GCF_055666685.1). NCBI lineage: Bacteria > Pseudomonadati > Pseudomonadota > Gammaproteobacteria > Enterobacterales > Enterobacteriaceae > Enterobacter > Enterobacter sp. E14S. The sequence continues at coordinate 23,336 of NZ_JBVODQ010000014.1, read as the reverse complement.
AAGCCATACGCGGTGTCCGGCGCGTGGGTATTCAGAAAATCAAACCAGATGCTGGCATCGGCCATCACCACGGTTAAAAGCTGTTTGCCAATGCCCAGCCCGCGGCACTTCTCGCTGACGTAGAGATGGCGAATACGTCCGGCGCGCGGCTGCTGGCTGAACGGATCGCGGTTGAGGCCGCATACGCCGACCAGCTTGCCGTTAAGAAACGCGCCCAGCAGCTTTTCTCCCGGCGCGTTAAAGCGGTTCTCGCCGCGCTGCCAGTTCTCTTCCAGCCTGCGCAGCATGTTGAAATTCAGTGCGATACTTTCAGCCTTCAGGGCGATATACCCCGGTTCATCCGGTGTGACAGGCTCAATTAACAGACGCGACATAGCATTCCCTCGTTATTAAAGAGGGGCGGTTGCCCGCCCCTCTCAGGTGCGACTTGAACCTGAATTACCGAAGGAATTTCAGGACAGCATCAAGCAGTTGCAGTACTGCAACAATGAGTTTGAGGATAAGTATCACCATATCCACTACGCTCATACGCGTCTCCTTTTGGTTAAAAGGAGCACGATGCTGGCGTACCTTTCCGCCGCCTGTTGCCAGCACCTGGATTGACGTAACACAGTGTGCTCACTTCAGGGGTTAAGGCACTGACGGCACCACCCGTTTCAGCCAGGACTTCGTTGCGCCGGTAAAACTGCGGCCCCCTCGCTCACTGCGAACACCCTCAGTATAGATAAATACTGTATGCATGAACAGTATTTTTTGGACAAAACCCGAAACCCCATCCATACTCAAAAACGTCAAAATCCGTGCCTGAATTGCGCGTTCGTCTTCGATCGCGTATACTTTTTGCGTTGACGTAACACAGTGTGTTCTGCGGCGACCAACCGCAAAACCCTGATAAAAACCTCGCTCCGGCGGGGTTTTTTGTTTTCTGATGTGCCTCATAAAAAACTGCTGGATGAGCGAGGGTTCTGCTGCTTGGCTTCGAAGTGGGCTAGCCGGATCGCTTAAGCCGCTCTGTTTAATGGAGAGGTATTAGATTCATTTTGTAAGATAACACCACTTAATGTGTAAACTAATATAACTTACTAATACCTCTCAAGTAATTTAATTACTTCGCGTATAACAATAATAAATAAAAATGAGCTAATTTATTTTTTACGTGAATGTTTTGTTGAAATAATTTCACTTATTTGAAACTCAGCGCTTTCCAATGTATATTACAAGAGTCGCAAATATTGTATGGATACATTATGCAAGCATCTGATTATTTAAAGATGAAGTTCCAGAGTGACAGGCAGTTGGCTATTTATGGACAGCAAGGCGTTGCAGGGACATGGAGAGCATTAAAGGGGATCGGTTCTGATATTTACTCAGGAATCGAACGCGTAAGCTGGTACTCATCATGCGTAATCCCCAGCTATCACGATGTGTGTGATGAGCTTCTCTCAGAAGAAAAGAGAATGTACCTCTCAATTCTCTCGCTTTACCGTTATCGCGATGTAATAGCACGCATGCTCTATCTTTATTTTGAACGTGTTATTACCGATTCTGAAAATGGAAATGAACAAAATCGCGTTCGTAAGATGGATTCAAAAGTCACCGGACTTGTTAAAAACATACCAACAAACAAGGCCATGCGTTTAGCGATAGCATTGGGGCTGGCCAAATCCCTTTCCGAATCAGGCCTGCTCTCGGAAATCGTCGTCGAACGGCTTGCACGCCGCGTACCTAACGTTGTCATGGCGCTTCAATTGATTGGAACAGACCAGAAGTGCGCTCTTGCTGCCCGTCGCCTGAAAACACTGGATCCTCAGTATTACGCCACCCTCTATGCCGCACAACTGGAGATGCTTTACTACTTTATTGAGCCTTTCCTGTCCGAGCTCATTAAGAAAGTACAAATGGGATTCTATAAGGATTTCGATGCAATTTATGACGACTTAAAGGACAAGAGGCATGTTTAAGAGTCTGCTATCAATTCTGTTTTCGGATGTTTTATTCCCCGTTTATATTTTTGCGTGCGCCTCTTTGTTCCTGTGGTTGGTGCCTGACCACTGGGTATTACTAACATTCATTTCTATTGTTGTGTTTATTATTGTGCATCCGATAATTTTCGGCCGCTTTGATAAGTACGATTGAATTTATAAAAAGGATTTTTTATGTCAAACCCAGCTTATTTGTTTCTAACAGATGAAAATGGTTCTCCCATGGTTGGACCTTGCCTTGTGTCAGGACGTGAAGGTGCAATTGAACTCAAATCGTTCACTCATAATGTTAACATTCCTGTCAACGGGAATACCGGGAAGTTGACGGGGACGCGCATACACATGCCCGTTATGTTTCAGAAGGAATTTGATCGTGTAACCCCGGTTTTATTTCGAGCGCTGAGTACAGGAAGAACGCTCCAGTCAGCCACCATTAAGATGTACCAGGTTAATGAGGCGGGTTTAGAACAGGAGTATTTTAATATCCTCCTGGAGAATGTGAAAATAACCTCAATCACACCAGACCTGTATCCCGGCGCAAACACCGGAACACACCTTGAAACGGTTCTCATACGCTACGAGAAAATCACCTGGAAGCATTGCGACGGCAATGTCATCTATAGCGATTCCTGGAATGAGCGAGCAACCTACTGAAACGTGATCCCTGGCGCATTTTTGCGCAGATGAAAATATTTCCATTGTCACGCCAGAAAACCTGTGTTTGTATAAATTCCATCAATGATTCCAAACACAGGTCCCCAATGACTTCATCCATCTTCACTTCGACCCTACTAAAAACTGCGCAACCAGCCGCAGTGGTCGTCGTGCGTGTGGTGGTGGTCGTCGGCAATGCGCCGTAGGGACTGGATCAACACACGAATCCAAAACCCCGCCGGCGCAAACCGGGCGGGGTTTTTCGTTTAGGACCCTCCCCGGAAGGCTGGCTCAGAATAAAAGGACTGGAGCATGGCAATTTCGGGCACAACATCCACCACGACGTGTTTTACTGGCGCGCAGCTGATCGTTCATCTGCTGGAACGGCAGGGCATCACCACGGTTGCGGGCATTCCTGGCGGTACGGTGCTGCCGCTGTACGATGCGTTAAGCCAAAGCACGCAGATCCGCCACGTGCTGGCGCGCCACGAGCAGGGGGCAGGCTTTATTGCTCAGGGCATGGCGCGTACTCAGGGCAAACCGGCGGTCTGTATGGCCTGCAGCGGCCCTGGCGCAACCAACCTGGTGACCGCCATCGCCGACGCGCGTCTCGACTCCATTCCGCTGATCTGCATTACCGGCCAGGTACCGTCCTCGATGATCGGCACCGATGCGTTCCAGGAAGTGGACACCTACGGCATCTCTATCCCCATCACCAAACATAACTATTTAGTTCGCGACATCAGCGAGCTTCCTCAGGTTATCAGCGATGCGTTCCGCATTGCGCAATCCGGCCGCCCGGGCCCGGTGTGGATAGACATTCCTAAGGATGTCCAGACCGCAGAGATCGAGATAGACGTCCTGCCGGAGCCGGGCGACCGTGCCCCCGCGCCGGAATTCAGCGCTGAGAGCGTGCGCGACGCCGCCGCTATGATTAACGCCGCCAAACGCCCGGTGCTCTATCTGGGCGGCGGGGCGATTAACGCCGCGGATGAAATCCGCCAGTTTGCGGAAAAAGCCAACCTGCCGACCACCATGACCCTGATGGCGCTGGGCATGCTGCCTAAAGCGCACCCGCTCTCTCTCGGCATGCTGGGCATGCACGGCGCGCGCAGCACCAACTACATCCTGCAAGAGGCTGATTTGCTGATTGTTATGGGCGCGCGTTTTGATGACCGGGCGATTGGCAAAACCGAGCAGTTCTGCCCGAACGCGAAGATCATTCACGTGGATATCGATCGCGCCGAGCTGGGTAAAATCAAGCAGCCGCACGTGGCGATTCAGGGCGACGTGGCCGAGGTGCTGGCGCAGCTGATCCCGCAGACCGACGCAGCCGAGCGCGCCGACTGGCGTCAGCTGGTGGCCGATCTGCAGCGCGAGTTCCCGGGCGCCATCCCAACCGAAGGCGATCCGCTGAGCCACTACGGTCTTATCAACGCCGTGGCCGCCTGCGTGGACGACAGCGCAATTATCACCACCGACGTGGGTCAGCATCAGATGTGGACCGCCCAGGCCTACCCGCTGAACCGTCCGCGCCAGTGGCTGACCTCCGGCGGTCTGGGAACCATGGGCTTCGGCCTGCCCGCAGCCGTGGGTGCGGCGCTCGCCAACCCGGACCGCAAGGTCATCTGCTTCTCCGGCGACGGCAGCCTGATGATGAACATTCAGGAAATGGCCACCGCGGCCGAAAACCAGTTAGACGTGAAAATCATCCTGATGAACAACGAGGCGCTGGGGCTCGTGCACCAGCAGCAGAGCCTGTTCTACAAGCAGGGCGTGTTTGCCGCGACCTATCCGGGGATGATTAACTTTATGCAGATTGCCGCCGGTTTCGGCCTGCACACCTGCGATCTGAACGCCGAAGAGGATGCCCACGCGGCGCTGCAGGCGGCGATTTCTCGCCCAGGTCCGGCGCTGATCCACGTGCGTATCGACCCTAAACAAAAAGTGTATCCGATGGTGCCGCCGGGAGCGGCAAATACTGAGATGGTGGGAGAATAAGCCATGCAGAAACAACATGAAAACGTCATTCTGGAACTCACCGTCCGCAACCACCCTGGCGTCATGACCCACGTCTGCGGGCTTTTTGCCCGCCGGGCGTTTAACGTGGAAGGCATTCTTTGTCTGCCGATTCAGGGCAGCGAGCACAGCCGCATCTGGCTACTGGTCAACGACGACCAGCGTCTTGAGCAGATGATGGCGCAGATCGACAAGCTGGAAGACGTCACCAAAGTGGCGCGCAACCAGTCCGATCCCACCATGTTTAACAAAATTGCGGTGTTTTTCGAATAAATCGCTTAAGGTAAGCGCCCTGGTCGGCCTGCAGGCGTCGCGCTTGCAGGCCGGATAAGCGCAGCGCCATCCGGCGCTTTCAGACCGCAGGAACACACATGACCACCATCGCTCTCATCGACGACCACCTTATCGTCCGCTCCGGCTTTGCCCAGCTTTTAAACCTCGAACCGGATTTTCAGGTCGTGGCCGAGTTTGGCTCCGGTCGCGAGGCGCTGGCGGGCCTGCCGGGGCGCGGGGTGCAGGTCTGTATCTGCGACATCTCGATGCCGGATCTCTCCGGGCTGGAGCTGCTAAGCCAGCTGCCGAAAGGGATGTCGACGATTATGCTGTCGGTCCACGACAGCCCGGCGCTGGTCGAGCAGGCGCTCAACGCGGGCGCGCGCGGCTTTCTCTCCAAGCGCTGTAGCCCCGACGAACTGATCGCCGCCGTGCGCACCGTCTCCACCGGCGGCTGCTATTTAACGCCGGATATCGCCATCAAGCTGGCGGCCGGACGTCAGGATCCGCTCACCCGGCGCGAGCGTCAGGTTGCGGAAAAACTCGCGCAGGGGATGTCGGTGAAAGAGATTGCCGCCGAGCTGGATCTGTCCCCGAAAACCGTGCACGTCCACCGCGCCAACCTGATGGAAAAACTCAACGTCAGCAACGACGTTGAGCTGGCGCGCCGTATGTTTGACAGCTGGCAATGAGTTCCGCTTTTTCACGGCTGATCGCCGTTGTCGCCAGCTTTTTTATCTTCTCCGCCGCCTGGTTTTGCCTGTGGAGCATCAGCCTGCACCTGGTGGAACGCCCGGAGCTGGCGGTGCTGCTGTTCCCCTTCGGCCTGCGTCTGGGGTTAATGCTCCAGTGTCCGCGCGCCTACTGGCCCGTTTTGCTCGGTGCTGAATGGCTGATGCTGGTCTGGCTGGCGCAGGAGGTTGCCCTCGCGCACCTGCCCTTATTGATGACCGGAAGCCTGCTGACGCTTCTCCCGGTTGCCCTTATTTCCCGCTACCGCCACCAGCGCGACTGGCGCACGCTGCTGCGGCAGGGGGCGGCGCTGATGGCCGCCGCGCTGCTACAGTCGCTTCCGTGGATCGGCGAGAAGGAGATGCTCAACGCGTTGCTGCTGACACTGACCGGCGGCCTGACGCTCGCGCCAACCTGCCTCGTGATCTGGCACTACCTCACCAGCACCGTCTGGCAGCCGCTCGGCCCGGCGCTGGTTTCCCAGCCGGTGAACTGGCGCGCCCGGCACCTCATCTGGTATCTGCTGCTGTTTGTGGTGAGCCTGTGGCTCCAGCTTGGCCTGCCCGCCGAGCTTTCACGCTTCACGCCGTTTTGTCTGGCGCTGCCGATTATCGCCCTGGCCTGGCACTACGGCTGGCAGGGGGCGCTGATCGCCACGCTGATGAACGCTATCGCGCTGATCGCCAGCCAGACCTGGCACGATCATCCCGTGGATCTGCTGCTCTCCCTGCTGGCCCAAAGCCTGACCGGGCTGCTGCTCGGCGCGGGCATTCAGCGCCTGCGCGAGCTGAACCAGTCCCTGCAAACCGAGCTGGCGCGCAACCGCCGCCTGGCGGAGCGTCTGCTGGAAACCGAAGAGAGCGTGCGGCAGGAGGTGGCCCGCGAGCTGCACGATGATATCGGCCAGACCATCACCGCTATCCGCACCCAGGCAGGCATTGTCCAGCGCCTGGCGGCAGAAAACGCAGGCGTGAAGCAGGGCGGGGCGCATATCGAACAGCTTTCGCTGGGCGTCTATGATTCCGTTCGTCGCCTGTTAGGACGGCTGCGCCCGCGCCAGCTTGACGACCTTACGCTTGAGCAGGCGGTACGTTCCCTGATGCGCGAGATGGAGCTGGAAAGCCGCGGTATTGTCAGCCATCTCGACTGGCGCATTAACGAATCTTCGCTCAGCGAAGGCCAGCGCGTGACGCTGTTCCGCGTCTGTCAGGAGGGGCTGAACAACATCGTCAAGCACGCCAGCGCCAGCGCGGTCACCATCCAGGGCTGGCAGCAGGACGAGCGCCTGATGCTGGTGATTGAAGACGACGGCTGCGGCCTGCCGCCGGGCTCCGGCCAGCAGGGCTTTGGCCTGGCGGGCATGCGCGAGCGCGTGAAGGCGCTGGGCGGCACGCTGAACCTCTCCTGCACCCACGGGACGCGCGTCAGCGTCAGCCTGCCGCTACGGAGTTACCATGTTTAAAACCCCTGCCAGCGCCGCGCCGATTGGCGATAAAGCGGAAATCGACGCCCGCTACCGCTACTGGCGTCGCCATATCCTGATGACCATCTGGCTCGGCTACGCGCTGTTCTACTTCACCCGCAAAAGCTTCAACGCCGCCGCGCCGGAAATCCTCGCCAGCGGCGTGATGACGCGCACCGATATCGGCCTGCTGGCGACGCTGTTTTACATCACCTACGGCCTGTCGAAGTTCTTCTCCGGCATCGTCAGCGACCGCTCCAACGCGCGCTATTTCATGGGCGTTGGGCTGATCGCCACCGGCGTGGTGAATATCCTGTTTGGCTTCTCGACGTCGCTTTGGGCCTTTGCCCTGCTGTGGGCGCTGAACGCCTTTTTCCAGGGCTGGGGCGCGCCGGTCTGCGCCCGCCTGCTTACCGCCTGGTATTCGCGCAACGAGCGCGGCGGCTGGTGGGCAATCTGGAACACCGCGCATAACGTCGGCGGGGCGCTGATCCCGATGGTGGTGGGGGCGGCGGCGCTGCACTACGGCTGGCGCGCGGGGATGATGATTGCCGGTGGCCTGGCGATAATTGCCGGGCTGTTCCTCTGCTGGCGCCTGCGCGACAGGCCGCAAACCGTCGGCCTGCCTGCGGTGGGCGACTGGCGGCACGACGAGATGGAGATTGCCCAGCAGCAGGAGGGCGCGGGGCTGACCCGCAGAGAGATCCTCACCAAGTACGTGCTGAAAAACCCGTACATCTGGCTGCTGTCGCTCTGCTACGTGCTGGTCTACGTGGTGCGCGCGGCCATCAACGACTGGGGCAACCTGTACATGTCCGAGACGCTCGGCGTGGATTTGGTGACCGCCAACTCGGCGGTGACGATGTTCGAGCTGGGCGGGTTTATCGGCGCGCTGGTGGCGGGCTGGGGATCGGACAAGCTGTTCAACGGCAACCGTGGCCCGATGAACCTGATTTTCGCCGCCGGGATTTTGCTCTCCGTCGGCTCGCTGTGGCTGATGCCGTTCGCCAGCTACGTGATGCAGGCGGCGTGCTTCTTCACCACCGGCTTCTTCGTGTTTGGCCCGCAGATGCTGATCGGCATGGCGGCGGCGGAGTGTTCCCACAAAGAGGCGGCAGGCGCGGCGACGGGCTTTGTCGGGCTGTTTGCCTACCTCGGCGCATCGCTCTCCGGCTGGCCGCTGGCGCGGGTGATCGACGTCTGGCACTGGAGCGGTTTCTTCGCGGTGATCGCTATCGCGGCGGGGATCTCCGCGCTGCTGCTGCTGCCCTTCCTGCACGCGCAGGCCCCGCGCGAGGTGAGCGAAGCGTGATGCGTCTCACCTTTTCACCCCGAATGGCGCAAAACCAGGAAATTTTCCCGGTTTTACCTGGACGCTGTCTCAGGCATCTCTCCCGGCTGATTTTTACAATGCCTGCCATTCGCAGGTAAAAATCAGCTCAGGAGCAAACCATGCTGGCCTTCCTCAACCAGGTGCGCAAGCCGACCCTGGATCTGCCGCTCGACGTGCGGCGCAAGATGTGGTTCAAACCGTTCATGCAGTCCTATCTGGTGGTCTTCATCGGCTACCTGACCATGTACCTGATCCGCAAAAACTTTAACATCGCGCAGAACGACATGATCTCAACCTATGGGCTGAGCATGACGCAGCTGGGGATGATTGGCCTGGGCTTCTCCATCACCTACGGCGTGGGTAAAACCGTCGTGTCCTACTACGCGGATGGCAAAAACACCAAGCAGTTCCTGCCGTTTATGCTGATCCTCTCCGCCATCTGTATGCTCGGCTTCAGCGCCAGCATGGGCGCAGGGTCCGTTAGCTTGTTCCTGATGATCGCCTTCTACGCCCTGAGCGGTTTCTTCCAGAGTACCGGCGGGTCGTGCAGCTACTCCACCATCACCAAATGGACCCCGCGCCGCAAGCGTGGTTCGTACCTCGGCATGTGGAACATCTCCCACAACCTCGGCGGTGCCGGTGCGGCTGGCGTGGCGCTGTTTGGCGCTAACTACCTGTTCGACGGCCACGTGATCGGCATGTTTATCTTCCCGTCGATTATCGCCCTGATTGTCGGCTTTATCGGCCTGCGCTACGGTAGTGACTCCCCGGAATCGTACGGCCTCGGTAAAGCCGAAGAGCTGTTCGGCGAGGAGATCAGCGAAGAGGACAAAGAGACCGAAGAAAACGAGATGTCCAAATGGCAGATCTTTGTTGAGTACGTGCTGAAAAACAAAGTGATCTGGCTGCTCTGCTTCTCAAACATTTTCCTGTACGTAGTGCGTATCGGCATCGACCAGTGGTCGACGGTGTATGCCTTCCAGGAACTGAAGCTTTCTAAAGAAGTGGCGATTCAGGGCTTCACCCTGTTTGAAGTGGGCGCGCTGGTCGGCACGCTGCTGTGGGGCTGGCTCTCGGATCTCGCCAACGGCCGTCGTGCGCTGGTGGCCTGCGTTGCGCTGGCGCTGATTATCGCCACCCTCGGCGTCTACCAGCACGCCAGCAACCAGTACGTTTACCTGGCGTCCCTGTTCGCGCTCGGCTTCCTGGTGTTTGGTCCGCAGCTGCTGATCGGCGTGGCGGCAGTCGGCTTCGTACCGAAAAAAGCGATCGGCGCCGCCGATGGGATTAAAGGCACCTTCGCCTACCTGATCGGCGACAGCTTCGCCAAGCTGGGTCTGGGGATGATCGCCGACGGCACGCCAATTTTCGGCCTCACCGGCTGGGCGGGCACCTTCGCGGCGCTGGATGCGGCGGCCATCGGCTGTATCGTCCTGATGGCGATGGTAGCGGTGCTGGAAGAACGTAAGATTCGCCGCGAGAATCGTGCGCAGAAATTAAAAACAGCCTGAGTGTGCAGGTAACTTCTTTGCCCGGTGTGTGATGCCGGGCTTTTTTATGCCTGTCGCTGTCGACGCCCTGCGTTTCCCGCTATGATGAGCGGCTATTCATAGGAGAACGCATGGTCTGGATAATGCTGGCAACGCTTGCCGTGGTGTTTGTGGTGGGATTTCGCGTCCTGACCTCAGATTCCCGCCGCGCCATCAAACGTTTGAGCGAGCGTCTGGGGATCACCCCGATGCCGGTTGAGTCGATGATCGACCAGTTCGGTAAAACGCCCGGCAATGAGTTTATCCGCTACCTTGAGCGGCCGGACGAGGCGCATCTGCAAAACGCCGCGCAGGTGCTGCTGATCTGGCAGGTCTGCATCGTCGACGGCAGCGAGGAGAACCTGCATACATGGCACCGCATGCTGCGTAAAGCCCGCCTTGCTGCACCCATTACCGATGCGCAAATTCGTCTGGCGCTTGGCTTTATGCGCGAGATGGAGCCCGATCCGCAGGAGCTAAACGCCTTCCAGCTGCGCTATAACCAGCTCTTCCTGCCGGAAGAGGGCGTGTTTTACCTGCACTGATCCCCTGTAAAAACGACAAAAGTTGTCAAATCGTTAAATCCGTCACACTTTTGATGATAAACTGCGCGACTTTTCCGCACGTTTTTATCTTCAGGTGACGCCATGACAGAACATATCCAGCCCACGACCAGACAGCAGACCAAAGAGGTTTCTCGCCCCAACTGGTCGGCCGTTTTCGCCGTGGCGTTCTGCGTCGCCTGCCTGATTACCGTTGAGTTTCTGCCGGTGAGCCTCCTGACGCCGATGGCGCAGGATCTGGGCATTTCCGAAGGCGTGGCGGGGCAGTCCGTTACCGTCACCGCGTTTGTGGCGATGTTCGCCAGCCTGTTTATCACCCAGGTGATTGGCACCATCGACCGCCGCAGGGTGGTCATCCTGTTCAGCGTGCTGCTGACGCTCTCCTGCCTGCTGGTCTCTTTCGCGGAAAGCTTCACCCTGCTGCTGCTGGGGCGCGCCTGCCTGGGGCTGGGATTAGGCGGTTTCTGGGCGATGTCGGCCTCGCTGACCATGCGCCTGGTGCCCGCGCGGACGGTGCCAAAAGCGCTTTCCGTTATCTTCGGTGCGGTCTCTATCGCGCTGGTGATCGCCGCGCCGTTAGGCAGTTTCCTCGGCGGGATTATCGGCTGGCGTAACGTCTTTAACGCGGCGGCGGTGATGGGCCTGCTCTGCATCATTTGGGTGTGGAAGGCGCTGCCGTCCCTGCCGGGCGAAGCGGCGCACCACAAACAGAACATGTTCGCGCTGCTGAAGCGCCCCGGCGTGCTGGCGGGGATGACCGCTATCTTTATGTCCTTTGCCGGGCAGTTTGCTTTCTTTACCTACATCCGCCCGGTGTTTATGACCATGGCGGGCTTTGACGTGGACGGCCTGACGCTGGTGCTGCTGAGTTTCGGTATCGCCAGCTTTGTCGGCACCTCGCTGTCTTCGCAGTTCCTGAAACGCTCCCTGAAGGTGGCGCTGGCGGGTGCGCCGCTGGTGCTGGCGGCGAGCGCGGCGGTGCTGGTGCTGTGGGGCAGCGATAAGTGGGTGGCGTCTGCGATTGCGATTATCTGGGGCTTTGCCTTTGCGCTGGTGCCGGTGGGCTGGTCGACGTGGATCACCCGCACGCTGGCCGATCAGGCGGAAAAAGCCGGGTCGATTCAGGTGGCGGTGATCCAGCTGGCGAACACCTGCGGCGCGGCCATTGGCGGCGTGGCGCTCGACCATTTGGGGCTGACCTCACCGCTGGTGATTTCCGGTACGCTGATGCTGCTGACGGCGCTACTGGTGGCGGGGAAGGTTAAGGCGAAGTAGTGCTTTTCTCCCTCTCCCGTGGGAGAGGGTTGGGGTGAGGGCATCAGGCTACGCCGATGTCTGAACCCGTCTTCTCGAATCCATCGAAATCAGCACCACCGACGACACAATCAATAGCGTGCCCAGCCAGTCCGGCAGGGTGAACGCCACGCCCAGCAAAATCACCGACAGCAGCGCGCTGCTCAGCGGCTCGGCGCAGCTCAGAATGCTCGCCTTCGGCCCGCCGATCATCTGCGCGCCTTTCAGATACAGGCTGAACGTCAGCGCCGTGCCAATCACCACCAGGTAGAAAAACGCCAGCAGCAGGCTGCCGTCAATCACAAAGGTGGTCCCGCGTCCGGCGTAGAACGGCGTCAGCATTAGCCCGGCGATCAACATACTCCAGCCGACAATCGGCAGCGTGCCGTAGCGGGCGATAAGCGTTGACGGGTACGTCGTGTAAAACGCGGCGGCAAACGCCGAGGCGATACCGAAGAACAGCGCGGCAGGCGAGATGGAGAGCGAGGTCGGGTCGCCGTGGGTGACCAGCAGGAAGGTACCGACAAGCGACGTTAAAATGGCCGACAGCACAAACACGCCGGGGCGCTTTTTCCGCGCCAGGGCGAACCACGCCACAATGATGGTCGGCGAGAGAAACTGCAGCACGGTAGCGGTGGCTGCGTTGGATTTCTCAATCGTCAGCAGGAAGGTGAGCTGCACGGTGAGCGCGCCGACGAGTGAGAAAATCAGCAGGCTGAGGGCGTCTTTGCGATGTTTGATGACCGAGAAAATCTTATCGCCGTGCACGAAAGAAAGCGTCAGCAGGATCACGCCGGTAAACAGCAGGCGAACCATGGTCAGGTAAGGCGAAGAAATGTGGCTTTTCTCCATGATGTACTGCGCGCAAACGCCGGAACTGCCCCATAAAACGGCGGCGATCAGGACGTTTAGCATCCCTTTACGTGTGGAACCCATTTTCTCCCCTGCGATGTTGTCGTTAATTCGGTCAACAGCATAGCATGGTTGCGTGCGGCCTGATGCCCTCACCCCGGACCGTACACCCACGGGGAGAGGGGGCAAAACTAAAAACGGCAACTCTCGTTGCCGTTTTGCTTCTACCTTGCTTAGAACCACGCCTCCCACATCGCGCCGACGTTGAAGTCGTCGAGCGTTTCGTCTTTGGTGTTGTTCACGCGCGCGGTGCGTTCGTTATCCACTTTGCCGCCGGTCACGTAGAAGCGCAGCATCGGGCGGAACTCCGGCCCCATGGCGATAGACATGTTCTGGGACAGGGTCAGCTTCCAGCCCTTGTTGTCGCCGCCGTTGTCGTAATCCACGTGCTGCCAGCCAGCTTCCAGCCAGGTGGAGTGAACGTCGTTCCACCAGTGCATCGGTCGCACGATGGCGTTGTAGTTCTTGCGGTTATCGGTCTTATCGCGGCTGTTGTCGTAGTCGTGGAAGGCGAGGATGTACTCCACCTGCGTGGCCTGGGTGAATTTGTACAGCCCTTCGAAGCTGGCGTAGACCGTGGTCAGATCCTCGGTTTTGTTGAACACGCTGTTGTCCGCGTTATCGGAGTAGCGGGCAATAACCTTGTTCACGCCGCTGTCATTGGTGTGGCTCAGCACCACGCCGCCCTGCCACGCGTTCAGACGCTCGTCGCTCTCCACCGCTTTGGAGTCAAAGCCGTAGTTGGCGTACAGCTCCATGTCGATCGGGCCGAGCTTCATGCCGTGGATTTTTGAAGTCGCGGCATAGTTGCCTTTGTCGCCCGTGCCGGAACCGCCGGTACAGGTGATGCGCGACGGGTTGGCTTCGTCTTCCATCACTTCCGGGCTACAGGATTCCACTGCCGCCACGGCGGCCACGTCGAACTGCACGCCGCCAATGTCGAAGTTCTTCACCCCGGCGCCCTGGCCGTCGTGGTTCATCCAGAAGTAATCGTTGATGCCCTGCTGCGGACGCTGGTGGAAGTCACGGCCTGCCCAGAAATAGGCGTTCGGGTTGGAGGCCATAATGTTGGTCACCCCCGCGTAGGCTTTTTTCAGGTTAACTTCGTCGCCCCAGTGATCGATCATCACGTTAACGTCCCAGATGGCGCCGTTTTCACCCTTGAAGGCCTTGGATAGCTGGAATTCCCCACCGTTGCCTTCGTTGCCCAGACGACCAATTGCGGACGCGCCGTTGTATGAACCGTCCACCGCGACGTATTTCTGATCGGCGGCCTGGAAGTGCGCGCCGTAGCGGGCGTAGCCGGTAAATTTAATGCCGAACGGGATCGCCATATCCGGAGATTGCGCCGCGCTTTGCGGCTCGGTCACCACGTCCGCTTTTTTCGCGACCGCCGCATCCATTTTGGCCTGACGTTCGGCCAGGGCTTTATCCACCGCTTTCGCCACAATGGCGTCGATTTGCTCCTGGGTGAATTCCTGTGCGAGCACGGAAATTGGGCAAAGCGCGGCGATAACCGCCATGGTTAATGGAAGTTTTTTAATCGTATTCATGGTTATCTCAATATAGTTTAATTTTATTCAGACAATAACCATCCCGCTCCGATCTGACAGAGTATGTCGCTATCATCAGAACAAGTGGATCTCTATTTAGGGTACAGAGGTATTACATTAATTATTTCGCCATAGACTATCTCTGATATAAATGAATAATTTCTTCGGACAGTTCACGCGCTAATAAGGAGTTCATTAAATGATCCTGCGCGTGCACCATAATTAACGTCATCGGCTGGCGGCCTTCGCCCGCATCCTGCTCGATCAGTTTGGTCTGCATCTTGTGCGCCTGGCGCGCGTAGCCGTCGGCTTCGCGCAGCAGGCTTTTGGCCTCGTCAATGTTGCCCTGGCGCGCCGCGTGCAGTGCTTCAAAGCACAGGCTGCGGGACTGTCCGGCATTGACGATAATTTCCATTACGGCTTCTTCTAGTGCGATCATCATCATTACTCTTTATCAAAACTATTATTTAACGCGGTGGCGGCAAACCACTCCCCGCTTTTCTTAATGGTGCGTTTCTGCGTCTCTAAATCGAGCTGGATAAATCCGTAGCGATTTTTATACGCGTTGCACCACGACCAGTTATCAATAAACGTCCACATATGGTAGCCGAGACAATTGCACCCTTCGCTAATACCCTTATGCAGCCAGGCTAAATGTTCGGAAATAAACTCGATGCGGTATTGATCGTTAATCTGGCCATTTTCAATAAAGCGCTGCTCATTTTCGACGCCCATGCCGTTTTCAGAAATAAAGCAGCGTGGGTTGCCATAATTGTCGCGCAGGTTAACCAGAATATCGTAAATGCCCGGCTCGTAGATTTCCCAGCCGCGGTACGGGTTCATCTTGCGGCCCGGCATCTCGTAATTATCGAAGAACCACTCCGGCATAAACGGCGCCTGCGGGTTCACCGCGCTGTCGCGACACTTCACGCGACGCGGCTGATAGTAGTTCACGCCGAGCAGGTCGATTTTCCCTTCCGCAATCAGGAAGCCGTCTTCCGGTTTACAGGCGGGTAATTGATCGCAGGATTTCAGCAGCGCTACGAGATCTGCCGGGTATTCGCCGCGCAGGACCGGGTCGAGGAAGCTGCGGTTAAACATCAGGTCCGCGATGTGCGCCGCCTTCACGTCTGCCGGGTTCTGCGAGCGCGGGTACGACGGCGTCAGGTTTAGCACGATGCCAATCTCCCCCGCGTAATGCCCGGCGCGGTAGGCCTGCACCGCCTTCGCATGGGCCAGCACGGTGTGATACGCCACGGTGGCTGCCCGACGAAAATCCACCACGTTCGGGTAGTGGAAGTCGTACAGATAACCGCCTTCCACCGGCACGATCGGCTCGTTGAAGGTAAACCAGTGCAGCACGCGATCGCCGAACAGCTCAAAGCAAATCTGCGCATAGCGGGCGTACGCGTCCACCACGTCACGGTTTTCCCAGCCGCCGATCTCCTGCATCGCCATCGGCATGTCGAAATGGAACAGGGTCATAAACGGCGTGATGCCCTGTTCATTCAGCTCATCAATGACCTGATTGTAAAAATCGACCGCTTCCGGGTTCACTTCACCGATACCGTCGGGGATCAGGCGCGCCCAGCTAATCGAGGTGCGAAAGCTGTTGTGGTTCAGCTGCTTTAACAGCTGAATATCCGTTTTCCAGTGCTGATAAAACGTGGAGGTCTGCTGCGGCCCCACGCCGTTGTGAAAACGGTTCGGCTCGCGGGCAAACCAGTAATCCCACGTGGTTTCCCCCTCTCTTGCCCCTTCGGTCTGTAGAGCGGAGCTTGCGCTGCCCCACCAGAAGTTATCGGGAAATGCGTATTTCATGACTCTTCCTCTTTGACTCAATTGCTGGCGGTCTCGGCGGCGCCGACGGTTGCCTGGGCCTTCTGCTCTTCGTTTTTGATGAGCGTACGCTCATAGGCACGCAGGAACGGCAGGTACATCAGCGCGGACATCACCATACAGACCAGGCACATCACCACCGGGCTCAGCGCCCAGTTTGCCGCCCACGAGGCGCCAATCGGTGCAGGGGTGGTCCACGGGGTCAACGAGACGACCTGCGCCAGCCAGCCGAGTTTGGTTGCCGCGTACGCCAGGCAGGCGTTAACCAGCGGAACGAACACGAACGGGATAAACAGCATCGGGTTCATGATGATCGGCGCGCCGAACAGAATCGGTTCGTTGATGTTGAAGAAGCTTGGCACCACGCCCATTTTGCCGATGGTGCGCAGGTGGGTAACGCGGCTGCGCAGCAGCAGGAACGCCAGCGGCAGGGTAGAGCCTACGCCGCCAATCAGCAGGTAGTGATCCCAGAAGCCCTGCAGGTAAACGTGCGGCAGCGCCGCGCCGGCCGCCAGCGCCGCCTGGTTTGCCGAGAGGTTCGCCATCCAGAACGGGTTCATGATGCCGGTGACGATCAGCGAGCCGTGAATACCGGCGAACCAGAAGATCTGGCACAGCAGCACGGAGAGCAGAATCGCGGGCAGGGAGTCAGACGCGGACACCAGCGGCTCCAGCAGATGCATGATCGCCTGCGGGATGATCATTCCGGTCTGCGCTTCGATGAACAGGTTCAGCGGGTGCAGCGTACCGATCACCACCATCACCGGGATCAGGATCTCAAACGAGCGCGCCACGCCGGTTGGCACTTCCTTCGGCAGGCGAATGGTCACGTTGTTCTGCTTCAGCCACGCGTAGACGCGGGTGGCGTAAATGGCGGTGATCAGCGCGGTGAAGATGCCCTGGCCGGAGAGATACTGGGTCGAAATTTTGCCGTCGGCATACGGCGCGGCGACCAGCAGGAAGGCCATAAAGGCCAGCAGGCCGGACATCACCGGGTCGAGGTTGAACTGACGCCCCAGGCTCGCCCCAATTCCCACCGAAATGAAGAAGGTCATCACGCCCATGCTGAGGTTAAACGGCAGCATCAGCTGTTCGCGATAGGTCTGGGAGAAATCCAGCCAGCCGCGGGCAAAGCTGTTGGTGGTATCCGCCGAGAACGGCGGGAAGATGAACACCAGCATAAACGAGCCGATGATCATAAACGGCAGCGCGGCGGTAAAGCCGTCGCGGATGGCAATCACATACTTTTGCTGGCCCAGCTTTGCGGCCAGCGGGGTAATTGACTGCTCAATCACCGCGACCATGGATTGATATAACGAACTCATGTGAACACCTTTTAGTGTGCCGCTTCGATGAGCGACAGAGCATAGTCCAGTACTTTATCGCCACGCTGCATGCCGTAGTCCATCATGTCGATGGGCTGCACCGGAATGCCTTTCGTAGCCGCCTTGTCTGAGAGTGTCTTTAACATGTATTTCACTTGCGGTCCGAGAAGGACAACCTGGTATTGCGGAAACTGCGTATCAAATTCGGAAACACCGTACGCATCAATCTTCACCGGCAAACCACGTTCTTTCGCGACATCGACCATTTTGCTGACCAACAGGCTGGTGGACATCCCGGCAGAACAGCACAGCATAATCTTGAACATCGACAACCATCCTCTAAATGTAAAAAGTTATTGCGAGGATGATTGGACATTATACGGAAACCGGTTTCCATTCATAAAAGACAGAAGTGTGACAACCATCAAGATCCCTTACTTATGAGGCTAATTAACCGGATGTGGGTCACATAATTTGGCTGTTTTGACATCATTTTGAGTGGAAACGGAAAATCGGTTTCCATGGAAAACGGAAACGGATATACTCCGTTCTGGCTATAATGTGAGCCGAAGCGGTGATGGAATTTGCAGGCGCGAGGTAAGCCTGCCAGGGGAAAGAGATGTCGACAATCAATGATGTATCACGTCTTGCCGGGGTGTCTAAAGCCACGGTATCGCGAGTGTTGAGTGGGTCGCGTGGCGTAAAGGAAGCCAGCCGTCAGGCCGTGCTGAAGGCGGTGGATGAGCTGAACTATCGTCCCAACGTGATTGCCCAGTCGCTGCTGAGCCAGTCGACGGGCTGCATTGGAGTCATTTGCGCGCAGGAAAATATTAACCAGACCACTGGTTATCTCTACGCGCTGGAAAAACAGCTCAGCCAGCATCAAAAACACCTCCTGCTGCGCTTCGCGCACAGCAAAGCGGAAGTGATGCACGCCCTTGAAGAACTCTCCTGCGGGCTTTGCGATGACATCCTGGTGATTGGCGCCCGTTTCCCGCTGGACGTGGAGATGGACAATGTCATTCTGGTGGACTGCATGGAGTCTGATAATTCCAACAGCATCCAGTTCGATCACGCCTTTGCCGCCGAAACCGCCTGTAACTACCTCACCAGCCAGGGGCGTCGCCAGATTGCGCTGATCCACCCCCACGGCAGCGGTTTTGCCGACCAGGTGCTGCTCGGCTACAAGCACGCGCTGGAGAAAAATTTCCTGCCCTTTAATCGCAGCCTGGTCTTTATGGACGCGACTTCTTCGTCCGTTGCGCTGCAGGAGCTGCTTAACAACGCCAGCACCCTGAACTTCAACGCGCTGCTGGTGGCGGACGAGCAGGAAGCCCAGCGGGTGATCCCGCAGCTGCAGGCGTTTAATAAATCGGTGCCGGACGACATTATGGTCTTCAGCCTTGCCGGATCGCTGCACCTGCCGGGCATTCCGGTGATCCCGGCGATTGAATATTCCATGGACGCGATGGCGGCGCGGATTGTGAGCTGGCTGACGGAGAAAACGCAGATGCTCGGGTCCTATGTTCTGCGCGGGGATCTCATCATTCCAGACGTGCGTAAGCGTTAAAAATGTTGTGTAGGCCGGGTAAGGCGCAGCCGCCACCCGGCGAGAAGCACGTTTCAAGCCCTCAATAATCTTCCATACAATCCACCTGACCAATCGCCCCCCAGTAGGCATCCAGGTTGTCGCGCTTAACGGCGGTGATGGCATTTTTGATCAGCAGCTGATTGGCCTCGGACGACAAAATCATCTCCTGCCAGGCCTTATCGCTCTGCTTTTTCTGTGGCGTACAGGTTTTCTTAATATCTTTAAGGACCTGCTGTTTTATTTGCGCCTCTTTCGCGGGGTCATCCTTTTCCTGAGCATGGACAAACGCGGCGAAGAGCAGACAAACCAGCAGGCAGACCAGGTGCGCAGCTTTCATCAACAACCCCCTTTTAGAAGTCACATGCTTCCCATGAAATATATCGTTACATTCAGTGTAGCGACGCCAGCCGAAAGTATGAATTTTCTCCGTAAAGTATCTGTGAGATAGTCAAACAGCACACAAAAACAGGGAGAACGTCATGCAACTGAGCATTACCAATACGGTTACGCAGCAGGAAAAAGAAGAGTTATTTGTGGGGTTAAGAGCCTATAACGGGCAATTTTTGGATATGGCGACCTTTAGCGGCGACATTGGCGTTTACGTACGAGACGATAAAGGCGTCATGCTCGGCGGGCTAATTGGGGTGCGTAAAGGCGACTGGCTGAATATCGACTATCTCTGGGTCAGCGAGACCGTGCGCGGATCCGGCGTGGGCAGCCAGCTCATCAAAACGGCCGAAGAGGAAGCCAGACGCAAAGGCTGCAGGCACGCGCTGGTCGATACCGCCAGCTTCCAGGCGCGCCCGTTCTATGAAAAACAGGGGTACCAGCTGCAAATGTCTTTGCAGGATTATCCTTATCAGGGCATGCAGCGGCATTATCTGGCGAAAGCGCTTTAAGGCCCGGATCTGTAGGCCGGGTAAGCGCAGCGCCACCCGGCAAAACCCGCATATAACTTATCCTTCTTATTGATTCTTTTTCGGTTTTTATTTCACCGCCTCGTTGTCGATATAGTCACTACAACATTTAGCAAAAGGAACTGTCTTGTGAAACGTCGATTGGGTGCTCTGGTACTTGCTGGCCTGCTGCTGGCAGGGTGCGATCAAAGTGGCAGCGATGCCAAACACATTAAAGTGGGCGTCATCAACGGCGCTGAACAGGACGTGGCGGAAGTCGCCAAAAAGGTGGCAAAAGAGAAATATGGCCTGGACGTGGAGCTGGTCGGCTTCAGCGGCTCGCTGTTGCCCAACGATGCCACCAACCAGGGAGAACTGGATGCCAACGTCTTCCAGCATCGCCCGTTCCTCGCTGAGGATAACAAGGCGCATGGCTACAAGCTGGTGGCCGTGGCGAACACTTTTGTTTTTCCGATGGCCGGTTATTCCCGCAAAATCAAATCCGTCTCTGACCTGAAGGACGGGGCGACGATTGCCATTCCAAACGACCCGACCAACCTTGGCCGCGCGCTGTTGCTGCTGCAAAAGGAGAAGCTCATTACCCTGAAGCCGGGCACCGGGCTGCTGCCGACGGCGCTGGATATTACCGCCAACCCTAAACAGCTGAAAATTATGGAGCTGGAAGGGGCACAGCTGCCGCGCGTGCTGGACGACCCGAAAGTGGATGTCGCCATCATCAGCACTACCTATATTCAGCAAACAGGGCTGTCGCCGGTGCATGACAGCGTCTTTATTGAAGACAAAAACTCGCCGTACGTGAACATCGTGGTGACGCGCGAAGACAACAAGGACGCGGAGAACGTGAAGGCGTTTATCCAGTCGTATCAGTCGCCTGAAGTGGCAAAAGCGGCGGAGACGATCTTTAACGGCGGGGCAGTGCCGGGCTGGTAAACGTTTTGACGGAAAACGGGTTGCTTAAATTGGCCCGATTCCATCGGTAATCGCCCTTTAGCCCACAGCGCCAATAGTGACGGCTGGCTATCCTCCTTATCACACCCACCGGAGGATAGCCCATGAACATTACCCACATTCGCAACGCCACCCAGCTGATTTCCTACGCCGGAAAACGTCTTTTAATTGACCCGATGCTGGCCCCGAAGGGGGCTTATCCGGGCTTTCCCGGCACGGCGTATGCCGAACGTCGTAACCCGACGGTCGAACTCCCCGTTGACATCAACACGCTGCTGGACGCCGACGCGGTGATCGTCACCCATACCCATGACGATCACTGGGATCGCACAGCGGCGGAGCTGATCGCCAAAGAAAAACCGATCTACGTGCAAAACGATCGTGACGCCGCGCTGCTGCGCAGCCAGGGATTCAGCAACCTGACGGTCATGACCGACGCGACCTTCTTCGGCGATATTCAGATTACGAAAACCCACGGCGGGCAGCACGGCACCGATCGCGCTTACGCCGTGCCGGAGCTGGCGGAGCGTCTGGGCGAGGCCTGCGGCGTGGTGCTGCGTCATCCCGATGAGAAGACGCTTTATCTTGCCGGGGATACCATCTGGCGTGACGAAGTGGCGGCCGACCTGCAAAAGCACCAGCCGGACGTGGTGGTGCTGAACGCGGGCTATGCCCACATCATTGGTTTTGGGCCCATTATTATGGGGCAGGAGGATGTGCTCAACGTTCATTTCCTGCTGCCGCAGGCCAACATTGTGGCGATCCATATGGAGGCGATTAACCACTGCCTGTTGACCCGCAGCGCGCTGCGTGAGTACGTTGAAGCCAATCAGGTGAGTGACGCAGTGAGCATTCCCCAGGATGGCGAAACCGTTATATTCTGAGTGCGTTAAAGGGAAAGGAGGAACTGATGTCGCTAATCAACGTCGCGATTGTCGCGGTAGACGGGTTCAGCCCGTTCCACTACTCCGTTCCCTGCATTCTGTTTGGCGATTCGGTCTCCGGCGAAAAGCGCTTTAACGTGACGATCTGCGCCGAAACGCCGGGTTTTCTCACCTCAAAAGACGGATTTGCCCTCAACGCCACGCAGGATTACACCGCTATGGGTCTGGCCGATATTGTCGTCGTTCCCTACTGGCAGCATGTCCTTGAACGACCGCCTCAGACGCTGCTCGACAGCCTGGTGCAGGCGAGAGACAACGGCGCGGAAATCGTCGGGCTGTGTCTCGGGTCGTTTGTGCTGGCCTGGGCGGGGCTCCTCGACGGCAAACGTGCGGCCACCCACTGGGAGTTCGAACATCAGTTCCAGTCTCTTTTCCCGCACGTTCAGCTGGATATCAATGCGCTCTACGTGGATGACGGCAATATCATCACCTCTGCGGGAACGGCGGCTGCGCTGGACTGCTGCCTGTATATTATTCGCCAGCGCTTTGGCAGCGTGGTCGCCAACCAGATTGCCCGTCGGATGATTGTTCCGCCCCACCGCGAGGGCGGGCAGGCGCAGTTCATCGCCCAGCCGGTACCCAAAGATACCCGCGACGGACGCATTAACTGCCTGATCGACTACCTGCAGCAGCACATCACCGAACCGCATAGCCTGGACTCGCTGGCGGAGGTGGTTTCGATGAGCCGCCGCACGCTGACCCGTCATTTTATTCAAGCCACGGGGATGAGCGTCGCCGAATGGCTTACCGCCGAACGCCTGCGGCGCAGCCAGATCCTGCTTGAAGCCGGAAATATGCCGATTGAGCGCGTGGCCGAACTGGTGGGATTCAATTCCGCCGTCACCTGGCGGCAGCAGTTTAAGGCGCGTTTTGGGGTGAGCCCTGCGGAATGGAGAAAAACGTTTCGTCTTCACAGCTAGTGTATTGCGGCTAACTCAATATTTAAGGGTTAGTTAAATCATTTCTTATTTTTTCTTAATATCCTTCTCACTTTTCTGAAAGAATAATTTATTTCAGGCTCCTTAACGCAAATTAGATATACTCGCTTTAAGAATACTCTTATATTGCTAAAATAATTATTGCGAACATTTTTTGTGGCATGGATGAATAGCTTCGAAATAAAAAATAGAATAATTTCGCACGTAAATTATGCTGTTGCTATATTATTTATTGCGCTTTTTTCAGCGAGCGTTAACGCTGCACCCTTGTCGCCAGCCGATCGCGATACTATTCAGCAGCAACAGCAGCAGCTTTTATTAAAGAACCAGCAACAGCGTGAAGAGCTGGAGCGGAGTATTCCTCGCCCCGCGACTGCCAGGCCTTTGCCTGCAACCGGCGCCGGGCCTTGCTTCACCATTGATACCATTACCCTTTCCGGCGCGACCCTCATTTCCCCGAAAACCCGGCAGGCTCTCGTTGCGCCGTGGCAGGGCCGGTGTCTGGATATGGCGAAAATAACGGAGCTTC
>NZ_JBVODQ010000013.1:0-100910 GCF_055666685.1 Enterobacter sp. E14S | reverse complement strand
GGCTTTAGCGCGGTGGTCCCACCTGACCCCATGCCGAACTCAGAAGTGAAACGCCGTAGCGCCGATGGTAGTGTGGGGTCTCCCCATGTGAGAGTAGGGAACTGCCAGGCATCAAATAAGTGAAGAGGCCATCCGCAAGGATGGCCTTTTTGCGTTTAAGCACTTCAGAAATTTGTAGGCCGGGTAGGGCGAAACCGCTCCCCGGCAAGTCAGATCGCACTCCACTCCACAATAAACTCCGCAATCCCATCCACATCATTTAAATCCAGCATTGGAACTTCAAGCGGCAATACAACATCACTGGCCACCGCAATCACATGCTCATCCAGCGTTAATTCGCTGAAATCATGCCCGACATCGCTTCTGAACAGTAGTATCTTAGGCACGGCCTCATGCTTAAATCCCTCGACCAGCACCAGATCCAGCGTGGCGTGATCCATCCGGCTGACCAGATAAGCGAGATCCAGCGGTGCCTCATCCGGCGTTTCTGTCATCAGCGCCCAGCGTTGAGTACTTGCCACCATCGTTTGCGCTGCACCCGCTTTACGCAACTCATAGCTATCTTTGCCCGGTCTATCGACATCCATATTATGATGGGTGTGCTTAATCAATCCTGGACGGATACCTCTGGCACAAAGCGCAGGAATGAGCTTTTTCAGCAGCGTGGTTTTTCCGGTCCCACTCCAGGCGGAAATGGCGACAACAGGTATCATTTTTTCTCCTGCATCATCTGCAAATCTTCAGGCGTATTCACATTCACAAAAGCTGATTTTAAATCGCTAAAATCAACGGGATGACCACCAGACTCGCGCATAAAAGCCATCACCCTGCGCTCTCCCGCAGCCAGATAGGACTGCAGGGCTGGCGCCAGGGATCGGTGCATCAGTGCGATAGCAGGATGATCACGCTCGCCGTCATGTACCCAAACCACAGGAGCCGTACCCCGAAGCAGCAACAAACGTTCGACAAGACAGGACGGAATAAACGGGGTATCGCAGGGACAGAAGATAAACCACTCTCCTTGAGACTGTTGCATGACCGAAAGCATCCCGGCCAGCGGTCCCGGGTAATCCTCAAGGATATCCTGGTAAACGGCATACCCGCTGAGCTGGTAAGTGTCGATATGCCGGTTAGCACTGATGACCATTGTCGACACCTGGCCTGCGAGCGTATCAGCGACACATTGCCATAAGGGTTTACCGTTCAGGCGTTGAAGCCCCTTATCTTTTCCCCCCATTCGCGTCGCTCTGCCACCTGCCAGAACGACCCCAATGATTTCCTGGCTAAGATTCACGAATATCGCCTCTTTTATTGTGGGATTGACCCTGCTAACGTGTCACTCTAAATGAAAGGAGCACCACCATGAAATGTAAACGTCTGAATGAAGTTATTGAACTCCTCCAGCCCGCCTGGCAAAAAGAGCCAGAGCTAAATCTGATGCAATTTTTACAGAAACTGGCGAAAGAGTCAGGTTTTGACGGCGATCTGGCAGACCTTTCTGACGACATCCTGATCTATCACCTTAAAATGCGTGACTCTGCCAAAGATGCTGTTATTCCTGGTATTCAGAAAGATTATGAGGAAGATTTTAAGACCGCATTACTGCGCGCCCGAGGCGTAATTAAAGAGTAAAAGCTTGTAAGCGGCGGCACCGAAATCGCCACAAGATGATATCCTGAATCATTCGTATAATTTCCGGATGATCGGATGAACGACCAGGCTTTTACTTTCCAGACATTACACCCGGACACCATTATGGATGCCCTGTTTGAACAGGGTATTCGGGTGGATTCCGGGCTAACACCGTTAAACAGCTACGAAAACCGCGTCTATCAATTTCAGGACGAGGATCGTCAGCGCTTCGTCGTAAAATTCTATCGTCCAGAACGCTGGTCCGCAGAACAAATTCAGGAAGAGCATCAGTTTGCTCACGATCTGCTGAATGACGATGTTCCCGTTGCCGCACCGCTAAAATTCAATAACCAAACGCTCCTCACGCACGAAGGGTTTTACTACGCTGTATTCCCGAGCCTGGGTGGCCGCCAGTTTGAAGCGGATAATATCGATCAGATGGAGTGGGTTGCCCGCTATCTTGGGCGCATACACCAGACGGGACGCAAAAAAGCCTTTATTGCCCGCCCGACTATCGGGATTCAGGAATACCTTCTTGAGCCGCGGGGAATATTCGAAACGTCTGCCATGATCCCCACTGCGTTAAAGGATGATTTCCTCAACGCCACCGATAAGCTCATTGCTGCTGTTAAAACCTGCTGGCGTGACGATATTTCCGTCCTGCGCCTGCATGGCGATTGTCATGCAGGAAATATCCTCTGGCGTGATGGCCCGCTGTTTGTCGATCTCGATGATGCGCGTATGGGGCCAGCGGTTCAGGACCTGTGGATGCTGCTCAATGGTGATAAAGCCGAGCAACGCATGCAGCTTGAAACGATTATTGAAGCTTATGAAGAATTTAGCCCGTTTAATTCAGACGAAATTGGCCTGATTGAGCCTTTACGTGCGATGCGTTTTGTTTATTATCTCGCATGGTTAATCAGGCGTTGGGACGATCCCGCATTTCCCCGGAATTTCCCGTGGCTTACCGGAGAGGATTACTGGCGTAGCCAGATATCTACATTTACTGAGCAGGTCAAGGTTCTTCAGGAACCCCCTCTGCAATTAACGCCGATGTATTAATTGGACACACCCAGGAGAGAGTTAATCATGAAAAAAATTTGGCTGGCGCTGGCAGGTATGATTCTGGCATTTAGCGCTTCTGCTGCGCAGTTTACCGACGGCAAACAGTACACCACGCTGGACAAACCGGTCGCTGGCGAGCCACAGGTTCTGGAGTTCTTCTCGTTCTATTGCCCGCACTGCTATCAGTTCGAGCAGGTTCTACATGTTTCTGACAACGTGAAGAAAAAGCTGCCAGAAGGCACCAAAATGACCAAGTACCACGTCGAGTTCCTGGGCCCATTGGGTAAAGACCTGACCCAGGCGTGGGCGGTCGCGATGGCACTGGGCGTGGAAGATAAGATCACTGCGCCAATGTTTGAAGCCGTACAGAAAACCCAGACCGTTCAGACCACTGCGGATATCCGTAAAGTGTTCGTTGATGCCGGCGTGAAAGGGGAAGAGTATGACGCAGCATGGAACAGCTTTGTGGTGAAATCTCTGGTTGCTCAGCAGGAAAAAGCGGCTGCTGACCTCCAGCTTCAGGGCGTTCCGGCGATGTTTGTTAACGGCAAATACCAGCTGAACATGCAGGGCATGGACACCAGCAGCATGGATATCTTCGTACAGCAGTATGCTGATACCGTGAAATACCTGGTTGAGAAGAAGTAATTTCGCTGATGTAAAAACGCCGGTCACTGACCGGCGTTTTTGTATGAAGATTTAATATTGTCTATCTGTTCGTCTTTCTCTTTCCAGAGCGTATTAAGCCACTGCTGGAAACGACGCTTGAAATTCTTATCGTTAACGTAATCACCGTGCAGCCCGGCATCTATCGGAACCAGATCGACACGCACAACAATGCGCGTCAGTTTGCCGCTGAGCATATCGAAGAACGGCGTCTTATCGTTTTCCGGATAGCAGAGCGTGACGTTCAGGAGTTTATCGAACTGTGATCCCAGCACGTTAAGCGCCATCGCAATACCCGCAGCCTTTGGCGGCAGCAAGTGCTGGTAAGGGGAGCGAGTTTGTTGATGCTTCTCTTCCGTAAACCGGGAGCCTTCAACAAAGTTCACGATGGTCGTAGGATGCGCGCGAAACTTTTCGCAGGAACGGCGCGTGGTCTCCACATCTTTGCCGCGACGCTCGGGATGACGAATCAAATAGCTGCGCGAATAGCGTTTCATAAACGGCATATCAAGTGCCCAGCAGGCCAGCCCGATAAAAGGCACCCAGGCGAGCTGCTGTTTCAGAAAATATTTGTTCATCGGGATGTGTTTGCGAAAAAGTACGCATAACACCACGATGTCCGCCCAGCTGTGGTGATTGCAGATCAGCAGATACCAGTTCTTCTTGTTAAGGCTCTCCAGCCCTTTGATATCCCACTTCAGATGCGGGTTCAGGCACAGGAGGATCGCCAGTCCTTCGCACCAGCAGTACATCATGAAGTTACAAAATGCGGACACGGCTCGCCACACCATGGGAACAGGCAGCAGCAGTTTAACGATCCCGGCGATAATGATCGGCACAGAGCAGGCGACAGTCACCAGGATAGTTAAAATGATGCTTAACAGTAATGTTATTGCTGCGAGCAATCTCGGCATGATGAGCTTTTTCAGGTAGTTAGCTGTAAGTGAGCGGTCGGCTATGCGACGCCGGACGCTGATTTTACCAGAAAACTGACAAATTAATGGCGCTTTGACGTGATGATTTGGCCGCTTTTACCCTGTCGCACACGATTTCTCTGTGATTGCGCGCTTAACAAGGCTTATATCCACATAGACTAAATTGCCATCAGTTGACCATATAGATAAGATCTAATGCTATAACAGCATGATAATTAAGATCTAAAATTTAACGCATATGTATTTTTTACGTCTGTTATTCATATGAAGTGAAAATATACACAAACTTATCCACAGTTTGATTTTTGCGAGCGATCCTCACGATCGCAAAATCTTTTCCTGTATCTGGCGCTAATACCTGATGTTTTCATCCTTCTGTGGCATCCTTTACCCATAAATTGATTAAAGGCACGGACATTATGGTTCAGATCCCAGAAAACCCTCTTATTCTCGTCGATGGCTCTTCTTACCTGTATCGGGCATATCATGCGTTTCCTCCTCTGACCAATAGCGCAGGGGAACCCACCGGCGCAATGTACGGCGTGCTGAACATGCTGCGCAGCCTGATCCTTCAGTATCAGCCAACCCATGCGGCTGTGGTCTTTGATGCGAAAGGTAAAACTTTCCGCGACGAGCTTTTTGAGCATTACAAATCTCACCGTCCGCCAATGCCTGACGATCTGCGCGCGCAGATTGAGCCGCTGCACACCATGGTAAAAGCGATGGGGCTGCCGCTGCTGGCCGTCTCTGGCGTTGAAGCCGATGACGTCATCGGTACGCTGGCGCGTGAAGCAGAAAAGATGGGTCGTCCTGTGCTGATCAGCACCGGTGATAAAGATATGGCGCAGCTGGTGACGCCAGGCATCACCCTGATTAACACCATGACCAACACCATTCTGGGGCCAGAAGAAGTGGTCACAAAGTACGGCGTGCCGCCTGAGCTGATTATCGACTTCCTCGCGTTGATGGGCGACTCCTCGGATAACATCCCGGGTGTCCCTGGCGTCGGTGAAAAAACCGCGCAGGCGCTGCTCCAGGGGCTGGGTGGTCTGGATACGCTCTACGCGGAGTCAGACAAAATCGCCGGGCTCTCCTTCCGTGGTGCAAAAACCATGGCCGGAAAACTGGAAGAGAATAAAGAGGTGGCTTATCTCTCCTATAAGCTGGCCACAATCAAAACCGATGTCGAACTGGAGCTGGGTTGTGAGCAGCTTGAAGTGCAACAGCCTTCCGCTGACGATCTGCTGAGCCTGTTTAAGAAATTCGAATTCAAGCGCTGGACCGCTGACGTGGAAGCCGGTAAATGGCTACAGGCAAAAGGGGCTAAACCTGCTGCAAAGCCGAAGGAGACGATCGTCGTTGACGCAGAAGAGCAGGCGGAAGAAGAAGCCGTGGCGCTTTCCTTCGACAACTACGAAACCATTCTTGAAGAGTCACAGCTGATCGCCTGGATCGAGAAACTGAAAAAGGCGCCCGTCTTTGCCTTTGATACCGAAACAGACAGCCTCGATAACATCTCTGCCAATATGGTTGGCCTGTCATTTGCGACAGAGCCGGGTATTGCCGCCTACGTTCCCGTGGCGCACGATTACCTGGATGCGCCGGAGCAGATCTCCCGTGAACGCGTGCTTGAGCTGCTGAAGCCGATACTGGAAGACGAAAAGGCGCTCAAGGTTGGGCAAAACCTCAAGTACGACCGCGGCATTCTGCAAAACTACGGCATTGAACTGCGCGGGATTGCCTTCGACACCATGCTTGAATCCTACATTCTGGACAGCGTCGCGGGCCGCCATGATATGGATTCCTTATCTGACCGCTGGCTCAAGCACAAAACGATCACCTTTGAAGAGATTGCCGGTAAAGGGAAAAATCAGCTCACGTTTAACCAGATTGCTCTGGAAGAAGCGGGGCGCTACGCGGCGGAAGACGCAGATGTCACGCTACAGCTGCACCTGAAGATGTGGCCAAAACTGCAGAAACATGAAGGTCCGCTGAACGTGTTCCAGCATATCGAGATGCCGCTGGTGCCCGTGCTGTCCCGCATTGAACGCAACGGCGTGAAAATCGACCCAACGGTGCTGCATAACCACTCCGGGGAGCTGGCGCAGCGTCTGACCGAGCTCGAGCAAAAAGCGCATGAGCTTGCAGGCGAGCCGTTTAACCTCTCTTCGCCGAAGCAGCTGCAAACCATTCTGTTTGAAAAGCAGGGCATCAAGCCGCTGAAGAAAACTCCTGGCGCGCGCCGTCAACCTCTGAAGAGGTGCTGGAAGAGCTGGCGCTGGATTACCCGCTGCCAAAAGTGATTCTGCAGTACCGTGGCCTCGCGAAGCTGAAGTCTACCTACACCGACAAGCTCCCGCTGATGATCAACCCGAAAACGGGTCGTGTGCACACGTCGTACCATCAGGCTGTCGCGGCGACCGGTCGTCTCTCATCAACCGATCCCAACCTGCAGAACATCCCAGTACGTAACGAAGAAGGCCGCCGTATTCGCCAGGCTTTCATCGCACCAGAGGATTATCTGATTGTCTCTGCTGACTACTCGCAAATTGAGCTGCGTATTATGGCGCATCTGTCCCGCGACAAAGGTCTGCTGACCGCGTTTGCCGAAGGGAAGGACATCCACCGGGCAACCGCGGCGGAAGTCTTCGGCTTGCCGCTGGACAGCGTGACCAACGAACAGCGCCGCAGTGCTAAGGCGATCAACTTCGGTCTGATTTACGGCATGAGCGCATTTGGTCTTTCGCGCCAGCTCAACATTCCGCGCAAAGAGTCGCAGAAGTATATGGATCTCTACTTCGAGCGTTATCCGGGCGTGCTGGAATATATGGAACGCACCCGCGCGCAGGCGAAGGAAAAAGGTTACGTCGAAACCCTGGATGGCCGCCGTCTCTACTTACCGGACATCAAATCCAGCAACGCGGCGCGTCGCGCTGGCGCAGAGCGTGCGGCGATCAACGCCCCGATGCAGGGTACCGCGGCGGACATTATTAAGCGTGCAATGATCGCCGTTGATACCTGGCTGGAAGAAGAGAAACCTCGCGTGAAAATGATCATGCAGGTACACGATGAACTGGTATTTGAAGTGCATAAAGACGACCTCGACGCCGTGTCGAAGAAGATCCACGAATTGATGGAAAGCAGTATGACGCTCGACGTGCCGTTGCTGGTGGAAGTGGGAAGTGGCGAAAACTGGGATCAGGCTCACTAACGGCTCTTCGCATAACGCGCTTTTTATGTAAGTTTGCAACATAACAACGCGCGTTTTGTGACAATCATTAGAATTCCCTATGTAAAGAATGAAAAAAAACTACAAAAAGTGCTTTTTCTGCAGCACAAAAAGGGGTAGAGTTGTCGGCGTAGGGTACAGAGGTAAGATGTTCTATCTTTCAGACCTTTTACTTCACGTAATCGGATTTGGCTGAATATTTTAGCCGCCCCAGTCAGTAATGACTGGGGCGTTTTTTATTGCGTCAAAGAAAAATTCAGGCAAAAAAACGCGGCTATCGCCGCGCTCGGTATTACTCTTCTTCCGCTTCCGTCGCGGGTTCCAGCTCGCTAAACCAGGTGTCGAGTTTCTGACGCAGCTTGTCCACGCCCAGCTTTTTCAGCGAGGAGAACGGCTCAACCTGCACATCACCGTTGAATGCCAACACCGCTTCGCGAACCATATTCACCTGCGCTTTACGCGCGCCGCTCGCCAGCTTATCGGCTTTCGTCAGCAGCACCAGCACGGCGATATCGCTTGCTACAGCCCAGTCGATCATCTGCTGATCCAGATCTTTCAGGGGATGGCGAATATCCATCAGCACCACCAGACCTTTCAGGCACAGGCGTTTTTCCAGGTATTCACCCAGCGCACGCTGCCACTTGATTTTCATCTCTTCCGGTACCTGCGCGTAACCGTAGCCCGGTAAGTCGACCAGGCGTTTGCCCTCTGCGACTTCAAACAGGTTGATCAGCTGGGTACGGCCAGGTGTTTTTGAGGTACGCGCCAGGCTCTTCTGATTGGTCAGCGTATTCAGGGCGCTGGATTTCCCCGCATTGGAGCGGCCAGCAAATGCCACTTCAATACCGGTATCAGACGGAAGGTGGCGAATATCGGGCGCACTGGTGACAAAATGCGTCTGTTGGTAGTTCCAGGTAGTCACGTGGTCGTCTCCAAAATCGTAATCTGAAGGGGATTATACCCGAATGCAGGCAAAAGGCTTTTCTGATTGCTATGAGCTGTAGGCGAATGCCACAACCGGTGTGAGAGATCGGCCAGTGATGCTATGGGAGATTTCAGAGAATTCGCAGGCATCAAAAAAGCCAAACTGTTTTAAATCATAAGCTTATTTCCGGGTAATTGTCTGAAAATCCCCTTTTGTACCGTTTCGTTGCTTGTTAGTTTACCGGAACAAGGTAAAGTGTGCGTCAGGGCGAGGAAGCCAACAGGAAATCGACTTAAGGATTAGGGTCAGGAGCGCCAGGAGGCGAAGACGCAGGATTGTCAGGATGACCAGCGCCTGGAGGCGTTTTAAAAGGAAATGGAACCGTATCACGGACGGTATTAGCCAAGGGATAAACAGGGTTTGTTGTTGGCAAACACGGAATGTCTGACCCGCTAAGGGTTGTGAGTCAGGAAAAAAGGCGACAGATTGCTCTGTCGCCTTTTTTCTTTGCTTGCTTTCTGCTAGATTTCGCCGCAATTCTATACTGAAGAAAACGACTTAAAGATAAAACATCATGAAAAAACCAACCTCCGCTGCGGGCGCGAAACGCCCCGCAAAAGCACGCCGCAAAACGCGCGAAGAACTGAACCAGGAAGCGCGCGATCGCAAACGCGACAAAAAACATCGCGGTCACGCTGCGGGTAGCCGTGCCAACGGTGGTGGTGCAGCGGGTGCTTCTGCAAAAGGCAAACAGCAGAAAGACCCTCGTATCGGCAGTAAAACTCCCATTCCA
The DNA here is from genome assembly GCF_055666685.1 of Enterobacter sp. E14S. Classification (NCBI taxonomy): domain Bacteria; kingdom Pseudomonadati; phylum Pseudomonadota; class Gammaproteobacteria; order Enterobacterales; family Enterobacteriaceae; genus Enterobacter; species Enterobacter sp. E14S. The sequence goes on along the minus strand of NZ_JBVODQ010000013.1, from coordinate 91,665 downwards.
CTGGGCGTGACAGACACCCCGGTCACTAAGCAGCACAAACCAAAGAGCGAGAAACCTATGCTTTCACCGCAGGCTGAGCTGGATTTGCTGGAGAACGATGAGCGCCTGGACGCGCTGCTGGAACGTCTTGAAGAGGGTGAAACCCTGACCGCTGAAGAGCAGTCATGGGTGGATGCCAAACTGGATCGTATCGATGAACTGATGCAGAAGCTGGGCCTGTCATACGACGATGACGAAGATGAAGAAGAAGACGAGAAGCAGGAAGATATGATGCGTCTTCTGAAGGGTGGAAACTAACATTTGCACCCGGCAGGCACGATAGTCCTGCTTATAACCCTTCCGGTTATATGTTATCTGGTGTGGTTATTCGTTAAACTACGGCGGTTGTCGCGGCGACAGAAGTGGCTGCGCACCCGAATGATGGCCCGCGATGGGGCCAGAACGGGCCGCCGTATACGAACGCGACACCAACGGAAGGAGTGAGCATGTCAGCACCAACTATCGACTGGGATTTGGCCCTAATCCAGAAATATAACTATTCCGGGCCGCGTTATACGTCATACCCCACCGCGCTGGAGTTTTCCGATGCTTTCGGCGAGGCTGATTTCCAGCAGGCTGTCGCGCGCTATCCTGAGCGTCCGCTGTCGCTCTACGTCCATATTCCGTTCTGCCACAAGCTGTGTTACTTCTGCGGCTGCAATAAAATCGTTACCCGTCAGCAGCACAAAGCCGACCAATATCTTGATGCGCTCGGACAAGAAATTGTCCATCGCGCGCCGCTGTTTGCTGGCCGTCACGTCAGCCAGCTGCACTGGGGCGGCGGGACGCCAACCTATCTGAATAAAGCGCAAATAAGCCGCCTGATGACCCTGCTGCGCGGCAATTTCAGTTTTAACGCCGACGCTGAAATCTCGATCGAAGTCGATCCGCGTGAAATTGAGCTGGATGTACTGGATCACTTACGCGCCGAAGGCTTCAATCGTCTGAGCATGGGCGTGCAGGATTTCAATAAAGAGGTTCAGCGTCTGGTGAACCGCGAGCAGGACGAAGAATTTATCTTTGCCTTACTCAATCACGCACGTGAGATTGGTTTCACCTCGACCAATATTGACCTGATATACGGCCTGCCAAAGCAAACGCCGGAAAGCTTCGCCTTCACCCTGAAGCGCGTGGCCGAACTCAACCCGGACCGCCTGAGCGTCTTTAACTATGCGCATCTGCCGACGCTCTTTGCCGCTCAGCGCAAGATCAAAGATGCAGATCTTCCTTCTGCCCAGCAGAAGCTGGATATCCTGCAGGAAACCATCACCTCGCTGACCGAAACCGGCTATCAGTTTATCGGCATGGATCACTTTGCCCGTCCGGACGACGAGCTGGCCATTGCCCAGCGCGAAGGGGTACTGCACCGCAACTTCCAGGGTTATACCACCCAGGGCGATACCGATCTGCTCGGCATGGGCGTCTCTGCCATCAGCATGATTGGTGACTGCTACGCGCAGAACCAGAAAGAGCTGAAGCTTTACTATCAGCAGGTTGATGAAACGGGCAACGCGCTGTGGCGCGGCATTGCGTTAACGCGTGACGACTGCATCCGGCGCGATGTGATTAAGGCGCTAATCTGCAACTTCCGTCTCGATTTCAGCGACGTTGAGTCGCAGTGGGATCTGCGCTTCAGCGATTATTTTGCGGAAGACCTGAAGCTGATTGCACCGCTGGCGAAAGACGGGCTGGTGGATGTGTCGGAGAGTTCAATTGAGGTCACGCCGAAAGGGCGTCTGTTGATCCGTAACATCTGCATGTGCTTTGACGCGTATCTGCGTCAGAAAGCGCGACTGCAGCAGTTCTCGCGGGTGATTTAAGGCGCATTGCCAAAAGCACTAAACGTAGGCCGGGTAAGGCGAAGCTGCCACCCGGCTTTTACGTTCAACTCGCTAGCTAAACAGCCCAACCAGCGCCGCACACAACATAGCCGCAACGGCTGTTTGTGGCGTGTGGCTTTCAGCGGCTCCGCTAGAGAGCATATTCACGATTGTTTCCAGCATGATGTTCACCCCCAATTTCCGGGCACGATCATACAAAACTCATCGTAACAGTAAAGCGCAAAATAACGGCAATTTGCGCTCAATTAATAACCTTTACACAGCGGCGTGCGATCACTCCATTCCCAGCTCTTTAAGCTTGCGCGTCAGGGTATTACGTCCCCATCCCAGCAGGCGAGCGGCTTCCTGCTTATGACCCTGCGTATGACGAAGCGCGGTAGTTAACAGCGTACGCTCCATCTCCGGCTGAGCTTCAGACAGCAGGTTTTGATGACCGGAACGCAGCGCGCGGTCGGCCCACTGCGCCAGCAGCGTCGCCCAGCTGTCCGGCAGCGCGTGCCCGGTACTGCTTTCAGGCGCGGTCGCTTCAAACAGCTCGGCCGGTAAATCCTGAATCAGCACTTCCTGCCCGGCGGCCATCACGGTTAACCAGCGGCAGGTGTTTTCCAGCTGACGCACGTTGCCCGGCCACGCCAGACGCGTCAGAGCGGCATCGGTTTCCGGATGAAGCTGCTTGGCTTCCACGCCCAGCTCACGAGCGGCTACCTGCAGGAAATGGCGTGCCAGGCGGGGAATATCTTCCCGACGCTCACGCAGCGGCGGCAGATGAACGCGGATGACGTTTAGACGGTGGAATAAATCCTCACGGAATTTTCCTTCCTGCACGCGTTGTTCCAGGTTCTGATGGGTCGCGGCGATAATACGTACGTCCACCTTCACCGGCGCATAGCCGCCCACGCGATAAAACTGCCCGTCGGCCAGCACGCGCAGCAGGCGGGTCTGGACATCCAGCGGCATATCGCCGATCTCATCCAGGAACAGCGTGCCGCCGTCCGCCTGTTCAAACCGCCCCTGGCGAATGGTATTGGCGCCGGTAAATGCCCCTTTTTCATGGCCGAACAGTTCGGACTCAATCAAATCCTTCGGGATCGCCGCCATATTCAGGGCGATGAACGGCGCTTTTGCCCGCGGGCTGTGGCGGTGCAATGCATGTGCCACAAGCTCTTTACCGGTTCCCGACTCACCGTTAATCAATACGCTGATGGACGAGCGGGACAAACGACCAATAATGCGAAACACGTCCTGCATCGCCGGCGCTTCGCCGATGATGTCTGTGGTTGGCCCAAAATCGGGCGCGTGGCGCGGCTGTTGCTGCTCCTGATAATGGCTAATCGCGCGCTCAACCAGTGCCACCGCTTCGTCGATATCAAACGGTTTGGGCAGGTAATCAAACGCCCCTTGCTGATAGGCGCTCACCGCGGCATCCAGATCGGAGTGCGCGGTCATTATGATGACCGGAAGCATCGGGTGGCGTTGTTTGATCTGCTTTAACAGCGCCAGCCCGTCCATGCCCGGCATACGGATATCCGAAAGCAGAACATCTGGCGTTTTGGTGGTGAGTGCGTCGAGCACTTCGCTGCCGCTCTCAAACGTCGTGCAGCTTAATCCCGCCCCTGTGAGCGCGCGTTCAAGCACCCAACGGATGGAGCTATCGTCATCGACTACCCAGACTATCCCTCGTTGCATAAACGTCACCTTTATTTTTTAATCGGCAGGAAAACCGAAAACTCGGTATGTCCCGGCCAACTGGTAAATTCAATTTTCCCGGAGTGTTGATCGATCAAACTGCGGGCAATGGATAAGCCCAGGCCGGTCCCGCCTTCGCGACCGCTTACCATCGGGTAGAACAGGGTGTCCTGTAAATGCGATGGAATGCCGGGCCCGTTATCCTCAACGTCAATTCGGGCGGCCAGCCGGTAGCGCACGCCGTGTAACGTGAGCTGGAAGGCGGTGCGGGTGCGTAAAATAATCTCCCCCCCTTCAGGTCCCAGCGCCTGCAGGGCATTACGCACAATATTCAACAGGACCTGCTCAATCTGGTCCGGGTCATGGGCCAGTTCCGGCAGGCTTGGGTCGTAATCACGTACCAGCGTGACGTTCTCCGGCAGCTCCATTGAGACGAGCTTCACCACACGCTCAGCCACTTTATGGATACTTTCAGTGACGTGCATTCCCGGCTGCTGTGGCCCAAGAAGACGGTCTACCAGATTCCGCAGACGGTCCGCCTGCTCAATGATGACGTTGGTATACTCCGCCAGCGCGGGATCGGGCAGCGCCTTGGTCAGAAGCTGTGCCGCGCCGCGTAATCCACCCAGCGGGTTTTTGATTTCATGCGCCAGACCGCGCACCAGGTCACGGGCGGCAATCTGCTGCGCATGCTGAAGCTGCTCCTGGCTCAGTCGACGCTGATTATCCATCGGCGCCATTTCCAGCAGGATCAGACCTTCGGGAAGACGTTGCGCGGTTAGCGACAGAATGTGCGAGCGCCCGTCGATCACCAGCGTCACTTCGTTATCGGTAAACCCCTGGCCGGCCTGCAAACTTTCCTGCATCAGGCCAATATTCAGTGAAAAATAGCTCAGGAGTTCAGGAAGCGGGGTGCCGAACAGTTTACGTGCGCTTTGGGCGAGCAGCTGCTGCGCCGCCGGGTTGGCGTAATGAACGGCCAGCTCGTCATCGACCAGCAATATGCTGTTAATCAAAGAATTGAGGATCTGCCCAGCATCGGGCAGCGTGCCAGTTGCCATTCAGCAGTCTCCTGGAGTCGTTTGCACTAATTTAGTGCAGTATAGCGTTTTCGGCGTAAAAAGCGCGTGAGATCAGGTTGTTGGTGGAGAAAAAAGCCCATCCGGAGATGGGCTAAAAGTTTCCACGGCAACTACCCCCGGCGCTTATCACGCCGGGTAAAACAACTTTAATTAAACGCTGTAGTACAGCTCGAACTCTACCGGGTGTGGCGTCATACGCACGCGGTCGTTCTCTTCCATACGCAGGGCGATGTAAGCATCGATAGCGTCGTCAGTGAATACGCCACCTGCAGTCAGGAACTCGCGGTCTGCGTCCAGCGCCTGCAGGGCTTCTTCCAGAGAGCCAGCAACCTGTGGGATCTCTTTCGCTTCTTCTGGCGGCAGGTCGTACAGGTTTTTGTCCATCGCTTCGCCCGGGTGGATCTTGTTCTTGATACCGTCCAGACCGGCCATCAGCAGTGCTGCGAAGCACAGGTATGGGTTAGCCGCTGGGTCCGGGAAGCGAACTTCGATACGACGTGCTTTAGGAGAAGCCACCACCGGAATACGGATAGAAGCAGAACGGTTACGTGCAGAGTAGGCCAGCATCACTGGCGCTTCGTAGCCCGGGACCAGACGCTTGTAGGAGTTCGTGGTTGGGTTCGCCAGGGCATTGATCGCTTTAGCGTGTTTGATAACACCACCGATGTAATACAGCGCCTGCTCGGACAGACCGGCATATTTGTCGCCAGAGAACAGGTTGGTACCGTTCTTGGACAGAGACATATGGCAGTGCATACCGGAACCGTTATCGCCAAACATTGGTTTTGGCATGAAGGTCGCGGTTTTACCGAAACGGTGCGCAACGTTGTGCACAACGTATTTGTAGATCTGAATTTCGTCCGCTTTTTTGGTCATGGTGTTGAAGCGGGTTGCCACTTCGTTCTGACCAGCAGTCGCCACTTCGTGGTGGTGAGCTTCAACAACCAGGCCCATCTCTTCCATCACCAGACACATGGTGGAACGGATGTCCTGTGCAGAGTCGACCGGAGGAACCGGGAAGTAACCGCCTTTCACGCCAGGACGGTGACCTTTGTTACCGCCTTCGTATTTTGTGGAAGAGTTCCATGCACCTTCGATGTCGTCGATAGCCACGTGGGAGCCGGAAATAGAGGCACCGAAGCGGATGTCATCGAACAGGAAGAATTCTGGCTCTGGCCCGAACAGAACGGTGTCTGCGATGCCGGTAGAACGCAGGTACTCTTCAGCGCGTTTCGCGATAGAACGTGGGTCGCGGTCGTAGCCCTGCAGCGTGCCTGGCTCGAGGATGTCGCAACGGATGATCAGGGTTGGTTCTTCGAAGAATGGATCAATGACCGCAGTGGTCGCATCTGGCATCAGAACCATGTCGGATTCGTTAATGCCTTTCCAGCCACCAATGGAGGAGCCGTCAAACATTTTGCCTTCTTCAAAGAATTCGGCGTTCACCTGATGAGCAGGGATTGTGACGTGCTGTTCTTTACCTTTGGTATCGGTGAAGCGCAGATCAACAAACTTCACTTCATGTTCGTTCAGCATCGTCAAAACGTGTTCAGCGGACATACTTAACTCTCCAGATTGGTCATTGTCGTCGTGGTAACGAGGTCTTCAATTTCTGTTTGTACTGGCTGGTGCCATGTATTTTTTATAAAGCGAAATCTGTGCCAACTTTTAAATCACCCCAAAAAGGCGTTATCATGCGCACCATAGTGCAAAAGGGCTGCACCACAATGGATTTGTTGCACCAGTATAGTGCTTCAATGTGAACATTGAGCACCATATTGGTGCAATTTACGTTAAAGTGCCCTTTTACCGCTCCGTGAAAGCGATCACAAAGCATCTCTGCAATACTTGTTTGCGGGGGATGTTTGTGATCCTGTTTTGTAGTGCGATTAATCCGTGTACAATAACGCGCTATTTCTAAATGCCTGAGGCAAAGTTGTGATCGAAAATTTGCGTAACATCGCCATCATCGCGCACGTAGACCATGGTAAAACTACCCTGGTTGACAAGCTGCTGCAGCAATCCGGTACGTTTGATGCGCGTGCCGAAACCCAAGAACGCGTGATGGACTCCAACGATTTGGAGAAAGAGCGTGGGATTACCATCCTCGCGAAAAACACCGCGATTAAATGGAATGACTACCGTATCAACATCGTTGATACCCCAGGGCACGCCGACTTCGGTGGTGAAGTTGAACGTGTAATGTCCATGGTAGACTCCGTTCTGCTGGTCGTTGACGCAATGGATGGCCCAATGCCACAGACGCGCTTCGTGACCAAAAAAGCTTTTGCCCATGGTCTGAAGCCAATCGTTGTTATCAACAAAGTTGACCGCCCTGGCGCGCGTCCTGACTGGGTTGTTGACCAGGTCTTCGACCTGTTCGTTAACCTCGACGCGACCGACGAGCAGCTGGACTTCCCTATCGTTTACGCATCTGCGCTGAACGGTATCGCAGGTCTGGACCACGAAGACATGGCTGAAGACATGACCCCGCTGTATCAGGCGATTGTTGACCGTGTTCCTGCGCCAAACGTCGATCTCGACGGCACCCTGCAGATGCAGATCTCTCAGCTCGACTACAACAACTACGTTGGCGTAATCGGCATTGGTCGTATCAAGCGCGGTAAAGTGAAGCCTAACCAGCAGGTTACTATCATCGATAGCGAAGGCAAAACCCGTAACGGTAAAGTCGGTAAAGTACTGACTCACCTGGGTCTTGAGCGTATCGAGAGTGACGTTGCGGAAGCGGGCGACATCATCGCTATCACCGGTCTGGGTGAACTGAACATCTCCGACACCATCTGCGATCCGCAGAACGTCGAAGCGCTGCCAGCCCTGTCCGTTGATGAACCAACCGTATCCATGTTCTTCAACGTCAACACCTCTCCGTTCTGTGGTAAAGAAGGTAAATTCGTTACCTCTCGTCAGATCCTTGACCGCCTGAACAAAGAGCTGGTGCACAATGTTGCGCTGCGCGTTGAAGAAACCGAAGATGCTGATGCATTCCGCGTTTCTGGTCGTGGTGAGCTGCACCTGTCTGTTCTGATTGAGAACATGCGTCGTGAAGGTTTCGAAATGGCGGTTTCCCGTCCGAAAGTAATCTTCCGCGAGATCGACGGCCGTAAACAAGAGCCGTTCGAAAACGTAACGCTGGACGTTGAAGAGCAGCACCAGGGTTCTGTGATGCAGGCTCTGGGTGAGCGTAAAGGCGACCTGAAAAACATGAATCCAGATGGCAAAGGCCGCGTACGTCTCGACTACGTGATCCCAAGCCGTGGTCTGATCGGCTTCCGTTCAGAGTTCATGACCATGACCTCCGGTACCGGTCTGCTGTACTCCACCTTCAGCCACTACGACGACGTTCGTCCGGGCGAAGTGGGCCAGCGTAACAACGGCGTGCTGATCTCCAACGGTCAGGGTAAAGCGGTTGCGTTTGCGCTGTTCGGTCTGCAGGATCGCGGTAAGCTGTTCCTGGGTCACGGTGCTGAAGTTTACGAAGGCCAGATCATCGGTATTCACAGTCGTTCTAACGACCTGACCGTAAACTGCCTGACCGGTAAGAAACTGACCAACATGCGTGCGTCCGGTACTGACGAAGCAACGGTTCTGGTTCCACCGATCAAGATGACGCTGGAGCAGGCTCTGGAATTCATTGATGATGACGAACTGGTAGAAGTGACTCCACAGTCAATTCGTATCCGTAAACGTCACCTGACCGAGAACGATCGTAAACGTGCTATGCGCGGTGCGAAAGAAGAGTAATACGGTCAATCCGTAGGCCGGGTAAGCGTGAGCGCCACCCGGCAACTAAAAAGCCGCTGATCTCTCAGCGGCTTTTTTATTCGATGATCGCCAGAATTCTTCATTACCTGGGGCGTTATGTCCCGAAGCTATCTCTTTCCTGCGAAATTCACGGATTAGGGTAACTCTGCTCCATTTATCACGAACACCCGATCTGCCGATGCAATCGTGGTTTCGCGATGCGCGATAATAATCCTGGTGATGTTCATCTCCTGTATAGACTGATTGACCTGACTTTCACTGGTTTTATCAAGGTGGCTGGTCGCCTCGTCCATGAATAAAATACCCGGTTTGCGGTATAATGCCCGGGCAATATAAATCCGCTGTTTTTGACCCCCGGACAACCCTTCCCCAAGTTCACCAATCAGTGTCTCGTAACCCATTGGTAGCTTTAAAATGTCATTATGAATATGGCTTGCGATGGCGCATTGCACCATCCACTGCTCGTCAATGTCAGGTCGAAAACCGGCGATATTCTCTTTGATAGAGCCTGAAAACAACTTATCTTCCTGCATGATACAGGCAATGCGTTCAGCATAATGCTCAAAACCAAGTTGCTTAATATCAATGCCATTAATTCGGACGCAGCCGTTCGACGGTTCGAATAAACCGCACAACACTTTCATCAAGGTGCTTTTACCTGCACCCGATACGCCCGTAATAGCAATACTCTCCCCGGCATGAATGGTCAGATTCAGTTTGCTGAATATAGGGTCCGCATGGTTATCATAACGGTAGGTCAGATCCTGAGTTTCGAGCGTTAAGGCTCCGTGTGGTAAACGCAGCGGGCTGGTGGCCGTTGAAGAAGATGCTTCCTGCAGCGCAATATCGGCAACGCGTTCATTATGTAAGTTGATGAGCTTCAGCTGAATGATAAAGTTGATCAGGGCATTTATTCGGTCATAGAACTGACTCCTGAAGGTATTAAACGCGATAAACATACCGATGGTTAAATGACTATCCATCATCAGCCTGCCGCTAACCCACAGGATAACAATTTGGTCGCAGGCAGCGATAAAAGAGACGACACCACCAAAGAAGAGATCCATTCGCGTCAAACGAATGCCGGTATTGACCTTATCTGAAAAAAGATTAAACCAGTTATTAATTCTCAGGTCAGTCATCCCCTGAATCTTAATCGTCGCGATACCGTACAGGGTTTCCATAAAATAAGAATTAAGACGTGCTTCCTTGATTAACTCTTCTTCGGATAACTGGCGATAGTATCGATAGGTAGCAAACCGAATGAAGGTGTATATTGCGGTAAAAGAGACCACTATCATGCTGAGCTGAAGGTTGTATAAAAACATCATTACCAGCAAACCCATGAGCATTAGCGTATCAATAATGCTACCAGTTAAACCTGTGGTAAAAGTGGCCCGTATAGCATCAAGCGAGTGGAAACGAGACTGAATGTCTCCCAGTTTGCGTCTTTCAAAATAGGTGGTTGGTAGCTTAATAAGGTGAGAAAAGAGGCTAAAACTCCATTGGACGTCGATGAGTGTTCCCAGTATCAGCGTGCTCCAGGAGCGTATGACACTGACCGTCAAACGTAACAGAATCAGAATAAACAGCCCAAGACAGATGATATTAAGTAAACCGTAATCTCCGGATGCAATGACATTATCCGTGACTAATTGTGTTCCCACAGGCAACAGCAGGCTGATTAACTCAATCACCAGCGATAAGAAAAATATCTTCGCCAGTGATGTCATCAGTCCATTGACATTCTTTAATAATGTGGTGGCTTTTAACCTGTTTTGCTTCTTTTGAACTGAGAAAGTGGTTCCCGGCCATACCTCAAGCACAACACCAGTAAAATGTTGGGACAATTCAGGCATGCTAATCACCCGTCGTCCAAACGCAGGGTCGTGGATCACCGCGCTGTTCTTATCGACCTTAATTAGTACGACAAAATGGTTAAAATCCCAATGCAATATGCAGGGCTTACGCACGGCATGTAATTCCTGAAGGTCCACGGACAATGCGCGTGACGACATCTCCAGTTCACTGGCAATTGCTTTTATCGCATGGAGGTTGACCCCACGTGATGACAAATTGAATTGTTGCCGGAGTTGCAGTAGATCGACCTGCTTGCCATAAAAACTGCATATCATTGAAAGACAGGCCAGGCCACATTCGGACGCTTCAGTTTGAAAGACAACTGGGATGCGTTTAAATATCCTCAAATCCAACTTGCGCAGCAGCGTCTCAAGTGTATAAAGTTTATTCATTACCCGCGTCCGTTACGCTCATTTTCATTTCGTAAAAGGGCGATAATAACCACTCATAGATATGTCTCTTTTCAAGGAAAAGAGAAATCTGCGCTTTGGCTCCCTGGCTCAGTGAGAGTTGTTTTCCATGAACTTGCACAGACTGTAGGTCAGGTTTGATCATGATTTTGTACCAGGACTTTTTATCGTCATAGAATTCGTGTGCGATGGTCTGTTTTGACAGGAGTTCTGGCTTCGATGCCGGAAGCCTGGATATTGCTGATATTGATGCCCTGAACTGACCAAATTTTTCATAAGGAAAGGCGTCGTAACTGACATTAACGCGCTGGCCAATCGCCAGATAAGGAAGAACTTCATCGGGAACCCAGGTTTCGAGATAGCATGGTGAATGGATATTCTGCTGAACTCGCGCCAGTACATCGCCTGCGCCGATCATCTTACCTTGCGCCGTATTGATGGAGTCGATTAAGCCATCTGCTGTTGCCTCGATGACATAATTACCTTCCGCTTCTGTATTTAACTTTTCTTTTTCCAGCTCGTATTTTTGTTGCTCAAGCTGGTAAATCTGATGGTCATAATCGGCGCCCTGGGACTGGATCTGCTGATTGAGCGTATCGACCTGAACCTGGTCTTGTGATTTTCTGGCGACCAGGTCAGAAACATTGCTCTGCTGTTGATAGAGTAGTGCGTTTTGACTGCTCATCTGGTCTTTGGTGACCAGACCTTTTTCCTGATAACTACGGTAATCGTTAACGTTCTTCTCAATCTGATTCAGTTCCCGTTCAGCCTGCACGAGTAACCCAGATGAGGTATTAAAACTGGACTGATAATGATCTTTTTGAGTTGTTAGCGCAGCGAGAGTACGTTTTTTTGAAGCGTTCAAATTTGCCATCATTACGCTGATACTGTTTATCTGTAGCGCGATCTCCTTTTTTTTATTTTCATCAACCAGGCCTGATTGCGTCGATACACCCGAATGAATGAGAAAGAGGGCGTCACCTTTTTTTACGCGATCGCCTTCATTAACAAAACTCTTCACGACTGTACCCTGCATTGATGCAGAGATATTCACTGAGCCAGGGAAAGTGGTTACCTCACCGTGAACGATGACGCGACGGGTATAGGAACCTTTGGTAATAAAAATAGAAATGGAAGCAATAAAAACAATGCTGAGCAATATGATAAAAGCAAAAGGGATGCCCGGCAGAAGAACGGCTTTCCCTTCCCACCGGGTACTCTGATATTCAATAGCTTCCTTGCGAAACATATCTGGTCTCTTGCAGGGTGGAAATAGCCGCTAAATATCAGCGGCTATGAGTTATAATGATTCAGGAATTAATGTCTACCGTGATCATTACCCTGGCGGCCGCACCACCTTTCGAACCACCATTACCTTTTGATGAACCACCGCTTTTACCACCAACGTTAACCGAGCAACCACCGCTAAAGGATGTGCTTTCAGAGTGAGAACCATCTTTATTAGTGGTGCTGGTGTGAGAATAGCTGCCATTACAACCAGCACTACCACCACCGAACATCCCACCAATCGCACTACCGATAGAACCCCACATTCCTGCGCCGCTGACGTTACTTAATTCACTTTCATTGAGTTCACGCATTATTAATGTTCCTTGCAATAGTGAGCAAAAGGTATACCCATAATATCCATAGACTTTTTCCATACCATTTCACCATCCGTGAATGAAATGTTTTTTACGCCAAAACGCGTAAAATCCTTTTCGCTGTACGTCGACAGACCTGTGTCTGGATCACCAATATTTTCTTTTTGCCCGCAAAGTGGCATCATCCATGACACATTTATTTCTCTGTAGAATGCTTTATCCGTTTTTCTTATTTCTGAGAAAATGCGATCTGTTATCGTTGTGTCTGTATTGATTTCTCCATTAACTGTAGTTGTTAACTTATTGTCATCAGAATTAGGTGACCCATGGAAACCAATAATCGAACCATAGTTGATGATTTTGTTTTTTGCCGCTGGGAAAAGATAGTTAGCACATGAAGAAAGGCATAATCGCCTGACCTCAATGTTAATTTCTTTATCATGAATAATTCGTGCTATATTGATTGCAGTTTCGACATCGCCGCCACCACTGTTTATCGATATTGTTCTGACAGGGATAAGGTTTTTTTTGATAAGTCCCACAATGATTTTGTCATCATCTTTGGATATGTTTCCGTCGATATATAACGTATCAAAAACGAGGTGGGTTGAAGATTTTGGTTCAAGCCCTTGCTTCACAATTAATTGGCTAGAGAGTTGATATAAAATATCTCTGCTGGCTTTTTTAAATTGGTAGGCATTGTATGAATAAATAGCGAATGCGCAGTGTATTGCTATTAAAACGGCACTGAGGACGTATCCCTTTTTAATCTTCACGAAAGTGCAGCTCCATGTGTAAAGTAATGTAAAGTTAGCATTATAAAAAAGAAGATAAATAGAGTATTTGTATCTAAATGTAAATTTAAGTAAAGTGGACTTGTTGCAATTTCTCGCAAAGCCGCGAGAAATGGGGTTGCCATGGCAAAAACTGGGGGAATATGGTGATGAGAAAAAGTTTATGGAAGCGTTTTTCTATAATTTTTTGCAAAATGAACTAAAAAGTATATCTTCGTAAAAACGCACTTAAATAAAACTCATCCCAGCCTATCGCCCGAAAGCCAATATCATCTTCCTGGGCTAAATTTTTGTTCTTCATACTGCTCCCTCTCAGCTGAATCTCGTGCATAGCCAAACTTTATCTTTCCCGCTACAGTTATCTCTCCACGGCGAGAAGGAGATAAACATGCTTTATATCTTTGATTTAGGAAACGTAATCGTCGATATCGATTTTAATCGCGTGCTGGGTGCATGGAGCGACTTTAGCCGCGTTCCGCTGGCGACACTGAAGCAGAATTTCGCGATGGGCGAGACCTTCCATCAGCATGAACGCGGCGAGATCGGCGATGAAGAATTCGCTGAACGTTTCTGCCAGGAGATGGATCTACCGTTGAGCTACGAGCAGTTTTCGCACGGCTGGCAGGCAGTATTCGTCGCCATCCGGCCTGAAGTGATCGACATCATGCACAAGCTCCGCGAGCAGGGCCAACGGGTCGTTGTGTTGTCAAATACCAACCGCCTACATACCACGTTCTGGCCTGAGGAATACCCTGAAGTTAAGGCGGCGGCCGACAAGATCTATCTTTCGCAAGAGATGGGAATGCGTAAGCCTGAAGCGCGAATTTATCAGGCTGTTCTGCAGTCAGAGGGATTCACCGCGGCCGATGCGGTCTTTTTTGACGACAACGCCGATAATATAGAGGGAGCTAACCAGTTGGGTATAACGTCAATTCTGGTGACCGGAAAAGAGACGATACCAAACTACTTTGCGAAGCAGCTATGCTAAAAACCGTTCATCAAAAAGCCACGCATCATACTCGCCCTCTGAGGGCCTGGCTGAAACTGCTCTGGCACCGTATTGATGAGGACAACATGACCACGCTGGCGGGTAACCTCGCCTACGTGTCGTTGCTCTCATTAGTGCCGCTGGTGGCGGTTATCTTTGCCCTGTTTTCCGCCTTTCCGATGTTTGCGGACGTCAGCCTGCAGCTTCGTCATTTTGTCTTCGCGAATTTCATTCCTGCAACCGGGGATGTCATCCAGAACTACATTGAGCAGTTTGTTGCCAATTCCAGCAAGATGACGGCAGTGGGGGCGTGCGGTCTTATCGTCACCGCGCTGCTGTTGATGTACGCCATCGATAACGCGCTGAACACGATCTGGCGAAGTAAAAAAGCGCGGCCAAAGGTCTATTCCTTTGCCGTGTACTGGATGATTCTCACGCTGGGGCCGCTGCTGGCCGGAGCGAGCCTGGCGATCAGTTCGTATCTTCTCTCCTTGCGCTGGGCGAGTGAGTTAAACGGCGTAATTGATAATGCGCTTCGCATCTTCCCGCTGATCCTGTCGTGGCTCTCGTTCTGGCTGCTCTATAGCGTCGTGCCGACCACGCGCGTGCCTAACCGCGATGCGGTTGTGGGGGCGCTGGTGGCGGCGTTGCTTTTTGAGCTCGGTAAAAAAGGGTTTGCCCTCTACATCACCATGTTTCCGTCCTATCAGCTGATTTACGGCGTGCTGGCGGTGATCCCCATTTTGTTTGTATGGGTCTACTGGACCTGGTGTATCGTCTTGCTTGGTGCCGAAATAACTGTCACTCTCGGTGTGTACCGCGAACTGAAAAAAGCAGCAGAAGCTGAAAAACAATTAGAAGCAGACCAACCATGATTGCATTGATACAGCGCGTAACCCGTGCCAGCGTCACCGTGGAGGGAGAGGTGACGGGTGAAATTGGCTCAGGACTTTTGGTGTTGTTGGGTGTCGAAAAGGATGACGACGAACAAAAAGCCAGCCGCTTGTGTGAGCGCGTGCTGGGCTACCGTATTTTCAGCGATGCGGAAGGCAAGATGAACCTGAACGTCCAGCAGGCGGGCGGCAGCGTGCTGGTGGTTTCCCAGTTTACGCTGGCAGCGGATACCGAGCGCGGCATGCGCCCGAGCTTCTCAAAAGGCGCCGCGCCGGATCGTGCAGAAGCACTTTACGAGTACTTTGTTGAGCGTTGTCGCCAGCAGGAAATGAATACGCAAACCGGACGATTCGCTGCAGATATGCAGGTTTCGCTGGTGAACGATGGCCCCGTCACATTCTGGCTCCAGGTATGAGCCAACTGGCGGCGTGGCCGCGGGTAACAAGAGAGAGTACAGCTATGTATCACCTTCGAGTACCGCAAACGGAAGAAGAGTTAGACGCTTATTACCAGTTCCGCTGGGAAATGCTGCGCAAGCCACTGCATCAGCCAAAAGGATCTGAACGCGACGCCTGGGATGCGATGGCCCACCATCAGATGGTGATGGACGAAGAGGGTAACCTCGTCGCCGTCGGGCGCTTGTATATCAACGCCGATAACGAAGCGTCGATTCGCTTTATGGCAGTTCATCCCTCCGTTCAGGACAAAGGTCTAGGAACGCTAATGGCGATGACCCTTGAGTCCGTCGCCCGTCAGGAAGGTGTTAAGCGCGTCACCTGTAGCGCCCGCGAAGATGCCGTAGAATTTTTTGCCAAGCTCGGTTTTGTGAATCAGGGGGAAATCACAACCCCGCAAACCACGCCGATTCGTCATTTTTTGATGATTAAACCCATCGCCACGCTGGATGATATTCTTCATCGCGCCGACTGGTGCGGACAGCTGCAGCAGGCCTGGTATCAGCACATTCCGCTCAGCGAAAAAATGGGTGTGCGCATTCAGCAGTACACCGGACAAAAATTTATTACCACCATGCCGGAAACCGGCAATCAAAACCCGCACCACACTCTGTTTGCCGGAAGTCTGTTTTCCCTCGCGACGCTCACCGGGTGGGGTCTCATCTGGCTAATGCTTCGCGAGCGCCATCTGGGCGGTACGATCATTCTCGCCGATGCCCACATTCGCTATAGCGCACCGATAAGCGGCAAGCCGAGCGCCGTGGCCGATCTAGGGTCACTGGGTGGCGATCTCGACCGCCTGGCGCGCGGCCGCAAAGCCCGCGTACAAATGCAGGTTGAACTGTTTGGCGATAAAACACCGGGTGCGGTGTTTGAAGGCACCTACATTGTTCTTCCAGCGAAGCCCTTCGGCGCGTATGAAGAGGGTGGGAACGAGGAGGAGTAACGGTCATCTGGAAAGTGGCTCGCAAATACACAACGTAGCAGGAAGTACCATTCGCCTTATTCAGCGTATCCCTTTAACGTAATCAGCCAGGGGTACGTCATTGACGTACATTGGGCATTTGTTACCATAAGCCAATGGCGTATGATTAATGCTATTCATTGAAACGGATATTTTCACAGAAGACGTCAAAACGTTACTGGATGACGACGAATATCATAGGTTCCAGGTATTCCTGGCTACTCAACCGGAGTTCGGCGATCTTATCCAGAATACGGGAGGCCTGCGAAAGATTCGCTGGCTTGCTGGCGGCAAGGGGAAGCGTGGTGGAGTCAGAGTCATCTATTTTCATCGTACGCGTGAGTATGAAATTAGACTGCTGCTCATCTATCGCAAAGGAATCAAAGATGACCTTTCTGCAAGTGAGAAAGCCATTCTGAAAAAGATGATTGAGAGGTGGTAAATGGATAAGGCGCTGTTTGAGCGATTAACCCAAAGCATGGCGCAAATGAACGAAATTGCCGAGGGCAAACGTGAGCCATCGCGCACCTTTCAAATCGACGCGATAAAAATTAAAGAAATTCGTCAGGCGTCCGGGCTATCGCAGAGTAAATTCGCGAATTTAATTTCTGTTAGTGTCGATACACTGCGTAACTGGGAACAAGGCAGGCGCTCACCTACAGGTCCGGCTAAGGCGCTGCTGCGGGCTATTGCCAACGATCCTCAACATGTTATCCCTGCACTTTCGCAGTAATTAGCCCGGCAGCAAAGAGGCTGACCGGGCTAAATGGGAATTACTCCCCTTCACCCGGGAACAGAAACGGGTTGATCGAGCTGCGGGCAAAGCCCTCCTGCTCCATCTTCGCATCCAGAATCAGCGAGGCGAGATCGTCGGCCACCGCTTCGACTTTCGGGTCTTTTTCCTGATAAAGAATCTTCAGGTAAGTGCCGCAGTCGCCGCAGCTTTCGGCTTTCACCGCCGCTTCTTCATTTTCCAGCGACCAGTAGTTCAGATCGCGGGTCTGCTCGCAGTTGCTGCACTTGATGCGCACCACGTGCCACTCGGTTTCGCAAAGGTTGCAGTGCAGGTAGCGCAGCCCCTGAGTGGTGCCGATTTGCACCATGCTCGATACCGGCATGGAACCGCAGACCGGACAGAACTGGCGCGCCTCGCCGTATTCGGCTCGGGCTTTACCGGGGATCAGGCTTGCCATTTGCGCCCAGTAGAGCGACAGCGCAGCCCAGATAAACGGCGCTTTATCGCTGCTCACCAGAGCGAAGTCGGAGGCAAACAGCGCGCTCGCCATCTCTTCCAGCTCAAGTTCGGACGCTTTTTCCAGATTCTCAATGACCGCCAGCGCGGTGCCGCTCATCTCCGGCTTCAGCTCGGCAATCAGCGAATGCAGCAGCTTTTGCCAGTGCTTGTCGCGCGGCAGGACGTGAATGTCCAGCGGCGGCTTGCCCTGTGCGTTGGCTTCTTTGATGCGCGCGGTCAGATCCATTTGCAGCGGGTGGTCGTACAGCACCACTTCCTGCGCGTGGGCAACCAGCGCGGCAAAGCGCAGAAAATCACCCAGCGGGTTGTTCTCTGCCAGCTCGCGCAGACGCTCTGCGCGGCGGTTGTAGAGGTTCTTGAGTCTGGGGAATAACAACGGCGGAATATAATCCGCCGTGCGTTTCTCGCTCGACCCCAGCTCATCTTGCGGGATTATGCGAATACTCATTCAGATGACTTTTCCTGTTTCTGGCGGACTTCACGGTACCAGCGCGGGTGATGTTTCTTCGCCCACGTGCTGGTTACCCATCCTTCCACCATCGCGGTAATGGTGCCTTTCACCCAAAGGGCGGCGTAGATATGCACCATGATAACCACAATTAACGCCACTGCGGCAAATGAATGCAGCATCAGCGCAAATCGGATCACCGGGATTGAGAAAGCAGGCGCAAAGTACGGACGCCAGATGATCACGCCGCTCACCAGCAACAGGACCAGGAAGATAATCGCCGCCCAGAATACGCACTTCTGGCCGAAGTTATAACGCCCGGTATCACCCACTTCCTCGTTGACGACGATCTTACGAATATTCTTCGCCCAAAAGATATCATCCCGATTGATTAGGTTATGGTGCCAGTAGCGGAAAAACATGATGATAAACGAGGCAAACATCACCACACCCACGAACGGGTGAAGGATGCGCGCCAGCTGTGGCGTACCCAGTACCTGCATCAGCCAGTTGAAGGACGGGAAGAAGAACCCCAGCCCGCTTATCGCCGCCAGCATGAAGCAGAAGGCGGTGACCCAGTGGTTGATGCGTTCCGGCGCGGTGTAGCGCACGATGGTGTCACGTTTTCTCATTTGCGCACCTCGTCTTTCTCTTCATGCAGGTTGTCGTCTTCCTCTTCCGCGCGGTTCGGACCAACGCCGACGTAGTGGAAGATGCTCGCTGCGAAGGTGGCAGCAAAACCGACCGCTGCCAGCGGTTTCCAGATGCCTTTCCAGAACTTCACGGTGGCGCTAATTTCCGGGTTCTCCGGCAGGCCGTGATACAGGTTCGGCTTGTCAGCGTGGTGGAGCACGTACATCACGTGCGTACCGCCAACTCCGGCCGGATCGTACAGGCCCGCGTTGTCGTAACCACGGGTTTTCAGCTCGCCCACACGCTCTGCCGCCAGCGTTTTCATATCCTCTTTGGAGCCAAAGTGGATAGCGCCGGTTGGGCAGGTCTTCACACACGCTGGCTCCTGGCCGACGGTGACGCGGTCAACGCACAGCGTGCATTTGTAGACGCGGTTGTCTTCCGGGTTCAGGCGCGGAACGTCGAACGGGCAGCCCGCGATGCAGTAGCCGCAGCCGATGCACTGTTCGGACTGGAAGTCGACGATGCCGTTGGCATACTGAATGATAGCCCCTTCTGACGGACATGCCTTCAGGCAGCCCGGATCCGCACAGTGCATACAGCCGTCTTTGCGGATAAGCCATTCCAGTTTGTCGTTCTGCTCCACTTCCGAGAAACGCATCACCGTCCAGGACTTGGCGGTCAGGTCCGCCGGGTTGTCGTACACCCCGACGTTGTGACCCACTTCGTCACGCAGATCGTTCCACTCTGAACACGCCACCTGACAGGCTTTACAGCCGATACAGGTGGTCACGTCGATAAGCTTCGCCACTTCCTGCTGGTGGTCCCGCGCCTGAGGCGCGGGCGTGAAACTGTTTGTCGCGGAACGACGGATAATGTCTTGAGATTGATAAGCCATAAGTCGTCTCCGTTACACCTTTTCCACGTTCACGAGGAAGGCCTTAAACTCCGGCGTCTGCGTGTTCGCATCGCCGACGAACGGCGTCAGGGTGTTCGCAATGAACCCTTTCTTCGCCACACCCTCATAGCCCCAGTGGATCGGGATACCGATGGTGTCCACCTCCTGACCGTGAACGTTCAGCGTGCGGATACGCTTGGTCACCACCGCCTTGGCTTTAATATAGCCGCGGTTAGAGGAGACCTTCACGGTATCGCCATGGGCGATGCCGAGCTTGCCCGCCAGCTTCTCGCCGATCTCCACAAACTGTTCCGGCTGCGCGATGGCGTTAAGCAGCGCGTGCTTGGTCCAGTAGTGGAAGTGCTCGGTCAGACGGTAGGTGGTACCCACGTACGGGAACTTGTCCTTTTTACCCAGCGCTTCGAAATCGCCCTTGAAGATACGGGCTGCCGGGTTAGAGACCACGTTCGGGTGCAGCGGGTTGGTACCCAGCGGCGTCTCAAACGGCTCGTAGTGTTCCGGGAACGGACCTTCCGCCATCTTATCGATAGCAAACAGGCGTCCCATCCCTTCAGGCTGCATGATAAACGGCCCAACGTCGCTGCCCGGTGCGGCAGTGCTGTAGTCCGGAATATCCACGCCGCCCCATTTCGCGCCGTCCCACTTCAGAAGCTGACGCTTCGGATCCCACGGGTTGCCCTGCGGGTCAGCGGATGCGCGGTTATAGAGGATGCGGCGGTTGAGCGGCCACGCCCATGCCCAGCCCAGCGTATTGCCAAGGCCCGACGGGTCGGCGTTATCGCGGTTTGCCATCTGGTTGCCTTTCGGCGTCCAGCTACCGGCAAAGATCCAGCAGCCGCTGGAGGTGGTACCGTCATCGCGCAGGTGCGCGAAGGTGCTGAGCTGATCGCCTTTCTTCGCCAGTACGGTGCCGGTGGCCGGGTCAATAACGTCCGCCAGCGCCTTACCGTTGCTCTCCATCGCCACTTCTTCCGGCGCAGGATTTTCCGGCGTCGAGTAGTTCCAGGTCATGTTCAGCACCGGTTCCGGGTTCGCGCCGCCTTCTTCCGCATACATCTTACGCAGGCGTAAGAAGATGCCGGCCAGGATCTCGCCGTCGTTCATGGCGATGCCCGGGGCGTCCGCGCCTTTCCAGTGCCACTGCAGCCAGCGTCCGGAGTTGACGATAGAACCGTTCTCTTCTGCGAAGCAGGTTGACGGCAGACGGAACACTTCGGTCTGAATCTTTGACGGATCGACGTCGTTCGATTCACCGTGGTTCTGCCAGAAGGTTGAAGTCTCGGTATTGAGCGGGTCAATCGTCACCAGGAACTTCAGCTTCGACAGAGACTCAACAACCTTGTTCTTGTTCGGGAACGAGGCAACCGGGTTAAAGCCCTGGCACAGATAGCCGTTCACTTTGCCCTGGTGCATCATCTCGAAATACTGCAGAACGTCGTAGCCTTTGTCCCACTTCGGCAGCCAGTCAAAGCCCCAGCTGTTTTCAGCCGTCGCTTTGTCGCCGAAGAAGGCTTTCATCATCGAAACGAAGAACTTCGGATAATTGCCCCAGTAGTTCACCTGGCCTTCGAGGAGCGGTTTTGGCGTGCTGGCCGTCAGGTAGGTCTGCAGGTCGGTCTGTTTCTCGCTTGGCAGGTTCATGTAACCCGGCAGGCTTTGAGACAGCAGGCCGAGGTCGGTCAGACCCTGAATGTTGGAGTGACCGCGCAGGGCGTTCACGCCGCCGCCTGCCATCCCCATGTTGCCGAGCAGCAGCTGCACCATCGCCATGGTACGGATGTTCTGCGCGCCGATGGAGTGCTGCGTCCAGCCGAGGGCGTACAGGAACGACGCGGTTTTATCTTTCGCGCTGGTTTCGGCGATAAGCTCACACACCTTCAGGAAGTCCGCCTTCGGCGTACCGCAGATGTTTTCAACAACTTCCGGCGTATAGCGGGAAACGTGCTCTTTCAGCAGGTTCCACACGCAGCGCGGGTGTTGCAGGGTGGTGTCGCGCTTCGCAAAGCCTTTCTCATCCAGTTCGTAGTTCCAGCTGGTTTTGTCGTATTTGCGTTTTTCGGCGTCGTAACCGCTGAACAGGCCATCTTCGAAGTGGTAATCCTCACGTACGATCAGGCTGGCGTTGGTATAGGCTTCGGTGTATTCGCGGTTATATTTTTCGTTGGTCATCAGGTACAGCAATACGCCTGACAGGAAAGTGATGTCAGTACCTGAACGAATAGGGGTGTAGAAATCCGCCACTGACGCAGTACGCGTAAAGCGGGGATCGATCACAATCAGTTTCGCACCGTTGTGGATTTTGGCTTCCATCGCCCAGCGGAACCCGACAGGGTGCGCTTCAGCGGCGTTACCGCCCATCACCACAATGAGGTTGGCGTTCTTGATGTCGACCCAGTGGTTGGTCATCGCACCGCGACCAAATGTTGGAGCAAGACTTGCTACCGTTGGTCCGTGTCAGACACGCGCCTGGTTGTCGACCGCGAGCATACCGAGTGCGCGCGTAAATTTCTGGGTTAAATATCCGGTTTCGTTGCTGGAAGCAGAGGCACACAGCATCCCGGTGGAGAGCCAGCGGTTGACCGTGACGCCGTCGGCGTTCTTCTCAACAAAGTTGGCATCGCGGTCTTCTTTAATGTGTTTTGCGATGCGGTCAAACGCCTCTTCCCAGCTGATTTGCTGCCATTTGTCGGAGCCAGGCGCGCGATATTCAGGGAATTTGAGGCGGCTTTCGGAGTGGATAAAGTCCACCAGACCGGCCCCTTTCGGGCACAATGCGCCGCGGTTGACCGGATGATCCGGGTCGCCTTCGATATGGAAAATAGACGCTTTGGCGTTTTTAGCACCGTCGCCGAGGCTATACATCAACAGCCCGCAACCGACAGAGCAGTACGTACAGGTATTACGGGTTTCACGGGTGCGCAGCAGTTTATACTGCCGCGTTTCCGCCAGCGCTACGCCGGGCGCAAAGCCCAGTGCCGCTGCCGTGGTGCCTGCCATACCGCCAGCGCAGATCTTAAAGAACTGCCTTCTGCTGACCTGCATGGGTCACTCCTTGTTTCGACATTGCTTACATATGTAGTTTTAACTTCGCGGTTGAGAATTGACCGCAAAGGAGAAAAATTTGCGTTAATCCCTCAATTCCACGAGGGATATCATCAGAATACCACAATGTCGGTACAGCTGTTCTAATGGCGTTAATACAAAGTGAACGTATTATCACCCTGTTGACTATAAAGTGTGACATTAATCACATTATTAACCCCGCATGTTAAAGGGGTGTAGCATGCGTTTTGTTGCACCTCTCACAAGTGAGTAGGTAAACTTGATGCTCAAAAGTTGATCCATACTATGCGTAAGCCCTGTTGTTTGTGATGCAATAGCAGGCTCACCTCCGTGGTTGTTCAGGAATACCGCTGTGTCTAAACAAAACCGTGCTCCCCACTCGTCACCACTGCCTGCGGGCATAGTGGAACTGTCGGTACACAGACCGCCCCACATTATCCATGCCACGCCGGATTTTCTGGCGGAAGAGGTGCCCGTTGCGCTCGTTTACAACGGCATCTCGCATGTGGTGATGATGGCTTCGCCGAAAGATCTCGAGCTGTTCGCCATCGGTTTTTCCCTCTCGGAAGGCATCATTGACCATCCGCAGGAGATCTACGGCATGGACGTGGTGCAGGCTTGCAACGGCCTTGAAGTGCAAATCGAACTCTCCAGCCGCCGCTTTATGGGGCTGAAAGAGCGCCGCCGCGCGCTGGCCGGGCGCACCGGCTGCGGCGTCTGTGGCGTTGAGCAGCTCAATGATATTGGCAAACCCGTTGCGCCACTGCCGTTTACTCAGACCTTTGATCTGGCTCGCCTCGACCATGCGCTCGAGCACCTGAACGATGTACAGCCCATCGGCCAGCTGAGCGGCTGCACGCACGCGGCGGCATGGGTTTTGCCGTCGGGCGATATTGCCGGGGGACACGAGGACGTGGGCCGCCACGTGGCGCTGGACAAGCTGCTCGGTCGCCGGGCGCGTGAAAGTAATGTCTGGAAGCAGGGGGCGGCACTCGTTTCCAGCCGCGCCAGCTATGAGATGGTGCAAAAATCGGCGATGTGCGGTGTGGAAATTCTGTTCGCGGTGTCGGCGGCGACCACGCTGGCGGTGGAGGTGGCGGAGCGCTGCAACCTGACGCTGGTGGGCTTCTGCAAGCCGGGAAGGGCGACGATTTATACCCATCCGCAGCGGTTAATAGTTAATCAATAATTTTGAATGATAATAGCAAATCCTTCCGCTTTTAGTTGTTCATGATGAGGTCTAGTATTTATCTCATCAAGGCACGGTGCCTTACCTAAACAACTTAATGAAAGGGTTTATATTATGAAAAGCATCAAAACTTTTGTCGCTGTAATCGCTCTGGCTACTTCTTTCGGTTCTTTCGCTGCACAGACCGTGACCGCAACCGCCTCTACCATTGATGGCGCAGAAGCTAAAATCGCGGCTCAGGCTCAGGATGCTGGCGCATCATCTTACAAAATTACCCAGGCGTTCTCAGGTAACCGCGTACACATGACTGCTGAACTGACTAAATAAGCTATCACACCGTCGAAAGAGCGCCCCCGGGGCGCTTTTTTAGTTTATGCCCGCCACGCGCAGCAGCGCGGTTACCACTGCCGCCGCCACGATCACCACAATTAACGGCATCTTTCGCCAGGCCAGAAATACCGCAAACGCCACGCCCAGCACGCGCGCCATGCCGGCAAAGTGGTCACCTTCATAAAACGTGGTCGCCAGCGCCACGGAAAACAGCAATACCGTTGCCGCATCTGACAGCAGCGCCTGTGAACGCTCTGACAATGCCAGCCTGCTGCCCAGTTTCGCCCCGCCAAGACGCATCAGATACGTTCCCGCAGACAAAATGGCGATACCGAGAATAAAAAACGTCATATTTCCCATTATTTTTTCCTCGCAGCGAGACCCAGTAAGGAGAGCAGCACCGGTAATCCCACCGGGGCAAACGGCACGGCGGCCAGTGACAGCGCGGCGCCGCTGCAGGCGCGGATCAGCGTGGTACGGTTTTTAAACGCGGGAACCACTAGCGCCAGCAATATGGCAGGGAATACCGCATCCAGGCCAATGGTTTCCGGGTCCGGTAGCAGCTTGCCGACCATAGCGCCCAGCAGGGCCCCCAGCGGCCAGACAATCGCCACGCCTAAACCACATAGCCAGTACGCCGCTTTGCGCTGTTCGGGCGTTTTTTGCGACAGGCCAAACACCACGCTTTCGTCGTTCATGATGTGGCAGCCCAACAGGCTCAGGCCGCGTTTGCCGACCAGCTCACGCACCGTCACGCCAAACGGCACGTGCCGCGCGTTGACCAGCAACCCCGCGGCTGCGGCCGCCAGCGGGTTACCGCCGCTTGCCACGATGCCAATAAACATAAACTCTGACGCGCCCGCGAGTACGGTGATGGAGAGTACAAACGGTACCCAGACCGGGAAACCGTAGGCCATCGCCAGGGAGCCGTATGACATCCCGACCACGCCGACCGCGAGGCAGACCAGGATGATTGCTTTTATGGTGTCGCCTTTCAGGCAAGAGAGATGATGCTTCATACATTTTTAGCCATATCGAACGGGTATCCATTATAATGAACGCAACAGAAGTGTTTTTCAAGATGAACGATTCGTTCGATTTAAAGAACAAAGAGGCCGTTTTATGACGCAGCCAATCAGCGTAATCGCCAAAAGCCTGGTGCGAGAGCGCCTGCGAACCGGGCTTTCACTGGCGGAAATCGCTCGCCGTGCCGGGATCGCAAAATCCACGCTTTCTCAGCTTGAATCAGGCAACGGTAACCCGAGCCTCGAAACGCTGTGGTCGCTTTGCGTGGCGCTGGATATTCCTTTCGCCCGCCTGCTTGAACCACAGCAGCCTACCACTCAGGTGATCCGTCGTGGTGAAGGTACAAAGGTCGTTGCCGGACAGGCCAACTACGAGGCGATACTGCTGGCGGCATGTCCGCCTGGCGCGCGACGCGACGTATACCTCCTGCTTACCCAGCCGGGCGCAGACCGCATTTCCCAGCCGCATCCGCCGGGGTCCGTTGAACACATTATTGTGACGCAGGGGCGCGCGTTAGTGGGCCTGATCGACGCGGCCGAAGAACTCGGACCGGGAGATTACATCTGTTATCCCGCCGATTTGCCGCATATCTTTAAGGCGCTGGAGCCGGATACGCACGCGCTGCTGGTGGCGGAACAAAACTAACAGAGATACGGAAACTCATGTCGCTTAAAGCCATTGCTAAAGAACTGGGGCTGTCTGTCACCACCGTCAGCCGCGCCCTCAACGGATATGACGACGTCTCCGCCGAGACGCGCGCACGCGTGGAAGCTGAGGCTCAGCGCCGTGGTTACCGACCAAACACCTTTGCCCGCCGCCTGAAGATGGGCAAAATTGACGCCGTCGGGCTGGTGTTTCCCGTACATCCTGTTCCGCTCAATAACAGCGTATTTATGGACATGGTTGGCGAAATTAGCCATGAACTGGCGCGACATGAGATCGACTTATTGCTCATCGCCGACGACGATCTGGCGGATAAGCACAGCTATATGCGCATGGTGCAAAGCCGACGCGTCGACGCGCTGATTGTGGCGCACACGCTGGACCACGATCCGCGTCTTGTTCAGCTTCAGGCCGCCGGTTTTCCTTTCCTGGCGCTTGGGCGCAGCCACCTCCCGCAGCCGTATGCGTGGTTTGACTTCGACAACTATGCCGGTACCTGGCAGGCGACCCGCTGGCTGATCGAGAAAGGCCATAAGCGTATCGCGCTACTTGGCGAAAGCAACAATCAGGCGTTTATCACCCAGCGCCGTCAGGGTTATCTCGACGCCCTGCGGGAAGCCGGGCTTTCCAGCGAATGGCTGCGTGCCATGCCGCCTTCGCGCCGCGTCGGGTATGCCACCACGAAAGAACTGCTTGCCCTGCCGCAGCCGCCCACGGCCATCATTACCGACTGCAACACCCACGGCGACGGCGCGGCGATGGCGCTGGCGCAGCTGGGGCGTTTATCCGGCGACAACGCCGTCTCGCTGGTGGTCTATGATGGCCTGCCGCAGGACAGCATCGTTGATATTGAGGTGGCGTCGGTGATCCAGTCCACCCGCCAGGGCGTCGGGAAACAGATTGCCGATATGGTGCGCCAGCTGATTAACGGCGACGATATTGAACGGCTTCAGGTGCTCTGGCAGCCAGAATTCTCTCCGGGCCAGACGGCCTAAATACCGCAAAATTTTAAACCCGATCACAGATCCGAAACGTTTTGGTTTGTATCCGAAACGTTTCGGATCAACACTCAGATCATCCCGATGACAGGAGATGTCTGATGCAAGATTCCGTTTTACGACTTGAAACCACGACGGTAGACGTGGTGATCAAAACTCATCCGTTCGCCGAAATTCTCTACTGGGGGCCTCACCTTCCGCACTTTTCGCCGCAGGATGTTGCTATGCTCGCGCGTCCCGTTGCCAACGGCAGGCTTGACGTCGACTCCCCGGTCACGCTGATGGCCGAGCTGGGGCATGGTCTGTTTGGTTCGCCTGGCATTGAGGGGCATCGCCAGGGGCTGGACGGTTCCCCAGTTTTCAAAACCACGCAGGTACAGCAGGACGTAAACACCCTGACGATAACCGCCGAAGATGAGCATGCGGGCCTGCGCCTGACCAGCGAGCTGGCGCTGGATGCCAGCGGCGTGCTGGTGGTTCGTCACGGTTTAACCAACCTGAAAGCGATCCCCTGGCAGGTGGACCGTTTCGCCGTCACGCTGCCGGTGGCCGAGCGCGCGCAGGAGGTAATGGCCTTCCACGGACGCTGGATCAGGGAGTTTCAGCCGCACCGCGTAAAGCTTGAACATGACAGCTTCGTGATTGAAAACCGTCGGGGTAAAACCTCCCACGAGCACTTCCCGGCGCTGATTGCCGGTACGCCGTCGTTCAGCGAAATGCAGGGCGACGTCTGGGGCGTGCATCTGGGCTGGAGCGGTAATCACCGCCTGCGCGCGGAAGCGAAAACCGACGGTCGTCGCTATCTTCAGGCCGAAGCGCTCTACCTGCCGGGTGAAATGGCGGTTGAAGAGGGCGATACGCTCTGGACGCCACGCCTGTATGCCAGCTACTCCGCACAGGGCCTGAACGGCATGAGCCAGCCGTTTCATCGCTACCTGCGCAACAACGTCATCCGCTTCCCGGAAAACAAACCGCGCCCGGTGCACCTCAATACCTGGGAAGGGATCTACTTCAACCACGATCCGGACTACATCAAGCGCATGGCCGACGAGGCTGCCGCGCTGGGCGTGGAGCGTTTCATCATTGATGACGGCTGGTTCAAAGGCCGTAACGACGACCATGCCGCGCTGGGCGACTGGTATCTGGACGAGAAAAAATACCCGAACGGCCTGACGCCGGTGATCGACCACGTCAAACGGCTCGGCATGGAGTTTGGCATCTGGGTTGAGCCGGAGATGATCAACCCGGATTCAGATTTGTACCGCGCGCATCCTGACTGGGTACTGGCGCTGCCGGGCTATCCCCAGGCGACCGGACGACACCAGCTGGTGCTTAATCTCAGCATTCCGAAGGCCTTTGATTACCTGGTGGAGCGCATGAGCTGGCTGCTGGGCGAGCATGCGGTCGACTACGTGAAGTGGGACATGAACCGCGAGCTGGTGCAGCCTGGACATAACGGTAAAGCCGCCGCCGACGCCCAGACCCGCCAGTTTTACCGCCTGCTGGACGTGCTGGGCGAGCGCTTCCCGCATATTGAGTTTGAATCCTGCTCCTCCGGCGGCGGTCGCATTGATTATGAGGTACTGACCCGCAGCCACCGCTTCTGGGCGTCCGACAACAACGACGCGCTGGAGCGCAGCACCATCCAGCGCGGCATGAGCTACTTCTTCCCGCCGGAGGTAATGGGCGCTCATATCGGTCATCATCAATGCCACGCCACCTTCCGCCAGCATAGCATCCAGTTTCGCGGGCTGACGGCCCTGTTTGGCCATATGGGGCTGGAGCTGGATCCGCTCGCCGTGGACGCACAGGAGCGCGAAGGCTATCGCCATTACGCCGCGCTGCACAAGCAGTGGCGAGAGGTGATCCACCATGGTACCCAGTGGCGTATTGATATGCCGGATGCCACCACGCTGGCGCAGGGGATTGTGAGCGAAGACAAGGCGCAGGGGCTGTTTATGGTCAGCCAGCTCGCGATGCCGGACTACAGCCTGATGATGCCGCTGCGCATGGCGGGGCTGGAGGCCAGCGCGCGGTACCGCGTCACGCTGCTCGATCACCCGAATATTCAGATTACGGGTGAGGGAGGGCACACCATGCGCAAGCTGCCGGCGTGGATGGAAACGCCGCAAACGGTGAGCGGCGAGTGGCTGATGCAGGCGGGCATTGCGCTGCCGATTCTGGATCCGGAAACCGCCATTCTGATTGGCGTTGAACGCGTGTAAGGGTGACGGGCCGGGAAGTCGGCCCTCCGCTGAGGATAAAAATAATGAACACAACAACCTGTACCCACAAAGACAACCCTAACTTCTGGATCTTTGGGCTGTTCTTCTTTCTCTACTTCTTCATCATGGCCACCTGCTTTCCGTTCCTGCCGATTTGGCTGTCGGACATCATCGGCCTGAATAAAACCCATACCGGGATTGTCTTCTCCTGCATCTCGCTGTCGGCCATCGCCTTCCAGCCGCTACTGGGCGTCATTTCGGACAAGCTGGGGCTGAAAAAACACCTTCTGTGGATCATCGCGGTGCTGCTGTTTCTGTTCGCGCCGTTCTTCCTGTACGTCTTCGCGCCGCTGCTGAAAGCCAATATCTGGCTGGGCGCGCTGAGCGGCGGGCTGTATATCGGTTTTGTATTTTCGGCCGGATCGGGGGCGATTGAGGCCTACATTGAGCGCGTGAGCCGCAACAGCTTCTTTGAGTACGGCAAGGCGCGGATGTTTGGCTGCCTCGGCTGGGGCTTGTGCGCCTCAACGGGCGGCATCCTGTTCGGCATCGATCCGTCGTACGTTTTCTGGATGGGATCGGGAGCGGCATTGCTGCTGATGCTGCTGCTGGTGGTGGCGAAGCCAAAGCCCAACCAGACGGCGCAGGTCATGGATGCCCTGGGCGCGAACCAGCCGCAAATCACCGCCAAAACCGTGTTCAACCTGTTCCGCCAGCGCAGAATGTGGATGTTCATTCTGTATGTGATTGGCGTGGCCTGCGTGTATGACGTTTTCGACCAGCAGTTTGCCACCTTCTTTAAAACCTTCTTCGCCACGCCGCAGGAAGGGACCCGCGCCTTTGGTTTCGCAACGACTGCGGGGGAGATTTGTAATGCCGTCATTATGTTCTGCTCGCCGTGGATCATTAACCGCATCGGCGCGAAGAACACGCTGCTGATCGCCGGGGTGATTATGGCGACGCGCATTATCGGTTCATCGTTCGCCACCACCGCCGTGGAGGTGATTGCCCTCAAGATGCTGCACGCGCTGGAAGTCCCGTTCCTGCTGGTGGGCGCATTCAAGTACATCACCGGGGTGTTTGATACCCGACTGTCAGCGACTATCTATCTGATCGGCTTCCAGTTCGCCAAGCAGTCGGCGGCCATTTTCCTCTCCGCTTTTGCCGGGAATATGTATGACCGGATCGGCTTCCAGGAGACGTATCTGATGCTGGGCTGTTTCGTGCTGGCGATTACGGTGGTGTCGGCGTTTACGCTGAGCAGCAGGCAGGAGATCGCTGCCGCCGCGGGGGCAGCAGCGTTAACACATCAGTCCAGGTAAAAGACCTCTTTAAGCTCGGTACTCACCGGGCTGTTATCCGGGTTCGACGGCATGACGTCGCCCATATGTTTCCACCAGCGCTGGCAGACGTCGGTATTGGCTACCGCGCTCCAGCGCTCCTCCGATTCAATCTCTACGGTCGCAAACAGCAGGTTGCGGGCTTTGTCGAGATAAATGGCGTAATGGTGTGCGCCGTGGTCTTTCAACACCTTTTCCAGCTCCGGCCAAATCGGATTGTGGCGACGCGCGTATTCCTCGTGCGCGTCCGGGTTGACCTGCATCACAAAGGCTTTGCGGATCATAGTGCCTCCAGGTACAGCTCGCGGACCTCATCGCGGCTGGCGGCGCGCGGGTTGCACGGCGCACACGGATCGGCGAGCGCTTTATCCAGCCAGCCTTCAATATCGGCTTTGGTCACGCCGAGCTGGCTAAAGCCCGCCGGGATGCCGACGCGAGCGCTCAGGTTGCGGATCGCCTGAATGGCGGACATGCTGGCGGCTTCATCGCTCATGCCGCGGGTATCGACGCCCATCGCCTGCGCCACGCGGGCAAAACGCGCGACCGCGTTCGGGCGGTTAAAGCTTTCGACGATCGGCAGCAGGATGGCGTTGCATACGCCGTGCGGCAGGTTGTGCGTCGCGCCCGGCTGGTGCGCCAGGGCGTGTACCAGACCCAGACCCGCACTGTTAAACGCCATGCCCGCCAGATACTGACCAAACGCCATCTGCTCGCGCGCCTCAAGGTTATGACCATCTTCGACCACTTCCGGCAGCCACTGGTTGATCAGGCGAATCGCTTCCAGCGCGTTGGCGTCGGTCAGCGGGTGCGCGCCAACGGACACGTAGGCTTCAATGGCGTGGGTTAGCGCATCCATGCCGGTTGCGGCGGTCACGGAGGCGGGAATATCGAGCATCACGCTGGCATCGTCCACGGCGATGTCCGGGATGATGTTCGGGTCAATGATCACCTCTTTCACCTGTCGCGCGGAGTCGATGATCACCGCATTGCTGGTCATCTCCGCCGCCGTGCCTGCGGTGGTGTTAATTGCCACCAGCGGCACGCCCGCATTTTTCACCTTGCCGACGCCGGAATAATTGGTTGACGGACCGGGGTTGGCGGTGAGGATTTTGATCGCCTTGGCGGTATCAATCGGGCTGCCGCCGCCGAAGGCAATCACGTAATCACACTCCGCGTCCCGGTAAGCCGAAATTCCTTTTTGCACAAGCGCTTCCGTCGGGTTCGGGAACACCTCATCGAACAGGTGATACGACATCTGATGGGCGTCCAGCGCGGTAAACAGGCTGTCGAGCAGGCCCAGCTTTACCAGCTGGCCGTCGGTGACAATCAGCGCTTTTCCCCACTGCTTGTTCGCTACCAGGTTGACCATATCGCCGATTGCGCCAGTGCCGTGAAGGCTGATTTTTGGAAGCGCCAACATAAAGCTCATGATAATTCTCCTTAACGATCAAAGATTTTCCTGCGAAGGCGTTATGCATATAAATTCAGCGCGGACTGCAACGGGCTCACGCCAAAGCGCTTGCCGAGGGCGATGAGTTCTTCCCGGGAAATGGTCTGCTTCATGCCGCCCATGGAGTACACCTTCACCAGCACTTCCGCTGATTTCTCGGCGGTGTCGATCAGGCCAAAGGTTTCATCAAGCGTAGGGCCGCTGCCGAACACGCCGTGGAACGGCCACAGCACCAGAGCATGTTTTTGCATATCAACGGCGGTTGCCTGGCCGATTTCGTCGGTACCCGGCACCATCCACGGCAGAATGCCCACGCCGTCCGGGAACACCACCAGGCACTCGGTACTGCCTTCCCACAGCTTGCGGGTGATGAAGTCGGCGCTGTTTTCCAGCACGTAGGTCAGGGCGATCAGGTTGGTGGCGTGGCAGTGCATGATCACGCGGTCTTTGCCGTTCGTCGCCCTGATGCGCTCGCAGTGGGAGAGGAAGTGCGCCGGCAGTTCGGAGGTGGGCACCGCCTCGTCGGTCAGGCCCCACAGAATGTGGTAGCCCGCGCCGTCGCTGTCCACTTTCACCACGCCGAGGTTGGCCTCCGGGTCGAGCTGGACGTTACGGAAGAACTTGCCGGAACCGGTGACGATAAACGGCGTGTTGGCGAGCAGCGGCATCGGCTGGCTCAGCGCGATATAGCGCGGCTTCTGGTGGAAATCGGCCGCGAACGGTTCAATATCCGCGTCGTCCAGGCGCAGCGTCAGGTTGCCGCCGTTGCGCTCGTCCCAGCCTTTCAGCCAGGCGTCGGAGGTGGCTTTGATCATGCCCTGGACGAACCAGGAAGTGGTGATGGTCTGCATAGTCTTCATTTTCCAGTTATCGCGGTGAGGTTGAACCCTCTCCCTGTGGGAGAGGGTTAGGGTGAGGGCAAAATTACCCGCGCTGACTCAACACGTCTTTCTCGTATGTCCGCACGTTGTCCAGCCACTGGCTGCCCGCCGGGGCGTCGTTACGCTGGCAGTACATCTCCCACACCGCCTGCCACGGCAGGGATTTCTGCTCTTCCAGCAGCGCCAGACGCGCGGTGTAGTCGCCGTTAGCCTCCAGCTGTTTCAGCGCGGCGACAGGCTCCAGCAGCGCGCGCAGCAGGGCTTTCTTCATGTTGCGGGTGCCGATAACCCATGCCGCGATGCGGTTGATGGAGGCATCGAAGAAGTCGAGGCCGATGTGTACGCGGTCAAAGAGGTCGTGACGGATGATTTCGCTGGCAATCGCCTGGGTTTCGTCATCCAGCAGCACCACGTGGTCGCTGTCCCAGCGCACCGGACGGCTGACGTGCAGCAGCAGGCGCGGCACGTAGAGCATGGCGGCGGAGATTTTGTCTGAGATCACCTCGGTCGGGTGGAAGTGGCCGGCATCCAGACACAGCGCGGTCTGGCGGCTGGTGGCGTAACCCATATAGAACTCGTTTGAGCCTACGGTGTAGCTCTCGGCGCCAATGCCGAACAGCTTGCTCTCTACGGCGTCGATGTGGTGCGCCGGGTCCAGCTTCTCGCTGATGGCCTCATCCAGCGCGGCCAGCAGGCGCTGGCGCGGGGCCAGACGGTCGACGGTGATGTCCTTCATGCCGTCCGGGATCCAGATGTTCATCACCGACGGCGTGCCGAGCTGTTCGCCGAAATAGGCCGAAACGCGGCGGCTGGCCTTCACGTGGTCGATCCAGAACTGGCGGATGTCGTCGTCCGCGTGGGCGAGGGTAAAACCGTCCGCGCTCAGCGGATGTGAGAAACAGGACGGATTAAAGTCCAGGCCCAGCCGGTTGGCTTTCGCCCACTCTACCCAGTTCTTAAAGTGTTCCGGTTTGATTTCGTTGCGCGCCACCGGCTCGTCGGATTCGAGGTAAATCGCATGCAGGTTCAGTCGTTTTGGCCCCGGGATCAGGCTCAGCGCCAGCTCCAGGTCGGCGCGCAGTTCGGTCGCGTTACGCGCTTTGCCGGGGTAGTTACCGGTGGCCTGAATACCACCCGTCAGGGAACCGCCTGGATTCTCGAAACCGGCGACGTCATCGCCCTGCCAGCAGTGCATGGATACGGGCAGACGGTCGAGCTGGCGCAGCGCCTCTTCGACATCCACGCCGACGGCGGCGAAACGCTGTTTAGCCAGGCCCCAGGCTTGTTCTAATTGAGTTGTCATGCGCAAAGCTCCTTAGTCAGTCGGTTTTGCTGAAACTGCGCCCGAAAGCGAGCAATTTCACGGCAGGGATTGGGGGTGAAGGTGGTCAGGCTGGCGTTAGCCGCCACCACAGAACGGAAGTCATCAACGCTGGAAAGTTCGTCCAGGGTCATCAGCTGAATGCCGATATTCCCGAGCGTGGAGGCCTCCACGGGACCCGCCACCACGGTGATGCCGCAGGCATCGGCGCAGAGCTGGTTCAGCAGCTGGTTCTGGCAGCCGCCGCCCACGATATGCAGCTGGCTGAACGGTCTTCCGCGAAGGCTCGCCAGCTCGCTGAGGATGTCGGCATACAGCAGGGCGAGGCTGTCAAAAATGCAGCGCGCCAGTTCTGAAGGCCTCGACGGCACCGGCTGCCCGCCCTCGACGCAGGCGACCTGAATTTCGGCGCTCATGTGCGCCGGGTTGATAAAGCGGTCATCGTTCGGGTTGATCAGGAACGTACAGGCCTTCAGCTTCTCGGTTTCGGCGATAAGCGCGGGCAGGTCGGTAATGTTTTGCTCTTTCAGCACCCGCTGGAGCAGCCACAGCCCCATGATGTTTTTCAGTACGCGGTAGCGGCCTTCGGCACCGCCTTCGTTGGTAATGTTTGCCGCCATCGCGGCGTCGCTGGCGTACGGGGTTTTGCTCTCAAAGCCCATCAGCGACCAGGTGCCGGACGAGAGGTAAGCCGCGTCTTTGCTTGCAAGTGGGGACGCTATTACCGCGCTGGCGGTATCGTGGCTGGCGACGGCAACGACAGGGATTGCGTTCCCCTGGGGGCAAATCCAGTGACCGATCACGTTACCCGGGTGGGTGGGTGTGCCGAACCAGGAAGGCGACGCCCCCGTCCAGGCCAGCAGATGTTCATCCCAGCTATCCGAGTTGATGTTGACCAGCTGCGTGGTGGTGGCGTTGGTATATTCCCAGTTCATGTTGCCGGTCAGGCGATAGCTCAGGTAGTCCGGGATCAGCAGCGCATGGGCCACGTCCGCGACCAGCTCCGGCTGTTGCTCGACCAAAGCACGCAGCTGATAAAGCGTGTTAAACGGCAGAAACTGAATGCCGCTGCGCCCGTAGATGTTGTCCTTGCCAAGCTGGGCGATAGCGTTCGCCATCAGGCCGTCGGTGCGGCTGTCGCGATAAGAAACCGGCAAGCCGATGCGCTCGCCATGGCTATCAAGCAGAACGTAGTCCACGCCCCAGGTATCAATGCCGATGCTGTCGATGCGAATGCCGTCGTTGCAGACGTTGTTCAGTCCGGTACGGATCTCCGCCTCCAGGGCATCGATATCCCAGGTATCAAAACCGTCCTGCTTTTGCAGGCAGTTGGCGAAACGGTGCATTTCGCGAAGCGAAAGCGCGTGCTGCTCACGGTCCCAGCTCGCGAGCATTACGCGGCCGCTGGATGCGCCTAAATCGACAGCCACACAATGGCGAAAAGTCATGGTCGGGTCCTTTCTTAAGTCATTAGCGGTGAGTGTAAAAAAGGGAAGAAAAAGTCACCTTCTCGCCACTGACAGGCCAAATCTCGCGCTGGCAAGAAAGCAAAGGTGAATGTGAGGACGTTCACAGTTTCCAGCAGTGACGGGATGCTCAGGCAGTGTGACGCTGAGCGCATTTCCCGATCTTTCCCCCTGTTTCTTGAAAAATGGACAGCTTTTGCGAGGTTTACTGCCAAAAATTGAAGGTGAGTGTGGGAGGCCTTAATTACTATTTTGAGAACATTTTTCATTGGTGGAGGCCGTTATGACCGTACTGCACTGCGTGGATTTTTTTCCTTCAGGAGGTTCGCCTGTCGCGATTGAGCCACGGCTTCCTCAGGCTGCGTTCCCGGAGCATCATCATGATTTTCACGAAATTGTGATTGTTGAGCGCGGGACGGGTATTCATGTTTTCAATGGCCAGCCTTATACCATCAGCGGCGGTACGGTGTGCTTCGTGCGCGACCACGACCGGCACCTGTATGAACATACCGACAACCTGTATCTGACGAATGTGCTTTACCGTTCCCCGGACGCGTTCCAGTTTCTTTCGGGGCTGAGCCAGCTGTTGCCCCAGGAGCAAGACGGACACTATCCGTCGCACTGGCGGGTGAATCAGTCCATCCTGCAGCAGGTGCGTCAGCTGGTGAGCCAGATGGAGAAGAGCGAGGACGGGCAGGAGACGCACGCCATTGCCACGCGCGAACTGCTGTTTATGCAGCTTCTGGTGCTGCTGCGCCGCAGCAGCCTGGTGGAAGGGCTGGAAGATAACAACGCGCGCCTGAACCATCTGATGGCCTGGCTGGAAGATCATTTTGCCGAGGATGTCTGCTGGGAAACGCTTGCGGATGATTTTTCCCTGTCGTTGCGTACCCTGCATCGCCAGCTTAAACAGCACACCGGACTGACGCCGCAACGCTACCTTAACCGTCTGCGCCTGATCAAAGCGCGTCATCTTTTACGTCATACCGACGATAGCGTCACGGATATTGCCTATTGCTGCGGTTTTGGCGACAGCAATCACTTTTCAACGCTATTTCGCCGGGAATTTAACTGGTCTCCGCGCGATATTCGCCAGGGAAAAGACGCGATGCTTCAGTAACGCGAGGGCAGTCACCGTTTTATTTCCGCAAAAAAGCTAATAGTGTCAGGTTATTCGGCGTAGAGGTCGTGGTGTGGCTGCTCAGTTAATTCTTCGCAAAGATGATTTTTTTGCCTCCGCGAGTCAGGCCGTCACTGTGGCCGATCGCTACCCGCAGGACGTTTTTGCCGAACATACCCACGAGTTTTGCGAGCTGGTGCTGGTTTGGCGCGGTAACGGCCTGCACATCCTCAACGACCGCCCCTACCGCATCACGCGCGGAGACCTGTTCTACATTCGCGCGGATGATAAACACTCCTACGCCTCGGTTAACGACCTCGTGCTGCAAAACGTTATTTACTGTCCGGACAGGCTCAAGCTTAACGTGGACTGGGCCGCGAGCATTCCGGGCTTTCTTGATGCTAAGGGTTCTGCGCACTGGCGCTTAAGCAGTAGCGGCATGGCTCAGGTGCGGCAGGTTATTTCTCAACTGGAGCAGGAGAGCCAGAAGAACGACCCCGTTGCTAACCAGCTGGCGGAGTTGCTTTTCGCCCAGCTGGTGATGACGTTGAAGCGCCATCGTTACGCAACTGATAACCCCTCCGCCACAACGCAGGAAGCGCTGCTGGATAAGCTCATCACCCGGCTTGCGGGTAGCCTGAATAAAAACTTTGTACTGGAGAAATTCTGCGAGCAGGAACAGTGCAGCGAGCGCGCGTTGCGCCAGCATTTCCGCACCCTGACCGGGATGACGGTGAACCACTACCTGCGCCAGCTGCGCATCTGCCATGCACAATATCTTCTCCAGCATACGGAGTGGATGGTCAGTGATGTGGCGATGCGCTGCGGCTTTGAGGACAGTAACTACTTTTCAGTGGTGTTTAACCGCGAGGTGGGAATGACGCCGGTACAGTGGCGTCATCGCAGTCGAAAGGGTGCGTAATCAGTTTGCCATGCCGAGGCCGACGATATTGGCAGCGATAATAATCACCACGCAGCCGAGGCTCAGTACGCCAACCGGACGACGTCCGGCGTTCGTCCACTCTTTCAGCACCAGCCCAACCAGCCCGCCGCAAAGTACGTAGAAACTCATGTGCAGCATCCAGCTTATATAGTCGTATTGCGCCGGAATGCTGGCGTGGCCCCAGGCGTAGAAGAAGAACTGCAAATACCACATCAGGCCGCCCAGAGCGGAGAGCAGCACGTTGGTGATGATGAGCAATGTTGCCAGCGAGAAATCGGTTTTTACCGACAGGTTTTTTACTTTTGCCAGACGAATGAAGCAGAAGCCCAGGTTAACCATCGCGCCGCCACCCATAATCACGACATAGCTTGGTAGCGCAACGTACAGCGGATCGACGCCCAGCGCGGCAGCCGCTTCGTGCATCGGTTTGGCGGCGTTCATGGCGAACGACATGCCGGCCGAGAAAATGCCGCACATCACCGCCAGCAGCAGACCTTTCTTCAGGTTAAAATCTTCAGCTTTAATGCCCATCTTGCGTTCTTTCAACTGCCCCGCGCGCGTCACAATTCCTACGCCAATGACCGCCACCAGCACGCCCAGGAGCGTCATCCGCCCACCCTGAGTATTAATAAGCACGTCGAAGTTACCGTTGAGAATTGGCGTCATCAGGGTACCGACGATCAGCGTGATGCCAATCGCGATACCAATCCCCATCGACATGCCGAGATAACGCATGGTGAGGCCATAGTTGATGTTGCCGACGCCCCACATCGCGCCAAAAAGGAACACCGGCAGCAGGGTGGCGGCGCTGAATGAGGAGAAGTAGTCCCAGAAATCGGGCAGCAGCATGGCGCTAATGGTCCAGGGCAAAATCAGCCAGGACACGATACCGCCAACGGACCACATGGTTTCCCATGACCAGCCTCTCACTTTTTTAAACGGAGCATAGAAACAGGCTGCACTGGCAGCGCCTATCAAATGCCAGAAGATACCCATCGTAATCGCATGATTCATTTTTACACCCTCATCGTTTTTATCGTCAGTGGCTTCCCACCGACTTGAGGAGTGTAAAAATTAGGCGGTTTGGGGACCTTCAGAAGGTTGCCGCAGATGTGTTCTGGATGGCAATCAGCACGTTAACCGCGTGAGCAGACTCACAATTTCACGATTAATCGAAAAACGAATAACCTTATAAAAACTACGGCATTGATAATCATTTTCAATATCATTTAATTAACTATAATGAACCAACTGCTTACGCGGCATTAACAGCTGTGCCGCCCGACAATAATGGAGAGGATTATGAGTTATACACTGCCATCCCTGCCGTATGCCTACGACGCACTGGAACCGCATTTCGACAAGCAGACGATGGAAATCCATCACACTAAACACCACCAGACCTATGTGAACAACGCGAACGCCGCGCTGGAAAGCCTGCCAGAGTTCGCTAACCTGTCTGCTGAAGAGCTGATCACCAAACTGGACCAGCTGCCTGCGGACAAGAAAACCGTTCTGCGTAACAACGCTGGCGGCCACGCTAACCACAGCCTGTTCTGGAAAGGCCTGAAAACCGGTACCACTCTGCAGGGCGACCTGAAAGCGGCTATCGAGCGCGACTTCGGCTCCGTTGACAACTTCAAAGCGGAATTCGAAAAAGCCGCTGCAACCCGTTTCGGCTCTG
Source organism: Enterobacter sp. E14S (assembly GCF_055666685.1). Lineage (NCBI taxonomy): Bacteria > Pseudomonadati > Pseudomonadota > Gammaproteobacteria > Enterobacterales > Enterobacteriaceae > Enterobacter > Enterobacter sp. E14S. The sequence continues at coordinate 52,311 of NZ_JBVODQ010000013.1, read as the reverse complement.
GCTGGGCGTGGCTGGTTCTGAAAGGCGACAAGCTGGCGGTGGTTTCTACTGCTAACCAGGACTCCCCGCTGATGGGTGAAGCGATTTCTGGCGCATCCGGCTTCCCAATCCTGGGTCTGGACGTGTGGGAACACGCTTACTACCTGAAATTCCAGAACCGTCGTCCGGACTACATCAAAGCCTTCTGGGACGTGGTGAACTGGGACGAAGCAGCAGCGCGTTTCGCCTCTAAAAAATAAGGTTGCATTGACGCCTGTGAGAAGCGAGTCTTATGACTCGCTTTTTTTGTATCTGCGTAATGGAGGCAGCAATGCATTACCCGGTGAACGTGTTTACAGGCAAGGTAAGGGAGTACGACGGCAGCCGCCCGAGTGCCATCGCCAAAATTCAGGTCGACGGTGAGCTGACGTTAACCGACCTCGGGCTTGCGGGTGACGAGCAGGCCGAAAAGAAAATCCACGGCGGGCCCGATCGCGCGCTGTGCCACTACCCGCGTGAACACTATCAGCACTGGAAAACCGAGTTTCCCGAGCAGACGGACCTCTTTGTTGCCCCCGCGTTTGGCGAGAATCTTTCCACCGAAGGGCTCACCGAAAAGAACGTGTTTATCGGTGATATCTACCGCTGGGGCGATGCTCTGATTCAGGTGACGCAGCCACGCTCGCCGTGCTTCAAGCTCAACTACCACTTCGGTATTCAGGATATGTCGGCCCAGCTGCAAAAAGCGGGTAAAACCGGCTGGCTGTATCGCGTGGTGCTGGCTGGGCAGGTTTCAGCGGACGCGCCGCTTGAGCTGGCGTCGCGCCTGAGCGATGTGTCTGTTTATGACGCCTGCGCCATTGCCTGGCATATGCCGTTTGACGACGAACAGTATCACCGCCTGCTGTCGGCGGCGGGGTTATCCATCAGCTGGACAAGAACGATGCAGAAGCGGCGTTTAAGCAGCAGGATCGAGGATAATTCGCGGAGATTGTGGGGGAAGTAGTCCTCCGCAGAAAGTAGGCCGGGTAAGGCGAAGCCGCCACCCGGCACTAAAAGCTACGAACGCTTATACAACGGTAGCCACAGCGTTAACCGTAGTCCACCCAGCGGGCTGTCGTCGGCTTTCACCCAGCCGCGGTGCTGCTGCATGGCGGTTTCAACAATCGCCAGACCCAGCCCCGTGCCGCCCGATTCCCGGTCGCGCGCCTCATCGGTACGATAGAACGGACGGAAAATCTGCTCGCGGTCTTCCGGGCTCACGCCAGGGCCGTCGTCATCGACAATGACGGTGATCCCGTCTTTATCCACCGAGAACGCCACCTCAATCTTCGTATGCGAGTAGCGAAGAGCGTTGCGCACGATGTTTTCCAGCGCGCTTTCCAGCGTGTTGGGGTTACCGTACAGCGGCCACGGGCCCGGCGGGAAGTTGACGGTGAAGGATTTACCCATCTGTTCCGCTTCGAACGCCGCGTTGTCCAGCACCTCGTGCCAGAGGTGATTCGCTTTCACCGTTTCGCTGACCAGCGCGTTTTTCTGCTGATTGCGCGACATGACCAGCAGGTCGTTGATCATGCTGTCCAGGCGGTGCGCTTCTGTTTCAATACGCTCCAGCTCTTTGCTCTCACCACTGCGGCGGCGCAGCAGCGCGGTGCCAAGCTGCAAGCGCGTAAGCGGGGTACGCAGCTCATGCGAGATATCCGACAGCAGACGTTGCTGAGCGGTCATCATGCGGTCGAGCGCGCTAACCATCTGGTTAAAACTGGTTCCGGCAGCAAGGAACTCCTGCGGACCTGCTTCCAGTTCAGGGTGCTGTCGCAGGTTACCCTGCGCCACTTCATCGGCGGCATTTTTCAGCTTGCGCGCCGGTTTTGCCAGGCTCCACGCCAGCCATAACAGCAGCGGCGAGCTGACCAGCATGGTGACAATCAGCAGCAGGAGAGGGCGGTCAAACAGCAGGTTGATAAAATCAGACTGAGAGTTGCTCGCCGGACGGATCAGGTAGAGCTGATAATTATCCTCTCCGTCCCTGACGGAGAAAGGCCCCACCATCTCTACGCGGCCATATTTCTTCTTCTGGGGATGATCGGCATTATCCGCCTGTCCAATGAAGTTGCGGATAATCTGCATTTCATTGCGATCGGCCCCAATGACGCGGCCTTCGCTGGTCACCAGCAGCAGGCGTTGTCCGGGCGGCGCCCACTTGTCGATAGCGCGAAACAGCCTGCGCCACCACATTAAATCGTTCGGCGGATCGTTTGCCAGCTCGGCTTCCACGTGCTGCTCGATCATCACGCCCTGACGTTGCTCGCTGTCGAGAAGCTCCGTCATCTGGCGTGAGTCGAGTTTTGGCAACATCAAAACGAGCATTAAAACCAGTGCCAGCGTCAGCCAGAAGATGGCGAAGATGCGGGCGGTTAAGCTTCCTATCATGAAGCGGAAACCATCAGATAACCGCGACCACGCAGGGTTTTAAACCATGGGTGACCGTCTTTACGCTCCGGCAGCTTACGGCGCAGGTTAGAGATGTGCATGTCGATGGCGCGGTCAAACGGGGTGAGGCGTTTGCCCAGCACTTCCTGGCTTAGATGTTCACGCGAAACCACCTGGCCGAGGTGCTGCGCCAGCAGATACAGCAGGGTGAACTCCGTGCCGGTCAGTTCCAGCGTCTGGCCATCAAAGCTTGCTTCCTGACGGCCCGGGTTCAGGCTCAGGGAGTCGACTTCAAGGGTAGGTGAGCTGTTGTCGGTATTTTGCTGCTGCTCGCTCCAGTGGGAACGACGCAGGATAGCGCGAATACGGGCAACCAGTTCACGGTCGTTAAACGGCTTGGGTAAATAGTCATCCGCGCCCAGCTCAAGGCCGAGTACGCGGTCAAGTTCGCTGCCGCGTGCGGTCAGCATGATTACGGGAGTCTGGTGTGTCTGGCGAAGCTCTTTCAACGTATCAATACCGTTTTTCTTCGGCATCATCACGTCGAGCAAAAGTAAATCGATGCTGTCGTCAAGGAGACTCAGCGCCTGCTCGCCATCATGGGCAACCAGGACGTTGAAACCTTCCATGTCGAGCAACTCCTTTAAAAGGGATGTGAGCTCTCGGTCATCATCAACTAACAGGATTTTATTCATTGTTTAAATACCTCCGAGGCAGAAATTACGACATCAAGGCTGTCTAATCCATGACTTTACGTTGTTTTACACCCCCTGACGCATGTTTGCAGCCTGAATCGTAGACTGTCTCTCGTTGAATCGCGACACGAAAGATTTTGGGAGCAAGTGATGCGCAAAGTTACCGCTGCCGTCATGGCCTCAACGCTGGCGTTCAGTGCGTTTAGCCAGGCTGCTGAAGCTATCATCAGCGATAACAGTCCCTTACAAGAGGGCGCAACGCAGAACAGCAGCCAAAGCCATATGTTTGACGGCATAAGTTTAACCGAACATCAGCGTCAACAGATGCGAGATCTGATGCAGAGGGCACGACACGACCAGCCCCCTGTTAATGTTAGCGAAATGGAGACAATGCATCGCCTTGTCACCGCAGAAAATTTTGACGAAAGCGCTGTCCGCGCTCAGGCCGAAAAAATGGCACAGGTCCAGGTTGCCCGCCAGGTAGAGTTGGCGAAGGTCCGCAACCAGATGTTCCACCTGCTAACGCCCGAGCAGCAAGCGGTTTTGAATGCCAGACATCAGCAGCGAATGGACCAGCTGCGTGAGGTTGCACGGATGCAGCGAAGCTCAGAAACGACGTTTTTCAGTAGCAATAGCAGTACCCGTAGTAACCAGTAAACCCTGTTTTCCTTGCCATAGACACCATCCCTGTCTTCCCCCACATGATGTGGGGGTTTTTTTTATTCCTTCTTCTGCCACCCCACCTAAATCAAGGGCTCATTATTTTCATTGCGACGATATATTCTTTTTTAAAATAGTATTTTTCTTAATTGTTTGTAAAATATGCAAGCTACTGATAAGAAACAAAAGGGGATATCATGTCAGGAATGGTTTTTTGCCGAGGATGTGGCAAGGAGTTGCACAGTACCGCTAAGGCCTGTCCGCATTGTGGCGCAAGCCAGGTTGCAGCAGGAAGTAAAAATAAGCTTACCGCAGCATTGCTCGCTTTCTTCTTAGGAGGCCTGGGTGCACATAAATTTTACTTAGGTAAGATTGGCCAGGGATTCCTTTACCTCATCTTTTGCTGGACCTTCATACCGTCAGTCATTGCCTTCATTGAGTTTATTATCTATCTGTGCACCTCTGAAGACGACTTTGCCAGAAAATATGGTTAAGTGCTGACTTAGCATTTTCAGGTTTCTAACCAGGAAAGCCCCTTTTAAACGGGGCTTTCTTATTGATGAACGCCACGGGCGAATATCACGTTATAAAAACCATTTATATCAATAGTATGATTGTAATCCTGCATCATCTACTTCTCTTCATCTGCGACAGGTCTTTTGCTCGTCATTCTCTTTTGTAAACCCTTTATTCATCCTTCGACTCCCCATGCTTCCGTTATAATAGCGGCATGACATGACAGGAGCGTTTATGAATCAATCCTATGGAAGACTGGTAAGCCGGGCCGCCATTGCGGCAACCGTCATGGCCTCCAGCCTGTTACTGATTAAAATCTTTGCCTGGTGGTATACCGGCTCGGTCAGTATTCTGGCGGCGCTGGTGGACTCGCTAATGGACATTGCCGCCTCGTTGACCAACCTGCTGGTGGTGCGTTACTCGCTGCAGCCAGCGGATGAAGAGCACACATTTGGGCATGGCAAAGCGGAGTCGCTGGCCGCGCTGGCGCAAAGTATGTTCATTTCCGGCTCTGCGCTGTTCCTGTTTTTAACCGGCATTCAGCATCTCGTTTCGCCGACACCGATGAACGATCCCGGCGTAGGCGTAGTTGTGACGATCGTTGCGCTTATATGCACACTTGTTCTGGTAACGTTCCAGCGCTGGGTTGTTCGCAAAACGCAAAGTCAGGCTGTACGGGCGGATATGCTTCATTATCAATCTGATGTTATGATGAATGGGGCTATTCTTATTGCGCTCGGTCTGGCCTGGTATGGCTGGCATCGCGCCGATGCGTTATTTGCGTTAGGGATTGGTATCTATATTTTATATAGCGCCCTGCGGATGGGGTATGAAGCGGTGCAATCACTGCTTGACCGCGCCCTCCCGGACTCAGAACGTAATGAAATTTTTTCTATCGTGACCTCCTGGCCCGGCGTCAGCGGTGCACACGATCTTCGAACGCGGCAGTCAGGGCCGACCCGCTTTATTCAGATTCATATTGAAATGGAAGACAACCTGCCACTGGTTCAGGCTCACATTATTGCTGAGCAGGTCGAGCAGGCGATTTTGCAGCGTTTTCCTGGTTCAGACGTCATCATTCACCAGGATCCCTGCTCGGTGGTACCCGGTCATGTTGGGCTTTCGTAATTCGTTGTAAAAAAGTGAGCCAGGCCAGCATTTTGTGTATAAATTACCGCCGTTTGGTCTGACCTGAATCAATTCAGCTGGAAGGGATTGATATACTATTTGCAGTATTCGTTGGTCGATAAGTTTCTTCCGGCAACAGATTTCAATTTTGCATTCCTAAGTTCAGAGGTAGTCATGATTAAGAAAATCGGTGTGTTGACAAGCGGCGGTGATGCGCCGGGCATGAACGCGGCAATTCGTGGTGTTGTCCGTGCAGCGCTGACGGAAGGCCTGGAAGTTTTTGGCGTTTATGACGGTTATCTGGGCCTGTATGAAGATCGTATGGTTCAGCTCGACCGTTACAGCGTGTCTGACATGATCAACCGTGGCGGTACTTTCCTCGGTTCCGCGCGCTTCCCGGAATTCCGTGATGAACACGTTCGTGAAGTGGCTATCGAAAACATGAAGAAACGCGGTCTGGACGCCCTGGTGGTTATCGGTGGTGACGGCTCCTACATGGGTGCAAAACGTCTGACCGAAATGGGCTTCCCGTGCATCGGTCTGCCGGGCACCATCGACAACGACATCAAAGGTACTGACTATACTATCGGCTTCTTTACTGCACTGGGTACCGTTGTTGAAGCGATTGACCGTCTGCGTGACACCTCTTCTTCTCACCAGCGTATCTCTATCGTTGAAGTGATGGGCCGTTACTGTGGCGACCTGACGCTGGCGGCAGCCATTGCGGGCGGTTGCGAATTTATCGTCGTGCCGGAAGTCGAATTTAGCCGTGAAGATCTGGTGGCTGAAATCAAAGCGGGCATCGCGAAAGGTAAAAAACACGCGATCGTGGCTATCACCGAGCACATCTGTGACGTTGACGAGCTGGCGAAGTACATCGAAGCCGAAACCAAACGCGAAACCCGCGCGACCGTACTGGGTCACATCCAGCGCGGCGGTTCCCCAGGCCCTTACGACCGTATTCTGGCGTCCCGTATGGGCGCGTACGCTATCGATCTGCTGCTGCAGGGTCACGGCGGCCGCTGCGTCGGTATTCAGAACGAAAAACTGGTTCACCACGACATCATCGACGCGATTGAAAACATGAAGCGTCCGTTCAAAGGTGACTGGCTGGACTGCGCGAAAAAACTGTACTGATCGGTTCTGTTGCCCGGTGGCGGCAAGGTAAATGCAAAACGGTAACCCCTGGGTTACCGTTTTTTATGGTTGCTCCCTCTCCCGTGGGAGAGGGTTGGGGTGAGGGCATCAGGCCGCTCATTCACTTCTTTTATTCCACTACGTTATAGCCAATCTTTTTTTATTCTTTAATCCTCGAATCGCTTTCTGGCACGCTGCATTCATCAAAACACTACACAAGAGAGCTGGGCGATGAATAAATGGGGCGTGGGTTTAACATTATTGCTGGCATCGACCAGCGTTCTGGCTAAGGATATCCAGTTACTGAACGTGTCATACGACCCGACGCGTGAACTGTACGAGCAATACAACAAAGCGTTTGCGGCACACTGGAAACAGGAAACCGGCGACAACGTGGTGGTTCGTCAGTCGCATGGCGGCTCCGGCAAGCAGGCGACCTCCGTTATCAACGGGATTGAAGCCGACGTGGTGACCCTGGCGCTTGCCTACGATGTCGACGCGATCGCCGAGCGTGGCCGCATCGACAAAAACTGGATCAAACGCCTGCCGGATAACTCCGCACCCTACACCTCGACCATCGTCTTCCTGGTGCGTAAAGGAAACCCGAAACAAATTAAAGACTGGAACGACCTGATTAAGCCGGGCGTTTCTGTGATTACCCCGAACCCGAAAAGCTCCGGCGGCGCTCGCTGGAACTACCTGGGCGCATGGGGCTATGCACTGCATCACAACAATGGCGACCAGGCCAAAGCGCAGGAATTCGTGAAGGCGCTGTATAAAAACGTTGAGGTGCTGGACTCCGGCGCGCGTGGCGCCACCAACACCTTCGTTGAGCGCGGGATTGGCGACGTGCTGATTGCCTGGGAAAACGAAGCCCTGCTGGCGACCCACGAGCTGGGTAAAGACAAATTCGAGATCGTGACCCCGAGCGAATCGATTCTGGCTGAGCCGACCGTTTCCGTGGTCGATAAAGTGGTTGAGAAGAAAGATACCAAAGCGGTGGCGGAAGCCTACCTGAAGTATCTGTACTCGCCAGAAGGCCAGGAAATTGCGGCGAAAAACTTCTATCGTCCACGCGATCCGGCCGTTGCGAAGAAATACGAAAGCGTATTCCCTAAACTGAAACTCTTCACCATTGATGACGAGTTCGGCGGCTGGACCAAAGCGCAGAAAGAGCACTTCTCCAACGGTGGCACTTTCGACCAAATTAGCCAGCGCTAACCAGTAGCCTGTGACTCGGTGACCCGGCGTGAGAAATCCGCCGGGTTTTTTATTTGGTCATCATTTTGCGTTACTCTTTTGCCTCTACTAAAAACAGGGAACGCGTTGTGAAAAAAATTATCTTATTGATCCTCATTGTCATCGCCCTGGCCGCTGGCGGCGCGTACTGGATGAAGGCGGGTAATCCGAACGCGTTGCGACATATCGTTCTCGATCAGTGTGTGCCGAATCAGATCCAGAACCGTAACCCGGCACCCTGTGCGCAGGTGAAAACGGATGCAGGCTATGTGGTATTTAAAGATCGCAACGGGCCGCTGCAATACCTTTTGATGCCAACATATCGCATCAACGGCACCGAGAGCCCGCTGCTGACCGACGCTCATACGCCGAACTTTTTCTGGCTGGCGTGGCAGTCGCGCAGCTTTATGACCCTGAAGCGTGGATCCGAGGTGCCTGACAGCGCCATTTCGCTGACGATTAACTCACCCACTGGCCGCACGCAGAACCATTTTCATATTCATATCTCCTGCCTGCGCCCGGACGTGCGCGAGAAGCTCAACGCGGCACAGGGAGAAATCAGCACCCAGTGGCTGCCTCTTCCCGGGGGGCTGGAAGGACATGAGTATCTTGCTCGCCGCGTAACGGAGAATGAACTGGTCCAGCGCAGCCCGTTTATGATGCTGGCGGAAGAGCTGCCGGAAGCGCGCGACCATATGGGGCGTTTCGCGCTGGCAATGGCGCAGCAGTCGGACGGCTCGTTTGTTTTGCTGGCGACCGAGCGTAACCTGCTCACGCTTAACCGCGCGTCTGCGGAGGAACTGCAGGATCATCAATGCACTATCCTGAAGTAACCCCACCATAAATCGCGTTTACTCGGGCTGCCTGTCACCGTAGACTTGCTGAAAAATTCCACAGGAGACAGGTATGTCGCTCTGGTTAACGTATCCTCTGCTGCTGCCCTCACTGATCGTTGGCGTCACCATCGTGCTGTGGGCGACGTCGCTATTGCCGGAATTTATCACCGCGCTGCTGTTCTTCACGGCGGCGATGACCGCCAGAATCGCCCCGCCGGAGGTCATCTTCGGCGGTTTTGCCTCGTCTGCTTTCTGGCTGGTATTCAGCGGCTTTGTGCTCGGCGTGGCGATCCGTAAAACCGGACTGGCGGACAGGGCCGCCCGGGCGCTGTCGGCAAAGCTCACCGACTCCTGGGTGTTGATGGTGGCGAGCGTGGTGCTGCTGAGCTACGCGCTGGCGTTTGTGATGCCGTCGAACATGGGACGTATTGCGCTGCTGATGCCGATTGTCGCTGCGATGGCAAAACGCGCCGGTATCGCCGACGGCTCCCGAGCCTGGTTCGGGCTGGCGCTGGCGGTGGGGTTCGGGACTTTCCAGCTTTCGGCGACTATCCTGCCTGCAAACGTTCCCAATCTGGTAATGAGCGGTGCGGCGGAAGGCTCGTACGGCATCCATCTGAACTATGTCCCATATCTGCTGCTGCACACGCCGGTGCTCGGTATCCTCAAAGGCCTGATCCTGATTGGCCTCATCTGCTGGCTATTTCCCGGCAGCCCAAAACCGCCGAAGGAACAGGCGCCGTCTGAGCCTATGGGGCGGGATGAAAAGCGTCTCGCCTGGCTGCTGGCGCTGGTGCTGGGAATGTGGGTCACGGAGAGCTGGCACGGTGTAGGGCCCGCGTGGACGGGGCTGGCGGCGTCGATCATCGTCATGCTGCCGCGCGTTGGCTTTATCACCGGGGAAGAGTTTTCTGCGGGGGTGAATATGCGCACCTGTATTTACGTCGCGGGTATTCTTGGGCTGGCGATCGTGGTGACGCAAACCGGTATCGGAACGGCCGTGGGCGAGGCATTGCTTCGCATTATGCCGCTGGATGCAGACAGACCGTTCACCAGTTTCCTGGCGCTGACCGGTATTACCACGGCGCTCAACTTCATTATGACCGCCAACGGCGTTCCGGCGCTGTACACCACCCTGGCACAGAGTTTTTCGGACGCGACCGGTTTCCCGCTGCTGTCGGTGATCATGATTCAGGTATTGGGCTATTCCACGCCGCTGCTGCCGTATCAGGCGTCGCCGATTGTGGTGGCAATGGGGCTCGGGAAGGTGCCTGCAAGGGCGGGGATGGTGCTCTGTCTGGCGCTGGCGATAGCGACTTATCTGGTGCTGCTGCCGCTGGATTATCTGTGGTTTAGTTTGCTGGGGAAAGTGTAGTCCGGTGCGAGCGGTTTCCCCTCACCCCAACCCTCTCCCAAAGGGAGAGGGAGGAGAAGAGCGGCGGGCAAGCGCAAGCGACACGAAGGCAATTACGCCTGTTTAGCCGCTTCTGCTGCCTTAACAATCACCGCGAAAGCGTCCGCTTTCAGGGATGCACCGCCAACCAGCGCGCCATCGATGTCTGGCTGGGTGAACAGCTCAGCAGCGTTGGAAGCGTTTACGGAACCGCCGTACTGGATAATCACTTGCTCAGCGACCTTCGCGTCGGCTTTAGCAATGTGGTCACGAATGAATTTGTGAACCGCCTGAGCCTGCGCAGGGGTTGCAGATTTGCCGGTACCGATCGCCCAGACTGGCTCGTATGCGATTACCGCGCCTTCGAACGCTGCCGCGCCCTGGGTTTTCAGCACTGCGTCGATCTGACGTGCGCACACTTCTTCGGTTTTGCCCGCTTCGTTTTCCGCTTCGGTTTCACCGATGCACAGAACCGGGATCAGACCCTGCTCTTTCAGCACGGCAAATTTCTTCGCGATGAACTCGTCGGATTCTTTGTGATAGGTGCGACGCTCGGAGTGGCCGATGATGATGTATTTCGCGCCGATATCTTTCAGCATTTCAGCAGAGGTTTCACCGGTGAACGCGCCAGACAGGTTAACGTCAACGTTCTGCGCGCCCAGAATGATGTGGCTGCCGTCAGCGGCGTGTTTAGCCAGATCCAGGTACATATCCGGCGGAGCGATAGCAACCGCGCAGCCGGTCACGCCAGCCAGCTCTTTACGCAGGTTCGCAACCAGTTCGTTTACCATGTGGCGGCTGCCGTTCAGTTTCCAGTTACCCATCACTAAAGGATGTCGCATTTCAATTCTCCACGCTAAATAAGCGAATTAAGGAATATGGCCACCCTGTCGGGCAGCATGGTCTGTGAATCAGTATAGAGATTTTCCCTCGAAAGGCTTTGCTTTTTGTCATTAATTCGCCCCGCCGAGGGTGTCAGATAGTGCCAGCTTAATCGGTTCAACAGCGAAGGTCAGTCCTTTTTCGCCGTTGTCTGCCACAACATAGCGGATCGCGCCTTCGGTATCAGCGTAGTAACGCTTGTTTTTCCCGGCGGTAAGGAGTTTTTGCAGCTTTTGCTGACTTTGCTTTTTCGTCAGCGCAGGGGTAAAGGCCTGCAGTACCGCGCTCATGTACTCCAGCGCTTTCGCCTTAGCGGCTTTCTGCTCTGGCCCCTGTATCGGCAGCCAGGTGATTTGCATGCTTTTGATTTTTAACGTACCGCGCTCCAGCGCCGTGGAAGCATACAAATTCTCGTTAATTTTGCTTGCCGCACGGGTCAGTGTGGGGGTATCGCGTGAGCCATCAATGGCGCGAAACTCATCCAGCGGCAGCGTGGGGTTGGTCTGATTGAAGGTTTCACGAAACTGGCTGATGGACTGATCGAACGACGGCGCGCCCGCCAGCAGATAGGGTGCTGTGGTCGGGGCTGTGGTTTCGGCGGCGCGCAGGGAATAACCCGCGCTGAGCAGCGCTAAACACAGGAAAAGAGAACGTGCCGAACTTTTCATCAACATTGCCCCTGGCCGTAAGTGCTCATGATTAAAACGATATCTGGTCGGCTTGTCAAAAGGTCACAACTCCAGGGTAAAATGCGCGCTATACGATAATAAGGAACCTTACATGACCATACAGCAGTGGCTGTTTTCATTCAAAGGGCGTATTGGACGCCGTGATTTCTGGATCTGGATGGTGACGTGGGTTGTCGCCATGCTGCTTTTGTTTTTCGTGGCTTACAACGCCTGGCTGAGCACGCAAACGGCGGCCTTCGCGCTGGTCTGCCTGCTATGGCCAACGGCGGCTGTCGTGGTGAAACGCCTGCACGATCGCGGACGTTCCGGCGCGTGGGCATTTCTGATTATTCTGGCGTGGATGCTGGTGGCGGGAAACTGGGCGATGCTGCCGTCCATCCTGCCGTGGGTTGTGGGCAGGCTGCTGCCGTCGGTCATCTTCGTGATGATGATTGTCGATCTGGGCGCGTTTATTGGCACCCAGAGCGAAAACAAATACGGTAAAGACACCGTCGAGGTGAAATACCGCTGATCACCAGTAGTGTTCGGCGGTCATATGGCCCGGTCGGCGGCGAAGATGTTTCGTCATCTGCCGGGTATCCTTCAGAAGCTGCTGCGTGTCCCGCACCATTTGGGGGTTGCCGCACAGCATGACGTGGCTGGTTTCAGCGTTCAGCGGCAAACCCACCTCGTCTTCCAGGGCTCCACTCTCAATTAACGCCGGCACGCGGCCGGTAAGCGCTCCTGCTACGGTTTCACGGCTGACCACCGTCTGAATCTTTAACTTCCCGCCGTACTGCTGTTCAAGCGCCTGCATCTGCGGCAAATAGCTCAGGTCCGCGGCGTAGCGCGCAGCGTGCACCAGCACGATGTTTTTAAAGCGCTCCAGGTCTTTGCCGTACTGCAAAATAGAGAGATAAGGGCCGATGGCCGTACCGGTTGCCAGCATCCAGAGAGTGTCGCAGTCAGGGATCTCTTCGAGCACAAAGAAGCCTGCCGCTTCACTCACAATTTGCACCTCGTCGCCGGGCTTAAGGGCGGCAAGGCGCGGGCTGAGCTTACCGTCAGGAACGGTGACCAGATAGAACTCGAGATCCGGGTTATCAGGTGCGTTAACGTAAGAGTAGGCGCGCTGCACGCGCTCGCCGTCGACGTCCAGCCCCAGCTTCGCAAATTGCCCGGCTTTAAACGGGTGAACGGGAGCATGTACGGTGAGACTAAATAGCGCATCGGTCCAGAACTGTACCTTTGTGACTTTACCTGTTACCCAGTCCGCCATGATCTTCTCCTGTGCTGTTTCTCTGTTCTATCTTCCGTACTTGTGGTGATAATTTCCAGCCCGTCAGGGCCGGAAAGCTCTATCGATCAAACGGTTTTACAGAATGTGCGTCTGCACGTCCGGGTCTTTGCGGTCGAGATAGTGGATAGACTGAATGCGGCGAATGGTGCGTGATTTACCGCGGATCAGCAGGGTTTCAGTGGTGGCCATATTGCCCTTGCGGGTGATGCCGTCCAGCAGATCGCCTTTGGTGATGCCGGTCGCCGAGAAGACAACGTTATCGCTACGCGCCATCTCGTCCAGAGCCAGCACTTTATTGGCCTCGATGCCCATCGCTTCGCAGCGCGCCAGCTCGTTTTCCCCGATACGGCGGTTCTCTTCGCTGTCGCCTTTCACCTCATGGCGGGGCAGCAGACGGGCCTGCATATCGCCATCCAGCGCGCGGATCACTGCCGCGGAGACCACACCTTCCGGCGCGCCACCGATGCCGTACAGCACGTCGACTTCGCTGTCCGGCATGCAGGTCAGGATCGAGGCGGCAACGTCACCGTCAGGAATCGCAAACACGCGCACGCCGAGCTTTTGCATCTGCGCGATGGTGGCGTCATGGCGCGGTTTCGCCAGAATCGTCACGGTCAGTTCGCTAAGGGGTTTGCCCAGGGCTTTGGCGATGTTATGCAGGTTCTCTTCCAGCGGCAGGCTAAGGTCGATTGCGCCTTTCGCGCCAGGACCGACAATCAGCTTTTCCATGTACATGTCCGGCGCGTTGAGGAAGCAACCCTTATCGCCCACGGCCAGCACAGCGAGCGCGTTGGCCTGACCCATTGCCGTCATGCGGGTGCCTTCGATCGGGTCGACGGCGATATCCACGGCATCGCCTTTGCCGGTACCGACTTTTTCACCGATATAGAGCATCGGCGCTTCGTCGATCTCGCCTTCGCCGATCACGATGGTCCCGTCGATGTTGACCTGGTTAAGCACTATGCGCATGGCATGGACGGCAGCGCCGTCGGCGGTATTTTTGTCGCCACGGCCCAGCCATTTATAGCCTGCAAGGGCGGCCGCTTCGGTGACGCGGGAAAACTCGATAGCAAGTTCACGTTTCATGAGGTACTCGTGCAATCAAAAGGAATTGCACGAAGTTTATCACAGAGTGGGGAGGGGGGAGGGGACCGGTGCGGTTGGAGCCCCTCACCCCGGCCCTCTCCCCAAAGGGGAGAGGGTGTTTTAACTCCCCTCTCCCCTTTGGGGAGAGGGTTAGGGTGAGGGGTGAGTCTGTCTTACTCTTCGTGCTCTTCCCACGCCAGGGCGCGTTTCACCGCTTTTTTCCAGCCGCTGTAGCGGAAGTTACGCTCGGTGGTTTCGATGCCCGGGCGGAATTCGCGTTCGATAACCGCTTTTTCCTGCAGCTCGTCCAGGTTCTGCCAGAAGCCTACCGCCAGACCGGCAAGGTACGCCGCGCCCAGCGCCGTCACTTCACGCACTTCAGGGCGCTCAACGCGGGTGCCCAGAATGTCGGACTGGAACTGCATCAGGAAGTTATTCGCTACCGCACCGCCGTCCACGCGCAGGGCGTGCAGACGAATGCCGGAGTCCGCCTGCATCGCTTCCAGCACGTCGCGCGTCTGGTAGGCGATGGATTCCAGGGTGGCGCGAATAATGTGGTTAGAGTTCACACCGCGCGTCAGACCGAAAATTGCGCCGCGTGCATACGGGTCCCAGTACGGCGCGCCCAGACCGGTGAACGCAGGCACCACGTACACGCCGTTGGTGTCTTTCACTTTGGTCGCGAAGTACTCGGAGTCGAACGCATCGCTGATCAGCTTCATCTCGTCGCGCAGCCACTGAATGGATGCACCCGCCATGAACACCGCACCTTCCAGCGCATAGTTCACTTCGCCGCGCGGGCCGCAGGCGATGGTGGTCAGCAGGCCGTTTTCTGATTTCACCGCCTTCTCGCCGGTGTTCATCAGCATAAAGCAGCCGGTGCCGTAGGTGTTCTTCGCCATCCCTTCCTTGACGCACAGCTGGCCGAACAGCGCCGCCTGCTGGTCACCGGCGATACCGGCGATAGGAATACGGGTGCCGCCTTTACCGCCGATGTTGGTCTGACCGTACACTTCTGAAGACTTACGCACTTCAGGCAGCATCGCGCGCGGAATGTCCAGTGCGTCCAGCATCTTGTCATCCCACTCCAGGGTGTTGATGTTGAACAGCATGGTACGCGAGGCGTTGGTGTAATCGGTGACATGAACGCGTCCCTGGGTCATCTTCCAGATAAGCCAGGTATCGACGGTACCGAACAGCAGCTCGCCGCGTTTAGCACGCTCGCGTGAACCTTCCACGTGATCGAGGATCCATTTCACTTTGGTGCCGGAGAAATACGGGTCAACCACCAGACCGGTGGCGCTGCGCACGTACTCTTCCATACCGTCGCGCTTCAGCTGTTCGCAGATCTCGGATGTACGGCGGCACTGCCAGACGATAGCGTTGTAAATGGGCTTACCGGTTTCGCGTTCCCAGACAATCGTCGTTTCACGCTGGTTGGTAATCCCAATCGCGGCAATCTCGTCGGAACTGATATCGGCTTTCGCCAGCACTTCGACCAGCGTGGAGCTTTGTGACGCCCAAATCTCCATTGGGTCGTGTTCTACCCAGCCTGGACGAGGATAAATTTGCTCAAATTCGCGCTGTGACACGCTGACGATGTTCGCGTCATGATCCATTACGACAGCGCGGGAGCTGGTAGTGCCCTGGTCGAGCGCAACGATATATTTTTTTTCGGTCATGGTATGTGTCCCGTAGTCAGATTACAGCGAAGCTTTTTGTTGTGCGGTAGAAGTCGTTTCCTTCTCCTCTTCCACACAGGTGTCGCACGGTAAGTGGCGACCAATTAATTTGCGGTAGCTAAACGCACCCAGCGCAGCCCCGACAACCGGCGCAAACAGCGGTACCAGGAAGTAAGGAATGTCTTTGCCACCGGTGAAGGCGACGTCGCCCCAGCCAGCGATAAAGGCGAAGGCTTTTGGTCCGATATCACGTGCCGGGTTCATCGCGAATCCGGTCAGCGGGCCCATGGATGCGCCAATCACCGCAATCAGCAAACCAATCAGCAGGGGTGCCAGCGGGCCGCGCGGAATGCCGTTTCCGTCGTCGGTCAGCGCCAGGATAACGCCCATCAGAATAGCGGTAATCACCATTTCAACTGCGAACGCCTGCACAAAATTAATATGCGGGTTAGGGTAGGTTGAGAAGATGCCTGCCAGATCCAGACTTTCGACGCTGCCGCGTACCATATGATGCGTCTGTTCGAAGTCGATGAAAAGATTGTAATAAAGCCCGTAAACTAACGCCGCTGCGCAAAACGCGCCGGCAAACTGAGAAAGAATGAAAGGAACAACTTTGCGTCCGTCGAAGCACGCGAACAGCCACAGTGCGATTGTCACCGCCGGGTTAAGATGTGCACCAGAAACCCCTGCAGTCAGGTAGATGGCCATCGCCACGCCCAGACCCCAGATGATACTGATTTCCCACTGACCAAAACTGGCACCCGCCACTTTCAGTGCAGCGACACAGCCCACTCCGAAGAATATCAACAACCCGGTACCAAGGAACTCGGCAATGCACTGGCCTTTTAAGGTTGATGTCTGACTCATAATCGGAATCCTGAAGAAATTGATGTTTATTGTTAGCATGGCCGCCCGTGACAGCCACGATGCCCTGTAGACATAGTGTTAATTTATCGTTAACGAGCAAAAACGAGAAATATCGAAATCAAAATGTGTGGTCTGCGTCAATAAAATGAGCGTTTTCGCGCCATAAAGCACATTTTTGCATCAGTAGAGGAATGTGAGCTGAATCATTTCATTAACGAATCAGTTAACAATTTAGGGGTATATGACGCGAACACACCAGGACCAGACCTAAAAGTGTTGCAAACCGCGATCTGCGCGGTGTCTCGCTGGACACAGAGCGCCGCGCTCCATACAATCGACGGTATATGTCGTGCGCGTTTATGTTAAAGCGTCGCCTTGCAATTCAGGAGAGGTAGCATCATGTCTTTAGAAGTGTTTGAGAAACTGGAATCGAAAGTACAGCAGGCGATTGACACCATCACCCTGCTGCAGATGGAAATTGAAGAGCTGAAAGAAAAGAACAACAGCCTGGCGCAGGAAGTTCAGAACGCTCAGCACGGCCGCGAAGAACTGGAGCGCGAAAACAACCAGCTGCGCGAACAGCAGAACGGCTGGCAGGATCGCCTGCAGGCGCTGCTGGGACGTATGGAAGAGGTCTAATTTCTCTCGGGAAATACAGATGAAATATGCCGGGTAAGGCGTCGCCGCCACCCGGCTTTTTTTTTACCGGCATAAAAAAGGCCGCCAGAGGCGGCCTTAACGCTACTTGTCCTGCGCTGTCATAGTAAGAGTAATCAACACATTCGGTTCATCACTCTTTACAATGAGTACGCTGGCGACAATGAACGCGATACATAAATAGCGTTTCATTATGCGGTCCCTGCAGCTAACCGCTCCACCGTTCACCACCGGTGATAAGTCGGTGGACACAAGCCCTGGTGTGGGCTGTTTTACGGTTGTGAATACACCTTTCCCTGGACCGATGCCCATGTGCGAGATGGCGGAAAGGGACGCAGCATCATAGTTAACATCAGACTCGCCGTTAAGACGTGCAAATAAAATTAGGATTTTATAAAGGGTCTAAGGGATTGCCTGTCTTTTATTGAGGGGTATGATAAAAGTCCCTGGTGTGGAGCTGTAAATCCTCCCAACGGACCGCGAATCCCGAGGGACAAAAAAACCGCCATATTGCTGTTGGCGGTTTTTTTTATGGTTCACGCTTACGGTTTTACTACTCGATATCCAGCGGATCTTCGGAAAGGATAATGCCGGTATTATCGGCGTAGAGATGGTCCCCGGAGAAGAAGGTCACGCCGCCGAAATTGACGCGCACGTCGCTTTCGCCGATGCCGTCACCCGCTGCCCCTACCGGTATGGCCGCGATGGCCTGAATCCCGATATCCAGGTCTTCCAGATCGTCCACCTGACGTACGGAACCGTACACCACAAGGCCTTCCCACTCATTCTGAACGGCAATGCCGGCCAGTTCAGCATCTATTAATGCACGGCGCACGGAACCGCCGCCGTCGACCACAAGAACGCGCCGCGGCCATTCTGTTCGAGCAGATCGTACAGCAACCCGTTGTCCTCGAAACATTTCACCGTGACGATTTGACCGCCAAACGACGACCTCCCACCAAAGTTGGAGAACAGCGGTTCAACGACGTTGACATCTTCCTGGTAGATGTCACAAAGCTCGGAGGTATCGTATTTCATAGGTTTAACGCTCAGTTGCTGCGAATGTGTTCAGTATATCGTGCGAAATGCGTTGTTGGCAAAATCATCAATTGTTAATTGATATTTGTCAGCTAACGCAGCGTCTGGCTTAAAACAATCCCGATGACGAACAACAGGTTAGTCAGCAACGCGCCTTTTACCGTACGTTCCAGCATCGGCGGCATGGCGGACGGGCTGAGTTCACGAATCACAAAGCGGGCCTGCTTAATCAGCAGCGGCGCGGCAAGCACAAACAGCCAGCCCCACAGGCTCTGCAAGGAAATCAGGTTAAACAGCGCCAGGCAAACCAGCGCGCCAATGAGCAGGCAGGCGTGATAGCGGCGCGCATTGACCGGCCCCAGACGAACCGCCAGGGTATTTTTGCCGTTCTCGCGATCGCTGTCGATGTCGCGCAGGTTGTTGATGTTGAGCACCGCCGTCGCCAGCAGACCGCAGGCGGTCGCGGGCAGGAACAGGGCAGGGATCACCGTATGCGCCTGCAGGTACCAGCTTCCCATCACGCTCAGCCAGCCGAAGAACACCAGTACGGAGATATCCCCGAGTCCAATATAACCGTAAGGACGCGTGCCGACGGTGTAGGTGATGGCCGCGATAATGGCCAGTAAACCCAGCACCAGGAAGCCAATGAAATCGCTGGTGGTCTTAGACGCCACCGTCACCAGCGCCAGGCCGGATACGCAGATCAGCACCACGGTGATAATCAGCGCGCGTTTCATCTGCGCCTGGGTAATCACCCCTTTCTGCATTCCGCGCAGTGGCCCTATGCGGTCCGGCTTGTCGCTGCCTTTTACCGCGTCGCCGTAGTCGTTGGCGAGATTGGAGAGGATTTGCAACAGGCCCGCGGTAATCAGTGCCAGCGCGGCGACCAGCGGATCAAAATAACCCTGCCACCAGGCAAGGGCGGTGCCGACGATAATTGCGGCAAAGGCCAGAGGAAGCGTTTTAGGGCGCAGACTTTCGAGCCACGCCTGAGTACGGCTGATGTCAGTCATAAGTATTTAGCCAATAAAAATGGGGGCATTAGCCCCCATTAAACGTGATGAGAATCCAGTAACCGCGATTATAGGATAAAACGGCTCAGATCTTCATCTGCCACTAACGCATCCAGATGTTTACTCACATATTCTGCGTCAATGGTAACGGTTTGACCGTTAAGGTCGCTCGCGTCGTAAGAGATATCTTCCACCAGGCGTTCCAGCACGGTATGCAGACGACGCGCACCGATGTTCTCGGTGGTTTCGTTGACCTGCCATGCGGCCTGAGCAATACGCTTGATACCGTCTTCGGTGAACTCGAGGTTCACGCCTTCGGTCGCCATCAGCGCTTTGTACTGTACGGTAGCAGAGGCGTTCGGCTCGGTCAGGATACGTTCGAAATCTTCGGTGGTCAGCGCCTGCAGCTCAACGCGGATAGGCAGACGCCCCTGCAGTTCGGGGATCAGATCCGACGGGCTGGCAACCTGGAACGCCCCGGAAGCGATAAACAGGATGTGGTCCGTTTTCACCATGCCGTGCTTGGTGGAGACGGTGCAGCCTTCAACCAGCGGCAGCAGGTCGCGTTGAACGCCTTCGCGGGACACGTCCGGGCCGGAGCTGTTGCCGCCGCGCTTACAAATTTTGTCGATTTCGTCGATAAACACGATACCGTGCTGCTCAACCGCGTCGATAGCGTCCTGCTTCAGCTCTTCCGGGTTCACCAGCTTCGCCGCTTCTTCTTCAATCAGCAGCTTCATCGCGTCTTTGATTTTCAGCTTACGCGCTTTCTGCTTCTGGCCGCCCAGGTTCTGGAACATGGACTGCAGTTGGCTGGTCATCTCTTCCATGCCCGGAGGCGCCATGATTTCCACACCCATTGGCGCGGCAGCGAGATCGATCTCAATCTCTTTGTCGTCCAGCTGGCCTTCGCGCAGCTTCTTGCGGAATGCCTGGCGCGCAGCGGACGGTTCAGCCTGCTGCTCTGCCTGGCCCCAGTTGTTTTTTGCCGGTGGGATCAGCACGTCGAGAATGCGCTCTTCGGCCATCTCTTCCGCGCGATAGCGGTTTTTCTCGATCGCCTGGACGCGCACCATCTTGATCGCCGAGTCGGTCAGATCGCGGATGATGGAGTCCACTTCTTTACCCACATAGCCCACTTCGGTGAACTTGGTGGCTTCCACTTTGATGAACGGCGCGTTAGCCAGCTTCGCCAGACGACGGGCGATTTCGGTTTTACCGACGCCGGTCGGGCCGATCATCAGAATGTTTTTCGGCGTCACTTCGTGGCGCAGCTCTTCATCAAGCTGCATACGACGCCAGCGGTTACGCAGGGCGATAGCCACGGAACGCTTGGCGTTATCCTGGCCGATAATGTGTTTGTTCAGTTCGCTGACAATTTCGCGTGGGGTCATTTCAGACATGGGAGATCCTTACGCTTTGGAGGTCAATTCTTCGATGGTGTGGTTGTGGTTGGTATAAATGCAGATATCACCTGCAATATCCAACGCCTTCACCGCGATATCACGCGCGTTCATGTCGGTATTCTCCAACAGCGCGCGGGCTGCAGCCTGGGCATAAGGGCCGCCAGAGCCGATGGCAATCAGATCATTTTCCGGCTGAATCACGTCACCGTTACCGGTGATGATCAGCGAGGCGGTTTCATCGGCCACGGCCAGCAGCGCTTCGAGCTTGCGCAGCATGCGGTCGGTACGCCAGTCTTTCGCCAGCTCAACGGCAGCTTTCACCAGATGACCCTGGTGCATTTCCAGTTTGCGTTCAAACAGTTCAAACAGCGTGAAGGCGTCCGCCGTGCCGCCTGCAAAACCGGCGATCACTTTGTCGTTGTAGAGGCGGCGCACTTTCTTCACGTTGCCTTTCATGACGGTATTACCCAGCGTGGCCTGGCCATCACCGGCGATTACCACATGGCCGTTACGGCGTACACTTACTATTGTTGTCACGAGCAGACCCCCTGGTTACAGAATCGGGAAACAGAAGCCCTGAGCCTGTGCTCAGGGCTGAATTAAATGATAGATGGGGGGGGATTTCGGGGGTTTCAACCCCCGGAGGCGAGTCGAATGCAGTTTGTGTGGCCGGCGATTTTCAAACGAGAAATAGTGCCATCGGCATTTTCTTTGCCTTTGACCGGACCAATCACCACGCGATTCCAGCCGTTATTGGTGGTAATACGCGAATCAAACCCTTCAAAGGCCAGCTGAGCACGTACCGTTTCCGCCTGCTCTGCGCCTTTGAACGAACCGCACTGTACCATCCAGCGACGCTCGTCTTTTTTCTCAGCCGTCTGCTTCGGCGCTTCGGTCTCTTTGGTCACCGGCGCGGCCTGCTGCGTTTTCGGCTGCTGCGCGGTGGTATGCGCTGGCGTCTGGAGCAGATCCTGATACGGCTGAGCCGCCTGTTTCTGCGGCTGCATTTTCGGCTGCTGCTGGACAGGCTGAGACTGCGCCGTACGCGTCTGCTGCTGGTATGGCTGTTCCGTTACCCGCGGCTGTGCTTTCGGCTGCTGCACCGGCTGGGTTTGCGCCCACTGCTGCTGTTGTTGCTGCTGCTGCTGGATCTGCTGTTGCGCCTGACGTCGCTGCAGCGTTTGCTGGCGCTGTGCCGGCGTCTGCTCATTCCACGGCACTTCGTTCAGCTGCGTAGGCTGCTGGCGCATATCGGCCTGCATTTGGGCCAGCAGCTGTCGCTGTTCATCCGTCAGCTGATTCGCATTCTGCACTTCACCACCCGCAGAAGGTTCGGTTGGCGCACGCACCCCAGGCTGACGGCTTTCCAGCTCTTTGATATAGCGCCAGCGCTCTTCAGGCTTCGGAGGAAGGCCATTTCCGGCAACTTTACTGGCCTGAAGCGCCTCAGACTCTTCTTTTTTATGGTGCGTGATAAAGTACAGGCCACCAATAAAGGCGACGACTACAGCCGCAGCAATAGCGACCATTGCTGGCGAGACAGCAGGCAGGTTACGTTGCTTTTTCCTTGAGCTACTCTTTTTGCGTCGCGAAGGTGCCGGCTGGCCGCGACGTACATAATCTCGTTGTGCCACTATCGTTTCGCTGTATTTATTCGTTCGTCAGTCCGCCATGTTACTTAAGCGGCGGCGCTTTGACCAGATAAGGGTATCCGAAAGACGTTTACTTTAAGTCAATGCCTGGGTAGTGCCGCGGACAATCAGTTCACAGTCCAGCAACCGCGAGCCGCTGCTAACTGTTTGACCGTGAAGCTGATCAAGCAGAAGGAGCATCGCTTCGCGGCCGATTTGGTAGCGCGGCTGAGCGACCGTTGAGAGCGGCGGATCGCAAAATTCTGAAAGCGAAATATTGTCGAATCCGATGATCGATAAATCTTTCGGTATGCGAAGGCCGCGGCGTTTGGCGTACGACAATGCGCCCAGCGCCATCACGTCGCTGTGACAAAATACGGCGGTTGGCGGTTCAGGCAAGTCCAGAAGTTTCTCAAGCGCTTGTCCACCTGCGGTGAAGGTAAAATCACCGCGCGCAATGTAGTGCGGATCGACGGTGACGCCGGTACGGCGCAGCGCCTGAACGTAGCCCTGTAAGCGATAGTGACACAGCGGCATCTCTTCAGGCCCGGCAATACAGCCAATGCGCTTGTGCCCCAGTTCCTGGAGATAGTTTACGGCGTTGAACGCGGCGGTGAGGTTATCAATGTGCACCGTCGGCAGCTCCAGCTCCGGCGCAAACTCGTTGGCCATCACCATCGGCGGTAAATTACGCTGCTCTTCAATGCTGGCATCAAACGGCAGACGAGAGCCAAGCAGCAGCATGCCGTCGATCTGCTTGGTAATAATGAGATCGATGAAGGTTTTTTCCTGCTGGTTCTGGTGAGCGCAGTCGCCAATCAGCACCAGGTAACCCTGTTCCGCTGCGGTGACTTCAATACCGCGGATAATCTCGCTGAAGAAGGGGTCGCAGATATCCGGCACAATCACCAGAATGGTGCGCGACTCATTGCGTTTAACGTTACGCCCCATCGCCTGTGGGAAATAACCCACTTCAAGCGCAGCCTGCTCTACCCGGTTACGGGTCGCCTGGGAGACTTTATCCGGGTTCATTAATGCGCGGGATACCGTTGCCGTAGAGACTTGTGCTTTCTGGGCAACGTCTTTCATGGTCGCCGGTGCAACCTCTTTCCTGGACTTCAACGTCTTCTCCTCGCCTGAACACCGAACTTCTGACATCACCATTTTTACAGATAGTTAATGGAATCGGTTACAGAATTTTCATAAAAAGTGTGAGGAGCGTTAAATTTTTCGATCCGTCTTCAGCCTTCGATGGGATCGACGTCCAGTACCCACTTCACTTTTCGCGCTTCCGGCAGCGTGTTGATGAGCGCCAGCGTGCCGCTGACGATATGCTGCAGGCGAACGCGTGAGGGGTGCTGAAGTAAGATTTGCCAGCGGAAACGTCCGCCGCGCTTTGGTGCGAGTGCCGGCACAGGGCCCAGGATCCACAGCTGATTATCCACCAGCGGGCTGGCCTGCAGGAGGTTTCTCAGCTGCTGCAGGAAAAGCGGCGCCTGCTGGTTGTTGTGATCTTCGCGCGGATGATGACGTGGCTGGTCCACGGCGGCAGCTGCATGGTCTGGCGTTCGGCAAGCGCCTGCTCGGCAAAGGCGTCATAGCCTTTATGCAGCAGGGTTTGCAGCAGCGGGTGCTCAGGATGGTGCGTTTGCAGCACCACTTCGCCCTGTTTACCGGCGCGACCGGCACGCCCTGCCACCTGGGTATAAAGCTGGGCGAAGCGCTCGGCTGAGCGGAAATCAGCCGAAAACAGCGCGCCGTCTACGTCCAGCAGGGCAACCAGCGTCACGTCCGGGAAGTGGTGGCCTTTGGCCAGCATCTGCGTACCAATCAGGATGCGCGCGCCGCCGCGATGCACTTCCGCCAGCTGCTGTTCCAGCGCGCCCTTGCGGCTGGTGGTGTCCCGGTCGATACGCGAAATAGGCACGTCCGGGAAGAAGGGGCCAAGCGCCTGTTCCAGCTGTTCCGTCCCCAGACCGACCGGCACAATATGCGTGGAACCACACGACGGGCACTGGCGCGGCACCGGGCGCTGGCTGTCGCAGTGGTGGCAGCGCAAATGCCGCTGGGCCTGGTGGAAGGTATAGTAGTGGTCGCAGCGCGGACACTCGGCAATCCAGCCGCAGTCGTGGCACAGCAGGGCGGGGGCGAATCCGCGGCGGTTCAGAAACAGGATCACCTGGTTCCCCGCCTGCAGGTGCTGGCGCATGCGGGTAATCAATGCAGGCGCAAGCCCGGCCTGAACCTGCTGACCTTTCAGATCCAGCACGTGCTGAATGGCCGGACGGGCATTCCCCGCCCGACGCGTCAGGCGCAGCATGTGGTACTTACGCTGGCGCACGTTGTGCAGCGTTTCGAGCGCCGGCGTGGCGGAGCCGAGAATAATGGGAATTTGCTCGCTGTGCGCGCGATAGACCGCCAGATCGCGGGCGTGATAGCGCCAGCCTTCCTGCTGTTTATAGGAGCTGTCGTGTTCTTCGTCGATCACGATAACGCCAAGATTTTTAAACGGCGTAAACAGCGACGAGCGGGTGCCGATCACAATCGCCGCTTCGCCGTTTTTGGCTTTCAGCCAGGCGCTGAGGCGTTCGCTGTCGTTCAGGCCGGAGTGCAGCACCTCAACCGGCGCGTTAAAGCGCTCGCGGAATCGGGCGATGGTTTGCGGCGTCAGGCCAATTTCCGGCACCATCACCAGCGCCTGTTTGCCCTGCGCGAGCACGTTTTCCAGCACGCTCAGGTAGACTTCCGTTTTGCCGGAACCCGTCACCCCTGCCAGCAGCCAGGCAGAGAAATGATCGGAGGCGCTATGAATCGCGCCCACGGCGGTGGCCTGCTCGGTATTCAGACGCAGGCGATCCCCTGAAACGGAGAAACTCTCCCGCCAGTCATAAAGAGCGGGGGCTTCGCTGGCCAGTTCGCTCAGCCCTTTCTTTCTTAAGGCCTGTAGCGCCGTTTCGCTGATCTCAAGCTCGTCGACCTGATGTCGCCAGATTTTTCCCTGACGCAGCGCCGCCAGCGCCTGCTGCTGTTTCTGCGATCGCTTCAGGCTGTTGATGTCCACCGCCTGGCCCTGCTCGGTGGCAAACCAGTACCACATCGGCGCATGGCTGGCGCTTTTGCCCTGGCGCAGCATGATTGGCAGGGCGTGGAACAGCACGTCGCCAATCGGGTGATGATAATAATCCGCCGCCCACAGCAGCAGTCGCCAGGTGCTGGTGGAGTAAACCGGCTCGCTGTCCAGCACCTCAACGACCGACTTCAGCTCGTTAAGCGGTAATTCGCTTTTATCGCTGACGGAGACGACGATCCCCACGCGCTGCTGTTTGCCAAACGGCACGGTCACGCGGCAGCCCGCTTTGGCGCTCATGCTGTCGGGCAGCAGGTAGTCAAAGGTGCGGGGGAGCGGAACGGGCAGGGCAACGTGAGCGACGGGCATCGAATCTTCCTGACTTGAAAAGTGGCGCGTTAGTATACACATTAGTAAAAGCGGCGTGCGGATCAGTTTGCATACGTTGGTCAAATTCTGTATGATTCGCCGCCTTTGGTGTACTTTACGCCAAAGAACTTACAATCAACATCGCGTGGTGTCTGGCGTTAGGGCTGGAAGAGCGACGCGGCCTTAACTGAGGTTCTCCCATGAAAAAAGATATTCACCCGAAATACGAAATGATTACTGCAAACTGTTCTTGCGGTAACTCTATCCAGATCCGCTCTACCGTGGGTCACGATCTGAACCTGGACGTGTGCGGCAAATGCCACCCGTTCTACACTGGTAAGCAGCGTGACGTTGCAACCGGTGGCCGTGTTGACCGCTTCAACAAGCGTTTCAGCATCCCGGGCGCTAAATAAGTTTCCCGAAAAAAGGCACCGCAAGGTGCCTTTTTTGTATCCGCTTCTCAGTATTCCCACGTATCCGGGTCAATACCCAGTTCACGCATGATCACCTTCGCCTCTTCCGGGATTTCATCACTACGCTCTTTGCGCAGATCTTCATCGTTCGGCAACGGTTGACCGGTAAACGCATGCAGAAACGCTTCGCACAGCAGTTCGCTGTTGGTCGCGTGGCGCAGGTTGTTCACCTGACGACGCGTACGTTCATCGGTGAGGATCTTCAACACCTTCAGAGGAATGGAAACCGTAATTTTCTTTACTTGCTCACTCTTCTTACCGTGCTCAGCGTATGGGCTGATATATTCGCCGCTCCATTCAGCCATGAGATACCTTTAATCCTCTCAGTCATTTATTTAAAGGTGCAAAACCTGTAACCACCCGTTTTGAACCGCAATCTTGTCTAGTTTACCGTAGAGACGATACCGTGGCACGGATATTGCCGCTGCAGCGTGCACTAAAGCATATAATTTTAACGGCTATTTGCGCATTGCTCAATCTATACGCAAAGAAGTTTAGATGTCCAGATGTATTGACGTCCATACTTTCAATGTTTACTCTGGTGCCTGACTTTTCACCTCATTCGCCAGGAAGCCCTCACCATGACGCGTAAACAGGCCACTATTGCAGTGCGTAGCGGATTAAATGATGACGAGCAGTACGGCTGCGTTGTCCCGCCGATTCATCTTTCCAGTACCTATAACTTCACCGGATTTAATGAACCCCGCGCGCATGATTATTCGCGTCGTGGCAACCCTACGCGTGACGTGACCCAGCGCGCGCTGGCCGAGCTGGAAGGTGGCGCAGGTGCAGTATTAACCAATACGGGGATGTCCGCCATTCACCTGGTGACCACGGTGTTCCTGAAACCAGGTGACCTGCTGGTTGCACCGCACGACTGCTACGGCGGCAGCTATCGCCTGTTTGACAGCCTGGCGAAACGCGGCTGCTATCGCGTCCTGTTTGTCGATCAAAACGATGAACAGGCGCTGAAACAGGCCCTGGCAGAGAAACCGAAGCTGGTTCTGGTGGAAAGCCCAAGCAATCCATTGTTGCGCGTTGTCGATATTGCGAAAATTTGTCAGCTCGCAAGGGATGCGGGAGCGATAAGTGTAGTGGATAATACGTTCCTCAGTCCGGCCCTTCAGAACCCACTCGCACTGGGTGCCGATCTGGTATTGCATTCATGCACTAAATATCTGAACGGCCATTCTGATGTGGTGGCGGGCGTGGTGATTGCCAAAGATCCCGACGTTGTCACCGAACTGGCATGGTGGGCCAATAATATTGGCGTCACCGCGGGGGCCTTCGACAGCTATCTGCTGTTGCGCGGCATCCGCACGCTGTCGCCGCGCATGGACGTGGCGCAGCGCAATGCTCAGGCGATTGTCGATTTCCTGAAAACCCAGCCGCTGGTGAAAAAGCTTTATCACCCGTCGCTGCCGGAAAATCAGGGGCACGAGATTGCCGCGCGTCAGCAGAAAGGGTTTGGCGCGATGTTAAGTTTTGAACTGGACGGTGACGAGCAAACGCTGCGTCGCTTCCTGAGCGGGCTGTCATTGTTTACGCTGGCGGAATCCTTAGGTGGGGTTGAAAGCTTGATCTCCCACGCCGCGACCATGACGCACGCAGGTATGGCACCGGAAGCTCGTGCCGCCGCCGGAATTTCTGAGACGCTGCTGCGTATCTCAACCGGCATTGAAGATTCTGAAGATTTAATTGCCGATCTGGAAAATGCCTTCCGGATCGCAGCCAAGGGGTAATCATGAGTGTGATAGCGCAGGCAGGGGCGAAGGGTCGTCAACTGCACAAGTTTGGTGGTAGTAGTCTTGCTGATGTGAAATGTTACCTGCGCGTTGCAGGCATCATGACGGAATATTCACAGCCGGGTGACATGATGGTTGTCTCGGCGGCGGGCAGCACCACCAACCAGTTGATTAGCTGGCTGAAACTGAGCCAGACCGATCGCCTTTCTGCGCATCAGGTGCAACAGTCCTTACGCCGTTACCAGAGCGAGCTGATTGCCGGCCTGCTGCCTGCGGACGTGGCGGACGGGCTGATCAGCGCCTTTACGCATGACCTTGAGCGTCTGGCTGCCCTGCTGGACAGCGGAATTACCGACGCGGTGTATGCCGAAGTGGTGGGCCACGGTGAAGTGTGGTCCGCGCGCCTGATGGCCGCCGTGCTGCAACACCTGGGCGTGGAAGCGGCCTGGCTCGACGCGCGTGATTTCCTGCGCGCCGAACGCGCCGCGCAGCCGCAGGTGGATGAAGGGTTGTCCTACCCGCTGCTGCAACAGCTGCTGGTGCAGCACCCGGGCAAACGTATTGTCGTCACCGGCTTTATCAGCCGCAGCAACGCGGGCGAAACCGTGCTGCTGGGCCGTAACGGTTCGGACTACTCGGCAACGCAGATTGGTGCCCTGGCGGGCGTGTCCCGCGTCACCATCTGGAGCGACGTGGCCGGTGTGTACAGCGCGGACCCGCGTAAAGTGAAAGATGCCTGCCTGCTGCCGCTGCTGCGTCTCGACGAAGCCAGCGAGCTGGCGCGTCTGGCCGCGCCGGTACTGCACGCGCGCACGCTGCAGCCGGTTTCCGGCAGCGATATCGACCTCCAGCTGCGCTGCAGTTACACCCCGGATCAAGGCTCCACGCGCATTGAGCGCGTGCTGGCGTCCGGTACCGGGGCGCGTATTGTCACCAGCCACGACGACATCTGCCTGATTGAGTTCCAGGTGCCTGCGGGCCAGGACTTCAAGCTGGCGCATAAAGATATCGACACGATCCTGAAACGCGCCCAGGTGCGTCCGCTGGCCGTTGGCGTGCATAACGATCGCCAGCTGCTGCAGTTCTGCTATACCGCTGAAGTGGCGGACAGCGCGCTGAAAATTCTGGATGAAGCGGGCCTGCCTGGCGAGCTTCGCCTGCGTCAGGGGCTGGCGCTGGTGGCGATGGTGGGCGCGGGCGTCACCCGTAACCCGCTGCACTGCCACCGCTTCTGGCAGCAGCTGAAAGGCCAGCCGGTGGAATTCACCTGGCAGTCGGAGGAGGGCATCAGCCTGGTCGCCGTCCTGCGCAAAGGGCCAACCGAGAGCCTGATTCAGGGTCTGCACACCTCCCTGTTCCGCGCGGAAAAGCGCATCGGCCTGGTGCTGTTCGGGAAAGGCAACATCGGTTCCCGCTGGCTGGAACTGTTTGCCCGCGAACAGGTGACGCTCTCGGCGCGTACCGGATTCGAATTCATTCTCGCGGGCGTGGTGGACAGCCGCCGCAGCCTGCTGAACTACGAAGGGCTGGATGCCAGCCGCGCGCTTGCCTTCTTTAATGATGAAGCCGTAGAGCAGGATGAAGAGTCGCTGTTCCTCTGGATGCGCGCACACCCGTATGACGATCTGGTGGTGCTGGACGTTACCGCCAGCGAACAGCTTGCGGATCAGTACCTTGATTTCGCCAGCCACGGTTTCCACGTCATCAGTGCGAACAAGCTGGCGGGGGCGAGCAGCACTGATAAATACCGCCAGATCCACGACGCGTTTGAAAAAACGGGGCGCCACTGGCTTTATAACGCCACCGTTGGGGCTGGCCTGCCGGTTAACCACACCGTGCGTGACCTGATTGAAAGCGGCGACAGCATTCTGGCGCTGAGCGGTATCTTCTCCGGCACGCTCTCCTGGCTGTTTCTGCAGTTTGACGGCACCGTACCCTTCACCGACCTGGTGGATCAGGCGTGGCAGCAGGGCTTAACCGAGCCCGATCCGCGCGTTGACCTTTCCGGCAAAGACGTGATGCGTAAGCTGGTGATCCTGGCGCGTGAGGCCGGTTACGACATCGAACCGGATGCCGTACGCGTCGAATCGCTGGTGCCTGCCGGCTGTGAAGAAGGTTCTGTGGATCATTTCTTTGAAAATGGTGAAGAGCTTAACGAGCAGATGGTACAGCGTCTGGAGGCGGCGAACGAGATGGGGCTGGTGCTGCGCTACGTGGCGCGTTTCGAGGCCAACGGAAAAGCGCGAGTCGGCGTCGAGGCGGTGCGTCCTGAACATCCGCTGGCGGCGCTGCTGCCGTGCGATAACGTCTTCGCCATCGAAAGCCGCTGGTATCGCGATAACCCGCTGGTGATCCGCGGTCCGGGCGCGGGGCGCGATGTCACCGCTGGAGCCATTCAGTCCGACATCAACCGTCTGGCTAAGCTGCTGTAACTCCTCACCCTGGCCCTCTCCCCGCACGGTGGGAGAGGGTACCTGTCAGGTCAGATTAAACCAACCGGTTTTTCGCATCCGCGATCGCCTGCGCCACCTGCTTCGGCGACACGCCGCCTTTCGCGGCACGTTTATCCAGGCAAGACTGCAGCGCAAGGATCGGATACACATCATCCCCGATAACCGCGCTGAACTTCTGCAGGTCGGCCAGCGCCAGATTTTCCAGTGGTTTACCCTGACGAATGGCTTCCACCACCGCTTCACCCACAATGTGGTGCGCTTCACGGAACGGTACGCCTTTCGCCACCAGATAATCCGCCAGTTCGGTAGAGTTCGCATAGCCCTGCTGAGCCGCTTCCTGGCAGCGCGGACGTTTCACCTGAATGCCGTCCAGCACCAGCGCGCCCATATGCAGACAGTCCAGCCAGGTGTCGAGCGCGTCGAACAGCCCTTCTTTGTCTTCCTGCATGTCTTTGTTATACGCCAGCGGCAGCCCTTTCAGGGTCATCATCATGCCGGTCAGCGCGCCCTGCACGCGGCCACACTTGCCGCGGATCAGCTCCAGCGCGTCCGGGTTTTTCTTCTGTGGCATCAGGGAGGAGCCTGAGGTCACGCGGTCGGACAGCTCAACAAAGCCCGCTTCGCCAGAGTTAAAGAAGATCAGGTCTTCGGCAAAGCGCGACAGGTGCACCATTCCGATAGACGCATTGGATAGCAACTCCAGCACGTGGTCGCGGTCGGACACGCTGTCCAGGCTGTTACGGGTGGCGGAGGCAAAGCCCAGCCAGCCTGCCAGCTGCTCACGGTCGATTTCATACGCCGTACCGGCCAGCGCGCCGCTGCCCAGCGGGCTGACGTCCAGACGTTTCAGGGTATCCTGCAGACGGCTTTCGTCACGCGCCAGCATCTCGACGTAGGCCAGACACCAGTGTGCGAAGGTCACCGGCTGGGCGCGCTGCAGGTGGGTATAACCCGGCATCACCGCGTCCTGGTTGTTCTGCGCGGTCTCCACCAGCGCGCTCTGCAGCTGACGGTTAGCCGCCAGCAGATCGCCAACGGTATCTTTGCACCACAGCTTCAGATCGGTGGCGACCTGGTCGTTACGACTGCGGCCGGTATGCAGCTTTTTACCCAGCTGGCCGACTTTGTCGATAAGTTTGCCTTCCACCCAGCTGTGAATATCTTCAGCATCGCTTTCGAGGATCTGCTGCGGGTTAAGACGCACCTCTTCCAGCAGATTGTTCAGCGCTTCTTCCAGCTGTAATTGTTCGTCTGCGGTCAGTACGCCCACCGTCACCAGCGCTTTGGACCAGGCCACAGAGCCGACAATATCCTGTTCGGCCAGGCGGTAGTCGAAGCGCAAAGAGTCGTTGAACTGTTTGAACCGCTGATCCGCTGCCTGTGTAAAACGCCCACCCCAAAGTGCCATAACATGATTCCTTTATTCGTTAGTTCTGCCGGGTGGCGCTTCGCTTACCCGGCCTACGGTCATTCAATAAAAACTTACGCTAAAATACGCGTGCCAATCGGCGTGCCGTTAAACAGCGCCGGCAGTTGTTCCGCGTGACGCCAGGAGGCGATATCCACCGGACGGCCCAGCGTGCGTGCGGCATCCAGCGCGGCGTTCACTTTGACGATCATGCCGTCGGTAATAATGCCCTGGGCAATCAGCTGCTCGGCTTTCTCAGCCGTCATTTCCGCAATGCGCTGGCCTTTGCCGTCCAGAATGCCGCTCACGTCGGAGAGCAGGATCAGATCCGCGCCCAGCGTTGCCGCCAGTGCCGTCGCCGCCTGGTCAGCGTTGACGTTCATCAGCTCGCCCTCTTCGGTCACGCCGATAGAGCTCACCACCGGCAGGAACCCCCCTTCCAGCAGCGTGTTAATCAGCTTAGGCGAACCTGGCTGCGCCAGTCCAACGTGGCCGAGCTCTTCGTCGAGCTGGGTCACTTTTACGCTGTCGCCATCGCCCAGATAGAGGCCGACGGATGCGATGTGGTGTTTCTTCGCCCACGCCAGCAGCGTTTTGTTCGCCGTACCCGCCAGCGCACCGGTAATGATGTCAATCTGGTCAGCAGGCGTCACGCGCAGGCCGTTCTTCTTTTTCACCGGCAGGTTGAGCCCTTTCATCAGTTCATCCACCACGCAACCGCCGCCGTGGACAATCACCAGCGGACGCTGGTGTGATTCGCGATAGTTCACCAGCGCGGTAAACAGACGCTCCAGCGCTTCTTCGCTGTCCAGCAGCACACCACCGAGTTTGATAATTAATGGGTTCATCATCACACCTTAAATAAGAGCCTGCGTTTCCGGGAAACCGAAACGAATATTTGCACACTGCATTGCCTGTGCGGCAGCGCCTTTGAGTAAGTTATCTTCCGCGGCAACAACGATGAGATGCTCGCCCTGCACGGCAAAGCCGATGTCGCAGAACGGCAGACCAACCACGTTTTTCAGCGCCGGCACGCCTTTATCGTAAAGTCGCACCAGCGGTTTATCCGCATACGCCTGGGTGAAGGCCTCGATCACCTGCTCTTTGGTCACGCCGGGTTTCAGGCGGCAGGTAATGGTTTCGAGGATCCCGCGCGGGAAGCTGCCCAGGTGCGGGGTGAAAATAACGTCCGCGCCCAGATGCGTCGTGATTTCAGGGTGATGACGGTGATTAAACACGCCATACGGCTGAAGACTCACTTCGCAGAAGCTATTGGAAATAGCGGCCTTGCGTCCTGCACCGCTCACGCCGCTGGTGGCGTTGATCACCGGCCACTGGCTCAGATCCAGCAGACCTGCGTCGATCAGCGGCTTCAGGGAAAGCTGCGCCGCCGTCGGGTAGCAGCCCGGAACGGCAATGAGGTCCGCTTCTTTCAGTTTATCTGCGCTCCACTCCGCCAGGCCGTACACCGCTTTTTCAAGCAGATCCGGATGCTGATGGGTGAAACCGTAATATTTTTCATAAAACGCGCCGTCGTTCACGCGGAACGCGCCGGAAAGGTCGAAGACCACGCAGCCGGCCGCCAGGAACTGCGGCGCCAGGTCGTGGCTGACCTCGTGCGCGGTGGCTAAAAACACCACGTCGACGCCGTCGGTAAACTCGCTGATGTCAGACATGGGCTGCAGCGGCAGATCGACAATGCCCTTAAGCTGCGGATGCAAATCGGAAATTAACTTTCCTGCATCATTGCTTTGCGCTGACACGGTCAAAGCGGTTATGGTCATATGTGGATGGCGATTCACGTAGCTTACAAGCTCTGCGCCCGCATAACCGCTAGCGCCTACAATCAGCGTATTCAACATCGGGTTCCTTTATGCTCAACGTTAGTGTATTTTTATTCACATTTATTGCATGAATATTGATACTATCACGACCTAAGGTGTGTCAACAATGAAAATGAACTTACCGCCATTTATCGAGATCTACCGCGCCCTGATTGCCACACCGTCCATCAGCGCAACGGAAGAAGCGCTGGATCAGAGCAATGAGTCTTTAATCAATCTGCTGGCGGGTTGGTTTAGCGATCTTGGGTTTAACGTTGAGGTTCAGCCCGTCCCCGGAACCCGCCACAAATTTAACCTGCTCGCCAGCACCGGAACCGGTGCGGGCGGCCTGCTGCTGGCCGGTCATACCGATACGGTGCCGTTTGACGATGGCCGCTGGACGCGCGATCCGTTCACCCTGACCGAGCACGACAACAAGCTCTATGGTCTGGGCACCGCCGACATGAAAGGCTTCTTCGCCTTTATCCTCGACGCGCTGCGTGACGTGGACGTGACGAAGCTGAAAAAACCGCTCTACATTCTGGCGACCGCCGATGAAGAAACCAGCATGGCGGGCGCGCGCTACTTCTCTGAAAATACGTCGATTCGCCCGGACTGCGCGATCATTGGCGAGCCGACGTCTCTGCAGCCGATCCGCGCGCACAAAGGCCATATTTCTACCGCCGTGCGCGTGCTGGGCCAGTCCGGCCACTCCAGCGATCCGGCGCGCGGGGTGAACGCCATCGAACTGATGCATGACGCCATCGGCCGAATCATGACCCTGCGCGACGATCTGAAAGAGCGCTACCACTATGAGGCGTTCACCGTGCCGTATCCGACCCTGAACCTCGGCAGCCTGCACGGCGGCGATGCCTCGAACCGCATCTGCGCCTGCTGCGAACTGCATATGGACATCCGCCCGCTGCCGGGCATGACCCTGAGCGATCTCGACGGCCTGCTGAATGAAGCTCTGGCTCCGGTGAGCGAGCGCTGGCCGGGCCGCCTGACGGTCTCCGAACTGCATCCGCCGATCCCGGGTTACGAATGCCCGCCGGACCATCAGCTGGTTGAGGTGGTGGAAAAGCTGCTCGGTGAGAAAACCGACGTGGTGAACTACTGCACCGAAGCGCCGTTTATTCAGACGCTTTGCCCTACGCTGGTCCTGGGCCCCGGCTCCATCAACCAGGCGCACCAGCCGGATGAATATCTGGAAACCCGCTTCATCAAGCCAACCCGCGAACTGATTACCCAGGTTGTGCATCACTTCTGCTGGCATTAAAACCGCACCGTACATCCCATAGGGGAGAGGACTGCGCGATGCGGTTTTTTCCCCTTTACCCAAAGGGGTGTACGGTCCCGGGGAGGCGATGCCTCACTCCCTACCACTCATCATGAACTTTCTTCATCTTTCCTGAGCAAACCTCACCGTTATTGTTGATTATTTATGTTGACGTCCCTTCGCTTTTCCGTCATTTTTACATCTGGACGTCTAAACGTATAGAAGTTCACAACTCAACAAAAAACGACATGCGATTGATAGAGGTAAGGTATGAGCTTTTTTCACGCCAACCAGCGGGAAGCACTGAATCAGAGCCTGGCCGAAGTAAACGGCCAGATTAACGTCTCTTTTGAATTTTTCCCGCCGCGCACCAGTGAAATGGAGCAAACCCTGTGGAGCTCTATCGATCGTCTCAGCAGCCTGAAACCGAAGTTTGTCTCCGTGACTTACGGTGCGAACTCCGGCGAGCGTGACCGTACGCACAGCATCATTAAAGGCATTAAAGATCGTACCGGTCTGGAAGCGGCTCCGCACCTCACCTGTATCGACGCCACCCGCGACGAGCTGCGGGCTATCGCCCAGGATTACTGGAATAACGGCATTCGTCATATCGTCGCTCTGCGCGGTGACCTGCCGCCGGGCAGCGGTAAGCCGGACATGTATGCCGCCGATCTGGTCGCGCTGCTGAAAGAGGTGGCTGACTTTGATATCTCCGTTGCCGCTTATCCTGAGGTGCATCCGGAAGCGAAAAGTGCCCAGGCCGATCTGCTGAACCTTAAGCGTAAAGTGGACGCCGGCGCGAACCGCGCCATTACCCAGTTCTTCTTTGATGTGGAAAGCTACCTGCGTTTCCGTGACCGCTGCGTCTCCGCGGGCATCGACGTTGAAATTATCCCGGGTATTCTGCCGGTTTCTAACTTCAAACAGGCGAAGAAATTCGCTGATATGACCAATGTTCGCATTCCGCTGTGGATGTCCAAAATGTACGAAGGGCTGGACGACGACCCGGAAACCCGCAAGCTGGTGGGGGCCAATATCGCGATGGACATGGTGAAAATTTTAAGCCGTGAAGGGGTGAAAGATTTCCACTTCTATACGCTGAACCGCGCGGAGATGAGCTACGCCATTTGCCATACGCTGGGTGTTCGTCCGGCGTAATAAGCACAAAGCCCTCGTATTACGAGGGCTTTTTAGTTATGCGAATAGTTAAAAGGTATTAGCTATCGAATCTGTGGATTAATTCAACTATAACTTATTGCTAGTGGTGTATATCGTAACGGTAACACTGTCAAAGGGAGCATAGCGATGAGCACGTCAGACGAGACCAATAAAGCGGCATCGGTCGGCAAATGCCCGTTCCACCAGGGCGGCGTCGATCACAGCGCGGGAGCAGGTACAGGCAGCCGCGACTGGTGGCCAAAACAACTCCGCATCGATCTTCTTAACCAACATTCCAATCGTTCTAACCCGCTGGGTGAAGACTTCGACTACCGCAAAGAATTCAGCAAACTTGATTACTCCGCCCTTAAAGGCGACCTCAAAGCCCTTTTAACCGACTCTCAACCGTGGTGGCCTGCCGACTGGGGCAGCTATGCGGGCCTGTTTATCCGTATGGCCTGGCACGGCGCGGGTACCTATCGCTCCGTTGACGGGCGCGGTGGCGCAGGCCGCGGTCAACAGCGCTTTGCGCCGCTGAACTCCTGGCCGGATAACGTTAGCCTGGATAAGGCGCGCCGTCTGCTGTGGCCAATCAAGCAAAAATACGGACAAAAAATTTCCTGGGCCGACCTGTTTATCCTCGCGGGTAACGTGGCGCTGGAGAACTCCGGCTTCCGTACGTTTGGTTTCGGTGCCGGGCGTGAAGACGTCTGGGAACCAGACCTGGACGTGAACTGGGGTGATGAAAAAGCCTGGCTAACCCACCGTGACCCGGAGGCGCTGGCGAAGCGACCGCTGGCCGCCACCGAAATGGGCCTGATTTATGTGAACCCGGAAGGGCCAAACGCCAGCGGTGAACCTCTGTCTGCTGCGGCGGCCATTCGTGCCACCTTCGGCAACATGGGGATGAACGACGAAGAGACCGTTGCGCTGATCGCGGGCGGCCACACCCTCGGCAAAACCCACGGCGCGGGTGAAGCCACGCACGTCGGCACCGACCCGGAAGCTTCGCCGATTGAAGCGCAGGGCCTGGGCTGGGCCAGCACGCACGGCACGGGAATAGGCGCAGATGCCATTACCTCCGGTCTGGAAGTTATCTGGTCGCAAACCCCGACCCAGTGGAGCAACTACTTCTTCGAGAACCTGTTCAAATACGAATGGGTGCAGACCCGCAGCCCGGCGGGTGCGATTCAGTTTGAAGCCGTGGATGCGCCGGAAATCATGCCTGACCCGTTCGACCCGTCGAAAAAACGCAAACCTACCATGCTGGTCACCGACCTGACGCTGCGTTTTGATCCGGAATTCGAGAAAATTTCCCGCCGCTTCCTGAACGATCCGCAGGCCTTCAACGAAGCCTTCGCGCGCGCGTGGTACAAGCTGACCCACCGCGATATGGGGCCAAAATCGCGTTACCTTGGCCCGGAAGTGCCGAAAGAAGATCTGATCTGGCAGGACCCGCTGCCGCAGGCGGTGTTCAATCCGTCGAAAGAAGACATTGAAAGCCTGAAGGCGGAAATCGCTGCCTCTGGCCTCTCCGTGAGCGAACTGGTTTCCGTTGCCTGGGCGTCAGCGTCGACCTTCCGCGGCGGCGACAAGCGCGGCGGCGCCAACGGCGCGCGTCTGGCGCTGGCCCCTCAGCGCGACTGGGATGTGAACGCCGCAGCGGTTCGCGCGTTGCCGGCTCTGGAAGCTATCCAGCGCACCACCAACAAAGCCTCTCTGGCCGATATCATCGTGCTGGCGGGTGTGGTGGGCGTTGAGCAGGCGGCGAAAGCGGCAGGCGTTTACGTCAACGTTCCGTTCACGCCGGGCCGCGTCGATGCGCGTCAGGATCAGACGGATATCGAGATGTTTAACCTGCTCGAACCGATTGCCGACGGCTTCCGCAACTACCGTGCGCAGGTGGATGTGTCCACCACTGAGTCACTGCTGATCGACAAAGCCCAGCAGCTGACGCTGACCGCGCCTGAGCTGACGGTGCTGATCGGTGGCCTGCGCGTGCTGGGCGCAAACTTTGATGGCAGCAAGAATGGCGTGTTCACCGACCGCGAGGGCGTGCTGAGCAACGATTTCTTCGTGAACCTACTGGACATGAACACCCAGTGGAAGGCGACCGACGAATCTAATGAACTGTTTGCCGGAAGCGATCGCGCCAGCGGTGAAGTGAAATACACCGCCACCCGCGCCGATCTGGTCTTCGGTTCTAACGCCGTCCTGCGCGCGCTGGCAGAGGTTTATGCCAGTGATGATGCGCATGAGAAGTTTGTTCGCGACTTCGTTGCCGCATGGGCGAAGGTGATGGATCTGGACCGGTTTGACCTGCAGTAATCGTTGTGCCGGGTGGCGCTGACGCTTACCCGGCTTACGGACAAAAAAATCCCCGCTGATGCGGGGATTTTTATTCACGCTATTTACTCCCACTCCTGCAGGAACCGCTGCCCATACTGGTCGGCCACCAACAGTGCCGCATATACCTGATCCGGCGTTACGCCGCCGGGCATGTTGTGGATCGTTTCCCCTTCGGCACAGGAGGCTTCCGCGATCAGACGCATTTTGGCCGGAATATCCTCTTTGATGTTCAGCTGCGCCAGGGTGATAGGCAGCCCAACGCTGTGACAAAGCGCGGCGACGGTCTCTATTTCTTCTACCGGCGCGTTTTCCAGTACCAGCTGCGTCAGCGTACCAAACGCCACTTTTTCGCCGTGATAGAAGTGGTGCGCGTCCGGTACCGCCGTCATTCCGTTATGAATAGCGTGTGCTGCCGCCAGCCCGCCGCTTTCAAAGCCTATGCCGCTGAGATAGGTATTGGCTTCGATAATGCGTTCCAGCGCCGGTGTAACCACATGCTGTTCTGCCGCCAGCATCGCTTTTTCACCCTCTTGAACCAGCGTGTTGTAGCACAGCTCGGCCAGCGCGAGTGCTGCCTGCGTACATTTGCCGCCCGCCATGGTGGTCGCGCCGCTGCGCGAGCAGGCGCGTGCTTCAAACCACGTCGCCAGCGCATCGCCAATCCCCGCGGCCAGCAGGCGTGCTGGCGCGCCCGCTACCACTTTGGTATCGACGATAACCATGTTCGGGTTGTGCGGCAGCATCAGGTAGCGATCGAACTCACCGCTGTCAGTGTAAATGACGGAAAGGGCGCTGCACGGCGCATCGGTGGAGGCAATTGTCGGGGCAATAGCGACCGGCACATCCATAAAATGGGCCAGCGCTTTGGCGGTATCGAGCGTTTTACCGCCGCCGATACCCAACACCGCCAGACAGTCGGCGCTGTCGGCCAGTTTTTTCAGTCGGTCGATTTCATTTTGTGAACATTCGCCGCCAAACGGCGCGATTTCGGCATGCAGTTCGGCTTTTTTAAAACTCTGACGCAGGGTCTCTTCGGCAAAACCCAGCACAAATTTATCGCCGACAACCAGCCAGCGATTGGCCAGGGGTTTCAGATAGTCGCCGAGACGGGTAAGCACATCAGCGCCCTGGATATATTTTCCCGGCGATTGAATGATACGGTCCATAACA
Source organism: Enterobacter sp. E14S (assembly GCF_055666685.1). Lineage (NCBI taxonomy): Bacteria > Pseudomonadati > Pseudomonadota > Gammaproteobacteria > Enterobacterales > Enterobacteriaceae > Enterobacter > Enterobacter sp. E14S. The sequence continues at coordinate 12,771 of NZ_JBVODQ010000013.1, read as the reverse complement.
GTTCTCCCTTAGAGGTTGAGGTTACCAAACGCGTTTTTCCAGTCCTGCTCGAACTTCTCTATGGCTGACTCTACCGCTGGCGTGCCGAGCATTTGTTGCGCTACGTCTAAGGGAAGCGTGATTGCTTCGCATCCCGCCAGCAGGCAGTCCAGCGCCTGCCGCGGCGTTTTGAAGCTGGCGGCCAGCACTTTGCTTTCCGGCGCGTGTATTTCCAGCAGGGATTGCAGCTCCTGGACCATGCGAATGCCGTCACCGCCCTGAGCGTCAACGCGGTTTACATACGGCGCGACATATTTCGCGCCTGCCAGCGCGGCGAGCAGGCCCTGTGCCGCGCCGTAAACGGCGGTTCCCAGCGTGGTTATCCCCTCTTTTTTCAATGCCTTAATCGCGATGAGCCCCTGAGCCGTCACCGGGATTTTCACCACGATGTCAGGGACGGCGTTACTCAGGCGTTTGGCCTCCGCCACCATGCCTTCGGCATCGCGGCTCATGGTTTGAGCAAACAGCGTGCCTTCCGGTCCGATGGCTTTTTGCAGACGCGGCAGCACGTTCCAGATGGATTCACGGCTGGCGGCAACGATGCTCGGGTTGGTGGTAACGCCCGCAATGGGGAAAACACGCGCCAGGCGTTCAACTTCCGCCACGTTGGCGGTATCCAGGTACAGTTCCATTATTTTTCCTTAAGTCAGAAAGGTTGAATAAAGGATAAGACGCGGGCAGGCAGAGCGGATACAGGCCAATTTTGCCAAATACTGGACAAATGTAATGTCCTTAGCGAAGTGCGAGAGCGATCACAATGCTATTTTTTGGCGATCAGCTCGCTGTGATACTGGCGACGATATTCGGAAGGGGAACGCTCGGTGTGCTTGCGAAAGAGACGGCAGAAGTAATTGCTGTCTGTAAACCCGCAGCTTGCGGCGATATCTTTGATTTTAAGATCGTAGCCTTTCAGCAGCTGGCGCGCGTGTTCGAGTCGCGTTTGGGTCAGGTATTCGTTGAACCCCACGTTGCCAATCTTCTGAAAGAGGTGGGAAAGGTAGTTCGGCGAGACGTAGAACGCCTGCGCGACGGATTCACGGGTTAACGCCGAAGCATGATGTTCTTCAATGAAGCGGCGAATGGCCTCAAACAGGGCGCGGCTGCGGCTGGCGGTGTGGATATCGCTGCCAAGCAGATCCCGGCAGTGGCTGAGCAGGCTTAATACCACCAGTATCGCGGTCTCTTGCTCATCCGGCTGCATCTGTAATTCGGTTAGCGTCTGCAGAAGAAAAGCACCCGTTCGCGGACCGCGGCGGGCAACCTGGAGCTGCTGCACAAGCGTATTGTCATGCTGTAACTCGATAGTCAGCAGCTGCTTACCGAAATGTATGCTCAGGGCGTCAGGCGATGGCTGCGTTAAGTGTCCAAAGGATGAAAATATCGCCTCACAGAGGGTATCAAGGGTAATGACGAGGCAGGGAGATGTTCGGGTGTATTGTTCAGACAGCGCTGAGAAATGAATCTGACCCAGCGGTAGCGTGCGGTTCACCAGGTCTGCCAAAATTTGGGTGATATCGAAATGCATGAGAAGACTACCGAAATGTGCCGGGTGGCGCTAACGCTTACCCGGCCTATCAATCATAGGTCCGGGCAAGCGCGGCGCCGCCAGGCATAGCGTATTAGCCGGTGTTACGCATACCCGCAGCAACACCCGCAATCGTCACCATCAGCGCCTGTTCAACGCGCGGATCCGGCTCTTTACCTTCTTCTTCCGCCAGACGCGAACGGTGCAGCAGCTCTGCCTGCAGGACGTTCAGCGGGTCGGTGTAGATGTTACGCAGCTGAATAGACTCGGCAATCCACGGCAGGTCCGCCATCAGATGTGAGTCGTTGGCGATGTCCAGCACCACTTTGATGTCGCCTTCCAGCAGTTCGCGTAGCTCTTTACCCAGCGCCCACAGCTCTGGTTTCACCAGACGCTGGTCGTAGTATTCCGCCAGCCACAGGTCGGCTTTCGAGAAGACCATCTCCAGCATGCCCAGACGGGTAGAGAAGAACGGCCAGTCGCGGCACATGGTTTCCAGTTCGTTCTGTTTACCGTCTTCCACCACTTTTTGCAGCGCGGCACCGGCACCCAGCCAGGCGGGCAGCATCAAACGGTTCTGTGTCCAGGCGAAGATCCACGGGATCGCGCGCAGAGACTCTACGCCACCGGTCGGGCGACGCTTCGCAGGACGTGAGCCCAGCGGCAGTTTACCCAGCTCCTGCTCAGGCGTGGCCGAGCGGAAGTAAGGGACGAAATCTTTGTTTTCACGCACGTAGCCGCGGTACAGATCGCAGGAGATATCAGACAGCTCGTCCATGATATGGCACCAGGATGCTTTCGGCTCCGGCGGCGGCAGCAGGTTTGCTTCCAGGATAGCGCTGGTGTAGAGCGACAGGCTGCTGATGGTCACTTCCGGCAGACCGTACTTGAAGCGGATCATCTCGCCCTGCTCTGTGACGCGCAGGCCGCCTTTCAGGCTTCCCGGCGGCTGCGACAGCAGCGCTGCGTGTGCAGGCGCGCCGCCACGGCCAATCGAGCCACCGCGTCCGTGGAACAGGGTCAGTTCAATACCGGCTTTCTCGCAGGTTTTGATCAGTGCGTCCTGCGCCTGATACTGCGCCCAGGATGCCGCCATCACGCCCGCGTCTTTCGCGGAGTCAGAATAGCCAATCATCACCATCTGTTTGCCCTGAATAAAGCCGCGGTACCAGTCGATATTCAGCAGCTGGGTCATGACGTCGTTGGCGTTGTTCAGGTCGTCGAGGGTCTCAAACAGCGGGGCGACCGGCAGAGCGTAGTCGATTCCCGCTTCTTTCAGCAGAAGGTGAACGCCCAGCACGTCTGACGGGGTCTTCGCCATGGAGATCACATAGGCGGCCACCGATCCTTTCGGCGCGTCCACGATCGCTTTACAGGTGTTGAGTACTTCGCGGGTTTCGTTGCTTGGCTCCCAGTTGCGCGGCAGCAGAGGGCGCTTCGAGTTCAGCTCGCGGATCAGGAAGGCCTGTTTGTCGGCTTCGGACCAGCTTTCATAGTCGCCGATGCCGAGATAGCGGGTCAGCTCGCCCAGCGCTTCGGTATGACGGGTACTTTCCTGACGTACGTCGATACGCACCAGCGGCACGCCGAAACACTTCACGCGGCGCAGGGTGTCGAGCAGTTCGCCGTTAGCGATGATGCCCATCCCGCAGGCCTGCAGTGATTTATAACAGGCATACAGCGGCTCCCAGAGCTGTTCGTTCTGGCTGAGCAGACCTTCTGGTTTTGGCAGGCGCTGACCTTTCAGACGCGCTTCCAGCCAGGTCTGAGTGGCCATCAGCTGACCACGCAGTTTCTTCATCAGGAAACGGTACGGCTCGCTGGCACCTTCTTCTCCGGCCAGCGCGCGCAGTTCCGGCGTCGCTTCAACCATCGAAAGCTCGGAGATCAGCACCTGAATATCTTTCAGGAACAGGTCGGTCGCTTTCCAGCGGCTCAGCAGCAGGACGTGACGGGTAATTTCTGCGGTCACGTTCGGGTTGCCGTCGCGGTCGCCACCCATCCAGGAGGTGAAGCGGACCGGAACGAAGTCGACCGGCAGGCGGTAGCCGAGGTTCTCTTCCAGCTGTTCGTTCAGCTCGCGCAGGTAGTTAGGCACCCCTTCCCACAGACTGTTTTCCACTACCGCAAAGCCCCATTTGGCTTCGTCGACCGGGCTTGGGCGATGCTTACGAATTTCATCGGTGTGCCAGGACTGGGCAATCAGCTGGCGCAGACGGCGCATCAGCTGGTTACGTTCGTAGTCGGCAATGTCTTTGTTATCCAACTGCTTCAGACAGTTGTTCACTTCCACCATTTTGTGGATCAGGGTGCGACGGGTAATTTCAGTGGGGTGTGCGGTCAGCACCAGCTCCAGCGAAAGTGACTCCACCGCTTTTTTAATGGTGGCTTCGCTGAGGTCTGGCTGGTCTTTCAGTTTACGCAGGGTGCGGGCAATGACTTCCGGGTTGCTTGCCGCTTCGCCGTTTGGCGAAATGCTGTGGTATTGCTCAGCGGTGTTAGCCAGGTTCAGAAACTGGCTGAATGCGCGTGCAACGGGCAGCAGCTCATCGTTAGAGAGGTTCTGCAAGGTGGTGAGCAGCTCCTGACGACTGGCCTCGTTACCGGCACGGGAAGATTTAGACAGCTTGCGGATGGTTTCAACGCGGTCAAGGATGTTCTCCCCCAACGCGTCTTTGATGGTATCTCCAAGCACTTTGCCGAGCATACTGACATTACTACGCAACGCGGAATATTGTTCGTTCATAAAAACCCAGTCACCCCATCATTTTTGTTTATGCCCAGGCGAAAATTTTCTGGACATTATTTTGTCATCTCCCCTTATAAAGCCACGTAAAACCCCCGTCGTCAATTGCTGCGAAAACGGTTCAGCAAACGAATAAATGCGGGCAATTTACGAAATTTAATTCGCATTGCGCCAGATAAGAGATGCTTATGAAAATGTCACGGGGAAAAGGGGTAAACACGAAAAATGGCAGCTTCGGTTGCCATTTTGCTTTTATCTGCGGGTTTTTTTACGCAAAAAAAAAGCGGACCACGGGGTCCGCAAAAGTTCACGTTGGCTTTAGTTGTTCGAGTTTTGAGAGAAACTCGCTGACGGTGCGGGGACGTCAAGGGTCAAACACGCGCCGCCTCGTCTATGTGGTGTATTATTCAACAGAATGCTTGATAGGGATAATCGTTCGTTGCTATGCTATCTATCGCCATGAACTATCGTGGCGACGGAGGATGAATAATGAATATTCGTGATCTTGAATACCTGGTAGCGTTAGCCGAGCATCGTCACTTTCGCCGCGCGGCAGATTCCTGCCACGTCAGCCAGCCCACGCTGAGCGGTCAGATCCGCAAGCTGGAAGACGAGCTGGGCGTGATGCTGCTGGAGCGCACCAGTCGTAAGGTTCTGTTCACACAGGCAGGTCTGCTGCTGGTGGATCAGGCGCGCACCGTGCTGCGCGAGGTCAAAGTGCTCAAGGAAATGGCAAGCCAGCAGGGGGAGGCGATGTCCGGCCCGCTGCATATTGGCCTGATCCCAACCGTTGGCCCGTACCTGTTGCCGCACATCATTCCGATGCTGCACCAGACGTTCCCGAAACTCGAAATGTACCTGCATGAAGCGCAAACCCATCAGTGCTGGCGCAGTTAGACAGCGGCAAGCTCGACTGCGCCATTCTGGCGCTGGTGAAAGAGAGTGAAGCCTTTATTGAAGTGCCGCTGTTCGATGAGCCGATGATGCTGGCGATCTATGAAGATCACCCGTGGGCGAACCGCGATCGCGTGCCGATGGCCGATCTGGCCGGTGAAAAGCTGCTGATGCTGGAAGATGGCCACTGCCTGCGCGATCAGGCGATGGGCTTTTGCTTTGAAGCGGGTGCGGATGAAGATACCCATTTCCGCGCAACCAGCCTGGAAACGCTGCGTAATATGGTCGCGGCGGGAAGCGGTATTACGCTGCTGCCTGCGCTGGCCGTGCCGCGCGAGCGTAAACGTGATGGCGTGGTTTATCTGCCGTGCATTAAGCCGGAGCCGCGTCGCACTATCGGCCTGGTGTATCGTCCGGGTTCACCGCTGCGCAGCCGCTATGAGCAGCTGGCAGAGGCCATCCGTGGTTCGATGGATGGCCATTTCGACAGCGCGTTAAAACAGGCGGTTTAAGCCGTTCAGCGCGGCTACCCGATAGGCTTCCGCCATGGTCGGGTAGTTAAAGGTGGTGTTAACGAAGTACTCAATGGTGTTACCACCGCCTTTCTGCTCCATTATCGCCTGGCCGATATGAATGATTTCCGCCGCGCGTTCACCAAAGCAGTGAATGCCGAGGATCTCTTTCGTTTCGCGATGGAACAGGATCTTCAGCGTTCCCACGCTCATCCCCACGATTTGCGCCCGCGCCAGATGTTTAAACTGCGCGCGACCCACCTCGTAAGGCACCTTCATTGACGTCAGCTGCTGCTCGGTTTTGCCGACTGAACTGATTTCCGGGATGGTATAGATACCCGTCGGAATATCTTCGATCAGGTGCGCCGTCGCTTCGCCTTTTACCAGCGCCTGTGCGGCAATGCGTCCCTGGTCGTAAGCGGCTGAGGCCAGGCTTGGGTAGCCAATCACGTCGCCGACCGCGTAAACGTGCGGCAGGGCGGTCTGATACATGCTGTTGACCTTCAGCTGACCGCGGCTGTCGGTCTCAAGCCCGATATTTTCCAGCTTCAGAGAATCAGTGTTGCCGGTACGGCCGTTGGCGTACAGCAGGCAGTCCGCTTTCAGCTTCTTGCCGGACTTCAGGTGCATGATCACCCCGTCGTCACAGCCCTCAATCTTCTCGTACTCTTCGTTGTGGCGAATCACCACGCCGCTGTTCCAGAAGTGGTAGGAAAGGGAGTCCGACATCTCCTGATCGAGGAACGCCAGCAGGCGGTCACGGGTGTTGATCAGGTCAACTTTGACGTCCATTCCGCGGAAGATCGACGCATATTCGCAACCAATGACCCCTGCGCCATAGATAATGACGTGGCGGGGTTCATGGTGCAGGCTCAGAATCGAGTCGCTGTCGTAGACGCGCGGATGCGAGAAGTCCACGTCGGCCGGATGGTACGGGCGTGAACCGCAGGCAATCACAAATTTTTCAGCCGTGATGGTTTCAACCGACCCGTCGTGGCATTCGAGTGCCAGGGTGTGTTCATCCACAAAATGCGCGTTGCCCTGCAAAATTTCACAGTGGTTACGCTCATAAAATCCCTGACGCATGCGTGTCTGCTGGTTAATAACGGTATCCGCGTGATTCAGGATGTCAGCAAAGGATGAACGAAGAAGTCGGGAGTGGTCGCTGTAAAGAGGGTTCTGGTTAAATTCGATAATGCGGCTAACGGCGTGGCGGAGGGCTTTCGAAGGGATGGTGCCCCAGTGGGTGCAACCGCCGCCGACATTATGGTAGCGCTCGATGACCGCTACTCTGGCTCCCTGTTTCACCAGACCCATAGCAGCACCTTCGCCGCCGGGGCCGGAACCAATAACTATTGCGTCGTAATCGTAGGAATGTGGCATGGTAAGGCTTACCTGTTCTTATACATAAAAGCAACAGAATCATAACATCATTGCCAGAGTAACCCAATTATCGTTGTGCTTTTTTCGGGCAGTGGAGCACAAACCGCACGTAAACAATCATTCACAAAGCCTGGCAAACAGATTAATTTTATTCTCTGGTATAGTGCCATCAGGCCTTTGGAAGGATTCAACTATCGTGATGGGCGTAAGAGCACAACAAAAAGAGAAAACCCGGCGTTCGCTGGTGGAAGCCGCATTCAGTCAACTGAGTGCTGAGCGGAGTTTTGCCAGTTTGAGCCTGCGCGAAGTCGCACGCGAGGCCGGGATTGCGCCAACGTCCTTCTATCGTCACTTCCGTGATGTGGATGAACTGGGCCTGACCATGGTCGACGAGAGCGGTCTGATGCTGCGCCAGCTGATGCGCCAGGCGCGTCAGCGTATCGCCAAAGGGGGCAGCGTGATCCGCACCTCCGTATCGACCTTTATGGAATTTATCGGCAATAACCCCAACGCGTTTCGTCTGCTTCTGCGCGAGCGTTCGGGCACATCGGCGGCGTTTCGTGCCGCCGTCGCGCGTGAAATTCAGCACTTCATCGCGGAACTTGCCGACTATCTTGAACTCGAAAACCATATGCCGCGTGCGTTTACTGAAGCACAGGCCGAGGCGATGGTGACGATTGTTTTCAGCGCGGGTGCCGAAGCGCTGGATGTCAGCATTGAACAACGCAAGCAGCTCGAAGAGCGGCTGGTATTGCAGCTCAGGATGATCTCCAAAGGCGCGTACTACTGGTATCGCCGTGAACAAGAGAAACTGGCACATCAAACCGAAGAGTGAAGGTGAGTAATGAAACAGTCAGGTCAGGATAAAGGGACGCTGTTGCTGGCATTGATCGCTGGCTTATCCATTAATGGTACGTTTGCCGCTATTTTTAGCTCAATCGTTCCATTTTCGATTTTCCCGCTTATTGCGCTGGTGCTGACGGTTTACTGCCTGCATCAACGTTACCTGAACCGCACCATGCCGGTGGGGTTACCGGGGCTGGCCGCTGCCTGCTTTATTCTGGGCGTATTGCTGTATAGCACCGTGGTTCGCGCGGAGTATCCGGATATCGGCTCTAACTTCTTCCCTGCGGTACTGTCTGTGGCGCTGGTGTTCTGGATTGGCTCGCGCATGCGTAGCCGTAAAAGCCAGTTACCAGAGTAATGAATTATTTGTAGGGCAGGTAAGCGAAGCGCCACCTGCCAAAAACGCCGGATGGCGCTACGCTTATCCGGCCTACAGATCACCGTGCGGTAAGTAAAACGCCACACTCCATATGGTGCGTATACGGGAACTGATCGAACAGCGCCAGACGTTCAACCTTGTGCGTCTGGCCTAATGTTTCGAGGTTCTTGCACAGCGTCTCCGGATTACAGGAGATGTACAAAATACGCGGGTACGCCTGCACCATCTTCTCGGTTTCGCTGTCCAGGCCACTGCGCGGCGGGTCGACAAAAATTGTCTCACACTGGTAGCTCTTGAGATCGATCCCTTCCAGGCGGTTAAACTGGCGTACGCCGTTCATGGCCTGCGTGAACTCTTCTGCGGCCATACGAACGATCTGCACGTTATCGATATGGTTAGCGGCAATGTTGTACTGGGCGGCAGCCACCGACGGCTTGGCGATTTCCGTTGCCAGAACGCGATCGAAGTTACGCGCCAGCGCCAGCGAGAAGTTGCCGTTACCGCAGTAGAGCTCAAGCAGATCGCCCGTTGACCCTTCCGTCGCCTTCAGCGCCCACTCGAGCATCTGCACGTTCATCGCAGCGTTCGGCTGTGTAAAGCTATTCTCGACCTGACGATACACCATCTCTTTACCTGCCACCGGCAGGCGCTCGTCGATGTAGTCCTGATCCAGCATGATTTTGGTTTTTGTCGCGCGGCCAATCAGGTGAACGTTGATGTTCTGCGCGCGCAGCGCATCGCGCAGCGCTTCTGCCTGCTCGCGCCACTCGTCATTGAGCGCTTTGTGGTACAGCAGGGAGACAATCGCCTGATTGCTTTGCGTGGTCAGGTAGTCAATCTGGAACAGCTTGTTACGCAGTACAGGATTGTTGCGCACGCCGTCCATTATCAGCGTCATCAACTGGTTAATGAGCTCGCTCGCCGCCGGAAAGCTGTCCACGCGAATACGGGATTTCGTCTGCTGATCGAAAATGATGTGGTACAGGTCGTCACCGTCGTGCCAGATGCGGAACTCGGCGCGCATGCGGTAATGGCTGACGGGAGAGCGGAACACCTCGGGAACGGGCGCGTTGAAAGGCGTCATCATACTTTGCAGGCGGACGACTTTCTCTGCCAGCTGCGCGTCGTACTGTTCTGTCGGGAGGTGTTCTGGGGTCATGATGCGTCCTGAGTGATAAAGAATTACGCGGGGATTGTAGGCATTGTTCAGGGGATGTCCAGATTTAATGGGCAATAGCTGTCTGGACATCCATACGTGTCTAATTGTAGCATTCTGTTTCCGGTCTCCTGAGAGTGAAAAGGGAATCCAGTGTAAATCTGGAGCTGACGCGCAGCGGTAAAGTCTGGCGGGATGAGCGTTGTAGACACTGTGAAAATGGGAAGTCTTCATCCTTATATAGCCACCTAGCCCGAAGACCTGCCGGGATCACGTCGCATTTGGTTTCATCATCGCGTGCTATCGATGAGGCCTGCGGCATCCTTCTTATATTGTGGATGCTTTAACAATGATTAAAAAAGTATCGCTGTTGACGGCGTTGTCCGTCACGGCATTTTCGGGCTGGGCGCAGGATAGCGCTGACTCGTTGGTGGTGACGGCAAATCGTTTTGAACAACCTGAAAAAACTATTCTGGCTGCAACCTCCGTTGTTACGCGTGCCGATATTGACCGTTGGCAATCAACCTCAGTCCTGGATGTTATGCGTCGCCTGCCCGGCGTGGATACGGCGCAAAATGGCGGGATGGGGCAACTCTCTTCTCTCTTTATACGTGGCACCAACTCCAGCCACGTCCTGATCCTTGTTGATGGGATCCGCCTTAACCAGGCGGGCGTTACGGGGTCGTCCGATCTCAGCCAGTTCCCGATCTCCCTGGTGCAGCGTATCGAATATGTTCGTGGACCGCGTTCGGCGGTATACGGCTCGGACGCGATCGGCGGAGTCGTAAACATTATTACCACTCGCGCGAAGGACGGTACCACGCTGAATGCAGGTGTAGGGTCGCATGGTTACCAGAATTATGGCGGCAGTACTCAGCAAACATTGGGCGACAGCACGCGCGTCACGCTTGCGGGTGATTACACCTATACCAAAGGGTTTGATGTGGTTGCGGATGGCAACAATGGTGGCCTTGCCCAGACCGATCGCGACGGCTTTATGAATAAAACGCTCTATGGTGCAGTGGATCACGCATTCTCGGAGCAGTGGAGCGGATTTGTTCGCGGCTTTGGCTACAGCAACCGTACTGCCTACGACGGTTACTACAGTTCATTTACCCCTGACGTACTGGTCGATACCCGCCAGCTCTATAGTCAGACCTGGGATGCAGGATTGCGCTTCAACGATGACATCTTCCATTCACAGCTGCTCACCAGTTATAGCCACAGCAAGGACTATAACTACGACCCAAATTTAGGCCGCTATGATTCGACAGCCACCCTGGATGAAATCAAACAGTACAACGTCCAGTGGCTGAACTCCGTTGACGTTGGCCATGGGAACATTGGCGCGGGCGTTGACTGGCAGAAGCAGAGCACCGAGCCGGGTACAAACTACGTGACCAACGGCTACGACCTGCGTAACACCGGCGTTTACCTGACCGGGTTGCAGCAGTTTGGTGACTTCACTCTGGAAGGAGCGGTTCGCAGCGATGACAACTCTCAGTTCGGTCGCCATGGCACCTGGCAAAGTAGTGCAGCCTGGGAGTTCGTGGAGGGTTACCGCTTCGTTGCTTCTTATGGTACGGCCTATAAAGCACCGAATCTGGGTCAACTCTATGGTTTCTATGGCAATGACCATCTTGATCCCGAAGAGAGCAAGCAGTGGGAAGGTGCGTTTGAAGGCCTGACGGCCGGCGTGAGCTGGCGCGTCTCCGGCTACCGTAATGACGTCGATAATCTCATCGACTTCGATAATAACCTTCAGCAATATTACAACGTCGGTAAAGCGCGCATTAAAGGTGTGGAAGCGACAGCATCGTTTGATACGGGTCCGTTGACGCATACCGTAGGCTACGACTATGTGGATGCCCGCAATGCCGCAACCAACGAACTTCTGGACCGTCGTGCTAAGCAGCAGGTGAAATATCAGCTCGACACGCAGATCTATGATTTCGACTGGAGCCTGACTTATCACTATCTCGGTACGCGTTACGACACTGACTTTGGTGCTTATCCGTCTGAGAAAGTAAAAATGGGCGGTGTCAGCCTGTGGGATGTCGCAGTTTCGTATCCTGTCACCTCACATCTCACAGTTCGTGGTAAAATAGCCAACCTGTTCGATAAAGATTACGAGACAGTTTATGGCTACCAAACTGCAGGACGGGAATACACCTTGTCTGGCAGCTACACCTTCTAATCCGCGTCCCACCGTGCTGGTGTTTGATTCCGGCGTCGGTGGGCTTTCGGTCTATGATGAGATTCGGCATCTCCTGCCGGATCTCCATTACATCTACGCCTTCGATAACGTCGCTTTCCCGTATGGGGAAAAGAGCGAAGATTTTATTGTTGAGCGTGTGGTTGAAATCGTCACCGCGGTACAAAAGCGCTATCCCCTTGCGCTGGCCGTCATCGCCTGTAATACGGCGAGCACCGTTTCTCTTCCCGCCCTGCGTGAAAAATTCCAGTTCCCGGTTGTGGGCGTTGTTCCTGCGATAAAGCCTGCCGCGCGCCTGACGGCGAACGGTATTGTGGGTTTGCTGGCAACGCGAGGCACGGTAAAGCGTCCTTATACCCGCGAGCTGATCGACCGTTTTGCCAACGAATGCCAGATTGCGATGCTGGGTTCGGCTGAGCTGGTGGAGATGGCTGAAGCGAAGCTGCATGGAAAAGCGGTATCACTCGACGAGCTGCGTCGTATTCTTCGTCCGTGGCTGCGGATGCCCGAACCTCCGGATACCGTTGTGCTGGGCTGCACCCATTTCCCGCTATTACAGGAAGAGCTATTAGAGGTGTTGCCGGAGGGGACGCGCCTGGTGGATTCCGGCGCGGCTATCGCCCGTCGTACGGCCTGGCTGCTGGAGCATGAAGCGCCGGATGCGAAATCTACCGATGCGAATATCGCGTTTTGTATGGCCATCACGAAAGAGACTGAGCAACTTTTACCCGTTTTACGCCGTTATGGCTTTGAAACGCTCGAAAAACTGGCGCTGTAGCACGGTTTTGAGCAAAAAAGAGACGGTTGAAAGTTTTTTTTAAAAGAGGGGTTGTCAACGTCTGAGAACTCCCTATAATGCGCCTCCACTGACACGGAACAACGGCTTACAGGCCGCCGGGTTAGCGGGGTTCAGAGATGAACGCCGGCAGAGAAAAGCAAAAATAATCGCTTGACTCTGAATGAGGAAAACGTAATATACGGGACCTCGCAACGGTGAGCGAAAGCCGCGTTGCACTGCTCTTTAACAATTTATCAGACAATCTGTGTGGGCACTCAAAGTGACATGGATTCTTAAC
>NZ_JBVODQ010000012.1:0-141077 GCF_055666685.1 Enterobacter sp. E14S | reverse complement strand
AACTCAGAAGTGAAACGCCGTAGCGCCGATGGTAGTGTGGGGTCTCCCCATGTGAGAGTAGGGAACTGCCAGGCATCAAATAAAAGAACCCCGTACCGTAAGGTGCGGGGTTTTTTGCTTTTGTTTTTCCCTCTCCTCTCCTTGAAACTTTCTCACCTTCTGCTTGCAGACTCGACATTCAAACCATTTCTGGGTATCGTTAGCTGTCTGGATGTCTAAACGTTTATACGTATGCTGTGAGGATATAAAGTTATGCCGATTCGGGTGCAGGACGAGCTACCAGCCGTCAATTTCTTGCGTGAAGAAAACGTCTTCGTCATGACGGCTTCGCGTGCGACAGGTCAGGAAATTCGCCCGCTGAAGGTGCTTATTCTCAATCTGATGCCAAAAAAGATCGAAACAGAAAACCAGTTCCTGCGTCTTCTGTCGAACTCCCCTCTGCAGGTTGATATTCAGCTGCTGCGAATCGATGCCCGTGAGTCACGTAACACGCCTTCTGAGCATCTGAACAACTTCTACTGTAACTTCGATGATATTCAGGGGGAAAACTTCGACGGACTGATCGTGACCGGCGCGCCGCTCGGTCTGGTTGAATTTAATGATGTCGCCTACTGGCCTCAGATCAAACAGGTTCTGGAGTGGGCAAAAGATCACGTCACGTCCACATTGTTTGTCTGTTGGGCGGTACAAGCCGCGCTGAATATTCTTTATGGCATCCCCAAGCAAACCCGCAATGAAAAGCTCTCCGGCGTCTATGAACACCACATTCTTCACCCACACGCTTTGCTGACGCGTGGTTTCGATGACTCTTTCCTGGCCCCGCATTCTCGCTACGCCGATTTCCCGGCCCAGCTGATTCGTGATTACACCGATCTGGAGATCCTGGCCGAAACGGAAGATGGAGATGCTTACCTGTTTGCCAGCAAGGATAAACGCATTGCATTCGTGACCGGGCATCCTGAGTACGATCCGCATACCCTTGCGTCAGAGTATTTCCGTGATGTCGAAGCGGGTCTAAATCCGGATGTACCGTACAACTATTTCCCGAAAGACGATCCGCAAAACAAACCGAGAGCAACCTGGCGCAGCCACGGGAATTTGCTTTTCACTAACTGGCTCAACTATTACGTCTACCAGATAACGCCATACGATCTGCGTCACATGAATCCGACGCTGGAGTAATCTTCTGCACTAAACGATCCTAAAGCGTTTCAGCTATTCAAATCAGGCACCTTCGGGTGTCTTTTTTATTTCCGAAATGTCACTCACCGTTCAATTAAACTTTAATCTCAATAAAATCAATTAATTAATTGCAATTATTAATTAAAATGGAAATTGTTTTTGATTTTAGAAAAAATATAGATAGTCTTAATTCTGCTGAGCGAAAACTACCCAACGATCTTTCGTTCGCATCGGGGGCGTGATTTTGGATCTTTGATGAGGAGCAGAGTAATGACTCAACAGGCAACGACGGTCGATGAACTGGCCTTTACCCAGCCGTATGGCGAGCAAGAACGGCAGGTTTTGACGGCGGAAGCGGTAGAATTTCTGACTGAACTGGTGACTCGCTTTACGCCGCAGCGTAATAAGCTGCTGGCGGCACGTATTCATCAGCAGCAGGAAATTGACGATGGCAAGTTGCCTGGCTTCATTTCGGAAACCGCTTCCATTCGTCGCAGTGAGTGGAAAATCCGCGGCATCCCTGAAGATTTACAGGATCGTCGCGTTGAGATCACCGGTCCGGTAGAGCGCAAAATGGTGATCAACGCCATGAACGCCAACGTTAAAGTCTTTATGGCCGATTTTGAAGACTCACTGGCGCCGGACTGGCGTAAGGTCATCGAGGGGCAGATCAACCTGCGCGACGCCGTGAACGGCACCATCAGCTATACCAACGAAGCCGGCAAAATTTACCAGCTCAAACCGAACCCGGCGGTGCTGATCTGTCGCGTACGCGGCCTGCACCTGCCTGAAAAACATGTCACCTGGCGTGGGGAAGCCATTCCGGGCAGCCTGTTTGATTTCGCGCTCTATTTCTTCCACAACTACAAGAATCTGCTGGCAAAAGGCAGCGGCCCTTATTTCTATCTGCCAAAAACGCAGGCCTGGCAGGAAGCGGCCTGGTGGAGCGAGGTCTTCAGCTACGCGGAGGATCGTTTCAACCTGCCGCGCGGTACCATCAAGGCCACGCTGCTGATTGAAACGCTGCCTGCCGTGTTCCAGATGAATGAAATTCTGCACGCCCTGCGCGACCATATTGTCGGCCTGAACTGCGGACGCTGGGACTATATTTTCAGCTACATCAAAACCCTGAAAAACTATCCCGATCGCGTACTGCCGGATCGCCAAGTTGTGACCATGGATAAACCGTTCCTGAGCGCCTACTCGCGTCTGCTGATCAAAACCTGCCACAAGCGCGGCGCCTTTGCGATGGGCGGCATGGCGGCTTTTATCCCGAGCAAAGACGCAGAGCGGAACAATCAGGTGCTCAACAAGGTGAAGGCCGATAAAGAGCTTGAAGCCCGTAACGGTCACGACGGCACGTGGATTGCCCATCCCGGCCTGGCCGATACGGCGATGGAGGTCTTCAACCGCGTTCTCGGCGACAATAAAAATCAGCTGTTCGTCACGCGTGAAGACGATGCCCCAACGGCTGAAGAACAGCTGCTGGCACCGTGCGCGGGCGAGCGTACGGAAGAGGGCATGCGTGCCAATATCCGCGTCGCGGTCCAGTACATCGAAGCGTGGATCTCCGGCAACGGCTGTGTACCTATCTACGGCCTGATGGAAGATGCCGCGACGGCGGAGATCTCACGTACCTCCATCTGGCAGTGGATCCACCATCAAAAAACGCTCAGCAACGGTAAGCCGGTGACCAAATCTCTGTTCCGCCAGATGCTGGCCGAAGAGATGCGGGTGATCCAGGACGAGCTGGGCGAACACCGCTTCAGCAGCGGACGTTTTGACGACGCTGCGCGCCTGATGGAGCAAATCACCACATCAGATGACTTAATCGACTTCCTGACCCTGCCGGGCTACCGCTTCCTGGCGTAACTCACCACATAACAATATGGAGCATCTGCACATGAAAACCCGTACCCAACAAATCGAAGAGTTAAAGAAAGAGTGGACACAACCTCGCTGGGAAGGCATCCGCCGTCCTTACAGCGCGGAGGAAGTGGTGAAATTACGCGGCTCGGTCAATCCGGAATGCACGCTGGCACAGAACGGTGCGGCGAAAATGTGGAAGCTGCTGCACGGTGGCTCTAAAAAAGGCTATATCAACAGCCTCGGCGCGCTGACCGGCGGTCAGGCGCTGCAGCAGGCGAAGGCCGGTATTGAGGCGATTTACCTCTCCGGCTGGCAGGTCGCGGCGGACGCCAACCTGGCCTCCAGCATGTACCCGGATCAGTCGCTCTATCCGGCTAACTCCGTGCCGTCGGTGGTGGATCGGATCAACAACACCTTCCGCCGTGCGGATCAGATCCAGTGGGCTGCCGGTATCGAACCTGGCGATCCGCGCTTTACTGACTACTTCCTGCCGATCGTCGCGGATGCGGAAGCAGGCTTCGGCGGCGTGCTGAACGCCTTCGAGCTGATGAAATCGATGATTGAGGCCGGTGCAGCGGCCGTTCACTTCGAAGACCAGCTGGCGTCAGTGAAAAAATGCGGACACATGGGCGGTAAGGTGCTCGTTCCGACTCAGGAAGCGATTCAGAAGCTGGTTGCCGCGCGTCTGGCTGCTGACGTGCTCGGCGTGCCAACGCTGGTCATTGCCCGTACCGATGCGGACGCGGCGGACCTGATCACCTCTGACTGCGACCCGTACGACAGCGAATTCATCACCGGCGAGCGTACCAGCGAAGGCTTCTACCGTACCCATGCCGGCATTGAACAGGCGATCAGCCGCGGCCTGGCGTATGCGCCTTACGCGGACCTGGTCTGGTGTGAAACCTCCACGCCGGATCTAGCGCTGGCAAAACGCTTTGCCGACGCCATCCACGCGAAGTATCCGGGCAAGCTGCTGGCCTATAACTGCTCGCCGTCATTCAACTGGCAGAAAAAGCTGGATGACAAAACCATCGCCAGCTTCCAGCAGCAGCTGTCCGACATGGGCTACAAATACCAGTTCATTACCCTGGCCGGTATCCACAGCATGTGGTTCAACATGTTCGACCTGGCGCACGCCTATGCGCAGGGTGAGGGCATGAAGCACTACGTTGAGAAGGTGCAGCAGCCGGAGTTTGCCGCGGGCAAAGACGGTTACACCTTCGTGTCTCACCAGCAGGAGGTGGGGACCGGCTACTTTGACAATGTGACCACGATTATTCAGGGCGGCACCTCCTCCGTCACTGCCTTAACGGGTTCAACGGAAGAAGCACAGTTCTAAATTTTTCCCCCTCTCCCCTCTCGGGGAGAGGGTTGGGGTGAGGGGGAATATATGTCGCGTGGCCTGGAATTGCTGATTGCCCAAACTATTTTGCAGGGCTTCGATGCCCAGTATGGTCGTTTTCTTGAAGTGACATCCGGCGCGCAGCAGCGCTTCGAACATGCAGACTGGCATGCGGTTCAGCAGGCCATGAAGCAGCGTATCCATCTCTATGACCACCACGTGGGTCTGGTGGTGGAGCAGCTGCGCTGTATTACCGACGGTAAAAGCCCGGACGCGGAATTTTTACTGCGCGTGAAGGAGCACTACACCCATCTGTTACCCGATTACCCGCGCTTCGAGATTGCGGAGAGCTTTTTCAACTCCGTCTATTGCCGGTTATTTGACCACCGCTCACTATCTCCTGAGCGGTTATTTATCTTCAGCTCCCAGCCCGAGCGACGCTTTCGAACCATTCCCCGTCCGCTGGCGAAAGATTTCTTTCCCGATCGCGGATGGGAAAAGCTCCTGCATCGCATGCTAACGGATTTACCGTTGCGCCTGCCCTGGGAGAATAAAACCCGGGATATCGGCTATATCCACGCCCATCTCCACGAAACCTTCGGCGCGGAGGTGCTTAGCGATAGCCATTTGCAGGTGGCCAACGAGCTTTTCTACCGCAATAAAGCCGCCTGGCTGGTCGGCAAGCTGGTTACGCCGACCGCCATTGTGCCTTTTCTGCTGCCCATTCACCGTACCGACGATGGGGAACTGTTTGTCGATACCTGCCTGACCACCGGCGCCGAGGCCAGCATCGTGTTTGGCTTCGCCCGCTCCTATTTCATGGTGTACGCCCCGCTGCCTGCCGCGCTGGTGGAGTGGCTGCGAGAGATCCTGCCGGGCAAAACCACCGCCGAGCTGTATATGGCCATTGGCTGCCAGAAGCACGCCAAAACGGAAAGCTACCGGGAGTACCTGCGCTATGTCACCACGGCCGATGAGCAGTTTATCGAAGCGCCCGGCATTCGCGGCATGGTGATGCTGGTCTTTACGCTGCCGGGTTTCGACCGGGTCTTTAAGGTGATTAAAGACAGATTCGCGCCGCAGAAAGAGATGACCGCCGCGCACGTTCGTGCCTGCTATCAGCTGGTCAAAGAGCACGACCGCGTCGGGCGCATGGCGGATACCCAGGAGTTCGAAAACTTTGTGCTGGATAAACAGCAGATCGACCCGGCGCTCATGGCGCTGTTAATGCAGGAAGTGCCCGCGAAAATCACCGATCTGGGTGACAAAATCGTGATTAGCCATCTCTACATTGAGCGCCGCATGGTACCGCTGAATATCTGGCTTGAGCAGTCCGAAGGCCAGGCGCTGCGGGATGCCATTGAAGAATACGGCAACGCGATTCGCCAGCTTGCCGCCGCCAATATTTTTCCGGGCGACATGCTGTTTAAAAACTTCGGCGTCACCCGTCACGGGCGCGTGGTGTTCTACGATTACGACGAAATTTGCTACATGACCGAAGTGAATTTCCGCGATATACCACAGCCCCGCTACCCGGAAGATGAGCTTTCAGGTGAGCCGTGGTACAGCGTCTCGCCGGGCGATGTGTTTCCGGAGGAGTTTCGCCACTGGCTGTGTGCCGACCCGCGCATCGGGTCGCTATTTGAAGAGATGCATGAGGATCTGTTCCGCGCCAGCTACTGGCGCGGACTGCAAACGCGGATCAAAAATGGACATGTCGAAGATGTGTACGCTTACCGCCGCAAGCAGAGGTTTTGCATTAGGTTTGCACCCTCTCTCGCAGGATGAGGACATCATGTTGTCTCCCTCTCCCTGTGGGAGAGGGCCGGGGTGAGGGCATCAGGCCGCACTCAATCTCAACGAATCCCACCATACGCCAGCGTCACCTCTTTCGCCGCCTTAATCACCAGCGCGCCCAGCTCGGTCACGCGGTCATCGGTCATCCGCGAAATCGGCCCGGAGATAGAGATGGCGGCGAACGGCTCGCGGTGCTCGTCAAAAATGCAGGCCGCCAGGCAGCGCAGGCCCAGGGCATGTTCTTCATCATCAAACGAATAGCCGCGCTTGCGGGTCAGGGCCAGATCTTCTTTCAGATGCACGGGCGATACCAGCGTGGCGTGGGTGTAGGCGTGCAGCCCTTTACGGTGCAGCAGTCCCGTCACCTGCTCCTCGCTCAGCTGCGACAGAAACGCTTTCCCCGCCCCGGAGGCGTGCATCGGCAGCTTGCCGCCAATCGGTGCGGACATACGCATCAGCTGCGTACACTGAACCTGGTCGATGATAATCGTCTGATGATCGCTTTGGTCCAGCACCGCCAGGTTGACCGTCTCGCCGGACTCCTCCATTAGCTTGCGCAGAATCGGGTGCACAATCGCCAGCAGGTTGCGGCTCTGCAGGAAGCTGCTGCCGACGATAAACGCATGCGCGCCCACCGCCCAGTGCCCCAGCTCGCCGACCTGACGGACAAAGCCCAGCTGCTGCATGGTGGTCAGCAGACGGTGCGTCGTGGAGTTCGGCAGGCCAGCCTGCTGGGCCAGCTCCGTCAGGGCCACGCTGCTGTGCGACTCGGCTATCCACTCCAGCAGCTTCAAACCGCGCGTGAGCGATTGAACCTGTCCGCCCTGTTGTGCGGCGGCGGTGGTGGCAGCAGGTTTTCTGCCGCGTTTAGCGGGAACGGTCGCGACCATGACGATCTCCTTTTTCTGTATCGTGGAAATCATTTTCGTTTTATTTGGTGAATTTGCAACCGTTATCCTGACTGATCGGAGGAGTGATGGTGAACATGTCTCATGTTACCGCTGTGCGGCTTTTCCACCCTGCGAGATTGTGCCAGTATGGAACGCAGCCTTTTGGCCTTGTTGAGCGTTGTCGGGAGCAAGTGTGAGCAGCAAAGTAGAGCAACTGCGTGCGCAGTTAAATGAACGAATTCTGGTGCTGGACGGCGGCATGGGCACCATGATCCAGGGGTATCGTCTGAGTGAAGACGATTTCCGCGGCGAACGCTTTGCCGACTGGCCCTGCGACCTGAAAGGGAACAACGACCTGCTGGTGCTCAGCAAGCCGTCCGTTATTAAGGATATCCACAACGCCTACTTCGAAGCGGGTGCGGATATCGTTGAAACCAACACCTTCAACTCGACAACCATCGCCATGGCGGATTACCAGATGGAATCCCTGTCGGCGGAAATCAACCTGGAAGCCGCGAAGCTGGCGCGCGCCTGCGCCGACGAGTGGACGGCCCGCACGCCGGACAAGCCTCGCTACGTTGCCGGGGTGCTTGGCCCGACGAACCGCACCGCGTCGATTTCACCGGACGTCAACGACCCGGCGTTTCGTAATATCACCTTCGATCAGCTGGTCGCGGCCTACCGCGAGTCGACCAAAGCGCTGGTGGAAGGCGGTTCCGATCTGATCCTGATTGAAACCGTATTCGACACCCTCAATGCCAAAGCCGCGATTTACGCGGTGAAAGAGGAGTTTGAAGCGCTCGGCGTTGACCTGCCAATCATGATTTCCGGCACCATCACCGACGCCTCCGGCCGTACCCTGTCCGGCCAGACAACCGAAGCGTTTTATAACTCTCTGCGCCACGCCGAAGCGCTCTCCTTTGGCCTGAACTGCGCGCTGGGGCCGGATGAACTGCGCCAGTACGTGCAGGAGCTTTCCCGTATCGCGGAATGCTACGTCACCGCCCACCCGAACGCCGGTCTGCCAAACGCGTTTGGTGAATACGATCTCGATGCCGACACCATGGCGGCGCAAATCCGCGAGTGGGCCGAGTCTGGCTTCCTGAACATCGTCGGCGGCTGCTGCGGCACCACGCCAGAACATATCGCGGCTATGAGCAACGCCGTGGCCGGTCTGCCGCCGCGCAAGCTGCCCGAGCTTCCGGTTGCCTGTCGTCTGTCCGGCCTGGAGCCGTTGACCATCGGCGACGACAGCCTGTTTGTGAACGTGGGTGAGCGTACTAACGTCACCGGTTCCGCAAAGTTCAAACGCCTGATTAAAGAAGAGAAGTACAGCGAAGCGCTGGACGTTGCCCGCCAGCAGGTAGAAAGCGGCGCGCAAATCATCGATATCAACATGGATGAGGGGATGCTCGACGCCGAAGCGGCGATGGTGCGTTTCCTCAACCTGATTGCCGGTGAGCCGGACATCGCCCGCGTGCCGATCATGATTGACTCCTCCAAGTGGGAAGTCATCGAAAAAGGTCTGAAGTGCATCCAGGGTAAAGGCATCGTCAACTCCATCTCGATGAAAGAGGGTGTCGATATCTTTATCCACCACGCGAAGATGGTCCGCCGCTACGGTGCCGCCGTGGTGGTGATGGCCTTTGACGAAGTGGGTCAGGCCGATACCCGCGAGCGCAAAATCGAGATTTGCCGCCGCGCGTACAAGATTTTGACCGAAGAGGTGGGCTTCCCGCCGGAAGACATTATCTTTGACCCGAATATCTTCGCCGTTGCGACCGGGATTGAAGAGCACAACAACTACGCCCAGGACTTTATCGGCGCATGTGAAGACATTAAGCGCGAGCTGCCGCATGCGCTGATCTCCGGAGGCGTGTCGAACGTGTCGTTCTCGTTCCGCGGCAACGACCCGGTGCGCGAAGCGATTCACGCCGTGTTCCTCTACTACGCCATCCGCAACGGCATGGACATGGGGATCGTTAACGCCGGCCAGCTGGCGATTTACGACGACCTCCCTGCCGAGCTACGCGACGCCGTAGAGGACGTGATCCTTAACCGCCGCGACGACGCCACCGAGCGCATGCTGGACCTGGCGGAGAAATACCGCGGCAGTAAATCGGATGAGGCGGCAAACGTTCAGCAGGCCGAGTGGCGTTCCTGGGACGTGAAAAAGCGCCTGGAATACTCGCTGGTCAAAGGCATCACCGAATTTATCGAGCTCGATACCGAAGAGGCGCGCCAGCAGGCATCCCGCCCGATTGAGGTGATTGAAGGCCCGCTGATGGACGGCATGAACGTGGTCGGCGATCTGTTCGGCGAGGGTAAAATGTTCCTGCCGCAGGTGGTGAAATCCGCCCGCGTGATGAAGCAGGCAGTGGCCTATCTTGAGCCCTACATCGAAGCCAGCAAAGAGAAAGGCTCCAGCAACGGCAAGATGGTTATCGCCACCGTGAAGGGCGACGTGCACGACATCGGCAAGAACATCGTTGGCGTAGTGCTGCAGTGTAATAACTACGAGATTATCGACCTCGGCGTGATGGTCCCGGCGGACAAAATCCTCAAGACCGCGCGCGAGGTGAACGCCGACCTGATTGGCCTCTCCGGCCTGATTACGCCGTCGCTCGACGAAATGGTCAACGTGGCAAAAGAGATGGAGCGACAGGGCTTCACCATTCCGCTGCTGATTGGCGGGGCGACCACCTCGAAAGCGCACACGGCGGTGAAAATCGAGCAGAACTACAGCGGCCCGACGGTCTACGTGCAGAACGCCTCGCGCACGGTGGGCGTGGTCTCCGCGCTGCTCTCGGACACCCAGCGCGACGATTTTGTGGCGCGCACTCGCAAAGAGTACGAAACCGTTCGCATCCAGCACGGCCGTAAGAAGCCGCGCACCCCGCCTGTTTCGCTTCAGGCGGCGCGCGATAACGATCTGGCCTTCGACTGGTCCAGCTACACGCCGCCGGTCGCACACCGTCTGGGCGTGCAGGACGTGACGGCCAGCATCGAGACGCTGCGCAACTACATCGACTGGACGCCGTTCTTTATGACCTGGTCGCTGGCGGGCAAATATCCCCGCATCCTTGAGGATGAGGTGGTAGGAGAAGAGGCGAAGCGCCTGTTTAAAGACGCCAACGATATGCTCGACACGCTGAGCGCAGAGAAAACCCTCAACCCGCGCGGCGTGGTGGGCCTGTTCCCGGCGAACCGCGTGGGCGACGACATCGAAATCTATCGCGATGAAACCCGCACCCACGTGCTGGCGGTCAGCCGCCATCTGCGCCAGCAAACCGAGAAAGTGGGCTTTGCCAACTACTGCCTGGCCGATTTCGTCGCGCCGAAGCTGAGTGGTAAAGCCGACTATATCGGCGCCTTTGCGGTGACCGGCGGTCTGGAGGAAGACGCGCTGGCGGACGCGTTCGAAGCGCAGCACGATGATTACAATAAAATCATGGTGAAAGCGATTGCCGACCGCCTGGCGGAAGCCTTCGCCGAGTACCTCCACGAGCGCGTGCGTAAGGTGCACTGGGGCTACGCGGCGAATGAAAACCTCAGCAATGAGGATCTGATCCGCGAAAATTACCAGGGCATTCGCCCGGCGCCGGGCTATCCGGCCTGTCCGGAACACACCGAAAAAGGCACCATCTGGAAACTGCTGGACGTGGAAACCCATACCGGGATGAAGCTCACCGAGTCGTTCGCCATGTGGCCAGGCGCGTCCGTTTCCGGCTGGTACTTCAGCCATCCGGACAGCAAGTACTTTGCCGTGGCGCAGCTGCAGCGGGATCAGATTGAAGATTACGCCCTGCGCAAAGGCATGAGCGTGTCTGAAGTGGAGCGCTGGCTGGCGCCTAATCTCGGCTACGACGCCGACTAAAATCACTTTTCCTTACAACAAACAGGGCGCTCATTGGGCGCCCTGTCTCTTTCTTACGTTTAAACCCTTATACTGAACCTATGGAAAACGAATAACGATAAGGAGGAAAAACTTCCGTGCTGACACTGTTACACCTGCTCTCTGCAGTCGCACTGCTCGTATGGGGCACCCATATCGTCCGTACCGGCGTGATGCGCGTATTTGGCGCGCGCTTGCGTACCGTTCTCAGCAGCAGCGTTGAGAAGAAGCCGCTCGCCTTCTGCGCGGGCATTGGCGTAACGGCACTGGTTCAGAGCAGTAACGCCACGACCCTGCTTGTCACCTCCTTTGTGGCGCAGGATCTGGTGGCGCTGGCCCCGGCGCTGGTGATTGTGCTGGGGGCGGACGTAGGTACCGCGCTGATGGCGCGTATCCTGACCTTCGATCTCTCCTGGCTGTCGCCGCTGCTGATTTTTATCGGCGTTATCTTCTTCCTCGGCCGCAAGCAGACGCGCGCCGGGCAGCTCGGGCGCGTGGGGATTGGCCTGGGGCTGATCCTGCTGGCGCTGGAGCTGATTGTGCAGGCGGTCACGCCAATCACCGAGGCCAACGGCGTTCAGGTCATCTTCGCCTCCCTGACCGGGGACATCATGCTGGACGCGCTCATTGGCGCGGTGTTTGCTATCGTCAGCTACTCCAGCCTGGCGGCGGTCCTGCTGACGGCCACGCTTACCGCCGCAGGGGCGATCTCTTTCCCGGTAGCGCTGTGTCTGGTGATCGGGGCCAACCTCGGCTCCGGCCTGCTGGCGATGCTTAACAACAGCGCGGCCAATGCCGCCGCCCGCCGCGTTGCGCTGGGCAGCCTGCTGTTTAAGCTGGTGGGCAGCCTGATTATCCTGCCCTTTATCCACCCGCTGGCGAACCTGATGGACAATCTCCCGCTGCCGAAGGCGGAGCTGGTGATCTACTTCCACGTGTTCTACAACCTGGTGCGCTGCCTGGCGATGGTGCCTTTTGCCGGGCCGATGGCCCGCTTCTGCGAGCGTCTCATTCAGGACGAACCGGAGCTGGATGCGCGCCTGAAGCCGAAGCACCTGGATACGTCCGCTCTGGATACCCCGGCGCTGGCGCTGGCGAATGCCGCGCGCGAGACGCTGCGCATGGGCGACGCAATGGAAACCATGCTCGAAGGCCTGCAAAAGGTGATGCACGGCGAGCCGCGTGAAGAGAAAGAACTGCGCAGACTGGCGGACGATATCAACGTGCTCTATACCGCTATCAAGCTTTACCTGGCGCGTATGCCGCAGGACGAACTGGCGGAAGAGGAGTCCCGCCGCTGGGCGGAAATCATCGAGATGTCGCTTAACCTTGAGCAGGCCTCGGATATCGTGGAGCGTATGGGCAGCGAGATCGCCGACAAATCCCTTGCCGCGCGTCGTGCGTTTTCAGGTGAAGGCCTGAAGGAGCTGGAAGCGCTGCACGAACAGCTGGTCAGCAACCTCAAGCTGGCGATGCTGGTCTTCTTCTCCAGCGACGTGCCGAGCGCGCGGCGCCTGCGCCGCAACAAGCATCGTTTCCGCATTCTGAACCGCCGCTACTCGCACGCCCACGTTGAGCGTCTGCACCAGCAGAACGTGCAGAGTATCGAGACCAGCTCCCTGCATCTGGGACTGCTGGGGGATATGAAGCGTCTCAACTCGTTGTTCTGCGCGGTGGCTTACAGCGTGATGGAACAGCCGGATGAAGACGACGAGCGGGATGAGTATTAATCTCTGAAAGCGCCTCGCAAAATCGTTTTGCGAGGCGTGACACTTTATAAAGCGCTATTTACTCTTCAAGCCTTACATTTTGAAGGGAATAGAAAATGCTCGTTTATTACGCTACACTTCGCCAATTCATGCGCATTCAGATGGGGGTTCTCATGCGCACTACTCATGGCATCAAAAAATCAGTCAATGTGTCGTTAGCACCAGAAATCCTTGAAGAGGCGCGACGGCTTAAACTGAATCTCTCTGCTGTACTCACGAGTGCACTGCAGGAGCAGTTTCGAGCGCATCAGCGCGCAGAGTGGTTAGCAGAAAATAAAGCTTCTATCGAGGCCATTAACCAGTGGGTTGATGAAAACGGCTCCTTTAGTGATTCTCAGAGATCGTTCTGATGGAGCAATATTTTGCTTATGAGAATGAAGGTAAGGGGAAAACTGCCTATCCCTGGCTAATCAATTTGCAGCATCCCGTGGCCAATGTGATGAAGCATGTGCTGGTCGCCCCTGTAGTTGAGCTTAGCCATCTGGGGGGCATTCAGCCGCCTGCGAAAGTGTGCCCTGTCGTTGAGATAGCGGGTAAGACCTGTGTGGTTATGATGCACATGATGGCTGGCATATCGCCAAAAGAGTTAGGTGAGCGTGTTGCCGATCTTACGCACAACCGGGCTTCATTGCGGGATGCACTCGATTTTTTAATCAACGGTTACTAACACTTTTTTGTCAGCCGCAAGGTAAGGTATATTTCGCCCTTCACAGGAGAAACTATGCTGCCAACTCAATCAACCCGATTAAACAAATACATTAGCGA
Source organism: Enterobacter sp. E14S (assembly GCF_055666685.1). Classification (NCBI taxonomy): domain Bacteria; kingdom Pseudomonadati; phylum Pseudomonadota; class Gammaproteobacteria; order Enterobacterales; family Enterobacteriaceae; genus Enterobacter; species Enterobacter sp. E14S. Next base: position 127,568 of record NZ_JBVODQ010000012.1, on the reverse strand, counting down.
GAGCGGGATCTGCTCACGTCGCGAGGCTGACCGTTACATTGAACAAGGTAACGTGTTTCTTAACGGCAAACGCGCCACCATCGGCGACCAGGTGGTCCCTGGCGATGTGGTTAAAGTGAATGGTCAGGTCATCGAACCGCGTGATGCTGAAGACCTGGTGTTTATCGCGTTGAACAAACCGGTTGGGATTGTCAGCACCACGGAAGACGGTGAGCGGGACAACATCGTTGATTTCGTGAACCACAGCAGCCGTATCTTCCCGATTGGCCGTCTGGATAAAGACTCTCAGGGGCTGATTTTCCTCACCAACCACGGCGATCTGGTCAACAAAATTCTGCGTGCCGGTAACGATCACGAGAAAGAGTACATCGTGACGGTGAATAAGCCGGTTACGGACGAATTTATTCGCGGCATGGGCGCCGGGGTGCCGATCCTCGGTACCGTCACGAAAAAGTGTAAGGTGAAGAAAGAAGCGCCGTTCGCGTTCCGTATTACTCTGGTTCAGGGTTTAAACCGCCAGATCCGCCGTATGTGCGAGCACTTCGGTTATGAAGTGACGAAGCTGGAACGCACGCGCATCATGAACGTCAGCCTGTCCGGCATCCCGCTGGGCGAGTGGCGCGATTTAACGGATGATGAGCTGATTGAACTCTTCAAGCTTATCGAGAACTCCTCGTCCGAAGCGAAGCCGAAGGCCAAAGCCAAACCGAAAACTCAGGCGATTAAGCGCCCGGTGGTGAAGGCGCCGCAGGCGGAAGATAAGGGGCGAGGCAAGCCGGGTAACGGAAAACGCTTTACCCAGCCGGGGCGCAAAAAGAAAGGGCGCTGATTAGCGCCTTCCACGGGTAGACGTTGTGGCGGACCAGGAAAAGGTCGCCTCTGCATCGGGTTTATAAGCCTGCTCTTTTTTAAGCTTGCGGGCTTTTTTCGCCGCGGCGTCACGCTGCGCCATCAGCTTATCGATGTACTCTTTTTTCACCTGATTGGTTTCGGCGTTCGTCAGCGTGCGGCCATGTGCGATACGGGCACGGTCGAGAAGCGTTTTCAGTTCACGCTGCTCGGCTTCCGTCATGTCTTTCTGAGTCAAACGTGGTGTAGCCATTGCTGAAGCCTCCTGATAGAGAGGCTTCAGTGTAAAGCAAGCCGCGTAAATTAACCCTGCTTCACCGCATCTTTTTTCGTTTGTTCATCAATCGGTTTGCCGGACCAGTAGCCCGCCAGCAGCGAGCCGGAGAGGTTATGCCAGACGGAGAACAGCGCGCCAGGCAGGGCCGCCAGCGGGGAGAAGTAAATTTTACCGAGTGCCGCCGCCAGGCCGGAGTTCTGCATGCCTACCTCGATTGCCAGCGTGCGGCAGGTAGATTCGTCAAAACCAAACAGCTTGCCGCCCCAGTAGCCGCCCAGCAGGCCAATAGTGTTATGCAGCACCACGGCGATAATCACGATAAAGCCCACGGAGGCAATGTGCGATGCGGAACCCGCCACCACGGCGCTGATGATCGCCAGAATGCAGACCATCGAAAACGCGGGCAGGTACGGCTCAACGGCCTTCACCACGCGCGGGAAAAGATGGTGAATGACCAGCCCCAGCGCAATCGGGATCACCACAATCTGCAGAATGCTGAGCAGCATGCCCGTCACGTCCACCTGAATATGCGCGTCCACGTACAGGCGGGTTAACAGCGGCGTGGCAACGACGCCAACCAGCGTCGAAACGGACGAGATCGTGACGGAGAGCGCCACGTCGCCTTTCGCCAGGTAGATCATGACGTTGGAGGCCGTGCCGCTGGCCACGCTGCCCACCAGCACCATCCCGGCGGAGAGATCGGGCGGCATCTTAAAGGCCATCGCCAGCAGCCACGCCGCAAGCGGCATCACCAGATAATGCAGGAAAATCCCTGCCGCGACGGGCGCAGGGCGAGACAGCACGCGTTTAAAGTCGTCGATTTTCAGATGCACGCCCATACCGAACATGATCAGCATCAGCAGCGTGGCGACCCACGGACCAATGCCCGTGAACGTGGCGGGGGTGTAATACGCGAGTACGGAGAGCAGCAGCGCCCATAACGGGAACAGCCGCGTAACGGCGGATAACATAGTGGATTCCTTGCAGTATTGTCGTGTTGTTTAGTTATGAAAAAGCCGGGTCTGTGCCCGGCTTATAGGTATTGTTTATCCTGCTAACGAATTTTATTCAAACAAATTCTGATGAAGTTTCTGCACGACCTGCTCGGCCTGATCGGCAGGCACCAGGAAGCACAGGTTGTAGCTGGATGCGCCGTAGCAGATCATGCGGATGCTGAACGGGTCGAGCACGCCGAACACTTCTTTACCCACGCCGCAGGCGCGCGACAGCTTGTTGCCGATGATGGCAACCAGCGCCAGGTCTTCTTCCACTTCCACGCGGCACAGCTCAGACAGCTCAATCAGCAGCGACTGCGTCAGCAGCGTGTCGCCGGTGGAGGTCGAGCCGGTGGTGTCCAGCGTTAGCGCAATGCTCACTTCAGAGGTGGTGATCAGATCCACCGAGATATTATGGCGCGCCAGAATGCCAAACACTTCCGCCAGGAAACCGCGTGAATGCAGCATATTGTGGCTGTGGAGCGTCACCAGCGTCTGGCGACGGCGCAGGGCCAGGGCGCGGAACAGCGGTGGGTTTTCCGTTTTCTTGCAGACCAGCGTCCCGCCCGCTTTCGGATCTTTGCTGGAGCCGACGAAGACCGGAATATCGCTGCGCACTGCCGGCAGCAGCGTTGCCGGGTGCAGCACTTTTGCGCCGAAGGTGGCCATTTCCGCCGCTTCTTCAAAGGCGATCACATCAATACGTTTAGCCGCGGAAACGACGCGCGGGTCGGTGGTGTAAATGCCCGGAACGTCCGTCCAGATATCCACGCGCGTTGCATGCAGGGCTTCGCCCAGCAGTGCGGCGGTGTAGTCGCTGCCGCCGCGGCCAAGCGTGGTGGTGCGGCCTTTCGCTTCACTGCCGATAAAGCCCTGGGTGATCACGATACCGTCTGCCAGGCGTGGTGCCAGCTGCTGATTGGTCAGCTCCGCCAGCGCCTCAACGTCCGGCTCGGCGCGACCAAAGCGATCGCTGGTACGCATCACTTTACGCACGTCAAACCACTGCGCCTGAACGTTACGCTCGCGCATGATTTCAACAAACAGCAGGGTGGACATCAGCTCGCCATGGCTGACCAGCTCGTCGGTCAGGGCGGTGGAGGTAGCCAGAGACGCCGCTTCTGCCAGAGTGGTGATATTTTCCAGCAGACGTTCCACTTCCTCGCGGATGACGTTCGGGTTCTGCAGACGCTCAAGAATGTCGAACTGAATTTTGCGCAGTGCATCCAACTTCACGAAACGTTCTGTCGCTTCCAGTCCTTCAGACAGAGAAACCAGCAGGTTCGTCACGCCGGCGGAGGCAGACAGCACCACCAGGCGGGTATTCGGATCGGCCAGCACCACATCGGCGCTGCGGTTCATGGCATCGTAATCGGCCACACTGGTGCCGCCAAATTTGGCGACCACAAAACTCGTCATAACAACCTCGTGTCAGGGAATGAATAAGCGACCTTGGCACAAGAGTGAAACGAAAACAGGTGCAGGCGCAAAATACGGCCCTATAAATAAAATGCGGGGGAGGTCCTGTCAATGCTGGGATTATGCGGATTTTTTATGGGGGGGTACCCCTGAGAAACAGGACTTATAACAGCGCCAGATTTTATGCTCCGTTTTAGGGCTTTTTGACCGACATTTCGCCGCCCCGGGAGGCTCCGTCAGCAGCTATACTTTTCGGGTCTTTTCACCTGTGTTTGATGCAGGCCAGGGCAATGGCATAAAAACCATCACAATTTTTATTTGCAGGCGCTACAATCGACCGCAGTCACAATTCTCAAATCAGAAGAGTATTGCTAATGAAAAACATCAACCCAACGCAGACCGCTGCCTGGCAGGCACTCCAGAAACATTTTGATGAAATGAAAGACGTCACCATCGCGGATCTGTTCGCGAAGGATGCCGATCGTTTCTCTAAGTTCTCCGCGACCTTCGACGACCTGATGCTGGTGGATTTCTCCAAAAACCGCATTACCGAAGAGACGCTGGCAAAACTGCAGGATCTGGCGAAAGAAACCGAGCTTGCCGACGCCATCAAATCCATGTTCTCCGGTGAGAAAATTAACCGTACCGAAGACCGTGCCGTGCTTCACGTGGCCCTGCGTAACCGTAGCAATACGCCAATCATCGTTGACGGCAAAGACGTCATGCCGGAAGTGAACGCGGTGCTGGAAAAGATGAAAGCGTTCTCCGAAGCGATTATCTCCGGTAGCTGGAAAGGCTACACCGGCAAACCGATCACCGACGTGGTTAACATCGGTATCGGCGGTTCTGACCTCGGCCCGTTCATGGTGACCGAAGCGCTGCGTCCGTATAAAAACCACCTCAACATGCACTTTGTGTCTAACGTCGATGGGACCCACATCGCCGAAGTGCTGAAGAACGTGAACCCGGAAACCACCCTGTTCCTGGTTGCCTCCAAAACCTTCACCACTCAGGAAACCATGACCAACGCCCACAGCGCGCGCGACTGGTTCCTGAAAACCGCAGGCGACAATAAGCACGTGGCGAAACACTTCGCGGCGCTGTCTACCAACGGTAAAGCGGTCAGCGAGTTCGGCATTGATACCGCGAACATGTTCGAGTTCTGGGACTGGGTTGGCGGTCGCTACTCCCTGTGGTCTGCGATTGGTCTGTCCATCATCCTGTCCGTGGGCTTCGACAACTTCGTCGAGCTGCTCTCCGGCGCGCACGCGATGGACAAACACTTCTCCACCACCGCACCAGAGAAAAACCTGCCGGTGCTGCTGGCGCTGATCGGTATCTGGTACAACAACTTCTTCGGCGCTGAAACCGAAGCGATCCTGCCGTACGACCAGTACATGCACCGCTTTGCTGCTTACTTCCAGCAGGGCAACATGGAATCCAACGGTAAGTACGTTGACCGTAACGGCAACGCGGTGGATTACCAGACTGGCCCAATCATCTGGGGCGAGCCGGGCACCAACGGCCAGCATGCCTTCTACCAGCTGATCCACCAGGGCACCAAAATGGTACCGTGCGATTTCATCGCCCCGGCTATCACCCATAACCCGCTGTCCGACCACCATCCGAAGCTGCTGTCGAACTTCTTTGCGCAGACCGAAGCGCTGGCGTTCGGTAAATCCCGCGAGGTGGTTGAGCAGGAATACCGTGACCAGGGTAAAGATCCGGCAACCCTGGACCACGTGGTGCCGTTCAAAGTGTTCGAAGGCAACCGCCCAACCAACTCCATCCTGCTGCGCGAAATCACGCCGTTCAGCCTGGGCGCGCTGATCGCCCTGTACGAGCACAAGATCTTCACGCAGGGCGCCATCCTGAACATCTTCACCTTTGACCAGTGGGGCGTTGAGCTGGGCAAACAGCTGGCAAACCGTATTCTGCCAGAGCTGGGTGACGATAAAGCGATTGCCAGCCATGACAGCTCGACAAATGGTTTGATCAACCGTTATAAAGCCTGGCGTGCGTAATTAAAACGTCATGAAAACGTGCCGGCTTAATGCCGGCATTTTTTTATCGGATAATTCCTGATGTCTGTTAGTTAACTCAAATTCTGAATCTGAGTTTAATCCGAAAAAGAAGCTTAACCCGTTAATTCCTGCGGTTTATTTTAAGAAAATACGTAGTGGTTCATTAATATACTTATATTATAAGCTATTGATTTATAACAATAATATATTTAGGTTATTTGTCTTTCATTTCCATTTTAACCATTAGTCCGAAAACCCTCTCCCTATTTCCCCTTACGGCAAACCCACGGCAGTAGTTGTGTATACTCGATTCCGCCTGAAATTCTTTTCGGGCAAATCTCCATTCATTCATTGAAGGGAAATTGTTATGAAGAAAGTACTGTATGGCATTTTTGCCATATCTGCGCTTGCGGCGACATCTGTCTATGCAGCTCCGGTTCAGGTCGGGGATGCGGCAGGTTCGGCTGCGACGTCTGCGTCTGCGGGAAGTTCTACCGCAGCCAGCACCAGCACCGTAAGTTCAGCCGTGGGTGTCGCGCTGGCGGCAACCGGTGGCGGTGATGGCTCCAATACCGGAACCACGACCACCACGACAACCAGCACCCAGTAATAGCGGGTGTTTTAATCATAACCACACTTCGGTGTGGTTATTTCGCCCCTTCGGAGAAGAGTCGTGAAGCGACCTGCAATCATTCTGATTTGCCTGCTGCTGCAGGCGTGCTCGGCCACCACCAAAGGGCTGGGAAACTCACTTTGGGAAAGTATGTTCGGCACACCGGGCGTGCATTTGACCGATGACGAACTTCAAAACATGCCCTATGCCAGTCAGTACATGCAGCTAAACGATGGCCCGCAGCTGTTTGTGGTGCTCGCTTTCGATGAAAACGGGCAGCAGAAATGGGTGACGCAGGATCAGGCCACCATCGTGACGCAGCATGGTCGTATCGTGAAAACGCTGCTTGGTGGTGACAATCTGCTTGAGGTAAACAACCTCGCCGACGATCCGCTGATCAAACCTAACCAGATTACCGACGGCGCAAGCTGGACGCGCACGATGGGATGGACCGAACATAAGCAGGTGCGTTACGCCACGGCACGCTCGACCTTCCGCTGGGACAGCACGGACAGCGTGAAAGTCGGCAGCGACGAAACGCAGGTTCGCGTGCTGGATGAAGAAGTCACCACCGACCAGGCCACCTGGCACAACCGCTTCTGGATCGACGAGGAAGGGCAGATCCGCCAGTCCCTGCAGTATCTCGGTGCTGGATTCTTCCCGGTGAAAACCACCCTGATCAAGGCGGCGAAATCATGAAAACGCTCATCCACGTTGCGCTTCTCGGAAGCCTTGCCGCGCCGCTGGCATGGTCCGCAGGGACGGTGAAGGTCTACACGCCGGACAGTGAAAAACCCAAAACCTTAACCCACGCCGAGCATCTGATCGATCTCGTCGGACAGCCAAGGCTCGCCAACAGCTGGTGGCCGGGGGCAGTGATCGCTGAACGGCAGAAGACCGCTGAAGCGGAACAACAGCACAAGGCGCTCCTTGCCAGGCTGACGGGGTTAGCGGAGCAGGAAGATGGCGACGACGCGGCGGCGATTAACAGCGTACGCCAGCAGCTGCAGGCGCTGAAGGTGACGGGCCGTCAGAACGTGAATCTTGATCCCGACGAAGTGCGCGTCACGGAAAAGGGCAACCGCACGCTTGAAGGGGAGTATACGCTCTGGCTGCCGGAGAAGCCGACGACGGTGACCGTGATGGGGCTTATCAGCAGCCCGGGTAAAAAGCCCTTTACGCCCGGTCGTGACGTGGCGAGCTACCTCGACGAGCAGAGCCTGCTGAGCGGTGCCGATAACAGCTACGCCTGGGTGGTTTACCCTGATGGGCACACGCAAAAAACCCCCGTCGCTTACTGGAATAAACGGCATATCGAACCTATGCCGGGCAGCATCATTTTTGTCGGTTTTGCCGACCATTTCTGGACGAAGGCGTATGACGGGCTTAACGCCGATATCCTTCACTCCCTGATTCAGCGGATACCGGAATAATGAAAAGAACCTATCTCTACAGCATGCTGGCGCTCTGCGTGAGTGCCGCCTGCCATGCAGAAACGTATCCGGCACCCATTGGCCCGTCTCAGTCAGACTTCGGCGGCGTCGGTTTACTGCAAACGCCCACCGCGCGGATGGCGCGCGAAGGGGAAATTAGCCTTAACTACCGTGATAACGACCAGTATCGCTATTACTCGGCGTCGGTGCAGCTGTTCCCGTGGCTTGAAACCACGCTGCGCTATACCGACGTGCGTACGAAACAATACAGCAGCGTAGAGGCGTTCTCCGGCGATCAGACCTACAAAGATAAAGCCTTCGACGTCAAGCTGCGCCTGTGGGAAGAGAGCTACTGGATGCCGCAGGTGTCCGTGGGCGCCAAAGATATCGGTGGTACCGGTCTGTTTGATGCGGAATACATCGTGGCCAGCAAAGCCTGGGGACCGTTCGACTTCTCGCTCGGCCTGGGATGGGGCTATCTCGGCACAAGCGGAAACGTGAAAAACCCGTTTTGCTCCTACAGCGACAAATACTGCTACCGCGATAACAGCTATAAGAAAGCGGGCTCCATCAACGGAGACCAGATGTTCCACGGTCCGGCGTCGCTGTTTGGCGGCGTGGAGTATCAAACGCCCTGGCAGCCATTACGCCTGAAGCTGGAATATGAGGGGAATGACTACTCGCAGGACTTCGCCGGAAAGATTGAGCAGAAGAGCAAGTTTAACGTCGGCGCCATTTATCGCGTCACCGACTGGGCCGACGTTAACCTCAGCTACGAGCGCGGCAATACGGTGATGTTTGGCTTCACGCTGCGCACCAACTTTAACGACATGCGGCCGCACTACAATGATAACGCGCGCCCTGCATACCAGCCGGAGCCGCAGGATGCGATTCTGCAGCACTCCGTGGTTGCAAACCAGCTGACGCTGCTGAAATACAATGCCGGCCTGGCGGATCCGAAAATTCAGGTGAAAGGCGATACGCTGTACGTGACCGGCGAGCAGGTGAAATACCGCGACTCGCGCGAAGGGATCGAACGCGCTAACCGGATCGTTATGAACGATCTCCCGGATGGGATCCGCACGATCCGCGTGACGGAGAACCGCCTCAACCTGCCGCAGGTCACAACCGAAACGGACGTTGCCAGCCTCAAGCGCCATCTGGAAGGTGAACCGCTCGGGCATGAAACCGAGCTGATGCAAAAACGCGTAGAGCCGATCGTGCCGGAAACCACCGAGCAGGGCTGGTATATCGACAAATCGCGCTTCGATTTCCATATCGATCCGGTGCTGAACCAGTCCGTCGGCGGGCCTGAAAACTTCTACATGTATCAGCTGGGCGTCATGGCGACGGCGGATCTGTGGCTCACCGACCACCTGCTGACCACCGGCAGCCTGTTCGGCAACATCGCCAATAACTACGACAAGTTCAACTACACCAACCCGCCAAAAGACTCGGCGCTGCCGCGCGTGCGTACCCGCGTGCGTGAGTACGTGCAGAACGATGCCTACGTGAATAACCTGCAGGCCAACTACTTCCAGTACTTCGGCAACGGCTTCTACGGCCAGGTGTACGGCGGGTATCTGGAAACCATGTACGGCGGCGCGGGGGCGGAAGTGCTTTATCGTCCTGTCGACAGCAACTGGGCGTTCGGGGTTGATGCCAACTACGTCAAGCAGCGTGACTGGCGCAGCGCGCAGGACATGATGAAGTTCACCGACTACAGCGTCAAAACGGGCCATCTGACCGCTTACTGGACGCCGTCGTTCGCGCCTGACGTGCTGGTGAAAGCCAGCGTCGGCCAGTACCTGGCGGGCGATAAGGGCGGCACGCTGGACATCTCTAAACACTTCGACAGCGGCGTCGTGGTGGGTGGCTATGCCACCATCACCAACGTTTCGCCAGACGAATACGGGGAAGGGGACTTCACCAAAGGGGTGTACGTGTCGATTCCGCTGGATCTGTTCTCGTCAGGCCCAACCCGCAGCCGTGCGGCAGTGGGCTGGACGCCGCTGACGCGTGATGGGGGTCAGCAGCTTGGACGTAAGTTCCAGCTGTATGACATGACGAGCGATAAGAACATTAACTTCCGCTGATGCTTCTTTTCCCGGTGGCGCTGCGCTTACCGGGCCTACGTTAGTGTTTTTGTAGGCCGGGCAAACGCAGTGCCGCCCGGCAAGAATGCTCATGCGGACAAAACATAAACAAAAAATATAGATCCCCGTCACATTTTTGCGTTATACAGGAACCTCGCCCTGGAGAATGAGGTGCTGTATGACATCCCTGACTCGCCCGCGCGTTGAGTTTATCTCAACTATCCTCCAGACCGTGCTGAACCTCGGTCTGTTGAGCCTTGGCCTGATACTGGTCGTCTTTTTGGGTAAAGAGACGGTGCATCTTGCGGATGTACTGTTCGCCCCTGAACAAACCAGCAAATATGCGCTGGTGGAAGGCCTGGTGGTCTACTTTCTCTACTTTGAATTTATCGCCCTGATTGTGAAGTATTTTCAGTCCGGCTTTCACTTCCCGCTGCGTTATTTTGTCTACATTGGGATCACTGCGATAGTGCGGCTGATCATCGTCGATCATAAATCCCCGCTCGACGTGCTGATCTACTCGGCGGCGATCCTGCTGCTGGTGATCACCCTCTGGCTGTGTAATTCGAAGCGGCTGAAACGCGAATAAAAAAATGGCGGCCCGGAGGCCGCCTAACAACAGTCACAAGTTGGGTCAATACAATACGTCTAAAGTTGAGGGTTGCAGTGGCATAACAAAATGAAACTTAACCTTTCACACCGCCCGCCGTCAGGCCGTTGACCAGCCAGCGCTGCGCCAGCAGGAACACCACGGTAATCGGGATGGCGGAAAGTACGGCCGCCGCGGCAAAGTCGCCCCACAGGTAGTTTTGCGGGTTGAGGTATTGCTGCATACCTACGGCCAGGGTGTAGCTGTTCACATCACGCAGTAACAGTGAGGCAACCGGTACTTCGGTGATCGCAGCGATAAACGACAGGATAAACACAACCGCCAGAATCGGCACCGACAGCGGCAGCAGCACCAGGCGGAACGCCTGCCACGGAGTTGCACCATCCAGCGCGGCCGCTTCTTCCAGCGAACCGTCGATAGTTTCGAAATAGCCTTTGATGGTCCACACATGCAGTGCGATACCGCCAAGATAGGCGAAGATCACGCCGCCGTGGGTGTTCAGGCCGATAAACGGTACGTACTGGCCCAGACGGTCAAACAGGGCATACAACGCCACCAGCGACAGCACGGCGGGGAACATCTGGAAAATCAGCATCCCTTTCAGCAGCGTCGCTTTGCCCGGGAAACGCATGCGGGCGAAGGCATAAGCACAGGTGGTGGAAAGCGCCACGATACCAATGGCGGTAATGCCTGCGATTTTCACCGAGTTCCACAGCCACAGCAGGACCGGGAACGGCGGCGGCGTGACGCGGCCATCCGCGTGTTCCACGCTGAAGCCCAGCGCGAGCTTCCAGTGCTCCCAGGAGATTTCGTCCGGGATCAGGCTCCCTGTCGCGAAGTTACCCGAACGCAGGGAGATGGCGATAACCATCAGCAGCGGGAACATGATCGCCGCGATGAAAATCAGCAGGCCTAAGTGCGTCGCCAGGAGGCGCAACTTCTGAGATTTGGGTTGTACCATTGCCATGATTGATGCCCTCCTTAATCAAATTTCATACGTGTGGCTTTCAGGTTCACAATCGCCAGAGCGCCTACCAGCAGGAAGATCAGGGTGGCAATCGCCGCCGCCAGACCGAAGTCCTGGCCGCCGCCGCCTTCGAAGGCGATACGGTAGGTGTAGCTCACGAGCAGGTCGGTATAGCCTGCTGGCGTCGTGGTGCCAAGACGGTCCGGGCCGCCGTTGGTCAACAGCTGAATCAGCACGAAGTTGTTAAAGTTAAAGGCGAAGCTGGCAATCATCAGCGGCGTCAGCGGCTTAATGAGCAGCGGCAGCGTAATTTTAAAGAAGTTCTGGAACGGGCCCGCGCCGTCCATCGCCGAGGCTTCGTACAGATCGTCCGGGATAGCCTTCAGCAGGCCCATGCACAGGATCATCATGTACGGATAACCGAGCCAGGTGTTCACGATGATAATCATCGAGCGAGCGGTGGTCGGGTCGCTGAACCAGGCCGGTTTGATGCCGAACAGGGCGCTCAGCATCATGTTGATTTCACCGAAGCTCTGGTTAAACAGCCCTTTGAAAATCAGAATCGAGATAAACGACGGTACGGCGTACGGCAGAATCAACAGCACGCGGTAAATCGCTTTGCCTTTCAGGGATTCCCACTGGACCAGACAGGCCAGCACCATGCCCACGGCCACTGTGAGGATCACCGTCAGCACCGAGAAGACCACCGTCCAGACGAAGATGGCGAAGAACGGTTTCTGAATGCCTTCGTCGGTAAACACGCGGGTAAAGTTGTCCCAGCCGATGGTGACGGTATAGCCAGGGCTGAGCTTGTCATCACCCCATTTGCCGTCGGCAGTAATGGACTGATAGAAACCAATGTCGTTATTCGGACGATATTTCACGCCGCTCTGGTTGTTGGTCAGCGTGCCGTCGTTCGCCAGGGTATACAGCGGCTGCGTGCCGGAGAACTGGCGCAGCGAGCTCATGGTCACCTTGCTTTCGTCTGGCAGCACGGCGGTGAGCTGGGTCAGCGCCTGACGGTTCTGGGTAATGACGCGCAGGTTGGCGCGTTCACCTTCCGGCAGGGCCTGTGCCTCTTTTAAGGTGAGCTTCTGCTCGCCGCCAAATTTGAACGCGTCGGAGACATAATATTTGCTGCTTGCTTCGTCAGTAAGCGCTAACTTCCACTCGTTCCCGGCAGGATACAGGCCGAAGTTAAAGGTCTTGCCTGCCTGATATGAGCGATCCAGCAGGACCTGCTGCGCGCGTTCCTGCGCAAGCTGGTTGGTGCTGCTGTAGTTGGTAAACGCAATGGCGATGGTACAAATCAGCGGGAACAGGACAAACAGCCCCATCCCGGCCACGCCCGGATAAACATAGCGCCAGGCATAGGCTTTACGATTAGCGAAAATATACAGGCCAGCAGAGCTTAAAATCAGCGTCATGATGGCGAACAGATATTCCCCTTGTACGTACATTAAAACAACAAGGTAACCCACCAGCAGGCACAGCAGACCGATCGCTGACCACTTCAGCGCGTCGCTTTGCCACCAGCGTTTCTTTTTAATGACATCCATGGGGTTTTTCCTCTACAACGTTTGATCTTTTCTCCCTCTCCTGGGGGTGAGGGCGTGCGGATAGCGCCAACCCTCACCCTAACCATCTCCCAAAGGGAGAGGGGACTACGTCATTACTTAGTAATACGACCCTGAGCATCTTTCAGCGCGGCATCGACAGTCTGACGACCGCTTGCAGCGTTGATGACCGCGGTACGCGTGGCGTACCAGAACGCGGCCATCTGTGGGATGTTCGGCATGATTTCGCCTTTCTGGGCGTTATCCATGGTGGCCGCGATACGTGGGTCTTTCGCCAGCTGATCCTGGAAGGATTTCAGCGCGACGGCGCCCAGCGGTTTGTCCTTGTTCACTTCATCCAGACCCTGATCGGTCAGCAGGTAGTTTTCAAGGAACTCTTTCGCCAGCTCTTTGTTCGGGCTAGCGGCGTTGATGCCCGCGCTCAGCACGCCAACGAACGGTTTAGACGGCTTGCCTTTGAAGGTTGGCAGCAGCGCTACGCCGTAGTTGACTTTGCTCTTGTCGATGTTGGTCCAGGCCCACGGACCGTTGATGGTCATCGCGGTTTCGCCTTTGTTGAACGCCGCTTCCGCGATGGAGTAGTCGGTATCCGCGTTCATATGTTTGTTCTTGATCAGATCCACCAGGAAGGTCAGACCCGCTTTCGCGCCAGCGTTGTCCACGCCCACGTCTTTCACGTCATATTTGCCGTTTTCAAACTTGAACGCGTAACCGCCGTCGGCAGCGATCAGCGGCCAGGTGAAGTACGGCTCTTGCAGGTTGAACATCAGCGCGGATTTACCTTTCGCCTTCAGCTCTTTATCCAGTTTCGGGATCTCTTCCCAGGTTTTCGGTGGGTTTGGTACCAGGTCTTTGTTGTAAATCAGAGACAGGGCTTCAACCGCGATAGGGTAAGCGATCAGCTTGCCGTTATAGCGAACGGCGTCCCAGGTGAACGGGAACAGTTTGTCCTGGAAAGCTTTGTCCGGGGTGACTTCAGCCAGCAGACCAGACTGCGCGTAACCCCCGAAACGGTCATGCGCCCAGAAGATAATGTCCGGGCCGTCGCCGGTTGCTGCAACCTGCGGGAACTTCTCTTCCAGCTTGTCCGGGTGTTCTACGGTAACTTTGATGCCGGTATCTTTTTCGAATTTTTTGCCCACTTCGGCCAGGCCGTTATAGCCCTTGTCGCCGTTAATCCAGATAACCAGTTTGCCTTCTTCAATTTTGGCGAGCGCCGGTGCGGAAATCATCATTGCTGCGAGGGCGGACAATGCGAAAACGCGTGCGCCAGTCTTGATATTCATAGCTGCCATCCTTTTTGGTGATGTCTCGTGGTATGACTTCAGTGGTTCAACGTGTCTCAGTCTCCTTATTTGACATCCTCTTTCCATCCTCCCAACCCCTACGCCCCACCCCCCGTTTGTGTGATCTCCGTTGCATAAATTTAAGTTATGAGTGCTGGCGCACATAAAAACCCACCGAATTTTGCAGGCGGCTTCACGAATTTTGCCTCAGCCCGCCCACGGCGGTCGCAGAGCCTGCTCCCTCATCCTCCCGCCTCCTCCCCCATAAAAAAGGCGGGGGGTGGAGGATTCGGGAAAGTAATGGATACCCCATAGTGAACTTATCTTGAATGTTTCTGTCGGTGACAGGTTGTAACGAAGGGAGAAGGGCATGGCGAGCGTACAGCTGCGTAATGTAACGAAAGCCTGGGGTGACGTTGTGGTGTCGAAAGACATCAATCTGGACATCAACGAAGGCGAATTCGTGGTGTTTGTTGGCCCATCAGGCTGTGGTAAATCTACTCTGCTGCGTATGATTGCCGGTCTTGAAACGATTACCAGCGGCGACCTGCTGATTGGTGATACCCGAATGAACGACATCCCGCCTGCCGAACGTGGCGTCGGTATGGTGTTCCAGTCTTATGCACTCTATCCACACCTTTCCGTTGCCGAAAATATGTCCTTCGGCCTGAAGCTGGCCGGCGCGAAGAAAGAGGTCATTAACCAGCGCGTGACGCAGGTGGCGGAAGTGTTACAGCTGGCCCACCTGCTGGAGCGTAAACCAAAAGCGCTTTCCGGTGGTCAGCGTCAGCGTGTGGCGATTGGCCGTACGCTGGTGGCCGAACCGCGCGTGTTCCTGCTCGATGAACCTCTTTCTAACCTGGATGCCGCCCTGCGCGTCCAGATGCGTATTGAAATCTCCCGTCTGCACAAGCGTCTTGGCCGCACGATGATTTACGTCACCCACGATCAGGTGGAGGCGATGACCCTCGCCGACAAAATCGTGGTGCTGGATGCCGGCCGCGTGGCGCAGGTGGGTAAACCGCTGGAGCTGTATCACTATCCGGCAGACCGCTTTGTTGCGGGCTTTATTGGCTCGCCAAAGATGAACTTCCTGCCCGTCAAAGTGACCGCGACAGCCATTGAACAGGTACAGGTGGAGCTACCAAACCGCCAGCAGGTCTGGCTGCCGGTCGACAGCGCCAACGTACAGGTCGGGGCAAACATGTCCCTCGGTATTCGTCCTGAGCACCTGCTGCCGAGCCACATCGCTGATGTGACCCTGGAAGGTGACGTTCAGGTCGTCGAACAGCTTGGTCACGAAACACAGATTCATATCCAGATCCCCGCCATCCGTCAGAACCTGGTCTACCGCCAGAACGACGTGGTGTTGGTAGAAGAGGGTGCCACATTCGCTATCGGCTTGCCGCCAGAGCGTTGCCATCTGTTCCGTGAGGATGGCACTGCATGTCGTCGGTTGCACAAAGAGCCAGGCGTTTAAGCAATCCCAAAAGAAGACACGAAACCGACAGGTGAAGTGTTCAAAGAAAAGCAATGATCTCAGGAGATAGAATGATGATTACTCTGCGCAAACAAGTCCCTCTGGCAATCGCCGTTGCGGCAGGCATCCTGTCTGCCCAGGCAGGCGCCGTGGACTTTAAAGGTTATGCTCGTTCCGGCATTGGCTGGACCGGGAGTGGCGGTGAACAACAATGTTTCCAGACCACCGGTGCGGATTCTAAATATCGTCTTGGTAACGAATGTGAAACCTATGCGGAAGTTAAATTAGGCCAGGAAGTGTGGAAAGAAGCGGACAAGAGCTTCTATTTCGACTCCAACATCGCCTATAAAACTGCTCAGCTTAACGACTGGGAAGACAGTAACACGCCAGCAGTGCGTGAGTTTAACGTCGTAGGTAAAAACCTGATTGATTCTTTGCCAGGGGCAAATATTTGGGCAGGTAAGCGTTTCTATCAACGTCACGACGTTCACATGATCGACTTCTACTACTGGGATATTTCTGGTCCTGGTGCTGGTCTGGAAAACGTTGACGTCGGTATCGGTAAACTCTCTCTCGCAGCAACTCGTTCTTCTGAATCCGGTGGCTCCTCAGCTTTCGGCGATCGCGATCCGAATACCGGTCTGCGTACCTATAACAACAAAGTGCCAAACGACGTGTTTGATGCGCGTTTAGCCGGTATGGAAATTAACCCGGGCGGTACGCTGGAACTGGGTGTTGACTACGGTCATACCAACATTCCTGACGATTACTACCTGCAGCCTGGTGCATCGAAAGATGGCTGGATGTTCACTGCAGAACACACCCAGAGCATGATGAAAGGCTTCAACAAGTTTGTGGTGCAATACGCCACTGACTCCATGATTTCTCAGGGCAAAGGTCAGGCGCGTGGGGGTTCTGTTGATAATGACGGCAGCCTGATCCGTATCCTCGACCACGGTGCGATCACGCTGGCGGATAAATGGGACCTGATGTACGTCGGTATGTATCAGGATATCGATCGTGACAACAATCAAGGTACCACCTGGTACACCGTGGGCGTGCGTCCAATGTACAAATGGACGCCAATCATGAGCACCTTGCTGGAAGTGGGCTACGACAACGTCAAATCTCAGCAAACCGGCGATCGTAACGACCAGTATAAAATCACTCTGGCACAACAGTGGCAGGCGGGTGACAGCATCTGGTCCCGTCCGGCGATTCGCGTGTTCGCAACCTACGCCAAGTGGGATGAGAAATGGGGCTACGTGAAGACCGACTCTGAGGGTAACTTCTCTTCCACTGCTGCAAGCAACAGCACTGTAACCCCGTTCGGTACGACCAGCCGTGGTGACAGCGACGAGTGGACCTTCGGTGCTCAGATGGAAATCTGGTGGTAATTTTAGACGTTAATGTATTTAAAAGAGGGGCTTAGGCCCCTCTAACTCATAACGCATTTCTCGGAAAGTATGCGCTATTGCCTGGCTACCATGCTTTCGAATAATGAGGTCATAACGATGAAAAAAAGTCTCTTAGCACTCTGTCTGACGGCGGGCATGTTTGCTGCATTACCAGCAGTGAGCTTGGCTGATGTCAATATCGTTCCGCAGAACACGACTGCTGCGCCTGCGATTCCCTCGACCACACTGCAAAGTCTGAACTGGATCCCCGTGAATGTTGCACAAACCCAGACCATCGAGCTGGGGAATACAGGCCAGAGCCTGAATGTACCAGGAATTTCAGGACCGGTTGCTGCATGGAGTGTCCCTGCAAATGTGGGTGAATTAACGTTAACGCTGGTCAGTGAAGCCGACAAAACACCATCTGTATTTGCACCAAACGTGTTAGTACTTGATCAAAACATGTCGCCTTCAGCTTTTTTCCCAAGCAGTTATTTTACCTATCAGAAACCTGGCGTCATGTCGGCTGACCGCCTTGAGGGCGTCATGAAACTGACACCCGCTTTAGGCCAGCAAAAGATTTATATCCTCGCGTTTACTACACCCGAAGATCTGCAGCGCACCACCAAAATGATTGATCCGGCTAAATCCTATGCTCAGGGGGCGGGTAACGCTATTCCTGATATTCCTGATCCGGTCGCACGCCACGTGACGAACGGTACGCTGAAACTCAAAGTTCAAACAAACACCAGCTCAAGTATTCTGGTCGGTCCGTTATTCGGATCCTCTGGCCCTGCTGCTGTCACCGTTGGCAACACTGCGGCACCTGTACCTGCTAATGTGGCCCCGACAACGGCCGCTGCGGCTGTTGCAACTCCTGCCCCGGCGAAGAAAGCCGAGCCGGTACTGAACGACACCGAAGAGTACTTCAACAACGCCATTAAGCAGGCGGTGAAGCGCGGCGATGTCGATAAGGCGCTGAAACTGCTTGATGAAGCCGAACGTTTAGGTTCAACCACTGCCCGTTCCACCTTTATCAGCAGTGTAAAAGGCAAGGGGTAACCGTTTCCCCACAGTGCTGATTTGTTAGTAGTTTGGTGCGCCTGAGTGGGCGCACTTTTTTTCGTATCCGCCAGTCTGTTGCGCCCATGTTGCGATCGTGATCGTTAAATAACGTTTGGCCCCCCTCAATCCGTGTTTCTGCGATACAATGCCATTACGTTATGTATCGGAGAGTCTGGCATGTCACACCCTGCGCTAACGCAACTGCGTGCGCTGCGCTATTTCGACCAAATACCTGCGCTTGATCCACAGCAACTGGACTGGCTGTTGCTGGAAGATTCCATGACGAAACGTTTTGAGCAACAGGGTAAAACGGTCACGGTGACCCTGATTCAGGAAGGGTTTGTCTCTGGCGATGAGATCGCCAGCGAGCTGCCGCTGCTGCCGCAAGAGCCACGTTACTGGCTGCGCGAAATTTTACTCTGCGCTGATGGTGAGCCGTGGCTTGCCGGGCGGACGGTGGTGCCCGAGTCCACCCTTTCCGGGCCAGAGCTCGCGCTGCAACGTCTGGGGAAAACGCCTCTGGGGCGTTACCTTTTCACCTCGTCTGAGCTTACCCGGGATTTTATTGAGATTGGTCGTGATGCCGAACTCTGGGGGCGTCGTTCCCGCCTTCGCCTGAGCGGTAAACCGTTAATTCTGACGGAGCTTTTTTTACCGGCATCACCGTTGTACTAAGAGGAAGAAAAAATGGAGTGGAGCCTGACGCAGAATAAGCTGTTGGCGTATCACCGCTTAATGCGTACCGATAAACCCATTGGCGCGTTACTGCTGCTGTGGCCGACCCTGTGGGCGCTGTGGCTCGCCACGCCGGGCGTGCCGCCGCTGTGGATCCTGGCCGTGTTCGTTGCCGGCGTCTGGCTGATGCGCGCGGCGGGCTGCGTGGTGAATGACTATGCCGATCGTAAATTCGACGGTCATGTTAAGCGTACTGCCGGTCGTCCGTTACCCAGCGGGCAGGTCACCGGGAAAGAAGCCCGCGTGCTGTTCATTGTTCTGGTGCTGCTCTCTTTCATGCTGGTGTTAACCCTCAACACCATGACCATTCTGCTTTCCGTTGCGGCGCTGGCGTTGGCCTGGGTGTATCCGTTTATGAAGCGCTATACCCACCTGCCTCAGGTGGTGCTGGGCGCGGCGTTTGGCTGGTCGATTCCGATGGCGTTTGCGGCGGTTAGTGAGTCCTTACCGCTTAGCTGCTGGCTGATGTTCCTGGCGAACATTCTCTGGGCCGTGGCGTATGACACGCAATACGCGATGGTAGACCGCGACGATGACCTGAAGATTGGCATCAAATCCACCGCCATCCTCTTTGGTCGTCAGGACAAGCTGATTATCGGTATCCTGCAGGTTGCGGTACTGGCGCTGATGGTCGCGATCGGTCGCCTGAACGGGCTGAACTGGGAGTTTTACTGGTCCGTACTGGTGGCGGGACTGCTGTTTGCGTATCAGCAAAAGCTGATTGCGAAGCGTGAGCGTGACGCCTGTTTTAAAGCGTTTATGAACAACAACTACGTCGGTCTGGTGCTGTTTTTAGGCCTGGCGATGAGCTATTTCTTATAAAAAAGTCGGGTGGCGGCTTCGCCTTACCCGACCTACGAGTTAGCAGGACATGTAGGCCCGGTAAGCGTTAGCGCCGCCGGGCTTTTTTTACCGGCGACGCAGCAGCCGGAGCGCGTTCGCCGTCACCAGCACCGTTGCCCCGGTATCAGCCAGCACCGCCAGCCACAGTCCGGTCATGCCGAGCAGGGTCGTCACCAGGAAAATCCCCTTCAGACCGAGCGCAATGCCGATGTTCTGACGGATGTTGGCCCGCGTCGCGCGCGCCAGGGCGATCGTCTGCGCCAGCCCGGTCAGGCGGTTGTGCGTCAATGCCGCGTCGGCCGTTTCCAGCGCCACGTCGGTACCGCTGCCCATCGCTATACCGATGGTGGACGCTTTCATCGCCGGGGCATCGTTAATCCCGTCACCGACCATCGCCAGCGGCGCGCGAGCGTTCAGCTCCGTCACGGCGCTGACCTTATCCGCTGGCAACAGTCCGGCTTTAAACTCCAGACCCAGCTCACCGGCAATCGCTGCCGCCGCGCGAGGGTTATCACCGGTGAGAATAACGCCCTGCACGCCCAGCTTGTGCAGCGCCGCCACGGCTTCTTTTGCGTCATCGCGCAGGGTATCGCGCAGCGCCAGCATCCCTTTCGCGACGCCGTCCTGCAGGACGGTCACGACGGTTTGTCCGGTCTGCTCTAACGCCTCAACCTCTGGATTGGAAGAGTTGCCCGCCGCGACAATCAGCACCTTTTTACCGTCAACGGTGGCCTCAATCCCTGACCCGACCAGCGCCCGCTGGGCGGTTGCCGGAGGGATATTCAGCCCGCGCGACTGCGCTTCTCGCACAATCGCCTGCGCCAGCGGGTGAGTGGACCCCTGCTCAACGGCGGCGGCCAGCGTAAGCAGCTCATCTTCACTGGTTTCCTGCGGATATACGCCGGTCACCTGCGGCTTGCCGACGGTTAACGTACCGGTTTTATCGAAGGCGATATGCTGAACCTGGCTCAGCTGTTCCAGCGCCGCGCCGCCCTTAATCAGCGCGCCGCGACGTGCCGCTGCCGCCAGCCCGGAGGTAATCGCCGCCGGGGTGGAAATCACCAGCGCGCACGGGCAGCCAATCAGCAGCAGCGTCAGCCCTTTATAAATCCAGCCCTCCCACGGCGCGCCAAAGAACAGCGGCGGGACGACGGTGACCAGCAGGGCAACCAGCATGATGGCAGGGGTATAAATCCGGCTGAAGCGATCGATAAAGCGTTCGACCGGCGCGCGGCGCTCCTCTGCCTCTTCAATCAGCTTCAGGATACGGTCGATGGCGCTGTCGCCCGGCTCGGAAAGCACGGTGAGCTGCACCAGACGGTCGACGCTGGTGGCGCCAGCAGGCACTTTTTCACCCGCGGCGCGCTCTACCGGAATGGATTCCCCGGTCAGGGCGCTTTCATCAAAGCTCGCGGTGGCGGTAAGCAGCGCGCCGTCGGCGGGCAGACGCCCCCCTGCGGCCACCTCAATCACGTCGCCCGGGCGCAGCGTATTGATGGCGATCGTTTCACGCGTGCCGTTTATCACGCGAGTGGCGGTTTCCGGCTTCAGCGCCATCAGCGCGCTGACCCCTTTACGCGCGCGGCTCGCCGCCCAGCCCTCAAGGCGTTCGCCGATTAAGAACAGCAGCAGCACCATCGCCGCTTCTGCCGTCGCGCCAATGAACAGCGCGCCGATCGCCGCCACGCTCATCAGCGTTTCGATAGCAAACCAGCTGCCGCTTTTCATCAGGCGCAGCGCCTGACGGGCAATCGGGAACAGCCCGACCAGCGTGGTGGCGATAAACGCCAGATTGCCGAACGGATGGTTAATCTGCTCCAGACCCCAGCTCAGGGCCATCATGATGATGAGGGTAATGAGCGGCAGGTTTTCTTTCAGGGAGGAGGCTTTTTCAACGGGCGCCGTTTCGCTACGAAGGGTATAGCCCGCCTGGCTGACGGCGGCTTCGACCTGCTTGCTGACATCGCTATCGGCGCTAACCAGCAGCTTTTCGGTGGCGAACAGCACCTGAACGTGAATTACGCCCGGCACCTGCTTGACGGCGTTTTCCACCTTGCGGGCGCAGGCCGCGCAGTCCATGCCGTTGACGACCCAGCTGTAGCGGTTGCCGCTTTCAGGAAGGGGTTGAGTTGGCGTTTCGCACGCGCCTTCGCAGCAGCAGTCGTCTTTCGACGGAGCCGGGCTGAGCTTAAGTGCCGAGAATTGAGGAACTTTTTTAGGTATTTCTGGAGTCGACATGGCAGTCTCCGGCAATGATAATTTTCTCATTAACCGCAGCATACACTCTGGAGTCGACTCCAGAGTCAAGCGCTATTTAGATATACAGCGAACGCACAATCAGGAAATGCCCGGCAAAGTAACACGCGGCGGCAATCGCGTTATCCGCCCGGAAGCGGCGGCGATAGTGGCTGCCCAGCCACACGATATTCCCGATCAGCAGCAGCGCGGCGCCGAAGAACGCTGACATCGCCGGAGCGGTCGGACGGAAGAACCACAGCTCGCCCGCCAGCCACACCATCACCAGCGTCATTGCGATAAAGGTACAGACCGGCAAACGCATCTCTTCCAGACGTGACCAGATCACCGCAATCAGCAGCGCGCCAATCACCAGCAGCACCAGCGGCAGCGGCCAGAAGAAGGAGAGCGTCATCTGGCTGGCAAAGTAGATGGTATAGAGCAGATGAGACAGGAAGAACGCCCCAACGGCGTACAGCAGGCGCTGGCGCGGCAGCAGGGTTAAGGCATCGCCAATCAGGGATGCACACAGCCCGGCAAGCACCAGATAGCTGACGGCGTTAAACATCGGCGCTTGCCAGGCCAGCAGCAGCAGGAGCAACAGCGTGACCGGTTTAAATAACCAGCGCTGCCAGGTGGGACCGCGGTACGACGCATCGACATAAAGCCATGCGGAAAAACAGACAGCGATAAATGACCAAAGCATATTAACTCCCTGTATCTGTTAAGTCTGAATAATCAGTTTCTGATCCAGTGTAGTGACGCGGGCGGGCGTTTGGCAATGGCGGGGGAGGCAAGGTATCCTGAATTCCGCAAAATCTGATGGGATTGTCGAATGAGCAAGATGCCGCTTTTTTTCATTATCGTGGTGGCGATTATCGTCATTGCCGCCTCGTTCCGTTTCGTGCAGCAGCGCCGCGAGAAGGCGGATAACGATGCCGCGCCGCTGATGCAAAAGCGCGTGGAGGTGACCAACAAACGCGAGAAACCGCTCAACGACCGCCGCTCCCGCCAGCAGCAGGTGACGCCTGCGGGCACAGCAATGCGCTATGAAGCGAGCTTTAGGCCGGAAACGGGCGGCCTGGAGATAACCTTCCGCCTGGAGGCGCAGCAGTACCATCAGCTGACGGTGGGGGAGAAAGGGACGCTGAGCTACAAAGGGTCGCGGTTTGAAGGGTTTGAACCGGAGCGGTAATTTTCCCCTCACCCCGGCCCTCTCCCACAGGGATAGGGTGTAATCGTTCCCCTCTCCCTGTGGGAGAGGGTTAGGGCATCAGGCCGCGCCTTACTTCTTCACCTGCGCCTTAAACTTCTTCATCCACACCAGCAGTTCAAACACGCCGAAAATAAACACGCGCAGCTGCTGCCAGCCCGTCATCTGCGGGCCGTCTTTCGGCAGACCGTTTTTCAGCATCACCATCTGCAGGGCGTGCATGAAAGACGTGAAAATCAGCGCGACGTTAACGAAAATATTCATCGGGCGCGGGAACGGGTGCACCAGATTTAAAATCAAAAATGCCCAGACGCCCAGCATCAGCAAACGTCCAAGGTTAATCAGTACCGGCATCGGAGCCTCCTTGTGCCTGACGGTGATAAAGACGATAAGCGACCTGGCCGGCGACCTTTTCGCGGTGCAGATCCCAGTACGCGGGAACCGGCGGTAAACCGTTTTCCACTTCGCTTTCAACGTAAATTAGCGCGTCATCCGCCAGCCAGCCGTTTTGCTCAAGCAGGGATAACGTCTCTTCCAGCAGCCCCTTGCGGAACGGCGGATCGACAAACACCACGTTATGCGGCGTGCCTTTCTGCGCAAGAAAACTCAGCGTGTTGGTGTTCACGACTTTGGCGTTGCTCGCCTTCAGCGTCGCCAGATTTTGCTGCAGCGTCTGCGCCACGCCGCGCTCCATCTCCAGCAGCGTGGCGCTGGCGGCATAGCGCGACAGCGCTTCCAGGCCGAGCGCGCCGCTTCCGGCGAAGCAGTCCAGGCAGTGGGCGTCTACCATTGACGGGGCCAGCCAGTTAAACAGCGTCTCGCGCACGCGGTCGGTAGTAGGACGTAAACCGGGGCTGTCCGGCACCGGTAATTTCCGGCCTCGCCACTGACCGCCGATAATACGAATTTGACCGGCCGGGGCGCGGTTGGGTTTCTTCATCTCAGGAAAGCTCTGTTAACAATTGGCCTGCGATTGCGGGCGGTGATGTCAATTAAGTAAAGTGTTAGACTATTTCATCATTTTTTTAGCTTCCATGTATATAGCGCCGCGAGGAGTGTAGTCGCAGATGGCAAAACAAAAAAAAACGTGGCTTCTTTTCCTGGCTGGGCTTCGGTGAAAAAGAGCAAGAAACAGAACAGAAAACCGAAGAGCAACAAGCCGTTGAAGAGCAGTCGCAGCCTGAAACGCCTGTAGAAACCGCCGCGGTTGTCGAAGCGGAAGAAACGGCGCACAGCAAAGAAGAGATTGAATCCTTTGCTGAAGAAGTGGTTGAGGTTACGGAACAGGTTCAGGAGAGCGAGAAGCCAGAGCCGGTTGTCATTGAGGCCCTTGCCGAAGCGCCGCAGGCCGTTATCGAACACGAAGAGCTGCCGCTGCCGGAAGAGGTGAAAGCCGAAGAGGTGTCTGCCGAGGAGTGGCAGGCCGAAGCGGAAACCGTTGAAATCGTTGAGGCGGTGGAAGAAGAAGCGGCACTCGAGCCAGAGCTGACCGATGAAGAGCTGGAAGCCCAGGCGCTGGCGGCAGAAGCCGCGGAAGAAGCGGTCATCGTCGTGCCGGTAGAAGAGCAGGCCGAAGAAGAGAGCGTCCAGGAGCAGGAAAAACCGACCAAAGAAGGTTTCTTCGCGCGCCTGAAGCGCAGCCTGCTCAAAACCAAAGAAAACTTAGGTTCCGGATTTATCAGTCTGTTCCGCGGCAAGAAGATCGACGACGATCTCTTCGAAGAGCTGGAAGAACAGCTGCTGATTGCGGACGTCGGCGTGGAAACCACCCGTAAGATCATCGCCAATCTGACCGAAGGGGCGAGCCGCAAACAGCTGCGCGACGCCGAAGCGCTGTACGGCCTGCTGAAAGACGAGATGGGTGAAATTCTCGCAAAAGTTGACGAACCGCTTAATATTGAAGGCAAAACGCCATTTGTTATTCTGATGGTTGGCGTGAACGGCGTGGGTAAAACCACCACCATCGGCAAGCTGGCGCGTCAGTTCGAGCAGCAGGGCAAATCGGTGATGCTGGCGGCGGGCGATACCTTCCGCGCGGCTGCGGTTGAGCAGCTGCAGGTTTGGGGCCAGCGCAACAACATTCCGGTGATTGCCCAGCATACCGGCGCGGATTCTGCGTCCGTGATCTTCGATGCCATCCAGGCGGCGAAGGCGCGCAACGTGGACGTGCTGATTGCCGATACCGCAGGGCGTTTGCAGAACAAATCGCACCTGATGGAAGAGTTGAAGAAAATCGTTCGCGTCAT
The DNA here is from genome assembly GCF_055666685.1 of Enterobacter sp. E14S. Taxonomy (NCBI): domain Bacteria; kingdom Pseudomonadati; phylum Pseudomonadota; class Gammaproteobacteria; order Enterobacterales; family Enterobacteriaceae; genus Enterobacter; species Enterobacter sp. E14S. The sequence goes on along the minus strand of NZ_JBVODQ010000012.1, from coordinate 102,208 downwards.
GAAGAAGCTGGACGAAGACGCGCCGCATGAAATTATGCTGACCATTGATGCCAGCACCGGACAGAACGCCATCAGCCAGGCGAAGCTGTTCAATGAAGCGGTAGGACTGACGGGGATCGCGCTGACCAAGCTGGACGGCACCGCGAAAGGCGGGGTGATCTTCTCCGTGGCCGATCAGTTCGGCATCCCTATCCGCTACATCGGTGTGGGCGAGCGTATTGAGGATTTGCGTCCGTTTAAAGCGGACGACTTTATTGAGGCATTATTTGCCCGAGAGGACTAACAATGATTCGCTTTGAACACGTCAGCAAGGCCTATCTCGGTGGGAGACAAGCGCTGCAGGGGGTAACATTCCACCTGCAGCCGGGCGAGATGGCATTCCTGACCGGCCATTCCGGCGCGGGGAAAAGTACCCTGCTCAAGCTTATCTGTGGGATCGAGCGGCCAAGCGCCGGGAAAATCTTTTTCGGCGGCCATGAGATCAGCCGCCTGAAAAACCGCGAAGTGCCGTTCCTGCGTCGGCAGATCGGCATGATTTTCCAGGATCACCACCTGCTGATGGATCGCACCGTTTTCGATAACGTGGCCATTCCGCTGATTATTGCCGGCGCCAGCTATGACGATATCCGCCGCCGCGTTTCTGCGGCGCTGGATAAGGTCGGGCTGCTGGACAAAGCGAAGAACTTCCCGATCCAGCTCTCCGGCGGTGAGCAGCAGCGCGTGGGCATCGCCCGCGCGGTGGTGAACAAGCCTGCCGTACTGCTGGCGGATGAACCAACCGGTAACCTGGACGATGCCCTGTCAGAAGGGATTTTGCGTCTGTTTGAGGAATTCAACCGCGTAGGAGTCACCGTATTGATGGCCACGCACGACATCGGGCTCATTTCCCGTCGTTCGTACCGCATGCTGACCCTGAGCGACGGGCATTTGCACGGAGGCCACGGTGAATAAGCGTGATGCAATAAACCAGATTCGGCAGTTCGGAAACCGGTTTGACCGTTTCCGTAAGCCGCAGGGCGGTGGTGACGGCAATCGTAATGCGCCGAAGCGCCAGAAGGCCGCGCCAAAACCGGCCTCCCGTAAAACCAACGTGTTTAACGAGCAGGTGCGCTACGCCTTCCACGGCGCGCTGCAGGACCTGAAAAGCAAACCGCTGGCGACGTTCCTGACGGTGATGGTGATCGCCATCTCCCTGACGCTGCCAAGCGTCTGCTATATGGTCTATAAAAACGTCAACCAGGCGGCCTCACAGTATTATCCGTCTCCGCAGATCACGGTCTATATGGATAAAGCGCTCGACGATAACGCCGCGGCACAGGTGGTCGGGCAAATCCAGGCCGAGCAGGGCGTGGAGAAGGTCAACTATCTCTCCCGTGAAGACGCGCTGGGCGAGTTCCGTAACTGGTCTGGTTTTGGCGGCGCGCTGGATATGCTCGAAGAGAACCCGCTGCCCGCCGTGGCGGTGGTGATCCCGAAGCTGGATTTCCAGGGGACCGATTCGCTTAACACCCTGCGCGATCGCATCACGCGCATTAAGGGCATTGATGAAGTGCGCATGGACGACAGCTGGTTTGCGCGCCTTGCTGCCCTGACCGGGCTGGTAGGACGCGTCGCGGCGATGATTGGCGTGCTGATGGTGGCGGCGGTCTTCCTCGTCATCGGTAACAGCGTGCGCCTGAGCATCTTTGCCCGTCGCGATACCATTAACGTGCAGAAACTGATTGGTGCGACGGATGGGTTCATCCTCCGACCGTTCCTTTACGGTGGCGCATTGCTCGGTTTTTCCGGTGCATTTCTTTCACTGATATTGTCAGAAATTTTGGTGATGCGGCTCTCTTCTGCCGTGACTGAAGTGGCGCAGGTTTTCGGAACGAAGTTTGATATCAGTGGCTTAGGCTTCGATGAGTGCCTGTTGCTGCTGCTGGTTTGTTCGATGATTGGGTGGGTGGCAGCCTGGCTGGCAACCGTTCAACATTTACGTCACTTTACTCCCGACTAATAAAAGCGTGATATAATCTTTCCCTGCACCGAGATGCTCGCTCTGCAGGGAAAGCGTCCCTGTTGTCGCTTCCCCTGTTATCATCTTCATGTCACAATTTGTGCGTAATTTATTCACCGTTGCACCTGGAACTTGTGGATAAAATCACTGTCTGATAAAAGAGTGAATGCTAATCTCGTTGCTCAAACGCTTTGGCATGGTTGTTGCCTGACGGGGACGACCAGGACCAGAAGAAACATTGAGAGGAATGAATGACCAAAGAAATGCAAACTTTAGCTTTAGCCCCTGTTGGTAACCTGGAATCTTATATCCGGGCTGCGAACACCTGGCCGATGTTAACGGCCGAGGAAGAAAAGGAGCTTGCTGAAAAGCTGCATTACCAGGGCGATCTGGAAGCAGCGAAAAAGCTGATCCTGTCTCACCTGCGCTTTGTTGTTCACATTGCTCGTAACTATGCGGGCTATGGCCTGCCGCAGGCGGACTTGATTCAGGAAGGTAACATCGGCCTGATGAAGGCTGTGCGTCGCTTTAACCCGGAAGTGGGTGTGCGACTCGTCTCCTTCGCTGTACACTGGATCAAAGCAGAAATTCATGAATACGTGCTGCGCAACTGGCGTATCGTGAAAGTCGCCACGACAAAAGCGCAGCGCAAACTGTTCTTTAACCTGCGTAAAACCAAGCAGCGTCTGGGCTGGTTCAACCAGGATGAAGTGGAAATGGTGGCGCGCGAGCTGGGCGTAACCAGCAAAGACGTGCGTGAGATGGAATCCCGTATGGCCGCGCAGGACATGACTTTTGATATGTCCTCCGACGACGACGCATCTGACAGCCAGCCGATGGCACCGGTTCTGTATCTGCAGGATAAAACCTCTAACTTTGCTGACGGCATCGAAGAGGATAACTGGGAAGATCAGGCCGCGAACAAGCTGACCCATGCGATGGAAGGCCTCGACGAACGTAGCCAGGATATTATTCGCGCCCGCTGGCTGGACGAAGACAACAAGTCCACGCTGCAGGAGCTGGCCGACCGCTACGGCGTTTCTGCGGAACGTGTCCGCCAGCTTGAAAAGAACGCCATGAAAAAACTTCGCGCCGCTATCGAAGCGTAATTTCCGCGAAGTACACCGAGAACCCTCGAATGCAAATTCGGGGGTTTTGTTTTTTTAGCGCCCGCTCTGGCGAATTCCCTCCCCCTGGCAAACACTTACTGATGCGCTAAGCAGGCGACTTTCTCAGGGGGACAGGGTGAAAAATAACGAACTGAACGACCGGCGTTTACAGGCCACGCCGCGCGGCATCGGCGTGATGTGTAACTTCTATGCCGAAAAAGCTGAAAACGCCACGGTGTGGGACGTGGAAGGCAACGAGTACATCGACTTCGCCGCCGGGATCGCGGTGCTGAATACCGGCCATCGCCATCCAAAAGTCATTTCCGCTATTGAAAAACAGCTCCACGCGTTTACCCATACGGCGTACCAGATTGTGCCGTACGAAGGCTATGTGGCGCTTGCCGAGCGCATCAACCAGCGCGTGCCCGTTGACGGTCCGGCCAAAACCGCGTTCTTCTCCACGGGGGCAGAGGCGGTCGAAAACGCGGTCAAAATTGCCCGGGCGTACACTAAACGTCCCGGCCTAATCACCTTCGGCGGCGCGTTCCACGGCCGCACCTTTATGACCATGGCGCTGACCGGCAAAGTTGCGCCGTACAAGCTCGGCTTTGGCCCGTTCCCCGGTTCGGTGTATCACGCGCAGTATCCGAATGAACTGCACGGCGTCAGCACGGCGGAAGCGTTGAAAAGCCTGGAACGCATCTTTAAAGCGGATATCGCACCCGACCAGGTCGCGGCCATTATTCTCGAACCGGTTCAGGGAGAGGGCGGTTTCAACATTGCGCCAGCTGATTTTATGCAGGCGCTGCGCGCCCTGTGCGACACCCACGGTATTTTGCTGATTGCCGACGAGGTGCAAAGCGGCTTCGCCCGTACCGGCAAGCTGTTCTCGATGGAACACCACTGCGTGAAGCCCGATCTGATCACCATGGCGAAAAGCCTGGCGGGCGGGATGCCGCTTTCGGCGGTTTCTGGCCGTGCGGAGGTGATGGACGCCCCTGCACCGGGCGGGCTGGGCGGTACCTACGCCGGAAACCCGCTGGCGATTGCGGCGGCCCATGCCGTGCTCGACGTGATTGATGAAGAGGATCTCTGCACGCGCTCGGCGCATCTTGGCCATCACCTGGTGGAAGTGCTGAACAAGGCGAAAGAACACTGCCCGTATATCGCTGACATTCGCGCGCAGGGATCGATGGTGGCGGTGGAGTTTAACGACCCGCAAACGGGTCAGCCTTCGCCGGAATTTACCCGCCAGGTGCAGGATCGCGCGTTGCAGGAAGGGCTGCTGCTGCTGAGCTGCGGCGTCTACGGCAACGTCATTCGTTTCCTGTATCCGCTGACTATTCCTGAAGCGCAATTCCGTAAAGCGCTGGACATTATCTCCGCGTCGCTGACACGTTAAAGCCATATGCCCGGCGAAAATCCCTGCCGGGCTTATCATATATTCATTTCAAATTAGCTATTCCAAAATCATAAAAATCGGGTATGTTTTAGCAGAGTATGCTGAAAAAGCGCGGACAGCACACCTATAACTGACATAAAGCGCTGCACAACAACATCACAACAATCGTAATAACCATAATAATGGGGAATCTCAGGATGAACATGAAGGGTAAAGCGTTACTGGCAGGATGTATCGCGTTGGCATTCAGCACCATGGCACAGGCAGACATCAAGGTGGCTGTGGTTGGCGCAATGTCCGGTCCGGTAGCACAGTACGGCGACCAGGAATTTACCGGCGCTGAGCAGGCGGTTGCAGACATTAATGCTAAGGGCGGTATCAAAGGCGAAAAACTGCAGATCGTAAAATATGATGATGCCTGTGACCCGAAACAAGCGGTCGCGGTCGCGAACAAAGTGGTGAACGACGGGATCAAATACGTTATCGGTCACCTGTGCTCTTCCTCTACTCAGCCAGCGTCTGACATCTACGAAGACGAAGGTATTCTGATGATCACCCCGGCAGCGACCGCACCGGAGCTCACCGCGCGCGGCTACAAGCTGACCCTGCGCACTACCGGCCTGGACTCTGACCAGGGCCCAACCGCGGCGAAATACATCGTTGAAAAAGTGAAGCCGAAGCGCATTGCCATCGTTCATGACAAGCAGCAGTACGGTGAAGGTCTGGCACGTTCAGTGCAGGATAACCTCAAGAAAGCGAATGCCGACGTGGTGTTCTTCGACGGGATCACCGCCGGTGAGAAAGACTTCTCCACCCTGGTGGCGCGTCTGAAGAAAGAGAATATTGATTTCGTTTACTACGGTGGCTACCACCCGGAAATGGGCCAGATCCTGCGCCAGGCGCGCGCTGCGGGCCTGAAAACCCAGTTTATGGGGCCGGAAGGCGTAGCGAACGTGTCCCTGTCTAACATTGCGGGTGAATCAGCCGAAGGCCTGCTGGTAACTAAACCGAAGAACTACGACCAGGTCCCTGCGAACAAACCTATCGTAGATGCCATCAAGGCGAAGAAACAGGATCCAAGCGGCGCGTTCGTCTGGACCACCTATGCGGCGCTGCAGTCCCTGCAGGCGGGCCTGAACCAGTCAGCCGATCCGGCTGAGATTGCCACCTGGCTGAAAGCGAACACGGTCCAGACCGTCATGGGGCCACTCTCCTGGGACGCGAAGGGCGACCTGAAGGGCTTTGAGTTCGGCGTGTTTGACTGGCATGCTAACGGCACGGCGACAGACGCCAAATAAGACTGGTGCGGGTTGATGCCCTCACCCTAACCCTCTCCCACAGGGAGAGGGGACCGCTCGGTGTTCTCCCTCTCCCCGTGGGAGAGGGCCGGGGTGAGGGCATCAGGCCGCACAGATCAGGCCGCACAAATCAACTCTGGCGCTTCTCCCACCCGCTCTCCTGCGCCGTAAACCCTAACGCCTGCATAAACGCCGCCATCACGCCGCGGTCTTCCACGCCCACGTCAGCCATCCACCATGAGGTCACGCTCGGGTTTTCGCGGATCACTTCTTCAATTAAATACTGTCCCACACCGCGACGACGGGTGACGTCACGCACGCGCAGCGAGTCCAGCGCCCCTTCCGTACCGCTCAGGGTTACGCGAACCGCAGCCAGCAGACGTTCGTTAAAACGCGCGGCATAAATGCGGTGGGTCTCATCAACGCGCAGCGACGAAGGGGAATATTCCGGCCAGATCTTGCCCAGGTCGATATGATCCTGGTCGCTAAAGGTCACCAGACGCACGATAGTCAGTTTCATTAGCCACTTGTCCAAATCAGATTGAGTAGGGGCAGTGTACTCAATTTATTCACTCAGCGGCTTCCTCTTTTTATTCTCATTAACCAGGTGATTAGTTTTTTGGCAACGCGTTGGGCAGTTTGAAAACACATGGATCGAAAAATAAGCAGAATTTTAACCTGAACGGTAGTGATTTATTCGGCGCTTTGTACCGTTATTTTATGCTGCAAACTGCACTTTTATTTGTTTATCTCTGCCTGATTTCAGAATATTATCTTTGCTTAATAGCCTGAAAAATAGAGATTTTAGTCTGGTTTTTGACAAAAAACTGCGCTAAACCATTAAAGGCACTGGTAAAAATAGCGTTGTTCATTAAAAGTACAGAATGCTTTTTAACCATAATAAAACAAAATATAAACACGACATCACGAATGGGGATTCAGAGATGAAAAGGAACGCGAAGACGTTAATCGCGGGGATGGTCGCACTGTCGATCTCGCATACCGCTATGGCGGACGACATTAAGGTTGCGGTCGTGGGCGCGATGTCCGGCCCTGTTGCCCAGTGGGGTGACATGGAGTTCAACGGCGCGCGCCAGGCCATTAAAGACATCAACGCCAAGGGCGGCATCAAGGGCGATAAGCTGGTGGGCGTGGAATATGACGATGCCTGCGATCCGAAACAGGCCGTCGCGGTCGCCAACAAAATCGTCAACGACGGTATCCAGTATGTGATCGGCCACCTGTGTTCATCCTCCACCCAGCCTGCGTCTGATATCTACGAAGACGAAGGCATTCTGATGATCACCCCAGGCGCAACGAATCCGGAACTGACCCAGCGCGGCTATCAGCACATCATGCGTACCGCCGGTCTGGACTCCTCGCAGGGCCCCACCGCCGCCAAATACATCCTCGAGACCGTTAAGCCACAGCGCATTGCCATTATTCATGACAAACAGCAGTACGGCGAAGGCCTGGCGCGCTCCGTGCAGGACGGCCTGAAAAAAGGCGGCGCGAGCATCGTCTTCTTCGACGGCATTACCGCAGGCGAGAAAGATTTCTCCGCGCTGATCGCCCGTCTGCAAAAAGAGAACATCGACTTCGTTTACTACGGCGGCTACTACCCGGAGATGGGCCAGATGCTGCGTCAGGCGCGCGCCACCGGTCTGAAAACCCAGTTTATGGGGCCAGAGGGCGTGGGCAACGCCTCCCTGTCGAACATCGCGGGGGATTCTGCTGAAGGCATGCTGGTCACGATGCCAAAACGCTATGACCAGGATCCGGCCAACAAGGCTATCGTGGATGCGCTCAAGGCGCAGAAGAAAGATCCGAGTGGTCCGTACGTCTGGATCACCTATGCAGCCGTACAGTCTCTGGCCACCGCGCTGGATCGCTCCGGCAGCAAAGAGCCGCTGGATCTGGTGAAAGATTTAAAAGCACACGGGGCGAACACCGTGATTGGGCCGCTGAACTGGGATGAGAAAGGCGATCTGAAGGGATTTGAGTTTGGTGTCTTTAAGTGGCACGCCGACGGTTCGTCCTCGGCCGCCAAATAATTATCCCACCGCCCGGCATGACGGGCGGGTATAAAAAGGTTTGCATATGTCCGAGCAGTTTCTCTATTTCCTGCAGCAGATGTTTAACGGCGTTACGCTGGGAAGCACCTACGCGCTGATCGCCATCGGCTATACGATGGTTTACGGCATTATCGGCATGATCAACTTCGCCCACGGCGAGGTGTACATGATCGGTAGCTACGTCTCCTTTATGATCATTGCCGCCCTGATGATGATGGGCATAGACAGCAGCTGGCTGCTGGTCGCCGCCGGGTTTGTCGGCGCGATTGTGATAGCCAGCGCCTACGGCTGGAGCATTGAGCGCGTGGCCTACCGGCCGGTGCGCAGCTCCAAGCGCCTGATTGCGCTGATCTCCGCGATCGGTATGTCCATCTTCCTGCAAAACTACGTCAGCCTGACCGAAGGCTCGCGCGACGTGGCGCTGCCAAGCCTGTTTAACGGCCAGTGGATTGTGGGGGCCAGCGAAAACTTCGCGGCCTCTATCACCACCATGCAGCTGGTTATCTGGGTCGTGACCTTTATTGCGATGCTCGCCCTGACGCTGTTCATCCGCTACTCGCGTATGGGACGCGCCTGCCGCGCCTGCGCGGAAGACCTGAAGATGGCGAGCCTGCTCGGCATCAACACCGACCGCGTGATTGCCCTGACCTTCGTGATTGGCGCCGCGATGGCGGCGGTGGCGGGTGTCCTGCTCGGCCAGTTCTACGGCGTGATCAACCCGTACATCGGCTTCATGGCCGGGATGAAAGCCTTCACCGCGGCGGTTCTGGGCGGTATCGGCAGTATTCCGGGCGCGATGATCGGTGGCCTGATCCTGGGCGTGGCGGAAGCGCTCTCCTCGGCGTACCTGAGCACGGAGTATAAAGACGTGGTGTCGTTTGCCCTGCTGATTCTGGTTCTGCTGGTGATGCCTACCGGTATTCTGGGCCGTCCGGAGGTAGAGAAAGTATGAAACCGATGCATTTTGCAATGGCGCTGCTCTCTGCCGCCATGTTCTTCGTGCTGGCGGGCGTCTTTATGGGCGTCCAGTTAGGTCTTGACGGCACGAAGCTGGTGGTGGATACCGCCCCCGACATCCGCTGGCAGTGGGTGTTTATCGGCACCGCCGTGGTGTTCCTGTTCCAGCTGCTGCGTCCGCTGTTCCAGAAGACGCTGAAAAACGTCTCCGGGCCGAAATTCGTCCTGCCGGCAATCGACGGTTCTACCGTTAAGCAGAAGCTGTTCCTCGTGGCGCTGCTGGTGGCCGCCGTGGCGTGGCCGTTTGTGGTGTCTCGCGGCACCGTGGATATCGCCACCCTGACTATGATCTACGTGATTCTCGGCCTCGGTCTGAACGTGGTTGTGGGGCTCTCGGGCCTGCTGGTGCTGGGTTACGGCGGCTTCTACGCCATCGGCGCCTATACCTTCGCGCTGCTGAACCACTATTACGGTCTCGGCTTCTGGACCTGCCTGCCGCTGGCGGGGCTGGTCTCTGCCGCGGCGGGCTTCCTGCTTGGCTTCCCGGTGCTGCGCCTGCGCGGTGACTACCTGGCGATTGTGACCTTAGGCTTCGGCGAAATCGTCCGTATCCTGCTGCTTAACAACACCGAAGTGACCGGCGGCCCGAACGGCATCAGCCAGATCCCGAAACCGACCTTCTTCGGCCTGGAGTTCAGCCGTACCGCCCGCGAAGGCGGCTGGGATACCTTCAGTAACTTCTTTGGCATCAAGTACGACCCATCCGACCGCGTGATCTGGCTCTATCTGGTGGCCCTGCTGCTGGTGGTGATTACCCTGTTCGTGATCAACCGTCTGCTGCGCATGCCGTTGGGCCGCGCGTGGGAAGCGCTGCGTGAAGATGAGATCGCCTGCCGCTCCCTGGGCCTGAACCCGACCCGCATCAAGCTGACCGCGTTCACCATCAGCGCCGCGTTTGCCGGTTTCGCCGGAACGCTGTTTGCCGCGCGTCAGGGCTTCGTCAGCCCGGAATCGTTCACCTTTGCCGAATCCGCCTTTGTGCTGGCAATTGTGGTGCTCGGCGGGATGGGCTCGCAGTTTGCCGTTATCCTCGCGGCCATCCTGCTGGTGGTCTCGCGCGAGCTGATGCGCGACTTTAACGAATACAGCATGCTGATGCTGGGTGGTTTGATGGTGCTGATGATGATCTGGCGTCCGCAGGGTCTGCTGCCGATGACCCGTCCACAGCTGAAGCTGAAGAACGGGCAAGCGAAAGGAGAGCAGGCATGAGTCAGCCATTATTATCCGTTAACGGCCTGATGATGCGTTTTGGCGGCCTGCTGGCGGTCAACAACGTGAATCTGGATCTGCACAAGAAAGAGATTGTCTCGCTGATTGGTCCGAACGGCGCGGGGAAAACCACGGTCTTTAACTGCCTGACCGGCTTCTACAAGCCAACGGGCGGCACCATCATGCTGCGCGATCAGCACCTGGAAGGGCTACCGGGCCAGCAGATTGCCCGCATGGGCGTGGTGCGTACCTTCCAGCACGTGCGTCTGTTCCGCGAGATGACGGTGATTGAGAACCTGCTGGTGGCACAGCATCAGCAGCTAAAAACCGGGCTGTTCTCCGGCCTGCTGAAAACCCCGGCCTTCCGCCGCGCGCAGGATGAAGCGCTTGATCGCGCCGCCACCTGGCTCGACCGAATTGGCCTGCTGCAGCACGCCAACCGTCAGGCGAGCAACCTGGCCTACGGTGACCAGCGTCGCCTGGAAATCGTGCGCTGCATGGTGACGCAGCCGGAAATCCTGATGCTCGACGAACCGGCGGCAGGGCTCAACCCGAAAGAGACCAAAGAGCTGGACGAGCTGATTGCCGAGCTGCGCGACAGTCACGACACCACCATCCTGCTGATTGAGCACGACATGAAGCTGGTGATGGGCATTTCGGACCGTATCTACGTGGTAAACCAGGGCACGCCGCTGGCAAACGGCACGCCGGAAGAGATCCGCAACAACCCGGATGTGATCCGCGCATACCTTGGTGAGGCATAAGATGGAAAAAGCGATGTTAACGTTCGACAAGGTCAACGCGCACTACGGCAAGATCCAGGCGCTGCACGACGTCAGCCTGCATATCAATCAGGGGGAAATCGTGACCCTGATTGGCGCCAACGGCGCGGGCAAAACCACGCTGCTCGGCACCCTGTGCGGCGACCCGCGCGCCACCAGCGGGCGGATTGTGTTCGATGGTAAAGACATTACCGACTGGCAGACCGCCAGAATCATGCGCGAGGCGGTGGCGATTGTTCCGGAAGGGCGCCGCGTCTTCTCCCGCATGACGGTGGAAGAGAACCTGGCGATGGGCGGGTTCTTCGCTCACCGCGATGAATACCAGACCCGCATCAAGTGGGTGTACGAACTCTTCCCGCGCCTGTGGGAGCGCCGCATCCAGCGTGCGGGCACCATGTCCGGCGGTGAGCAGCAGATGCTGGCGATTGGCCGCGCGCTGATGAGCCAGCCGCGCCTGCTGCTGCTGGACGAACCGTCGCTCGGCCTTGCGCCGATCATCATTCAGCAGATTTTCGACACCATTGAGCAGCTGCGTAAAGAGGGGATGACCATCTTCCTCGTCGAGCAGAACGCCAACCAGGCGCTGAAGCTGGCCGACCGTGGCTACGTGCTGGAGAACGGCCGCGTGGTGCTGGAGGATACCGGCGACGCGCTGCTGGCGAACGAGGCGGTGCGGAGCGCTTACCTGGGCGGATAGGTAAAAGCAAAAAGGCAACGCAAGTTGCCTTTTTTAATGTTTTCTTCCTGTCCCCGTGGGAGAGGGCACCAGACCGCACCCAAACCACACCCCCAACCCCTTTCACACAACCATCATCCCCCTGACGCCTGGCTGTCACTTATCTGTAAACAAACAGTTATTTTTCTGTAATTCGAGCATGTCATGTTACCTCGCGAGCATAAAACGCGTGATATCGCGCATCCGGCACAATAAGAGAGATGACAATGACATCGTTACGACACACAGCTTTGGGTCTGGCACTGGGTCTGGCTTTTGCGACGAACGCAATGGCTGTCACCACCATTCCGTTCTGGCATTCCATGGAAGGGGAGTTGGGTAAAGAAGTTGACTCCCTGGCGCAGCGTTTCAACGACACCCACCCGGATTACAAAATTGTGCCGGTGTACAAAGGTAACTACGAGCAGAGCCTGAGCGCGGGCATCGCCGCCTTCCGTACCGGTAACGCACCTGCGCTGTTGCAGGTTTATGAAGTGGGTACCGCCACCATGATGGCCTCCAAAGCCATCAAACCGGTGTATGAAGTGTTCAAAGAAGCTGGCATCAACTTCGATGAGTCGCAGTTCGTGCCGACCGTAGCGGGTTACTACACCGATTCCAAAACCGGCCACCTGCTGTCTCAGCCGTTTAACAGCTCCACGCCGGTGCTGTACTACAACAAAGACGCTTTCAAAAAAGCCGGTTTAGACCCGGAGCAGCCGCCAAAAACCTGGCAGGACCTGGCGGAGTACACCGCGAAGCTAAAAGCTGCGGGGATGAAGTGCGGCTACGCCAGCGGCTGGCAGGGCTGGATCCAGATTGAAAACTTCAGCGCCTGGCACGGCCTGCCGGTGGCGACCAAAAACAACGGCTTCGACGGCACCGACGCGGTACTGGAGTTCAACAAGCCGGAGCAGGTGAAGCATATCGCGCTGCTTGCCGATCTGAACAAGAAGGGCGACTTCAGCTACTTCGGACGTAAAGACGAATCCACCGAGAAGTTCTACAACGGCGACTGCGCCATTACCACCGCCTCTTCCGGCTCGCTGGCGGATATCCGTCACTACGCCAAATTCAACTACGGCGTGGGCATGATGCCGTACGACGCTGACGTGAAGGGCGCGCCGCAGAACGCCATCATCGGCGGGGCGAGCCTGTGGGTGATGCAGGGTAAAGACAAGGGCACCTACAAAGGCGTAGCCGAATTCCTCGACTTCCTGGCGAAGCCTGAAAACGCCGCCGAATGGCATCAGAAGACCGGCTACCTGCCGATCACCAAAGCCGCGTACGACCTGACCCGCGAGCAGGGCTTCTACAGCAAGAACCCGGGCGCGGACATTGCGACGCGTCAGATGCTGAACAAGCCGCCGTTGCCGTTCACCAAAGGCCTGCGTCTGGGCAACATGCCGCAGATCCGCACCATCGTGGATGAAGAGCTGGAAAGCGTGTGGACCGGGAAGAAAACGCCACAGCAGGCGCTGGACTCTGCGGTAGAGCGCGGGAATCAGCTGCTGCGCCGCTTTGAGCAGTCGACCAAATCGTAAAAAAATGCCCGGTGACGCGCAGCGTTCCGGGCTTACGGATTAATGCGGCCTGATGCCCTCACCCCAACCCTCTCCCACAGGGAGAGGGAGAAAACCGAAATCGCCAGGAACCAAATCTCAATGTCATCATCCCGTCCGGTGTTCCGTTCCCGCTGGCTGCCTTATCTTCTGGTCGCGCCGCAGCTGGTCATCACCGTTATCTTCTTTATCTGGCCTGCGGGCGAAGCGCTGTGGTACTCGGTACAAAGCGTCGATCCGTTCGGGCTTTCCAGCCAGTTTGTTGGCCTGGACAACTTCACCGCGCTGTTCCATGACGGCTACTATCTGGACTCCTTCTGGACGACGATCAAGTTCAGCGCGCTGGTCACCGTGAGCGGCCTTATTGCCTCGCTGTTCTTCGCCGCGCTGGTGGATTACGTGGTACGCGGCAGCCGCCTGTATCAAACGCTGATGCTGCTGCCTTACGCCGTGGCTCCCGCCGTCGCCGCCGTACTGTGGATCTTCCTGTTTAACCCGGGGCGCGGGTTGATTACCCATTTCCTGGCCGAACTGGGCTACGACTGGAACCATGCCCAGAACAGCGGTCAGGCGATGTTCCTGGTGGTGTTCGCCTCGGTGTGGAAGCAGATCAGCTACAACTTCCTGTTCTTCTTTGCCGCGCTGCAGTCCATTCCGCGCTCGCTGGTGGAAGCCGCGGCAATTGACGGCGCAGGGCCCATTCGTCGCTTCTTCAGGCTGTCGCTGCCGCTGATCGCCCCGGTGAGTTTCTTCCTGCTGGTGGTTAACCTCGTGTACGCCTTCTTCGACACCTTCCCGGTGATCGACGCGGCGACCGCAGGCGGCCCGGTGCAGGCGACCACGACGCTTATCTATAAGATCTATCGCGAAGGTTTCGCCGGTCTGGATCTCTCCGCCTCCGCCGCGCAGTCGGTCGTACTGATGTTCCTCGTCATCATCCTCACGGTGGTGCAGTTCCGCTATGTCGAAAGTAAGGTGCGCTACCAATGATTGAGAACCGTCGCGGGCTGACGATTTTCAGCCATACCATGCTGATTTTAGGGATTATCGTCATCCTCTTCCCGCTGTACGTGGCGTTTGTCGCCGCCACGCTGGACACCAAAGCGGTGTTCGACACGCCGATGACGCTGATCCCCGGCGGGCATCTGTTCGAGAACATGAAGACCATCTGGACCCAGGGCGTGGGCGCCAACAGCGCGCCGTTCTGGCTGATGATGCTCAACAGCTTCATCATGGCGTTTGGCATTACGGTCGGCAAAATTACGGTGTCGATGCTTTCGGCCTTCGCCATCGTCTGGTTCCGCTTTCCGCTGCGTAACCTCTTCTTCTGGATGATTTTTATCACCCTGATGCTGCCGGTGGAGGTGCGTATCTTCCCGACGGTAGAAGTGATCGCCAACCTGAAGATGCTCGACAGCTACGCGGGCTTAACCCTGCCGCTGATGGCCTCGGCGACCGCCACCTTCCTGTTCCGCCAGTTCTTTATGACCCTGCCGGACGAGCTGATTGAAGCGGCGCGCATCGACGGCGCGTCGCCGATGCGCTTCTTCCGCGACATCGTGCTGCCGCTGTCGAAAACCAACCTTGCGGCGCTGTTTGTGATCACTTTTATCTACGGCTGGAACCAGTACCTGTGGCCGCTGCTGATTATTCAGGACGTCAACCTCGGCACCGCCGTGGCGGGCATCAAAGGCATGATCGCCACTGGCGAAGGCACCACCCTCTGGAACCAGGTGATGGCGGCGATGCTGCTCACCCTTATCCCACCCGTAGTCATTGTTTTAGCCATGCAGCGCGCGTTTGTCCGCGGCCTGGTCGATAGCGAGAAATAAGATGGCAGGTTTAAAACTTCAGGCAGTAACCAAAAGCTGGGATGGCAAAACCCAGGTGATTCAGCCGCTGACGCTCGACGTGGCGGACGGAGAATTCATCGTGATGGTCGGCCCGTCCGGCTGCGGCAAATCCACCCTGCTGCGCATGGTGGCGGGGCTGGAGCGCGTGACTTCCGGGGATATCTGGATTGACCGCCAGCGCGTCACCGAGATGGAGCCTAAAGACAGAGGCATTGCGATGGTGTTCCAGAACTACGCACTCTATCCGCACATGAGCGTGGAAGAGAACATGGCCTGGGGGCTGAAAATCCGCGGCATGGGCAAAGGCCATATCGACGAGCGGGTGAAAGAGGCGGCGCGAATTCTCGAGCTGGACGGCCTGCTGAAGCGCCGCCCGCGCGAGCTCTCCGGCGGCCAGCGCCAGCGCGTGGCGATGGGGCGCGCCATCGTACGCGATCCGGCGGTATTCCTGTTCGACGAGCCGCTCTCTAACCTCGACGCCAAGCTGCGCGTGCAGATGCGTCTTGAGCTGCAGCAGCTGCACCGTCGGCTGAAAACCACCTCCCTGTACGTGACCCACGATCAGGTCGAAGCCATGACCCTCGCCCAGCGCGTGATGGTGATGAACAAAGGCATCGCCGAGCAGATTGGCACTCCGGTGGAAGTGTACGAGAAACCGGCCACCCGCTTTGTGGCGAGCTTTATCGGCAGCCCGGCAATGAACCTGCTGGAAGGGCGTATCAGCAGCGCGGGCACGCATTTTGAGCTGGAAAGCGGGATGGCGTTGCCGATCAACTGGTACTATCGTGGCTACGCCGGGCGTAAGATGACGCTCGGTATCCGCCCCGAGCATATCGGTTTAACCTCTCAGGCGGACGGCGGCGTGCCGCTGGTGATGGACACGCTGGAGATGTTGGGTGCAGATAACCTGGCGCACGGGCGCTGGGGCGAACAAAAAATGGTGGTGCGCCTGGCACATCAGGAGCGCCCGAAAGCAGGCAGCACGCTGTGGCTGCACCTGCCGGAAAACCATCTGCACCTGTTTGACGGTGAAACAGGACAACGAGTATGAGCAACTGGCCTTATCCCCACGTCGTCGCCCACCGGGGCGGCGGTAAGCTGGCGCCGGAGAACACCCTGGCGGCGATTGACGTTGGCGCGCGCTACGGTCACACGATGATCGAGTTCGACGCCAAGCTGTCGAAAGACGGCGAAATTTTCCTGCTGCATGACGATAACCTCGAACGCACCAGCAATGGCTGGGGCGTGGCGGGCGAGCTGCCGTGGCGCGATCTGCTGAAGGTGGACGCCGGAAGCTGGTACAGCGGCGAATTCAAAGGCGAACCGCTGCCGCTGCTGGCGGAAGTGGCCGATCGCTGTCGCCAGCACGGCATGATGGCCAATATCGAAATCAAACCGACCACCGGCACCGGGCCGCTGACGGGCAAAGTCATTGCCCTTGCCGCGCGCGAACTGTGGGAAGGGATGACCGCGCCGCTGCTGTCATCATTTGAAATCGATGCGCTGGAGGCCGCACAGGCGGCCGTACCGGAGCTGCCGCGCGGGCTGCTGCTTGACGAGTGGCGCGAGGACTGGCGCGAGCTGACGGCACGCTTAGCGTGCGTTTCTATCCATCTCAACCACAGGCTGCTGGATGAGGCGCGGGTGAAGATGCTGAAGGACGCAGGCCTGCATATTCTGGTCTACACGGTTAACAAACCCCAGCGCGCAGCCGAACTGCTGCGCTGGGGCGTGGACAGCATCTGTACCGATGCAATCGACCTGATCGGCCCGGACTTTAGTTCTGCGGATTAAGCATACTGCCATTCGACTGCGGCGGCAGCATGTGCTGCTGTCCGCTGCCTGACGACGTCATTCCCCCTAACATCCCGCCGTTTTTATTCGGCAGCGGCTGCTCGCGCATCTGCCCCTGCTGCACGCGCTGGGTGTTGGCGTTCATCTGATTTTGCAGGCTTTGCTGCTGCATCTGGGTCTGCGTTTTAAGCTGCTGATTAAGCATCCCTTTCTGCTGCTGTTGCTGGCTCATCATCTCCGTCTGCATACGCTGCTGGCTCGGGATAACGTAACCCTGCTGGTTCGGGTTGTTCAGGGTGTTGAGTGGCTGTGCGAGCGCGGCAAACGGGATCAGCGCCGTAAGAATCAATAAGCGTTTCATTGTCATTTCCTCCTTTTGAGGTCTCTCTTAAGTTTACCCCGATTTCACCATGACGATGATTTTTTAGGAGTTGTGAACCAGGCTTAAGCGGGGAATATGGATCCCTTCACCTGGAGAACAATAATGATGAAACCAACGTTTTTGCGCTGGGTCGCCATCGCCGCGCTGATGGCAGGCGGTACATTTAGCGTGGCGGCCAACCCGCCAGCGGCGCCTCCGGTCTCTTACGGCGTGGAGGAAGATGTTTTTCATCCCGTGCGGGCAACCCATGGCATGGTGGCGTCAGTGGATGCGCTGGCAACAAAAGTGGGCGTCGATATTCTCAGGCAGGGCGGTAACGCGGTGGATGCAGCGGTCGCCGTCGGCTATGCGCTGGCGGTGACGCATCCGCAGGCGGGAAACCTGGGCGGCGGCGGCTTTATGATGCTGCGCACCAAAGACGGCAAAACCACCGCCATCGATTTTCGCGAAATGGCGCCTTCTCAGGCGTCACGCGATATGTTCCTCGACGATCAGGGTAACCCTGACAGCAAAAAATCCCTGACCTCGCATCTCGCCACCGGCACGCCGGGCACCGTTGCGGGCTTCTCGCTGGCGCT
This sequence comes from Enterobacter sp. E14S, assembly GCF_055666685.1. Classification (NCBI taxonomy): domain Bacteria; kingdom Pseudomonadati; phylum Pseudomonadota; class Gammaproteobacteria; order Enterobacterales; family Enterobacteriaceae; genus Enterobacter; species Enterobacter sp. E14S. Next base: position 84,433 of record NZ_JBVODQ010000012.1, on the reverse strand, counting down.
GGAAAAATACGGCACGATGCCGCTGAACAAGGTGGTGCAGCCTGCCATCAAGCTGGCGCGCGACGGCTTTGTGGTAAACGATGCGCTGGCGGACGACCTCAAGACCTACGGCAGCGAAGTGATTCCGAATCACGAAAACAGCAAGGCCATCTTCTGGAAAGGCGGCGAGCCGCTGAAGAAGGGCGACAGGCTGGTGCAGAAGAACCTCGCCAAAAGCCTGGAGCTGATTGCGGAGCACGGTCCGGACGCCTTCTACAAAGGGGCGATTGCCGACCAGATTGCCGAAGAGATGCAGAAGAACGGCGGGCTCATCACCAAAGCGGATCTGGCGGAATACAAGGCGGTGGAGCGCGAGCCAATTAGCGGCACCTATCGCGGCTACGAGGTCTTCTCCATGCCGCCGCCGTCCTCCGGCGGGATCCACATCGTGCAGATCCTCAATATTCTCGAAAACTTCGATATGCACAAGTTCGGCTTCGGCAGCGCGGACGCCATGCAGGTGATGGCGGAAGCGGAAAAACGCGCCTACGCCGACCGGTCTGAATATCTCGGCGATCCGGACTTCGTGAAGGTGCCGTGGCAGGCGCTGACCAACAAGGCGTATGCCAAATCCATTGCCGATCAGATTGACATCAACAAGGCCAAACCGTCGAGCGAGATCCGCCCCGGCAAGCTGGCGCCGTATGAAAGCAACCAGACCACCCACTTCTCGGTGGTGGATAAAGACGGTAACGCGGTGGCGGTGACGTACACGCTCAACACCACCTTCGGCACCGGGATTGTGGCGGGCAACAGCGGCATTCTGCTGAACAACGAGATGGATGACTTCTCTGCCAAACCGGGCGTGCCGAACGTCTACGGGCTGGTGGGCGGCGATGCGAATGCGGTAGGGCCGAAGAAGCGTCCGCTGTCGTCCATGTCGCCCACCATTGTCGTGAAAGACGGGAAAACCTGGCTGGTAACCGGCAGCCCTGGCGGGAGCCGTATTATCACCACCGTGCTGCAGATGGTGGTGAACAGCATCGACTTTGGGATGAACGTCGCCGAAGCGACCAATGCCCCGCGTTTCCACCACCAGTGGCTGCCGGACGAGCTGCGCGTCGAGAAGGGCTTTAGCCCGGACACCATCAAGCTGCTGGAGCAGCGCGGACAGAAGGTGGCGGTGAAAGAGGCGATGGGCAGCACCCAGAGTATTATGGTCGGGCCGGATGGGGCGCTGTTTGGCGCGTCGGATCCGCGTTCGGTAGATGATTTGTCGGCGGGGTATTGATGGTTTGCCGGGTGGCGGATTCGCCTTACCCGGCCTACGTTTTTCATGCCCTCTCCCTGTGGGAGAGGGTTAGGGTGAGGGCAACAAACTACTTCATTCGCGCCATATAATACGCGTCCACATACTCGCCGTTGCGCAGGGCATAGCGTTTGCCGGTGCCTTCAATTTCGAACCCGTGTTTTTTGTACACCGCAATCGCCGGTTCGTTATCGACAAATACCGTCAGCTCAATGCGGTCAACGCGCAGCCAGTTATCGCACATATCAATCATGGTGCGCATCAGAGCGCTGGCAACGCCCCGGTTTTGCCATTGCGCGCCGACACAAATCCCAAAATCAGCCACATGGCTGCGGCGCGGGCGTTGCGCGACGACGATGCACAGATGGCCAGCTACATGACCGTCTATGCAGGCGACGAGCTGCTTGATTCCGGGCTGGTCGGATAGCCGTTCTTGCCACATTTGCTCAGAGGGATGAGGAACCTGTAGCGTGTTGTGGTACACCTCCGGCTGGGCGTGGATCTGACGAATGGCGTCATAATCTTTCGGTTCCGCATGGCGTATCACTATCTCACTCATTCCTTATTCCTCAGTCAGTTAAACGTCCCTTCCAACATCAATGACTTTAAAATTTGAGTCAACCGCTATTTTTTGCAAAAAGTATTGGACAAGTGCGAATGAGAATGATTATTATTGCCCTGCATTCAGGAAGACCGCTACGGGAACCTGAAAGCACGACATTGCTCACATTGCTTCCAGTATTACTTTAGCCAGCTTTTAGCTGGCTTTTTTTTTGTTATGGTTAGACTCAGTAACCTTCCAAAAGGACTGAGCCATGACACTACATTGCGCATTTATTGGATTTGGTAAAAGTACGACCCGCTACCACCTGCCGTATGTTCTCAACCGTAAAGACAGCTGGCACGTCGCGCACGTCTTCCGCCGCCGCGCGAAGCCGGAAGAGCAATCCCCGCAGTATTCTCATATCCATTTCACCAGCGATCTTGATGAAGTTCTTAACGACCCGCAGGTCAAACTGGTTGTCGTCTGCACGCACGCCGACAGCCACTTCGACTATGCGAAACGCGCGCTGGAAGCGGGCAAAAACGTGCTGGTGGAAAAACCGTTCACTCCGACCATCGCCGAAGCAAAAGAGCTGTTCGCGCTGGCGAAAAGTAAAGGCCTGACCGTTACGCCGTATCAGAACCGTCGCTTTGACAGCTGCTTCCTGACGGCGAAAAAGGCGATTGAAAGCGGCAAGCTGGGCGACATTGTGGAAATCGAAAGCCACTTCGATTACTACCGTCCGGTAGCGGAAACCCAACCCGGCCTGCCGCAGGACGGCTCGTTCTATGGTCTGGGCGTGCATACCATGGACCAGATCATCTCCCTGTTTGGCCGACCGGATCATGTCGCATACGACATCCGCAGCCTCCGTAATAAAGCCAACCCGGACGACACCTTTGAAGCACAGCTGTTTTACGGCGACCTGAAGGCCATCGTCAAAACCAGCCATCTGGTGAAAATCGACTATCCGAAATTTATCGTTCACGGAACCCGAGGCTCGTTCATCAAGTACGGCATCGACCAGCAGGAGACCAGCCTGAAGGCCAACATCATGCCGGGTGAGCCGGGCTTTGCGGCGGATGATTCCGTGGGCATTCTGGAGTACGTGAACGATGAGGGCGTGACGGTCAGGGAAGAGATGAAACCGGAAATTGGCGACTATGGCCGCGTCTACGATGCGCTGTATGAAACTCTCACAACCGGCGCGCCGAATTACGTCAAGGAATCTGACGTTCTGACCAACCTGGAAATCCTCGAGCGGGCCTTCGAGCAGGCTTCTCCTGCCACGGTAACCCTCGCGAAATAAGCAAAAACGGCTCCTCTGCGCTTGTTCATAATTTTTGAACAGAGGAGTCAATTTTCACCCTCTATGATCCCAGGCGGTTTGCGTCCACACTTACTCCATCGAAACGAACTGAGGGTGAAAACAATGATCTACTTACGCAAAGCAAACGAACGTGGTCACGCGAATCATGGCTGGCTGGACTCATGGCATTCATTCTCGTTTGCCGACTACTACGACCCGAACTTCATGGGCTTCTCCGCACTGCGCGTGATTAACGACGACGTGATTGATGCAGGCCAGGGCTTCGGTACCCACCCGCACAAAGACATGGAAATCCTGACCTATGTGCTGGAAGGGGCGGTTGAGCACCAGGACAGCATGGGTAACAAAGAGCAGGTTCCGGCGGGCGAGTTCCAGATTATGAGCGCGGGTACCGGGGTGCGTCACTCCGAGTACAACCCGAGCAAAACGGAAAAACTGCACCTGTATCAAATCTGGATCATTCCAGAAGAGACCGGCATCACGCCGCGCTACGAGCAGCGCCGCTTCGACGCGAAACAGGGCAAACAGCTGGTGCTGTCCCCGGATGCGCGTGAAGGTTCTCTGAAGGTTCATCAGGATATGGAGCTGTACCGCTGGGCGCTGGCGAAAGACGAACAGTCTGTGCACCAGATTGCCGCCAACCGCCGCGTCTGGATCCAGGTGGTGAAAGGTGAAGTGTCCATCAACGGCACCAAAGCGACAACCGCCGATGGCCTGGCCGTCTGGGATGAGCAGGCGCTCTCCGTGCATGCCGACAGCGAAAGTGAAATTCTGCTGTTTGACCTGCCGCCGGTGTAATAAATCATAAATAAATGCCCATCCTTCCCTTTGACAGGGGAAGGATGGGCTTTGTCCGTGATAAACTGAGCAAATCTCTCACTTCAAGATTTCTCAGGACGATGAAAAAGAAACGCCCCGTACTTCAGGATGTCGCCGATCGCGTCGGTGTGACCAAAATGACGGTCAGCCGTTTTTTACGTAACCCGGAACAGGTTTCCGTGGCGTTACGTGGCAAGATTGCCGCTGCCCTTGATGAACTGGGTTATATCCCCAACCGCGCGCCCGATATTCTTTCCAATGCGACAAGCCGTGCGGTGGGCGTCCTGCTTCCTTCCCTGACCAACCAGGTTTTCGCCGAAGTTTTGCGCGGTATTGAAAGCGTCACCGATGCTTTTGGCTATCAGACCATGCTCGCCCACTACGGGTACAAGCCGGAGCTGGAAGAGGAACGTCTTGAATCGATGCTTTCCTGGAACATCGACGGCCTGATTTTAACGGAACGTACCCACACTGCCCGCACGCTTAAAATGATCGAAGTGGCCGGTATCCCGGTGGTGGAGCTGATGGACAGCCAGTCGCCGTGCCTCGACATCGCCGTGGGGTTCGATAACTTCGAAGCGGCGCGCCAGATGACGGCGGCCATCATCGCCCGTGGGCATCGTCATATCGCCTATCTGGGTGCGCGTCTTGATGAACGTACTATCATCAAACAGAAGGGATACGAGCAGGCGATGCTCGACGCGAACTTAATCCCCTACAGCGTGATGGTGGAGCAGTCCTCTTCCTATACGTCGGGTATTGAGCTGATGCGTCAGGCACGACGCGAGTATCCGCAACTGGACGGTATTTTCTGCACCAACGATGACCTTGCGGTCGGCGCGGCGTTTGAGTGTCAGCGTCTGGGGCTCAAGATCCCTGATGATATGGCAATTGCCGGTTTCCATGGCCACGACATTGGCCAGGTGATGGAGCCGCGGCTGGCGAGCGTCCTGACCCCGCGTGAACGTATGGGCCGCATTGGCGCAGAACGCCTGCTGGCGCGCATTCGTGGCGAGACGGTTACCCCAAAAATGTTAGATTTAGGTTTCACCTTGTCACCGGGTGGATCTATTTGAACTGACAAATTTGAAGTAGCTCACACTTATTCACTTCGCGCACGTTTGGATATTGCTTCTCTTTTGCCCCGGCAGGACAATGTTACCGATAACTGTTACCCGTAACAATTGACTGAGGGACACCCTTTGAGCACGACTAATCACGATCACCACGTCTACGTCCTGATGGGCGTTTCCGGTAGCGGGAAATCAGCCGTAGCCAGCGAAGTGGCGCATCAACTCCAGGCTGCGTTCCTTGATGGCGACTTCCTCCATCCGCGCAGCAACATCATGAAAATGGCCTCAGGCGAGCCGCTGAACGACGACGACCGCAAACCGTGGTTGCAGGCGCTGAATGACGCCGCGTTCGCCATGCAGCGCACCAACAAAGTCTCCCTGATCGTCTGCTCTGCACTGAAAAAAACTTACCGCGACCTGCTACGCGACGGCAACCCGAACCTCTCTTTCATCTACCTGAAAGGGGATTTCGAGGTGATTGAAAGCCGCCTGAAGGCGCGTAAAGGTCACTTCTTCAAAACCCAGATGCTGGTGACGCAGTTCGAAGCGCTGCAGGAGCCGGGCGAAGATGAGAAAGACGTCTTAGTGGTTGATATCGATCAGTCACTGGAAGGTGTTGTTGCCAGCACCATCGAGGTCATTAATAAAAGGCAGTAAGTTTTGAGTACATTAACGCTAGTTTTGACAGCAGTGGGTTCCGTGTTGCTGCTGCTGTTTTTAGTGATGAAGGCGCGTATGCACGCTTTTGTCGCTTTGATGGTGGTTTCTATAGGTGCAGGTCTCTTTTCCGGTATGCCGCTCGACAAGATCGCCGCGACGATGGAAAAAGGGATGGGAGGCACGCTGGGCTTCCTGGCGATTGTGGTCGCCCTTGGCGCGATGTTTGGCAAGATTTTGCACGAGACGGGCGCGGTCGACCAGATTGCCGTCAAAATGCTGAAATCCTTCGGCCACAGCCGCGCGCACTACGCGATTGGTCTGGCTGGCCTGATTTGCGCGCTGCCGCTGTTCTTCGAAGTGGCCGTAGTGCTGCTGATAAGCGTCGCGTTCTCCATGGCGCGCCATACCGGCACTAACCTCGTGAAGCTAGTTATTCCGCTGTTTGCGGGCGTGGCGGCGGCCGCAGCGTTTCTGCTGCCTGGGCCTGCGCCGATGCTGCTGGCGTCCCAGATGCACGCTGACTTTGGCTGGATGATCCTTATTGGCCTGTGCGCGGCAATCCCGGGGATGATTATTGCCGGTCCGCTGTGGGGCAACTTCATCAGCCGTTACGTTGAGCTACACATTCCGGACGACATCACCGAGCCGCACCTGGGCGAGGGCAAAATGCCGTCCTTCGGCTTCAGCCTGTCGCTGATCCTGCTCCCTCTGGTTCTCGTGGGTCTGAAAACCATCGCCGCGCGCTTTGTGCCGGTGGGTTCCAGCGCCTACGAATGGTTCGAGTTCATCGGTCACCCGTTCACGGCGATCCTGGTGGCCTGTCTGGTGGCGATTTACGGCCTGGCGATGCGCCAGGGGATGCCAAAAGACCGGGTGATGGAGATCTGCGGTGCCGCGCTGCAGCCTGCGGGTATTATCCTGCTGGTGATCGGTGCCGGCGGCGTGTTCAAGCAGGTGCTGGTGGATTCCGGCGTGGGTCCGGCCCTGGGCGAAGCGCTGACCGGGATGGGCCTGCCGATTGCGGTAACCTGCTTCGTACTGGCCGCGGCGGTGCGTATCATCCAGGGTTCCGCAACCGTGGCGTGTTTAACCGCCGTGGGTCTGGTGATGCCGGTGATTGAACAGCTGAACTACTCCGGTGCGCAGATGGCCGCGCTGTCTATCTGTATCGCGGGCGGTTCGATTGTGGTCTCTCACGTTAACGACGCAGGCTTCTGGCTGTTCGGTAAATTTACCGGTGCCACCGAAGCGCAAACCCTGAAAACCTGGACGCTGATGGAAACCATCCTCGGTACGACGGGTGCGATTGTCGGGATGATAGCCTTTACGCTGCTGAGCTGAGGGCGGTGATTTAACAAGGCTCAAAAATAAGGCCCGGTAGCGTTAACGCTTACCGGGCCTTTCTATTATGCAGAACGCCAGGCCGGGTCAGGTGAAGCCACCACCCGGCTTTTTCACATCACTCGCCCTGCGTCGCGCTCTCAATCGTTAAACGCACGTCCGAGGTGATCAGCTCTGCCAGCATCTGGTACACCTTCAGCGTCTCTTCCGGCTCGGCATCGCCCGTATCGCTGATAAAGCCTTCGTCACGCAGCGTCAGCACCAGAGAGCTGAAGACCGCCTTGTCGAAGAATTCAGGGGCGTTAATGCCGTGCAGAACCGACAGGCGCTGTGCCAGCGTCCGGCTCTCTTTCTCCAGCGTACCGCGGTTGATAGACGGGTTCGCACTCAGCAGCCAGAACGTAATGGCGTAGCGCTGCAGCGTTTCGCGCGCACCGGCCGCAAGCAGTTGCAGGGTTCGGGAACGCGACGGATTGATGTGCAGCTCGTCATTTGAGACGGTGATCAGCCCCTGACGACGCAGCTCTTCCGTCAGTTTGTCCAGTTCGCCCGCCAGCTCGTCCTTGCTCCAGCGCAGGAACAGCTCCGCTTTCAGCATCGGATAGAGCGTCTCAACGTGACGCAATAGCTCCTGACGCGAAATACGGCGATGCTGGGTGATGATAGCCGCCATAAGCGACGGCAGCATCAGCATATGGGTGATGTTGTTGCGGTAGTAGGTCATCAGCACTGCCTGCTCGCGCGGCAGAATGATGATGTCGCCGATCGTGTCCTTTTCGACTTCAAACTTGTTCATCTGCAGCGCGTGATCGATAAGCTCACTGGCGGTAGCAGAAGGCACGGTTGAATCAACGGAATACGGCACGTTGCGCATCATGTCCAGATAGCAATCCAGCTGCTCCGTGAGCTGTTCGCGGGTCAGCGAGCGCTGACGCGAAGCCAGAAGCGCCGTACAGCACAGGTTCATGGCGTTAGCCGCACCGGCGTTGTTAATACGCACCATCAGCTCGGACGCGATGCCGTTGACCGTTGGCGTCAGCCAGGCCGGACGAATCGCTTCGATAGGATCGATGGACTCGCGCCACTCGGGAACGTGATGGTTCAGATACGTCATTAGCGGCATCGGTTCGCCGAAGTTCACGTAGCCCTGACCGAGATTGCGTAGCTTGCTCAAACCGCGCAGCATCTGCGGCAGGCTCTCTTTCTCTTTGGTCGCACCGCGCAGCTCTTTGGCGTACGTGCCCACTTCCATCACGTGCTCATAGCCAATGTAGATTGGCACCAGCGTGATTGGACGGGTTCCTCCGCGCAGCATCGCCTGAATGGTCATCGACAGCGTGCCGGTCTTCGGATCGAGCAGACGTCCGGTACGGGAACGACCGCCCTCCACGAAGTATTCAACGGAATAGCCGCGGCTGAACAGCTCGCCCAGATATTCGCGGAACACGGTGGAGTAGAGCTTATTGCCCTTGAAAGTACGACGGATAAAGAACGCGCCCAGGCGGCGGAAAATCGGACCTGCTGGCCAGAAATTCAGGTTGATACCGGCAGCAATGTGCGGCGGTACCAGACCCTGGTGATAGAGCACGTAGGAAAGAAGCAGGTAGTCCATGTGGCTGCGGTGGCAGGGAACATAGACAATCTCATGGCCATCATGCGCCAGCTGACGCACACGTTCGGCATTATGAACGTTGATGCCCTGATACAGGCGGTTCCAGGTAAAGCCGAGAATACGATCGGACAGGCGAATCATCTCGTAAGAGAAGTTCGCTGCAATCTCTTCCATCAGCGCAATGGCGTTCTGCTGGGCTTTCTCATGCGAGATTTTCTTGCTGCGCGCTTCGTCTTCAACGGCGCGGGCAATCGCTTTGGAGGCCAACAGCTTGTTGAACAGATCCTGACGCGCCGGGAGACGCGGCCCTACGGCAGCCAGGCGCTGGCGGGCGAAGTGCATACGCGCCACGCGCGCCAGTTTTTGCGCGATGATCTTGTCGGTGCCGTGCTCGTCCGCCATTCGACGCAGCGAAACGGAAGGGGAGAAACGCACAAAGCTGTCGCGTCCCAGCCAGGAGACCGCGAAGAACTTCTGGATGCCGTTAAGCATGCGCAGCGGCGGGTTCTCTTCACCTTTTTCACGGCCCGGACGACGACCAAACATCACCGATACCGGCACCATCTGCACATCCAGATCGGGGTTGCTGCGGTGCAGGTCGAGATAGTCGTGGAACAGCTTGATGGACTCTTCTTTTGGCGTGTAGTAGGTAAACACGCGCGGTCCACCGTGAATGAACACGTAGCGCGGCAGCAGCGTACCGTCAACTTCAAGCGGTTCAAGCGGGTCCGGTAAGTCATGCGCCAGACACTGGGCGCGAAGCGTCAGTAAGTCTGCCTTCGAGTTATAAGGCAAAACGTACATAATAGGACGCGACGTATCGAGCCCTAATTCCAGCGCGGGTTCTGCTGGGATAGACTTGCTTTTTACCAGGATGCTTAATGGTAAATTAAGTAATTTGTAGTAAATTCGTGGCCAGCCGGACATAAACGATGTAAAGCCTCTGGTTAATAATGCAATTGCGGCGCAAGGATAACAGAAAGCGCGCAAAATTTCTGTTGTTACCCGTCATACTTCAGGCTGTAGCGAAACGCGCTACAGTTCCTGTTACTGACGCTTTTTTTCATAAAAGGTTCTTTTAATGGCCAATAATACCACTGGGTTAACGCGTATCATCAAAGCCGCCGGCTATTCATGGAAAGGTTTCCGTGCCGCGTGGATCAACGAAGCCGCCTTTCGCCAGGAGGGCGTCGCCGCTATCATCGCGGTGATCATCGCCTGTTTCCTTGATGTTGATGCTATTACCCGCGTACTTCTTATCGGTTCCGTGCTTCTGGTGATGATAGTGGAAATTCTTAATAGCGCTATTGAGGCCGTTGTTGATCGCATTGGTTCAGATTTCCACGAGCTTTCTGGCCGCGCAAAAGACATGGGCTCTGCTGCCGTGTTGCTGGCGATTATCACTGCTGTTATCACCTGGGTCACCCTGCTTTGGTCACATTTCCGATGAGCCTCGAGGAATAATTAAGTCCCTGGTTTTTTGTGCAGTTTTTGGTTCCAAAATCGCCTTTGACTGTATATACTCACAGCATAACTGTATATACACCCAGGGGGCGGAATGAAAGCGTTAACGACCAGGCAGCAAGAGGTGTTTGATCTCATCCGGGATCATATCGGCCAGACGGGTATGCCACCCACGCGTGCGGAAATCGCGCAGCGTCTGGGCTTCCGTTCTCCGAATGCTGCCGAAGAACACCTGAAAGCGCTGGCGCGTAAAGGCGTGATTGAGATTGTTTCAGGCGCGTCACGCGGTATCCGCCTGTTGGTGGAAGAAGAGACGGGCATTCCGCTGATAGGCCGTGTTGCTGCCGGTGAGCCTTTACTGGCACAGCAGCATATTGAAGGCCATTACCAGGTCGATCCTGGCATGTTCAAACCGAGTGCTGATTTCCTGCTGCGCGTTAGTGGTATGTCGATGAAAGACATCGGTATTCTTGATGGCGATCTACTTGCGGTGCACAAAACGCAGGATGTGCGTAACGGCCAGGTAGTTGTCGCGCGCATTGATGATGAAGTTACCGTCAAGCGTCTGAAAAAACAGGGTAACACCGTTCAGCTGCTGCCTGAAAACAACGAGTTCTCTCCGATTGTGGTCGATCTCCGCGAACACAACTTCTCTATCGAAGGACTGGCGGTTGGGGTCATTCGCAACGGTGAATGGCTGTAATCTCTTGCTGACAGGCTATGGCGCCGCTGTAGCCTGCTTCATTCTCGACTCCCGGTATTTTTCATGTCACTGCTGACGGCATCCGATAAGGCATTGTGGCGTCTTGCTCTGCCGATGATTTTCTCCAATATCACCGTTCCCTTGCTGGGTCTGGTCGATACTGCCGTTATTGGTCACCTTGATTCACCTGTTTATCTTGGCGGCGTGGCGATTGGCGCGACGGCAACCAGCTTCCTGTTTATGCTGCTGCTCTTTTTGCGCATGAGCACCACCGGGCTCACGGCACAGGCTTATGGTGCTAAAGATCCGCGGCGTCTGGCGCGCGCGCTGGTCCAGCCGCTGATCCTTGCGCTTGGCGCGGGGGCGTTAATCGTTTTATTACGTGCGCCTCTTATCGACCTTGCGCTCCACGTTGTCGGTGGCAGCGAGGCGGTACTGGCGCAGGCGCGACGTTTCCTTGAAATTCGCTGGCTCAGCGCACCCGCCTCGCTGGCAAATCTGGTTCTGCTGGGGTGGCTACTGGGCGTTCAGTACGCCCGCGCGCCCGTGATTTTGCTGGTGGTGGGTAATCTGCTCAACATTGTTCTGGACGTCTGGCTGGTCATGGGTCTGCATATGAACGTGCAGGGCGCGGCGCTGGCGACGGCGATTGCCGAATACGGGACCTTTATCATTGGCTTGTGGATGGTCCGGCGTGTGCTGGCCATGCGCGGGATCTCCCTGGCGCTGCTCAAAACCGCATGGCGCGGCAATATCCGTAAGCTGCTGGCGCTCAACCGTGACATCATGCTGCGCTCGCTTCTTCTTCAGCTCTGCTTCGGCGCGCTGACGGTTTTCGGGGCTCGACTGGGGCCGGAAATCGTTGCGGTGAATGCGGTATTGATGACGCTTCTGACCTTTACCGCCTATGCGCTGGACGGATTTGCCTACGCGGTTGAAGCGCATTCCGGGCAGGCGTACGGCGCGCGCGAAAGCGGGCAGCTTCGGGAGGTGTGGCGGGCTGCCTGCCGTCAGTCGGGGCTGGTGGCGCTGGCCTTTGGTCTGGTTTACGCCTGCTTCGGTGAGCAAATCGTTGCATTGCTTACCTCTCTCCCTGCGCTGCGCGAGCTGGCGAGTCACTATCTCATCTGGCAAGTCATCTTACCGGTGGTCGGCGTCTGGTGTTATCTGCTGGACGGCATGTTCATTGGTGCGACGCGCGGAGCGGAAATGCGTAACAGCATGGCGGTCGCTGCGGCCGGATTTGGCCTGACGCTCCTGACGCTTCCCTGGCTGGGTAATCACGGTTTGTGGCTGGCCCTGGCCGTTTTCCTCTCGCTGAGAGGGATATCCCTGGCTTTTATCTGGCACCGTCACTGGCAAAACGATACCTGGTTCCCTTCACGTCACGATATATCGTGACGGTTAAAGATTCCGAATATGAAATCAACTGCCGAATCCTTAACTACAATAATTATCACGTCCAGCAGAAAAGAACGTAACGGACGTTACGACCCGACGCTTAACTAAGAGGACACGATGATGAATAAAGACGAAATCGGCGGCAACTGGAAGCAGTTCAAAGGTAAAGCGAAAGAACAGTGGGGTAAGCTGACCGATGACGATATGACCGTCATTGAAGGTAAACGCGATCAGCTTGTCGGTAAAATTCAGGAGCGTTACGGCTACGCGAAAGACCAGGCGGAAAAAGAAGTGGGCGACTGGGAAAAACGCAACGACTACCGCTGGTAACCGGGCTATACCCGCAAGTACAAGGAAGTACACCCTGAGGGCGGCCATGAGCCGCCTTTTCTTTTGCCGCTAACGCGGCTTTTTCTTCACCAGGATAGAGTGGTCGTGCTGACATGCGTCCTGATGACGGCAGGCTTCCACCTCCACGCACGCGGAACAGAGCCCGTGCGCTTCAATCACGTTATGACGCAGGGCAAAGCCCATTTTCGCTGCCAGCGTATGCATAATATCTTCCACGCCTTCCGCAGCCTCTTCTTTCACCACGCCGCAGCGGTCACAGATAAACATCGCCGATGTGTGGGTGGGCTGATCGAACAGATGGCATAGCACATAGCTGTTTGTGGACTCAACTTTATGCACGAATCCTTGTTCCAGCAGGAAATCCAGGGCGCGATACACGGTCGGTGGTTTCGCCTGCGGCTCGCTTTCGCGGAGCAGGTCGAGCAGATCGTAAGCGCTGATGGCACCCTGCTGCAGGCTCATCAGACGTAATACTTCAAGGCGCTGCGGAGTCAGGCGCACATTGCGTTGCGCGCACAGCTTTTCGGCCTGCGCTAACAGCTCTTTTGTGGACTTATCCATTTAGCACCCCGGATGTTATAGGACGGAAACCCCCACTTTATCATGTTCTGGTAAAAACGCCGAGATCCGCCAGTCTGTGCTATACCTGACCCATTGCAAAACGGGAAATAAACAATGAAAAAACCTGACTGTATTCGGCACTGGCGCGACGTTGAAGGCGCGGATGATTCGACCTATCCAGATAGCGATGAGCGTTTTTCTATCGGCGCCCCGTTGGCTCGCAAGCTTGGGCTCGGGCGCATTGGTATCCATCACGAGCGTTTACCGCCCGGGCGCAGGACGTCCTATCCGCATGCGGAAAGCGATGAAGAAGAGTTCGTTTATGTGCTCGAAGGTCATCCAGAAGCGTGGATTAATGGCTATTTATGGAAACTTGAACCGGGCGACAGCGTGGGGTTTCCTGCCGGAACCGGTATTTGCCACACCTTTATCAACAACACGGATGAAGAGGTGCGGTTACTGGTCGTTGGCGAGGCCAACAAGAAGCACAACCGCATCTACTATCCGCTCAACCCCGTGTATGCCGCTACCCGTGAGGATCGCTGGGTAGACCACCCGCCCCAGTTTTTTGGACCGCATGATGGAAAACCTGGGAAAAAATAATTTCCTCTTCTATAAATATTGAGGGCCGTCACAAAATATAACAGGCCGTAAGGGAGTTTTACTTAGGGATAGAAATAGCGGGTCTTTTACTACTTATTCACAGCAATAGTTCGTTCCTGTTTGGGTGATAACAGACAGGGGTTATTTCATAACAGACTATAACGGGCATACTGTGAAAAAAAATTTTAAATTTTCGGTGGTTAGTATCGCTGTTTCCTTGTTTATGGCAAATCAGGCGGGAGCAGCCAATACCTGGACAGAATCACGTAGCGACGCAATGGGTGGCACTGGCGCTGCCTCCGGGAGCTATGGTAGCGGGGCGTTAATCAACCCCGCGTTGCTGGCAAAGGCAAAACCGGACGATGATGTGACGGTCATTTTGCCGTCCGTTGGCGTACAGGTGACGGATGAGGACAATCTGCAGGACGAGATTGATACCATCAACGACAAAATCAATCACTATAAGGATGTGGTTGATGACCTCACGCCAAGGGAGATCATCACCAATCCGTTAGGTTCCATTAATCAATTCCAGGGCGCGGCCAAAGATCTGGCCGATGAGCTGGACTACCTCAAGGGCAAAACCGCACGCGCGACGGCAGGTGCAGGGCTTGCCGTGAGTATCCCTAACGATGTGCTTTCCGTGGCCTTTATGGCGAAAGGCTATGCACATGGCCGGGTGAACTCGTCTATCGATCAGCAAGATATTGATTATCTGCGCGGTATTCAACAAAGCAAAGTGGTGGCTGCCGGTGTTGCTCTGGACGCTGCGCTGAACGGCACGGATCAGATTACTAAAAACCTCAACTCAACGGCGTCTGGCCGGGCAGCGATTGTGTCCGACTATGGTGTTGCCGTTGCCCGTCAGTTTGACCTCGGCGGCGTCCCGGTTTCCGTAGGCGTGACGCCAAAGCTGCAAAAAACCTGGGTCTATAACTACACCACGTCAATCTACGATTACGACAGTAATAAGTGGAACGACAGCCGCTACCGCACGGACGACACGGGCTTTAACGTCGATGCCGGTATTGCGGCTGATTTCGGCGAACACTGGACGGTTGGCGTGAGCGGGCAAAACCTGATGTCGCGCGATATCGACACCAAAGATATCCGTATCCGCAACGGCCGGACGGGAGAAGTGGTGAGCTACAAAGACACCTACCAGATCCGTCCGCTGGTGACCGCCGGCGCCGCCTGGCATAACGACCTGGTGACGCTGACCGCCGATGGCGATCTGACGGAAACCAAAGGCTTCAAGAGCGAAGATACGTCGCAGTACGTGGGGGTCGGTGCTGAGGTTACGCCGCTCAGCTGGCTGGCGGTGCGTGCGGGTTATCGCGCGGACGTGAAGGGTAACGACAGCAATGTCTTTACCGGCGGTGTCGGCTTCGCGCCGTTCAGTACCGTTCATGTTGACCTGATGGGCCTGTACGGCGAGGATGAAACCTGGGGCGCCGGGGCTCAGCTGAGCATGACGTTCTAAAGTCCACCGGAGGCGCTGCGCCTCCGGCTTTTCTTTGTGCTATAGTAGCGCCCCTTTTCCACCAGATGCTTAAAACTTCGCCATGTCGTCAGAATTACAGACCGCTTTCCCTGCACACCGTTTCTCCATTGCGCCGATGCTCGACTGGACGGACAGACACTGCCGCTACTTCCTGCGCCAGCTCTCCCGCCATACGCTGCTGTACACCGAAATGGTGACCACGGGCGCAATCATTCACGGGAAGGGCGACTATCTGGCCTTTAGCGAAGAAGAGCATCCGGTTGCCCTGCAGCTGGGCGGCAGCGATCCGGCCGCGCTGGCGCAGTGCGCGAAGCTGGCAGAAGAACGCGGCTACGACGAGATCAATCTGAACGTTGGCTGCCCGTCCGACCGCGTGCAAAACGGCATGTTTGGCGCCTGTCTGATGGGGAATGCACAGCTGGTAGCTGACTGTATCAAGGCGATGCGCGATGCGGTCTCCATTCCGGTCACGGTCAAAACCCGTATCGGCATTGACGACCAGGACAGCTACGAATTCCTGTGCGACTTCATCAACACGGTATCCGGGAAAGGCGAGTGCGAGATGTTCATCATCCACGCGCGAAAAGCCTGGCTCTCCGGCCTCAGCCCGAAAGAGAACCGTGAGATCCCGCCGCTGGACTATCCGCGCGTGTATCAACTGAAGCGTGACTTCCCGCACCTGACGATGTCCATCAACGGCGGCATCAAGTCGCTGGAAGAGGCCAAAGCGCATCTGGCGCATATGGATGGCGTGATGGTCGGCCGCGAGGCGTATCAGAATCCGGGCATTCTGGCGACGGTCGATCGCGAAATCTTTGGTATCGAAGGCGCGGACACCGATCCGGTTGCCGTCGTGCGTGCCATGTACCCCTACATTGAGCGTGAGTTGAGCAATGGCACTTATCTTGGCCATATCACTCGCCATATGCTTGGCCTGTTCCAGGGTATTCCGGGCGCGCGCCAGTGGCGCCGCTACCTGAGCGAGAATGCGCATAAAGCCGGTGCCGATATTGAGGTGCTGGAACATGCGCTGCGACTGGTGGCAGACAAGCGATAACTTTCGCTAAAAGTTCGTCAAATTCACCACGCCCTGCGAACGTTCGCGGGGCGTTTTTCTTTAATAACAACAGCTTAATACTGGCATGATTCTTGTAATGCTGACTGCATTACTCGGGAACTCGTGGGAGAGCACCATGCTGGAACTACTTTTTGTGATTGGCTTTTTTGTCATGCTGTTAGCGACAGGCGTTTCGCTGCTCGGCATTCTGGCGGCTATCGTGGTGGCGACGGTGGTCATGTTTATTGGCGGACTGTTTGCGCTGACGATCAAACTGTTGCCGTGGCTACTGCTGGCCATTGCGGTCGTGTGGGTGATTCGGGCGATTAAAGCGCCAAAAGTGCCCAGTTATCAGCGCAATAACCGCTTCCGTTACTAAGGTATTGAGGGGTTCGTCACATACTTGTAACTTTTCCGGCGGCATGGCTTAGAACAGAATAGGATTTAGTTATCGAATCTGTCACTATGACTGCCGTTAAAGAATTCATCGAGCTGTACCCTACATACAGCCGAACTAAAAAAAGAAAGGGCTTCCCACGGGAAGCCCAATTTCTTTTTGGGTCTCAGGGAATCAACAAGCTCGATCCCTGCGTCGCCCGGCTCTCCAGCACCTCATGCGCGCGCTGCGCATCGGTTAGCGCGTATTTCTGCGCATCTGCCACATCCACTTTGATGACGCCGCTGGCGATCAGCGAGAACAGCTCGTTGCTGGCTTCCTCAAGTTCTTCCCGGTTGGTGATGTATCCTTGCAGGGAAGGGCGAGTCACATACAGCGAACCTTTCTGGTTCAGTATGCCGAGGTTAACGCCGGTTACTGCGCCTGACGCATTGCCGAAGCTGACCATCAGACCACGGCGCTGCAGACAGTCCAGCGACGCTTCCCACGTGTCTTTCCCCACAGAGTCATACACCACGCGCACTTTTTTGCCGCTGGTGATCTCCTTCAGCCGCTCAACAATGCTCTCTTCACGGTAGTTAATCACCTGCCAGGCGCCTGCCTGCAGCGCGCGCTGCGCTTTTTGTGCATTTCCGACCGTGCCGATCAGCTTCGCGCCCAGTGCTTTTGCCCACTGACAGGCGATGAGCCCGACGCCACCCGCTGCGGCATGGAACAGGAACTGCTCGTCGGGCTTAATTTCATAGGTTTTGCGCAGCAGGTAGTAAACCGTCAGGCCTTTCAGGAATGACGCCGCTGCCTGCTCAAAGGAGATGGCGTTAGGCAGCAGGGCGGCTTTATCCGCCGGAACGTTGTGGACGGAGCTGTAAGCGCCCAGCGCAGACTGCGCGTATACCACGCGGTCGCCCTCTTTAATATGCTTAACCGCGCTGCCCACTTTGACGACGACCCCGGCCGCCTCGGTGCCCAGGCCGCTCGGCATTGACGGCGGCGGGTAGAGACCGCCGCGAATATAGGTGTCGATGTAGTTAATGCCGATGGCTTTGTTTTCAACCTGCACTTCGTTTTCGCCAGGCGCGGCAGGTGTGAACTCCACCGCTTTCAGTACGTCTGGCCCACCGTGTTTCTGGAATTCAATGCGCGTTGCCATGCTCCCTCCGTAAGAAAAATATGGTAATCTTTCGACCCACTCTTTATCTCGGTAACTCCATTCACTATGGCAGGAAACAAACCCTTCAACAAACAGACTGAACCTCGCGAGCGTGATTTCCAGGTCGCAGGGTTAAAGGTCCCGCCGCACTCGATTGAAGCGGAACAGTCGGTGTTGGGCGGTTTAATGCTGGATAACGAGCGCTGGGACGACGTCGCCGAGCGCGTCGTGGCGGAAGATTTCTACACCCGCCCGCACCGCCACATCTTTACTGAAATGGCGCGTCTGCAGGAATCGGGCAGCCCGATCGACCTGATCACGCTCGCGGAATCGCTGGAGCGTCTTGGTCAGCTCGACAGCTGCGGCGGGTTTGCCTATCTGGCGGAACTGTCAAAAAACACGCCTAGTGCAGCGAACATCAGCGCTTATGCCGATATCGTGCGCGAACGAGCCGTCGTCCGCGAGATGATCTCGGTGGCGAATGAGATCGCCGAGGCCGGTTTTGATCCGCAGGGGCGCACCAGCGAAGACCTGCTCGACCTGGCTGAATCCCGCGTCTTTAAAATCGCCGAAAGCCGCGCCAATAAAGACGAAGGCCCAAAAAACATCGCCGATGTCCTCGACGCCACCGTTGCCCGTATCGAACAGCTGTTCCAGCAGCCGCACGACGGTGTGACCGGGGTAAACACCGGCTATGACGATTTGAACAAGAAAACCGCCGGCCTGCAGCCGTCGGATTTGATTATCGTCGCCGCGCGTCCGTCGATGGGTAAAACTACCTTTGCGATGAACCTCGTCGAAAACGCGGCGATGTTGCAGGATAAGCCGGTGCTGATCTTCAGCCTTGAGATGCCCTCCGAGCAGATTATGATGCGTTCTCTGGCGTCGCTGTCGCGCGTAGATCAGACCCGCATTCGTACCGGCCAGCTCGATGATGAAGACTGGGCGCGCATCTCCGGCACCATGGGCATTCTGCTGGAAAAACGTAACATCTATATCGATGACTCCTCCGGCCTGACGCCGACGGAAGTGCGCTCCCGCGCGCGCCGTATCGCCCGTGAACACGGCGGCATCGGCCTCATCATGATCGACTACCTTCAGCTGATGCGCGTCCCGTCGCTTTCCGACAACCGTACGCTTGAAATTGCGGAGATTTCCCGCTCGCTCAAGGCGTTAGCCAAAGAGTTGCACGTGCCGGTAGTGGCGCTGTCGCAGCTGAACCGCTCCCTGGAACAACGTGCCGACAAGCGCCCGGTCAACTCCGACCTGCGTGAGTCCGGCTCCATCGAGCAGGATGCCGACTTAATCATGTTTATCTACCGTGATGAGGTTTATCACGAGAACAGCGACCTGAAGGGGATCGCCGAAATTATCATTGGTAAGCAACGTAACGGCCCGATCGGGACGGTGCGTCTGACCTTTAACGGACAGTGGTCGCGTTTCGACAACTATGCCGGTCCTCAATATGATGATGAGTAATTTCTAAGGAATTCAAATGCAAGCGGCAACTGTTGTGATTAACCGCCGCGCTCTGCGACACAACCTGCAACGTCTGCGTGAACTGGCGCCCGCCAGCAGGCTCGTTGCAGTCGTGAAAGCGAACGCTTACGGACACGGTCTTCTTGAGACCGCGCGAACGCTCCCCGATGCCGACGCCTTTGGCGTCGCCCGTCTCGAAGAAGCCCTCCGCCTGCGCGCGGGCGGCATTACCCAACCCATTCTGCTCCTCGAAGGCTTTTTCGAAGCCAGCGATCTGCCGACCATTGCTGACCAGCATCTGCATACCGCGGTACATAACGAAGAACAGCTCGCCGCACTCGAAACCGCCAAGCTGAGCGAGCCGGTGACCGTCTGGATGAAGCTCGACACGGGCATGCATCGTCTGGGCGTGCGTCCGGAAAGCGCGGAAGCGTTTTATCAGCGTTTATGCCGGTGCAAAAACGTGCGTCAGCCGGTGAATATTGTCAGCCACTTCGCCCGCGCCGATGAGCCCGAGTGCGGTGCGACCGAGCGCCAGCTGGATATCTTTAACACCTTCTGCGAAGGCAAGCCGGGGATGCGCTCGATTGCGGCATCCGGCGGTATTCTGCTGTGGCCGCAGTCGCATTTCGACTGGGCGCGACCGGGCATCATTCTCTACGGCGTGTCGCCGCTGGAGAATAAACCCTGGGGGCCGGACTTTGGCTTCCAGCCGGTCATGTCGCTGGTCTCTAACCTGATTGCCGTGCGTGACCATAAAGCGGGCGAGCCGGTGGGCTACGGCGGTACCTGGACCAGCGAGCGTGATACCCGTCTCGGTGTGGTGGCGATGGGCTATGGTGACGGTTATCCGCGCGCCGCGCCGTCGGGCACGCCGGTTCTGGTCAACGGTCGCGAGGTGAAGATCGTCGGCCGCGTGGCGATGGACATGATTTGTGTCGATCTGGGGCCTGAAGCCCAGGATAAGCCCGGTGACGACGTCGTGATGTGGGGCGAAGGTTTGCCCGTCGAACGCATTGCTGAAATTACGAAAGTGAGTGCTTACGAACTTATCACGCGCCTGACGTCAAGGGTGGCGATGAAGTACATCGACTGAGACTTGCAGATAGTCGTCCAACGGCATTAGCTGCCGTTGGACGCGTAACGCTTATTTCAACACGTTATAGATCGCCTGATTAGTCAAATAATCCGACGCGAGCCCTGACTCCGGGCTGAGGCGCGAACCCTGGATGGACGAGAACCGTTTTCCGGTGCTGCCCAGCGAGACATAGCGCTCCCCCCCATCGTTTTCCGAAATGGTGTACACCGTTTTCTGCATCTCGGCGAATAGCGGAGCGTTGCGCTGAATGGCCTGATGCAGTTCCAGCAGCTGCACCCCATCCAGATTGAGCTTTTTATCCAGCGTGACGCCCCATCTTTGCAGGCAAACTTCGGCGAAATGACGCACGATCGTGCCGGGCTCATGGACCACTTTTTCCCCGCTATTCCCATTGGCCGAAGCATTCCCCACCAGCGTAGCGTGGCGGCCGGACATGGGATAAACATGTACTTTTGTCGCGCTATCGGTCTGTGGAATGACGCACGAGAAACCTTTTGACCGCTCATGTCTGGCATAGAAAGCCACATACTCCTTAACGTTGCTGCCCAGAGTGACTTTGTCCGCCTGGAAATTGCCCATGCCCGGAACCGGATCGACCGCAAAAATATTCACCGGAATCGTTGTTAAAAGGGGATCGGCCAGCATTGCATTGGCAAGCATATGGCAGCTAATTCCGCCCCGGCTCCACCCAACAAGGTTCACCTGAGTGGGCAGGATCTGCCCCTGACGGAAGGTTTTGATGATTTGCTGCTGCAGCGCCTGCTGGGTCACTTTACGATCGCCATAGTCATATTTGCGCCACCAAAATGAGCCGGTAACCTCAACGTCCTGAATCGGTACGCCCGCCTTTTTAAGCTGCTCATAGTTTTCTTTTGTGAGCTTTTCACGCTGCCAGTCAACGTGTCCTTTGATAATATTGATCGCATGCTGAACATTCTCATTCCAGCCGCTGCCCAGAAGCTGGGCGCGAAGCTGAGAATATTCTCCGCTTTTGACCCAAAGCTCATCGCTTTGTAGATTGCCGCTCCCCGGACCATCAAGAATGACCCATTCGGCGAACTCTTTACCCTTGTTATTGGCTGCCAGAGAAGAGATGAACTCGCCGTTCCAGTAATTAGCATGAGACTCATCAAATTTATTAGATCCAGTACCACAGAAATACACTGTTAGTATTGTCATAAATGACCTCATTGAAATATTAATATGTAGGTAGATGGCACGCGTGCAGTTAAATAATACGTGTCAGCAATTTTTCGGGGAATATGCTATTAAGCCCAGGCTGTTTTTGATAATGATAAGATCGCTTTTAATTAAATATGGCTATGTCTAATGTGTAGTACTGCTTAACTTTTTGCTTTGGGTATATGACGTTTGCCTTATGCCGAATGCTGTTTTTACAGTTTTGTAATAGCACGCATACTTAATTTCGGAATAAGTTGGTTGAATAACCTAAGAAAATAGATTTCACACGGGGTTATGCTACGATGAATATATTAATGATCGATGAATTACCGATCTTCATTCACGGTATGAAAACAGAGCTGGAACGCGTAATGCCGGAATGCACTGTTTTTGCAGCGAACAATTTTGAAGATGCACACGCAATTTTAACCTCTATGCCGGTCAGCATTATTTTGCTGGATGGTGAAATGAAGTGCCGTGATTTTATCACTAATTTGATGACAAACTGGCCTGAGCTACCGATCGTGGTGATGTTACGAAAAACGACGGATAAGATATTCAACTTCTATATCCGGCAAAGCATTAAGGGTATTTTTACCAAGGATCTCCCCGCCGAGAAAATCAGCCAGATACTTTGCATGGTCTCCTCGGGGGTGGTCTGTTTTCCGGAGCAAGCCGTGGTCCAGCGAGAACAACCCACTGGCGGTTTGCCAATCTATTCCCTGAGTCGTCGGCAGAAGGAAGTTCTTAAGCTGCTGGCGAATGGGGGAACAAATAAGCAGATCAGCCGGCAATTGAATATCAGCGCAGGTACGGTCAAAGTGCATCTGGAATCCATCTTTCACCGACTACAGGTCAACAATCGGACACAGGCCGCAATGCTCTATTTTAAATATATGTCTAATTAGCCGATTTTCAGCAAATCGAAAGGCTGCAGTCAAAATGCGTTAAAAGAAAAGCGCAACAGACAGACCTCTGTTGCGCTTTGTTTTTTAACGGTACTGAGATTTGAAATAATATATCACCACCACCAGCGTTCCGAAGTCCTGCAATAGCCAGAATGGAAAGCTGTCACTCAGTATATCAGCACCGGTAAGAATAAATTTCATGTTTAAGCTGCTTTCACCAAAAAAACCAAAGGCGAGGGCGGCTAAGCCAATTTTACACATTACCGGCAGGGCATGGACTCTTCGACTATAGGCGGCAAACAAAATCAGCAGCGATGTTATCAGGTCGACGAAGATAATAAAGGGAAGCACCCAGCCATTCATTATGTTAAGCATTTATTCTCCATCGGGTTTGTTGTGGGTTAAATCAGGCGGAGAAAGTGATTCATGTCTGACTTTACTTTTGATGACGCTTGCAACATCAAAAATATCGCGTTGTTCATGCCGGCGAAAAAAGTTTGCCAGCCAGACGATCAGTCCATTACTCATTGCCCCGAGGATATACCCTAAACCAAGCGTGATATCGGCCTGATTAAGGTCTATCTTTAACCAGCGGGCTGCTAATCCACCTAATGCGACGGCCGCGCCCATGCTGATTCCACCAAAAATAATGCCTGCCATAAATCGGCTGTGCTGGTGCAATCGCTGCGGTTGCCAGAAAAACGAGATACTGACGCCGCCAAATAAACCTGAAAAAGCCAGCAAGGCTTCACTGATGAGGGTCGGGAGATAGATGTCAGACATACGTTCATCCTCTGCAAGGATAAATCCCCTCGGAAAAGGGGATTTATTATCGTAACGGGCGCTTATTATTGGCAGGGATCCAGCTCAACAATATGCTGATACTTATCGGTCGTAATAAAGCGCTGTTGCCCTGACAGGCTGTAAATCAAACGCTTGGGAGAGCGATACCCCTTCACGACATCGACATCCGCGCTAAGCCAGGGCTGACTGGAAGGAAGAGCGCGATGGCTGTATTTATCGCCACCGATCCATTTTTGATTGGTGGGTTTAAGACCCCAAAGCGATTCGCTTTCACTTCCCGACCAGCCGAGGCGTTTGGCCTCATCCGAGGTAATATAGCGGTCGGGCAGGCGCCCAAAATTTTTTATATGACGAAGCGTTGTCGCCAGATCGGTCACGTTATTGACGGGCACCATACCCTGAGAAGATAAAAAGGCGTTGGCTTCCTTTATTTCCTCTTCGCAGGTTGGCATGGCGGCGGTTGCCTGTAACACGTTGAATAACGAAACAGACAGTACGGCCATTTTCACTATGTATAGTGGTTTCATTGTAATTTTCCTGTTGAATTAACTAAGAAATAGCTTCATTTCCGCTTCGCGGCGTCGGGTAAGCCCGGACAAAACCTTACCACCTGCCTTATTCCAGCTTTTGAACTGCAGTGCGGCGCCCTGGATATCGCCTGCGTTGAATTTTTTGAGTAGCGTGGATTTCTTTAAATTGCCCACGCCAAGGTTGAAGGCGAACGAAACCAGCGCGTCGAATTGGTTCTGTGTCGAAGCGCTGTTCAGCAGTTTTTTCACGCCGTCCTCGGTGCGTTTCAGATCTTTGCGCAGCAGATCTTTGGCTTCACCGGTGGTAATTTTGGTGAGCTTTTCCATCTCCTCTTTGAGGATCAAATGGCCGTAGCCGATGGTCCATAAACCTACGGCATCGCGATAACGCTCCAGCCTCAGCCCTTCAAACTGGCAAATAAGCTGAATGCCCTTGTCACCTGTACGTTCTGGTTGTTTTTGCATTACGGAGTCTCCTCTGCTTTCGGGCGGGGAATCACCTTGTTGGTGTATTCGTCAATCAAACGCATGACGCTTTCCGGTGGCTCAAGTGCGGTAAATTGCATTTCCACATCCACGTGGCGGCTGTCACGCCCGCCTTTGTTATCGCTGGAAGGCGAAAGGCTGACGTGAAAGCGGCCAAATTCGTTTTCACCGGACTGGCGGGAAGGCGCCTGCATGCCTTCCGTACGGATCGTCAGGTTGACCTTCATCTTTTCCAGCATCAGCCCGCGCGGTGTCGAAAGCGCGACTAAGGGCAGGTCAAAATAGTGCTTTTCATCCAGCGCCAGCTGTACCGTGCGTGGAATTAACGAACCGTCTTCTGCGGGTTCGAAAAAGGGATCCAGCGCCTTCATATACTGCTGAGCAATCAGTTCGTTGGCCGCAGTGGCCGCGTACTGCATCCCACGCGTGATATCTTCAAGCGAGATCGGCACGCCGGGAATGTCGGCTGGAGGCGATGGAGGCGTGTTGTCCTGTACCGGCGGCGTGCCTTGATCCTCTTTGCCCGCCCTGTTTTCCGGCTCCTCATCCTTGCCGCCGCGCAGCCATTTTTTAAAAGACATATTTCGCTCCTGGAAAAAGGGCTACCCGGGTAGCCCCTGCGTTACGGAATCGCACGTATGTCGCGGCGTGGAAGATTATTGCGCAGCGACAGGCTTGGTTTTGGCGTTGGTCAGGTAATCAATCACGCGCTGCAGAGCTTCAGGTGGCTCCTGGCGTTTAATCTGGGTATGAATGGAATATTTCGCGCGTGTATCGGTCGAACGGGTCTGCTCCGATTTATGGGAGACCTTGCCGGTCATTTTCGCTTTGAAAACGCCCCAGCCGACGGACGCTTCCACGGATGCCTCCGCTTCGGTGCTGCTGGAACTGGCTTCGCTCTGGCTCACTTCCAGCTCAAAGTCGATGGTGCCGTCCTCGATACAGATGATGGGGTGGGTGACCGCCGCCAGGAGCGGAATGCTCATCTTGCGGGTCACGCTGCCTTTATTGACCCCCTGTTCGTCTACCACGGTTTCGTCGTAATCGAACTCGATCGCGACAGCTTTGCCGTCTTTAATACAGACGGAGAGCAGGAAGTCGGTATAGGCCTTGCTCGCCTGGACCTGTGCTTTGATCATCGCCTGCAGCGGACCGCCGATCATATGTTCCAGCGGCAGGGCGTTAATAACTGAACCAATAAATTGTGAATCCATGATGTGAACTCCTTGAATCAGTGAATGCGCGGTTGCGCAGGAGCCACATTACGGAAAGCGAGAAGGAGAAAATATTGGGTAAATGTCATGGCGAGAGGACGCAAAAAACCTATGCCGATCGCAGGATAATCTTAAGGGGTGGTGTTGAGTGATATTCCGGTTTATTGTTGAAATCCCTGCCTCATCGAATTCCGGAGAACCATCGCGTGTTTCAGAAAGTTGACGCCTATGCTGGCGACCCTATCCTCTCCTTAATGGAGCGTTTCAAAGAAGATCCTCGCAGCGACAAAGTGAACCTCAGCATCGGTCTGTATTACAACGAGGATGGCATTATTCCTCAATTAAAAGCCGTTGCCGAAGCCGAAGCGCGTCTGAACGCTGTTCCACACGGTGCTTCTCTTTATCTGCCGATGGAAGGGTTAAACGCCTACCGCAACACCATCGCTCCGCTGTTATTCGGTGCCGATCACGCGGTGCTCGCGCAAAAACGCGTGGCGACCATCCAGACGCTGGGCGGCTCGGGTGCGCTGAAAGTGGGTGCAGACTTCCTGAAAAAATACTTCCCGGATTCAGGCGTGTGGGTCAGTGACGACGTGGGAAAACCACGTTGCGATCTTCGAGGGCGCAGGTTTCAACGTGGCGACCTATCCGTGGTTCGACGGCGAAACGAACGGCGTGCGCGTCGAAGCGCTGCTAGAAAAACTGAACACCCTGCCGGCGCGCAGCATTGTGCTGCTGCACCCATGCTGCCATAACCCGACCGGGGCGGATCTCACCAACGCCCAGTGGGATGCGGTGATTGAGGTACTGAAGGCCCGCGACCTGATTCCGTTCCTCGACATCGCCTACCAGGGCTTTGGCGCGGGCATGGAAGAAGATGCTTACGCCATCCGCGCCGTGGCCAGCGCCGGGCTGCCAGCGCTGGTCAGCAACTCCTTCTCTAAAATCTTCTCCCTGTACGGTGAACGCGTTGGCGGTCTGTCCGTGGTCTGTGAAGACGCCGAAGCGGCGGGTCGCGTGCTCGGCCAGCTGAAGGCGACGGTTCGCCGCATTTACTCCAGCCCGCCAAACTTTGGTGCGCAGGTGGTGGCGACGGTTCTCGGTGACGAACAGCTGAAAGCATCCTGGCTTGCCGAAGTGGAAGCGATGCGTAAGCGCATCCTGTCCATGCGTCAGGAGCTGGTTAACGTGCTGAAAGAGGCCGTGCCGGGACATAACTTCGACTATCTGCTCAAGCAGCGCGGGATGTTCAGCTATACCGGTCTGAGCGCGGCGCAGGTCGATCGCCTGCGGGAAGAGTTCGGCGTCTACCTGATCGCCAGCGGCCGTATGTGCGTGGCGGGCCTGAATGCCAGCAACGTTCATCGCGTGGCGCAGGCGTTTGCTGCTGTAATGTAAGCGCTTACCAACCCTCCCTCTCCCTATGGGAGAGGGCTGGGGTGGGGGCATCAGGCCGCACAAATACGTTGCCCGGTATTCTGTGATCGTCTTCTTTTTATTCCGCTTCATAAGCAAAAACTCCTTCCCTTCACCTCCCGCTGGGGTTATGGTCGGATAGTTTTTTGACCATCCGCTCAAATTAAAACGATAACAAACTGAATATTCAGGGGAAAATATGCGCAAGATCACACTGGCGCTCAGCGCCGCCTGCTTATTGTTCTCGCTTAACAGCGCTGTTGTGGCGCGAGCTTCTGCACCGACGCCGCTCTACACCGGCACCACCGCCGCCATGCTGGCCGAACAGGCCCCCATTCACTGGGTTTCAGTGGCCCAAATCGAAAACAGCCTGATCGGCCGCGCGCCAATGGCCGTGGGTTTTGACATTGACGATACCGTGCTGTTCTCAAGCCCCGGCTTCTGGCGCGGGAAGAAAACGTATTCACCCGACAGCGAAGCGTATCTGAAGAACCCGGAATTCTGGGAAAAAATGAATAACGGCTGGGACGAATTCAGCATCCCGAAAGAGGTTGCCCGTGCGCTTATTGCTATGCACGTGAAGCGCGGTGACAGCATCTACTTTGTTACCGGCCGCAGTCAGACCAAAACGGAAACCGTCTCTAAAACGCTGCAGGATGATTTCCAGATCCCGGCGACCAGCATGAACCCGGTCATTTTTGCCGGTGACAAAGAGGGGCAAAACACCAAAACCCAGTGGCTGGAAAAGAAAAATATCAAAGTATTCTACGGCGATTCGGATAACGACATCACCGCCGCACATGACGTGGGGGCCAGAGGGATCAGGGTATTGCGCGCCTCTAACTCGACCTATCGACCGCTGCCGATGGCCGGAAAGTTTGGCGAAGAGGTGATCGTCAACTCGGAGTATTAAGTATCCGGCAGCGGGTTTGACTCTTTTTTAATCAAATCTCGCTGCTGCGGGTTTTACCTTTCGTCTTCTTGCTGCACACTTAGAAAGATTCATCTTTCATCACGGAGCAGCACATGTGGTACCAACAGACCCTGACCTTAAGCGCTAAACCACGCGGATTTCACCTGGTGACGGATGAAGTCATCGGGCAGCTCCGCGATCTGTCGCGGGTGAAAACGGGTTTACTGCATCTGCTGCTTCAGCACACGTCCGCCTCTCTCACGCTTAATGAAAATTGCGATCCCACCGTCCGGTCCGACATGGAGCACCATTTTCTGAAGAGTGTCCCGGACAACGCGCCTTACGAGCATGACTATGAGGGGGCGGACGATATGCCTTCGCATATTAAATCCTCCCTGCTGGGCGTATCGTTGATGCTGCCGGTTCACAACGGGCGGCTGCTGTTGGGAACGTGGCAGGGGATCTGGCTGGGAGAGCATCGCATTCACGGTGGTTCGCGTAAAATTATCGCCACGCTACAAGGGGAATAAAGATGACAATTTCGGAGATACTTCAGTACTGCATGAGCAAGCCCGGCGCGGAGCAGAGCGTTCATAGCGACTGGAAAGCCACGCAGATAAAAGTGGGAGATGTCCTGTTTGCGATGGTGAAAGAGGTGGAAGGCCGTCCGGCGGCGTCACTGAAAACCAGCCCTGAACTGGCGGATTTGCTACGCCAACAGCATGATGACGTGAGGCCGAGCAAGCACCTCAATAAGGCGCACTGGAGCACCGTCTATCTGGATGGATCGATTCCTGGCTCGCAGATTTACTACCTGGTGGACGCGTCCTATCAGCAGGCGGTTGAGCTGCTGCCGGAAACCACCCGACAGCAACTCTCCGTGTGACAATTACAGCAACGGTTTAAGGAAGCGCGCGGTGTGCGAGGCTTCGCACTCTGCAACGGTCTCTGGCGTACCGGAGACGAGAATTTCACCGCCGCCGCTGCCGCCTTCCGGGCCGAGATCGACAATCCAGTCCGCGGTTTTAATCACGTCCAGGTTATGTTCGATGACCACGATAGTGTTGCCCTGATCGCGCAGCTGATGCAGCACGTCGAGCAGCTGCTGAATATCGGCAAAGTGCAGGCCGGTGGTCGGCTCATCCAGAATGTAGAGCGTCTGACCGGTGCCGCGTTTTGACAGCTCACGCGCCAGCTTCACGCGCTGCGCTTCACCGCCGGACAGCGTGGTTGCCGACTGTCCCAGACGAATGTAGGTCAGGCCCACGTCCATCAGCGTCTGCAGCTTACGCGCCAGCGCAGGGACGGCGTCAAAGAATTCGCGCGCCTCTTCGATGGTCATGTCCAGCACTTCGTGGATGGTCTTGCCTTTGTACTTAATTTCCAGCGTTTCGCGGTTATAGCGTTTGCCTTTGCACTGGTCGCACGGCACGTAGATATCCGGCAGGAAGTGCATCTCAACCTTGATCACGCCGTCGCCCTGGCACGCTTCGCAGCGGCCACCGCGAACGTTAAAGCTGAAACGTCCTGGCGTATAGCCGCGTGAACGCGCTTCCGGCACTCCGGCAAACAGTTCACGTACGGGCGTGAAGACGCCGGTATAGGTTGCCGGGTTAGAGCGCGGGGTACGGCCAATCGGGCTCTGGTCAATGTCGATAACTTTATCGAAATGCTCCAGCCCCTGGATGTCGCGGTACGGTGCAGGCTCGGCCAGCGTCGCGCCGTTTAGCGCCGTCTGCGCAATCGGGAACAGCGTATCGTTGATCAGCGTCGATTTACCGGAACCGGACACGCCGGTGATGCAGGTAAACAGGCCAACCGGCAGCGTCAGGGTGACGTCTTTCAGGTTGTTGCCGCGCGCGCCGGTCAGCTTCAGCACTTTTTCCGGATCTGCCGCTACGCGCTGTTTTGGCACCTCAATCTTACGCTTGCCGCTCATGTACTGGCCGGTCAGCGATTCGGGCACCGCCATGATGTCCTTCAGCGTCCCTTCCGCGACAACCTGGCCGCCGTGTACGCCAGCGCCAGGGCCAATGTCGATGACGTGGTCAGCCGCGCGGATCGCATCTTCATCGTGCTCGACCACAATTACCGTGTTGCCGAGGTTGCGCAGGTGAACCAGCGTGCCGAGCAGACGCTCGTTGTCGCGCTGGTGCAGGCCGATGGACGGCTCATCCAGCACGTACATCACGCCTACCAGACCTGCACCAATCTGGCTCGCCAGACGGATACGCTGGGCTTCACCGCCGGAGAGCGTTTCTGCCGAGCGGGAAAGCGTCAGGTAGTTCAGGCCAACGTTCACCAGGAACTTCAGGCGATCGCCGATCTCTTTCAGCACTTTTTCGGCAATTTTCGCGCGCTGGCCGGAGAGCTTCAGGTTGTTGAAGAAGTCCATCGCGTGGCCGATGCTCATGTCTGAGATGGTCGGCAGTGCCGTGTTTTCCACAAACACGTGGCGCGCTTCGCGACGCAGACGCGTACCCTCACAGGTGGCGCAGGAGCGGTTGCTGATGAACTTCGCCAGCTCCTCGCGCACCGCGCTGGATTCGGTCTCTTTGTATCGGCGCTCCATGTTGTGCAGCACCCCTTCGAACGGGTGGCGACGCACTGAGGTATCGCCGCGATCGTTCATATACTTGAACTCGATGTTCTCTTTGCCGGAACCGAACAGGATCACTTTGTGTACGTTCGGGCTCAGGCTCGCCCACGGCGCTTCGACGTCGAACTTGTAGTGCTCCGCCAGCGATTTCAGCATCTGGAAGTAGTAGAAGTTACGCTTGTCCCAGCCGCGAATGGCACCGCCCGCCAGCGACAGCTCCGGGTTCTGGATCACGCGGTCCGGGTCGAAATACTGCTGCACGCCCAGGCCGTCACACGTCGGGCACGCGCCCGCCGGGTTGTTGAATGAGAACAGGCGCGGCTCAAGCTCGCGCATGCTGTAGCCGCAAATCGGGCAGGCGAAGTTGGCGGAGAAGAGCAGCTCTTCCGCTTTTGGGTCGTCCATATCGGACACCACGGCCGTGCCGCCAGAGAGTTCCAGCGCCGTTTCAAAGGATTCCGCCAGGCGCGTGGCGAGATCGTCGCGCACCTTAAAGCGGTCAATCACCACCTCGATGGTGTGCTTCTTCTGCAACTCCAGCTTTGGCGGATCGGACAGGTCACACACCTCGCCGTCGATGCGGGCGCGGATATAGCCCTGGCTTGCCAGGTTTTCCAGCGTTTTGGTGTGTTCGCCTTTTCGCTCTTTGATGATCGGCGCCAGCAGCATCAGGCGTTTGCCTTCCGGCTGCGACAGCACGTTATCCACCATCTGGCTTACGGTCTGGGCCGCCAGCGGGACGTCGTGGTCCGGGCAGCGCGGCTCACCCACGCGGGCATACAGCAGACGCAGGTAGTCATGAATTTCGGTAATGGTACCGACCGTTGAACGCGGGTTATGCGAGGTGGACTTCTGCTCAATAGAGATAGCAGGGGACAACCCTTCAATGTGGTCGACATCCGGTTTTTCCATCAGCGACAGGAACTGACGCGCGTACGCAGAGAGCGATTCAACGTAACGACGCTGTCCTTCGGCATACAAAGTGTCGAAAGCCAGTGAGGATTTGCCAGACCCCGAAAGCCCGGTCACGACAATGAGTTTGTCGCGAGGGATTATGAGGTTGATATTCTTGAGATTGTGGGTGCGGGCGCCCCGAACTTCGATCTTATCCATTCACCTTTCCCGGTTGGAACACGGATTGCCTGATTTGTTTGAAGGACAAACGGCTGTCAGAAACGGCTAATTATGACACAATTTGACCTGTTTGAATATACAGTATTGGAATGCATTTTCTGATTGGCTGTGTAACAATGTCGAGTCCGCGAGAGATTTCTGAACCGACTACGCAACTATGCAAATTGCCGCGTGGAAATGGTACACTCGCGCGTTTACACTATTAAGAAACGTATTCAGGAGACACGAACATGGCCAGCAGAGGCGTAAACAAGGTGATTCTCGTCGGTAATCTGGGCCAGGACCCGGAAGTACGCTACATGCCGAGTGGTGGCGCAGTTGCCAACATTACGCTGGCTACTTCCGAATCCTGGCGTGATAAAGCGACCGGTGAGATGAAAGAGCAGACCGAATGGCACCGCGTAGTGCTGTTTGGCAAACTGGCAGAAGTGGCCGGCGAGTATCTGCGTAAAGGTTCTCAGGTCTATATCGAAGGCCAGCTGCGTACCCGCAAATGGACCGATCAGGCCGGCGCTGAGAAGTACACCACAGAAGTCGTGGTCAACGTGGGCGGCACCATGCAGATGCTGGGTGGCCGTCAGGGCGGTGGCGCACCGGCAGGTGGCGGTCAGAGCCAGCAGCAGGGCGGTTGGGGTCAGCCTCAGCAGCCGCAGGGCGGCAACCAGTTCAGCGGCGGCGCACAGTCTCGTCCGCAGCAGCAGTCTGCTCCGGCGCCGTCTAACGAACCGCCAATGGATTTCGACGACGACATTCCGTTCTGATTTCCGCGTGCTGAAAACAAAAAACCCAGACTATCGTCTGGGTTTTTTTATTCCGTCAGGGATCAGGTAATCACCATCGGCCAGTCTGGCGGCGTATGGCTCATCGCCTCAACCATCACCACTTTAATATTTTCCCAGACGGCGGCGATATCCAGCAGGGTAATGCCAAGCAGGCCCGTTGCAAACCAGCAGGCCGCACCCAGCCCCAGCAGGGTGCTGATAACAGCAAGACCCGCATAGTCAGATTTACGAAACTGAATGTTCAGCGTGCTGGCTAGAAACATCAGTACCGCACTCAACAAAGGCCAGCGCAGGAGAACCATGCTGGTAGTAATGGTTGCCATAAAACCCATCCTCTATAAAACAGACGAACTGAATGAAACGGTGTTTCTCGTTACAAAATATGTGTGAACTATATCACATTTGTTGATTTATTCGCCAGTATCTGTGCGATCAAAAAAGAGGATTTTATTCCTCAGAAAAGGCGATTGTGCGAGCTGGTTCTGCCTTCGGCGCACGAGAAGGCGGACCCACAGCGTGCCGGAAACGCCCATCGGGCAGGTGGGGATGCCGCAAATTCGGTTTTTATATGAGGGGAGTTATTCTCCGCCAATACTCAAAATATTGTGGTGTAGGCTGACTATTTATAAATCAACGGACACAATGCCTCAGAGCAAATAGCATAAAACGTCCTGATGAAATTGTACTTTTTTCATGCTGTCAGACGTTTGGCTTAATCAACGATTGTCTGTTGTGTTATCTTCCAGTCTGCCTGACGGGCTGGATAATTATTTTCCTTAATTGAAACGGAACGAATACTTACAGTTTAACTTACGGGAAAATATTATCGGCATAACGAAATTTAAGATTTTTAATACTAAAAGTCAGTTGCTAACTTCGCATGATTCATGCAACGTAATCACCTGTTTAACAAAGCATCCGGCCTTCATTACTACAGGCGTACA
Organism: Enterobacter sp. E14S; assembly: GCF_055666685.1. Lineage (NCBI taxonomy): Bacteria > Pseudomonadati > Pseudomonadota > Gammaproteobacteria > Enterobacterales > Enterobacteriaceae > Enterobacter > Enterobacter sp. E14S. Next base: position 51,085 of record NZ_JBVODQ010000012.1, on the reverse strand, counting down.
ACATGCAGGGATATAGGGCGGGAAATGAATCGTAGCGCGCGGCGCAAAATGCTCAGGGTGGTAGGGATCATCATGGTAGTTATGCTGCCGGTGATGCTTGCGCTATGGTTTGCCCAACTGCGTGCCGTGTCTGAAACAAGCGCCCAGCTACGCACATTTGCTGAACTGGCTTTAGACAAAACAGAGCTGGTTATTCAACAGGTTGAGCTGGCCCGGGACGAGGCGGTAAAATATCAGGGCGAGCTTTGCACGCCGGGACACCGTCAATATATGCTGAACGTTGTTCGTGGCCGCCTGTTTGTCGCCGATTTAATTTACGCTGAAGGTCAGAATTTTCTTTGTTCGACCGTTTTTACACCGGATCACCCCTACGCCATTCCTGTCGCTAATTACACGCGCAAACCTGACGTCGCTATCTATTATTATCGCGATACCCCATTTTATAGTGGCTATAAAATGACATATATGCAGCGCGGAAATTATGTGGTTGTCGTTAACCCGCTTTCATACAGCGAAGTCATGTCCGCGGATCATTCTCTCTCGTGGGGTGTGTACGACACGGTAACCAATGCTTTCTTTTCCGTCAGTCAGAAAGCCAATGTTTCTTTATTAAATTCGATGATTCGGGATAAGGAATCGGTATTTCAAAAAGATAACCGCTTTTATACGATCGTAACATCTCCCAAAAGACCGATTGCGGCCATTGTCTCGACATCAAATAAACGCTTTTATGAAACGCTTTATCACCAGGCGACGTTGACGCTGCCGCTGGGCATGATCTGCAGCATTATTATTTTGCTGGTATGGTCCCGTACCCATCGTGAGCTTAATTCGCCGGGGCGCTTACTGCACCGCGCGCTGAACAAACGACAGCTTTGCGTCCACTATCAGCCGATTATTGATATTAAGAATAATCAGTGTGTGGGCGCGGAGGCGCTGTTGCGCTGGCCTGGCTTTAACGGGCAGGTGATGAGCCCGGCTGAGTTTATCCCGCTGGCGGAAAATGAGGGAATGAGCGAGCGGATTACGGACTATGTCGTTGAGGAGGTGTTCAACGATCTGGGCCATTTCCTGGCCGAGCATCCGCATCTCTATATTTCGATTAACCTGTCGGCCACGGATTTCCACTCCTCGCGGCTGATCGCCATGATTTCCGACAAGGCCCGCCACTACGCCGTCCGTGCGCAGCAAATCAAAATAGAAGTGACGGAACGCGGTTTTATCGATGTGCCAAAAACCACGCCGGTGATTCAGGCTTTCCGTCAGGCGGGTTATGAAGTCGCGATCGATGATTTCGGTACCGGCTACTCGAACCTGCACAACCTCTACTCGCTGAACGTGGATATTCTGAAAATCGATAAATCGTTTATCGATACCTTAACGACCAACAGTACCAGCCACCTGATCGCCGAGCATATTATCGAGATGGCGCAAAGCCTGCGGCTGAAAACCATTGCGGAAGGGGTAGAGACGGCAGAGCAGGTGAGCTGGCTGTTGAAGCGTGGCGTCCAGTTTTGTCAGGGATGGCACTTCGCGAAAGCGATGCCGCCCCAGGAATTTATGACCTGGCAGCAGCAGCCTTTGCACTGAGGGTGATTAATTTAACTGGTGGCGATAGTCGCTTGGCGTGCGGTCAAACTCGCGGCGAAACACGCGGGAAAAGGTTTGTTGCGACACATAGCCCAGATCCATCGCGATATCAAAAATGGGCCGCTGCGTTGAGCGTAGCGCCTGCGCCGCCAGCAGCAGTCTGCGCTGGCGAATGTACTCGCCCAGCGTTTGATGCATGACCGTGCGGAACATTCTCTGTAAATACCATTTCGAATAGCCCGACTTTTTAGCGACCACATCAATGTTCAACGGTTGGTCGATATGTTCATCAATCCATTCAATAAGCGTCTGAATAATCTGCTGATGCGACATAAGGTTGCCCCTCTGTAGATACAACTATCTCGGTTAATTCGTCGTTTTCTCTGCGGGCGAGTATAATTCCTCAAGTTAACTTGAGGTAAAGAGGTTTTATGGAAAAGAGATTGCCGCGCATTAAAGCGCTGTTAACCCCCGGTGAAGTGGCGCAGCGAAGTGGCGTTGCGGTATCGGCGCTCCACTTCTATGAAAGCAAAGGGTTAATTAAAAGCATCCGCAACGGCGGCAATCAGCGCCGCTATACCCGAGACGTGCTCCGCTACGTGGCGATTATCAAAATTGCGCAACGAATCGGAATTCCCCTGGCCACGATCGGCGAGGCGTTTGGCGTGCTGCCGGAAGGGCATACGCTGAGCCCGAAAGAGTGGAAAGAGCTGTCGTCCCAGTGGCGTGAAGAGCTGGACCGGCGTATTCATACGCTGGTCGCGCTGCGTGACGAGCTGGATGGCTGCATCGGCTGCGGCTGCCTGTCGCGTAGCGATTGTCCGTTGCGTAACCCCGGCGACAGGCTGGGCGAGCAGGGGACGGGGGCGCGGTTGCTGGAGGAGGATTGAGATTGTGCGGCCGGCAAAAGCATTATAAAGAACTAAAGCGCCACATAAGGGCGCTTTAGTTTTTCCCGGTCTTTGTCTTTCACTCTATCCCGCTGGTTCACGGGAGGGTTTCCCCCGACATCAGCACCCCTCAGTGTCGAGCTGGTTGGGGAGGTTCCGGATTGTGCTGACACTTTAATTCTATGCAAGACCCGTTTTTTCGCCAGCCTCACCGACCGATTTTTAGACGAATTTTTTTCGCGGTGTTGTTCAATTTTCTATAGTTAAAAAGTATGAATAACAGGAGAAAGCCATGCTCACGGTACACCACCTTAACCAGTCGCGCTCGCACCGCGCGATCTGGGCGCTGGAAGAACTCGGCCTGCCTTATGAGATCGTCCACTACCAGCGCGAAAAGAACATGCTGGCGCCGGAGGCTCTCAAAAAGGTGCATCCGTTGGGCAAATCGCCGGTTATCGAAGATAACGGACTGATCCTTGCAGAGTCGGGCGCCATCCTGGAGTACCTGCAGGAAACGTACGATCCCGAGTCACGCCTTAAGCCTTTAGATCCGGCACATAAGGTGCAATACCGCTTCTGGCTGCATTACGCCGAAGGATCGCTGATGCCGCTGCTGTTAATGAAGCTGGTCTTCAACAGCCTCGGCAAGCCGCCGGTGCCGTTTGGTATCAGAACCCTGGGCAAAGCGCTGGGGCAGGGGGTGCAGAAAGCGTATCTCAATCGTCAGCTGGAGACCCATGCGCGCTTTATTGAGTCACATCTTGCCGAAAACAGCTGGTTTGCCGGGGATTCGCTCAGCATGGCCGATATCCAGATGAGCTTCCCGATCTTTGCGCTGCTGGCGCGCGGCGGTATCGCTAATCTGCCGCATATTCAGGCATGGAAGTCAAAAGTTGAGAACAGCCCTGGCTGGCAAAGAACCCTGGAACAAGGGGGACCGTTATCTATTCCCGGTGAGGACTGAAATGTAAACAAATTGCGCATAGACGATAACGTTTGCGCATCCTCTGTTTATTTCTTCAGCGTCATAAGTGAATTTTAGCGAAAAACGAGAAAGTTCAGTTGAAAAGGGCGGGGATTACGCTAGATAATCGTTTGCCTTAATTTGACCACCCGTTTGTAAGCGCGGAGCTAAACGTTTGCTTTTTTTGTGACGCCCTTTCGTCGCAAACGCAACACAAGGATTTGACGTTTAGCTGGCAGTGGCGTCTCCACCTCGCTTACGGACTTCCTAAAAAACTCTCAGGGGATGTTTTCTATGTCTACGCCATCTGCGCGTACTGGCGGTTCACTTGACGCCATGTTTAAAATTTCGGCCCGCGGCAGCACCGTGCGCCAGGAAATTGTTGCCGGTTTGACAACGTTTCTGGCGATGGTTTATTCCGTCATCGTTGTGCCGGGCATGCTGGGAAAAGCAGGCTTCCCGCCAGCGGCTGTCTTTGTGGCGACCTGCCTTGTAGCCGGCGTGGGCTCCATCGTGATGGGTCTGTGGGCGAACCTGCCGCTGGCGATTGGTTGCGCCATTTCTTTGACCGCGTTTACCGCGTTCAGTCTGGTGCTGGGTCAGCACATCAGCGTACCGGTTGCGCTGGGGGCCGTGTTCCTGATGGGTGTGCTGTTTACCGTGATTTCAGCGACCGGCATCCGTAGCTGGATTTTGCGCAACCTGCCGCAGGGCGTGGCGCACGGTACCGGCATCGGTATCGGCCTGTTCCTGTTGCTGATCGCCGCCAACGGCGTTGGTCTGGTCATCAAGAACCCGCTGGACGGTCTGCCGGTAGCGCTGGGCCACTTCGCCAGCTTCCCGGTGATTATGTCGCTGATCGGTCTGGCGGTGATTATCGGTCTGGAAAAACTGAAAGTCCCGGGCGGCATTCTGCTGACCATTATCGGTGTTTCTATTGTCGGCCTGATTTTCGATCCGACCGTACACTTCTCCGGTATCTTCGCCATGCCGTCTCTGAGCGATGACAAAGGCAACTCCCTGATTGGCAGCCTGGATATCGTTGGCGCGCTGAACCCGGTGATCCTGCCAAGCGTGCTGGCGCTGGTCATGACCGCCGTGTTTGACGCGACCGGTACCATTCGTGCGGTGGCCGGTCAGGCGAACCTGCTGGATAAAGACGGTCAGATTATTGACGGCGGCAAAGCGCTGACTACCGACTCCCTGAGCAGCGTCTTCTCTGGTCTGGTAGGTGCGGCGCCTGCGGCGGTGTACATCGAGTCCGCAGCGGGTACGGCGGCAGGTGGTAAAACCGGCCTGACGGCGATCACCGTCGGCGTGCTGTTCATGCTGATCCTGTTCCTCTCTCCGCTCTCCTATCTGGTTCCGGCGTATGCGACCGCGCCAGCGCTGATGTACGTTGGCCTGCTGATGCTGAGCAACGTGGCGAAAATCGATTTTGCGGATTTCGTGGACGCGATGTCTGGCCTGATTACCGCGGTCTTCATCGTCCTGACCTGTAACATCGTGACCGGTATTATGATCGGCTTCGCGTCGCTGGTGATTGGTCGTCTGGTCTCCGGTGAATGGCGCAAGCTGAACGTCGGCACCGTGATTATCGCCGTTGCGCTGGTAGCCTTCTACGCGGGCGGCTGGGCAATCTAAGTTGTCCATTGATGCGAAAACGGGTGGCTCAGGCCGCCCGTTTTTATTTTCAGGACTCATCCTGTTGCCTTTTGCGTTACTCTGGAGAAGATAGAATAAAAGGCACGACGCCTTCCGGAGTACATAAGCAACACAGCAAACAGGGAACGCATGGAAATCTTCTTCACAATACTCATCATGACCCTTGTGGTCTCGCTATCCGGGGTGGTTACACGCGTACTGCCCTTTCAGGTCCCCCTGCCATTAATGCAAATTGCCATCGGCGCGCTGCTGGCGTGGCCGACGTTTGGCCTGCACGTGGAATTTGACCCCGAACTGTTCCTCGTGCTGTTTATTCCGCCGCTGCTGTTTGCCGATGGCTGGAAAACGCCCACCCGCGAATTCCTTGAGCATGGGCGCGAGATCTTCGGCCTGGCGCTGGCGCTGGTGGTGGTCACCGTCGTCGGGATTGGTTTTCTGATCTACTGGGCGGTACCGGGTATTCCATTAATACCGGCTTTTGCGCTGGCCGCCGTGCTGTCGCCAACCGATGCCGTGGCGCTGTCCGGCATTGTGGGTGAAGGCCGTATTCCGAAGAAAATCATGGGGATTTTACAGGGTGAGGCGCTGATGAACGACGCCTCCGGCCTGGTCGCCCTGAAGTTTGCCGTGGCCGTTGCGATGGGCACGATGGTCTTTACCGTCGGCGGCGCGACGCTGGAATTCTTCAAGGTAGCGATTGGCGGTATTCTCGCAGGCTTCGTGGTGAGCTGGCTGTACGGCCGCTCATTGCGCTTCCTCAGCCGCTGGGGCGGCGATGAGCCCGCAACGCAGATCGTACTGCTGTTCCTGCTGCCGTTTGCCTCTTATCTGATTGCCGAACATATCGGCGTGTCGGGCATTCTGGCTGCGGTTGCGGCGGGGATGACCATCACCCGTTCCGGCGTAATGCGCCGCGCGCCGCTGGCCATGCGTCTGCGTGCCAACAGCACCTGGGCCATGCTGGAATTTGTCTTTAACGGCATGGTGTTCCTGCTGTTGGGCCTGCAGCTGCCGGGCATTATGGAATCCTCGCTGGTGGCGGCGGAAGCCGATCCGAACGTTGAGGTCTGGATGCTGTTTACCGACATCGTGCTGATCTACATGGCGCTGATGCTGGTGCGTTTCGGCTGGCTGTGGACGATGAAAAACTTCAGCGTGCGTTTCCTGAAGAAAAAGCCGATGGAGTTCGGCTCGTGGACAACGCGTGAGCTGCTGATCGCCTCTTTTGCGGGCGTACGCGGGGCGATCACCCTTGCCGGTGTGCTCTCCATTCCGCTGCTGCTGCCCACGGGCGACGTCTTCCCGGCGCGCTACGAGCTGGTCTTCCTGGCGGCGGGCGTGATTCTGTTCTCCCTGTTTGTCGGCGTAATTATGCTGCCGATTTTACTCCAGCATATTGATGCCGGGGATTCGACCCAGCAGCATAAAGAGGAGCGTATTGCCCGGGCAGCTACCGCCGAAGTGGCAATTGTCGCGATTCAGAAAATGGAAGAGCGTCTGGCCGCGGATGCGGAAGAGAACATCGATAATCAGCTGCTGACGGAGGTGAGTTCCCGCGTGATTGGTAACCTGCGCCGCCGCGCGGACGGGCGTAACGACGTGGAAAGCTCGCTGCAGGAGGAGAACCTGGAGCGCCGGTTCCGCCTGGCGGCGCTGCGCTCAGAGCGCGCCGAGCTGTACCATCTGCGCGCCACGCGGCAGATCAGCAACGAAACGCTGCAAAAGCTGCTGCACGATCTGGACCTGCTGGAAGCGCTGTTGATAGAGAATCAGTAGCGCTGTCTTTGCCCGGTGGCGCTGCGCTTACCGGGCCTGCGTGCTCGATCGGTTCCCTCTCCCTGTGGGAGAGGGTTAGGGTGAGGGCACCCAAAACCCCTCACAACATTGCAGCCATGCCTGCGCGCTCTGCGATAAATACACCCCTTCGCGCCAGATCATCCCCAGCTGCCAGTGCAGGTCGCTCTCCAGCGGGATCCAGCGCAGCGTGTTTTTATCCAGACGTTCGCAAATCGGCCGCGGCAGAATGGCAATCCCCACGCCGGCCTGTACCATCGCCGCCAGGAAATCCCACTGTCCGCTGCGCACCGCTATGCGCGGCTTGACGTTATGCTGGTTAAACAGCGTCATTAGCTGGCGGCTGAGGGCGAAGTCTTCGTTGTAGATCAGCAGAGGGTGCTCGCCGAGCAGTTCAGGTCTCACCGAGTCTAACTTCAGCCAGTCGCCGGAGCGGGGAACCAGCACGCATAGCGGGTGGCTAAAGAGCGGAAGCGTCGCCAGACCGCTCTCTTCCTCAACGGGAAGGGCGGTCATTGCCACGTCGAGCTCGCCGTTGGTGACGGCCTGCTGGACGGTTAACCCACCAAACTCCGAAATCTTCAGCTCAACGCCGGGATAACGCTGGCGAAACAGGCCGATCGGCCCGGCCATCATCATCCCCACCATGGGCGGAATGCCGAGGCGAAGCACCCCTTTCTTCAGATGATTGATATCACCCAGCTCTGCTTCCAGCTGGCGAAACTCCGCCAGAATCGCCAGCCCGCGTTCGAACACCACGCGTCCGGTATCGGTCAGCAGTAGCTTGCGCCCATCGCGGATCAGCAGGGTACAGTTCAGCTCATCTTCGAGGTTTTTCAGCATCTTGCTGATGGTGGGCTGGGTAACAAATAACTTCTCCGCTGCGCGGGTAAAACTTTGCTGACGAACCACTTCGACAAAATAGCGCAGCGTTCTTATGTCCATGATTATTCCTCGAAACTATACCTGTGATGATTTTAATTCATTTCAGTCCATACCGTGCGCTCTCTATACTGGCGCCTCGTCTCATTTTTGAGGAAAACCCCCATGGCCGTGGCGTTAAGCCGTGTTACGCCTGCCGTTGTGCAACGACTCCAGGTACCGGTTCAGGTACTGCTCTACGCGGGACTGTTTGTTTTCGCGGAATATCTTGTCGGCTGGCTGCATCTGCCGCTGCCCGCCAATCTTGTCGGGATGCTGCTGATGCTGACGCTTATTCTGTGCCGCGTGATCCCCCTTAACTGGGTGCGCGCCGGGGCGCGCTGGCTGCTGGCGGAGATGCTGCTGTTCTTTGTTCCGGCGGTGGTGGCGGTGGTGAACTATGCGCAGCTGCTGATGGTGGACGGCTGGCGAATCTTTGCGGTGATCGCGCTGAGTACGCTGATGGTGCTGGGGGCGACCGCCTGGGTGGTGGATAAAGTGTATCGCTTTGAAATCAGCAGGCACAAACATGACTAATTTTCAGATCAGCGTCTTGTGCCTGATTGCGACGCTGGCGATCTACTTTGCCAACAAGCGGCTGTATCGCCGCTTTCATGCCCTGCCGCTGATGCCGCTGGTCTTCACGCCGATCCTGCTGGTGCTGATGCTGGTCTTCGGCCACATCTCCTGGCAGAACTACATTGGCGAATCCCACTGGCTGCTGTGGCTGCTCGGCCCGGCGACCATCGCTTTTGCCGTCCCCGTTTACGACAACCTGGCGATTATCAAACGCCACTGGATGTCGCTCAGCGCGGGCGTCATCACCGCCACGGTGGTCGCGGTGTGCAGCTCCGTCTGGCTGGCGCGGCTGTTTACGCTGCCCGATGAAATTCAGCGCAGCCTGGCGGTGCGTTCGGTGACCACGCCGTTTGCGCTGGCGGCCGCTAAACCGCTCGGCGGGCAGCCGGATCTGGTGGCGCTGTTTGTTGTCGTGACGGGTGTGTTCGGTATGGCGGTCGGCGATATGTTGTTCCTGCGCTTGTCGATCCGGGAAGGGATGGCGAAAGGCGCGGGGTTTGGCGCGGCGTCGCACGGGGCGGGCACGGCACGCTCGTATGAGCTGGGGCAGCAGGAGGGCGTTGTCGCGAGCCTGGTGATGATGCTCTCAGGCGTAGTGATGGTGCTGATTGCGCCGCTGGTGGCGTGGGTGATGTTTTAAGCTCCCCGGCCAGAATGACCGGGGAGAAAGGCTTAGTGCGCGCGGCCCTGCTCAACGCCCAGGCCGGTTTGAGAACGGATGAACTGGGCGCGGAATTTCTCACGCTCCAGGTTACCTTCCGGCGAATTGTCGGTGGCCGAGAAGAACCAGATGCCGATAAACGCCACGGCAATCGAGAACAGCGCCGGGTATTCATACGGGAAGATAGCGCTTGCGTGACCGAGGATCTGCACCCAGATGGTCGGGCCCAGAATCATCAGGATCACCGCCGTCAGCAGCCCCAGCCAGCCGCCAATCATCGCGCCGCGCGTGGTCAGCTTCGACCAGTACATGGAGAGCAGGATGATCGGGAAGTTACAGCTTGCCGCAATCGAGAAGGCCAGCCCCACCATAAAGGCGATGTTCTGCTTCTCGAACAGAATGCCTAACAGAATCGCCACGACGCCCAGCACCAGCACGGTGATTTTCGAGACCTTCAGCTCGTCGCGCTCGCTCGCGCCTTTGCGGAAGACGTTGGCGTAGAGGTCATGCGATACCGCAGACGCGCCTGCCAGCGTCAGCCCTGCAACCACCGCAAGAATGGTGGCGAAGGCCACGGCGGAGATAAAGCCGAGGAACAGGTTACCGCCCACCGCGTCGGCCAGGTGCACCGCTGCCATGTTGTTACCGCCAATCAGCGCGCCCGCCGCGTCTTTAAACGCCGGGTTCGCCCCCACCAGCATGATCGCGCCAAAGCCGATGATAAAGGTGAGGATATAGAAGTAACCCATGAAACCGGTGGCGTAAAAGACGCTCTTGCGCGCTTCACGCGCGTCGCTCACGGTGAAGAAACGCATCAGGATATGCGGCAGGCCCGCGGTACCGAACATCAGGCCGAGACCGAGCGAGAGCGCGGATATCGGGTCTTTCACCAGCCCGCCCGGGCTCATGATCGCGTCCCCTTTCGGGTGGACTGCCATCGCTTCGGTGAACAGGTTATTGAAGCTGAACCCGACGTGCTTCATCACCATAAAGGCCATAAAGCTGGCGCCGAACAGCAGCAGGACGGCTTTGATGATCTGCACCCAGGTGGTTGCCAGCATGCCGCCGAACAGCACGTACATCACCATCAGCACGCCAACCAGCACCACCGCGACGTGGTAGTTCAGGCCGAACAGCAGTTCGATCAATTTACCCGCGCCGACCATCTGCGCAATCAGGTACAGCGCCACCACCACCAGCGAACCGCAGGCGGAGAGGGTGCGAATCGGCCCCTGCTTCAGGCGATAGGAGGCCACGTCAGCGAAGGTATAGCGGCCCAGGTTACGCAGGCGTTCGGCAATCAGGAACAGGATGATCGGCCAGCCGACGAGGAAGCCGAGGGAATAAATCAGGCCGTCATAGCCGGAGGTATACACCAGCGCGGAGATCCCGAGGAACGAGGCGGCGGACATAAAGTCACCCGCAATCGCCAGCCCGTTCTGGAAGCCGGTAATGTTGCCGCCAGCGGTGTAGTAATCGTTACGGGAGCGCACGCGTTTCGACGCCCAGTAGGTGATGTACAGCGTCAGCAGGACGAAAATCAGGAACATCACAATGGCCTGCCAGTTGGTTGGCTGGCGCTGGACCTCGCCGGTAATGGCATCCGCCGCGTGGGCGGCAAAGGGAAGCGTGGCGGCGAGCGCCGTCAGAACTCTCTTCATGATGCTTTTACCTCTTGCAGTACCGCTTTATTAAGTCGATCGAATTCACCGTTCGCGCGCCAGACGTAGACGCCGGTCAGCAAGAATGAAATCACAATCACGCCAATGCCAATCGGAATACCGCGCGTCACGCTGGTCCCCTCGTGCAGCGGGGTGCCCAGCCAGTGCGGGGCAAAGGCGATCAGCAGAATAAAGCCGACGTAGATAACCAGCATGATGATGGAAAGGATGAAGGCAAACCGTTGCCGCTTATCGACGAGCTCCCTGTAGTGCGCACTATTCTCTATCTGCTGACAAATATCGTTATTCATCACAGAGTCTCCAGAAGTATTTGTAGGGGAGGTTTTATTGTTCCCTCTCCCTTGAGGGAGAGGGTTAGGGTGAGGGGGTTACGATGGCATCGCAATGGCCTGCTTCTCTTCGAGCAGTTTTTCCACCACGCCAGGATCCGCGAGCGTTGAGGTATCACCGAGGTTGCTGGTGTCTCCAGCCGCGATTTTGCGCAAGATACGACGCATAATTTTGCCGGAACGGGTTTTCGGCAGCGAGTCTGTCCAGTGCAGCACGTCCGGCGTCGCCAGCGGGCCAATCTCTTTGCGCACCCAGTTGCGCACCTCAGCGTAGAGCTCAGGCGACGGTTCTTCACCGTGGTTCAGGGTGACATAGGCGTAAATCGCCTGGCCTTTGATGTTGTGCGGAATGCCCACAACCGCCGCTTCGGCAATCTTCGGATGCGACACCAGCGCCGATTCAATCTCAGCGGTGCCCAGACGGTGGCCGGAGACGTTCAGCACGTCGTCCACGCGCCCGGTTATCCAGTAATAGCCGTCTTCGTCACGACGCGCGCCGTCGCCGCTGAAGTACATGTTTTTAAAGGTCGAGAAGTAGGTCTGCTCGAAGCGATCGTGATCGCCGAACAGGGTACGCGCCTGACCAGGCCAGGAGTCTGTGATCACCAGGTTGCCTTCGGTGGCGCCTTCCAGCGGGTTGCCTTCGTTATCCACCAGCGCAGGCTGCACGCCGAAGAACGGACGGGTTGCTGAACCGGCCTTCAGCTGCGTGGCGCCCGGCATCGGAGTGATCATGAAGCCGCCGGTTTCGGTCTGCCACCAGGTGTCCATCACCGGGCATTTCTCGTTGCCGATTTTCTTCCAGTACCACTCCCAGGCTTCCGGGTTGATTGGCTCACCCACCGAACCGAGGATGCGCAATGAAGAGCGGTCAGTGCCTTCGATGGCTTTATCGCCTTCCGCCATCAGTGCGCGGATCGCCGTTGGCGCGGTGTAGAGAATGTTGACCTGGTGTTTGTCGACCACCTGACACATACGCGCCGGGGTCGGCCAGTTTGGTACGCCCTCAAACATCAGCGTTGTTGCGCCACAGGCCAGCGGGCCGTACAGCAGATAGCTGTGTCCGGTAACCCAGCCCACGTCGGCGGTACACCAGTAGATGTCGCCCGGATGGTAGTCGAAGACGTATTTGAAGGTGGTGGCCGCATAGACCAGATAGCCACCGGTGGTGTGCAGGACGCCTTTCGGCTTACCGGTGGAGCCGGAGGTGTAAAGAATGAACAGCGGATCTTCGGCGTTCATCTCTTCCGGTTGATGCTGATCGCTCGCGTTCTCAATCAGGTCGCTCCACCACAGGTCGCGCCCCTCGTTCCAGTCGATTTTGCCGCCGGTACGCTTAAGGACGATAACGTTACTGACCGTTTTGACGTTCGGGTTTTTCAGCGCTTCGTCGACGTTTTTCTTCAGTGGGATTCCGCGCCCGGCGCGCACGCCTTCATCGGCGGTGATCACCAGTTTTGAACTGGAATCGACAATACGGCCCGCAACCGCCTCTGGCGAGAACCCGCCAAAAATCACCGAGTGAATTGCGCCGATACGCGCGCAGGCCAGCATGGCCACCGCCGCTTCAGGCACCATCGGCATATAGATAGCAACCACATCGCCTTTTTTAATGCCCTTTTCCAGCAGGACGTTGGCGAAACGGCACACGTCGCGGTGCAGCTCTTGGTACGTAATATGTTTGCTTTGCGAAGCGTCATCGCCTTCCCAGATGATGGCCGTCTCATTCCCGCGCTCGGCGAGGTGACGATCGAGGCAGTTCGCCGCCAGGTTCAGGGTGCCATCTTCATACCATTTAATGGAGACATTGCCGGGCGCAAAGGAGGTGTTCTTCACCTTCTGATAAGGTTTGATCCAGTCAAGGATATGGCCCTGCTCACCCCAGAAGGTGTCCGGGGCGGTGATAGATTGCTGATATTTCTCGTGGTACTGCTCCGGGGTGATCAGGCAACGGTCCGCAATATTTGCGGGAATGTCGTGTTTATGTATTTGGCTCATGGCTTTTTTTCTCCTTGTAAGATGTTAATAATATGTCGCAAAAACGTTAATTGTAGGGGCTTTACAAGCTTTGTTTATTATTTGGGCTACAGATCACGCATTGTTTGAAGAGTATGAAAATTGAGCGAATGAAACTTTGAAGGAAAATAATTGATGCTGACGATTATTCACATTTATGTTTAAAAAAGCGTTTTTATAACAAAAGGTTATTTATCAGAATTAGAACAAACTCCCGTCATCGTCGCTTTTGTGAGTGAAACGCGTCGTTCTTTAAGGCTTGCGCAACAGGTCGCGCAAATGATACTCATACGCCGCGTTAAAAAATCCCATAAACCAACGCAACACAATTCATACCCTTTCAGTATGTCTCCCTGTTCATGCAGTTTGAGTGAATAAGGCGCTTCATTGAGGAAGTCAGTTTCTATGAAAAACGTTAAAGTCAGCCTTGCCTGGCAGATCTTAATCGCCCTTGTGCTGGGCATCTTGCTGGGCAGTTACCTCCACTATCACAGCGACAGCCGCGAATGGCTGATTGCGAACCTGCTTTCACCGGCAGGGGATATCTTTATTCATCTGATCAAGATGATTGTGGTGCCGATTGTGATCTCGACTCTGGTGGTCGGTATTGCGGGCGTCGGCGATGCGAAGCAGTTAGGCCGTATTGGTGCGAAAACCATTATCTATTTCGAAGTGATCACTACGGTTGCGATTATCCTCGGTATCACGCTAGCGAACGTGTTCCAGCCGGGTTCCGGGATCGATATGTCGCAGCTGGCAACGGTGGATATTTCGAAATACCAAAGTACGACCGCTGACGTGCAGAGTCATGCGCATGGCCTGATGGGCACTATCCTGTCGCTGGTGCCGACCAACATCGTGGCGTCGATGGCGAAGGGCGAGATGCTGCCTATCATCTTCTTCTCGGTGCTGTTTGGTCTGGGGCTCTCTTCCCTGCCGGCGACGCACCGTGAGCCGCTGGTGACCGTGTTCCGCTCTATCTCCGAAACCATGTTCAAAGTGACCCACATGGTGATGCGTTACGCGCCGGTAGGGGTGTTTGCGCTTATCGCGGTGACCGTGGCGAACTTCGGTTTTGCCTCCCTGTGGCCGTTGGCGAAGCTGGTGCTCCTGGTGCACTTCGCCATTCTGTTCTTCGCGCTGGTGGTGCTGGGGATCGTGGCGCGCCTGTGCGGGCTGAGCATCTGGATCCTGATTCGCATCCTGAAAGATGAGTTGATTCTGGCGTACTCCACGGCAAGTTCTGAGAGCGTGCTGCCGCGCATCATTGAGAAGATGGAAGCCTACGGCGCGCCTGCCTCTATTACCAGCTTCGTGGTACCGACCGGCTACTCCTTTAACCTGGACGGTTCGACGCTGTACCAGAGCATCGCCGCTATCTTTATTGCGCAGCTGTACGGCATTGACCTGTCGCTGTGGCAGGAGATCGTGCTGGTGCTGACGCTGATGGTGACGTCAAAAGGTATTGCAGGCGTTCCGGGCGTCTCCTTCGTGGTGCTGCTGGCAACGCTTGGAAGCGTCGGTATTCCGCTGGAAGGTCTGGCGTTTATCGCCGGCGTCGACCGTATCCTCGACATGGCGCGTACGGCGCTGAACGTGGTGGGGAATGCCCTGGCGGTGCTGGTTATCGCCAAGTGGGAACACAAATTCGATCGTAAAAAAGCGCTGGCGTATGAACGCGAGGTGCTGGGTCGTTTTGATAAGACGGCCGACCAGTAACATCCTAAGCCGGGTGGCGCTGCGCTTACCGGGCCTACGGGTTTTGTAGGCCGGGTAAGGCGAAGCCGCCACCCGGCACTTTACTCTCCGCTCAGCGCATCAAACTCTTCGCATCCCGTATCAAACCCTTCAGTGCAGCTCAGGTTCAACCAGTACAGCGCTTTCTGTTTATTGGGCGTGATAAAGCCTTTCTCACCCTGCCTGAACAACATCCCTGCCCAGTACTCGGAGTAGCCCGTGCGTGAAAGTGCCGAGCTCCGCTTGAACCACGAGGCGGCCTGCACGTCGTCCTGGGCCACTTCAACGCCGTTGGCATAAATCAGCCCCAGCAGCATTTGCGCATCTACCGCAGAGTCGTTGTCGATATCTTCGGCCGCCGTTTGCAGCAGTTTGATGGCCTGGGGATAGTCGGTTGTACCAGCCTGAGTGTTGACCAGCACGCGCGCCAGCATGATCGCGCCGCGTTTGCTGCCCGCGATGGTTGCCTGCTGCGCCAGTGCCTTAGCTTGCGCATAATTTCCCTGGGTAAAGAGGATTTGAGAGAGCAGCCCCATGGCGTCGACATCGCCACCTTTAGCGGCTTTCTCGGCCCACAGCGCGGCCTGCTTGCTGTCACCGGAGCTAAAGTATGTATCGGCCAAATAATACTGGGCACGGGCATCGCCCGCTTCAGCCTGTTCTTTGTATTGGCTGCCAATCTCGTCGGCACGGACAAGCGATGTAAAAAGTAACAACAACAGAAAAATATGTTTCATGGGGTCTTATCATCGGGGTACACGCCGCGCAGTATAATCGCGGCGACAGAAGAAAAAAATGGGTGCATTAAGACCTCAGCATCCTGCAAGCCGGGCGGAACCAAGGTTCCGCCCGTAGAGGTTAGCCTGCGTTACAGGCTAATTTTGCCGCCACCTCCTGATGTTCACCCTTTATTGAAAACTCGCATAACTTACCTCGAGTAATAAAGGTAAAGATCACTATCGTCAGGCAAATAATAAAGACAATGCCTAACGCAGTTTTTAATGGCGTCATGCCTTTTACTCCTTGTCAAAAAAAGAATAAGAGGCTACTCTCAACTTGTCGGAGTTGAGGGAGAGTAGCCTCGGGTAAATGAAAATTTCCCGGGGCTTTCTACTTTCTGTCCCTCAACAATGCTCAAGACAGAAAGTCTTAAGCACCCGCCGCACATCTTATCCCTCTGAATTAAAATGCAAAGATGTAATTCTTTTTCGCGAGAATTACATTATTTCTGCGAGCCGCTTTCCAGAATAATAATTGATATATTTGATGAGTTAATCGGAAATAAAAAGGGAGTGAATATCTCACTCCCTTTATTCACTGATGAATTAACGGCTTCAGCCCATTGCGCTTTCGCGCAGTCGGGCTTTCAGCTTGTTATATTCGTCGATGACATACTGTTCTGCAGCGTGCTGATCCGCAATCGGCTCCACGCGTACGGCGCAGTATTTATACTCCGGCGTTTTGGTTATCGGGCTTAAGTTCTCCGTCACCAGCTCGTTACAGGCGCCAATCCACCACTGGTAGGTCATATAGACCGCCCCTTTGTTCGGACGATCGCTGACCTGCGCACGGGTAATGATCCGGCCTTTGCGCGAATTCACCCACACCAGCGCTTCATCCTCAATGCCGAGGCGCTCAGCGTCGGCGGTGTTGATTTGCGCGTAGCCCGGTTCGTCCGCCAGCGCCGCCAGCGCGGCGCAGTTACCCGTCATCGAACGGCAGGAGTAGTGGCCCACTTCACGCACGGTGGAGAGCACCATCGGATACTCGTCGGTGAGTTTATCGATCGGCGCGACCCAGTCGCAGGTGAAGAACTGCGCCAGCCCGTTCGGGGTGTCGAACTTCTCTTTAAAGAGGTATGACGTCCCCTGGTCGGCTTCGGACTCATCCCGACACGGCCACTGGATGTATCCCAGCTCACCCATTTTTTCATAGGTTGCCCCATAAAAGTCCGGACACAGACTGCGCAGCTCGTCCCAGATCTCCTGAGTGTTGTTGTAGTGCATCGGGTAGCCCATGCGGGTGGCGATTTCGCTGATGATCTGCCAGTCGGTTTTCAGATCCCACTTCGGCTCGACCGCCTTAAAGAAGCGCTGGAAGCCGCGGTCCGCCGCCGTGTAGACGCCTTCATGCTCGCCCCAGGAGGTCGACGGTAAAATCACATCCGCCGCCGCCGCGGTTTTGGTCATGAAGATATCCTGGACAATCACCAGCTCCAGATCCTCAAACCCTTTGCGCACCGCAGACAGCTCGGCGTCGGTCTGGAGCGGATCTTCACCCATGATGTAGGCCGCACGCACTTCGCCGTGCGCCGCGCGGTGCGGCAGCTCGCTGATGCGATACCCGGTGTGTTCCGGCAGGCTTTCCACGCCCCAGGCCTTCGCGAATTTCTCGCGGTTTTCCGGGAACTTCACGTACTGGTAGCCCGGGTAGGTGTCCGGCAGCGCGCCCATATCGCAGGCGCCCTGAACGTTATTCTGCCCACGTACCGGGTTGACGCCGACGTGCGCTTTACCCAGATTGCCGGTCAGCATTGCGAGGCTTGTCAGAGAACGCACGGTTTCCACGCCCTGATAGAACTGGGTCACGCCCATTCCCCACAGGATGGCGGCGGTTTTCGCCCCGGCATACATCCGTGCCGCCTGGCGGATCTCCTGCGCGCTGACGCCGGTGATTGTTTCCACCGACTCTGGCGTATAGCCTTCGACAATTTTCCGATACTCTTCAAAACCTTCCGTACGGGTCGCGACAAACGCCTGGTCGTACAGGTTCTCCTCAATAATGACGTGCCCCATTGCGTTCAACAGCGCGATGTTCGAGCCGTTTTTCAACGCGATGTGCATATCCGCAATGCGCGCGGTTTCAATTTTGCGCGGATCGCAGACGATGATTTTCGCCCCGTTCTGCTTAGCGCGAATAACGTGGTTCGCGACGATAGGGTGAGAATCCGCCGGGTTATAACCAAAGATGAAGACGAGATCGGTGTTATCTATCTCGTTGATGGCATTACTCATTGCGCCGTTACCGACCGACTGGTGCAGACCTGCAACCGATGGGCCGTGTCAAACGCGAGCGCAGCAGTCGACGTTATTGGTTCCAATAACGGCGCGCGCGAATTTTTGCATCACATAGTTGGTTTCATTCCCCGTCCCGCGTGAAGAGCCGGTGGTCTGAATTGCATCCGGGCCATACTTGGCCTTGATGGCGCTCAGACGCGTGGCGACGTAATCCAGCGCCTCGCTCCAGGAGACGGCTTCCAGCTTGCCGCCGCGCTCGCGGCGGATCATAGGGGTTTTCAGGCGCGGGGTGAGGATTTGGGTATCGTTAATAAAATCCCAGCCGTAGTAACCTTTCAGGCATAGCGTGCCCTGGTTGGTTTTCCCCTGTGCGGCCTCCGCCCGGACGATTTTGCCGTTATCGACCACCAGGTGGATCTTGCAACCTGAGGCACAATAAGGGCAAACCGTGACGACTTTTTTCATCAGTCTGCTCCAGTTAATCGAATCATTCGCACCCACTATGCAGCTTCTGTGCCATGTTTTTTGTATGGGTATACCCTGACTTTACGGTCCCTTCGCGGTGAAAACCCTGACAAAAAGCAGCCAATCGTCAAAATTGACGTGTCGACAGGGCAGCGGATGTGACATGGGTTGAATTTCCGTCACTGAAAAAACCATTTGACTGGAGCCGACGGCAGAATGGTTCAGACTTAACATAATCCCCTGACGGAAGCATACGATGAAACCGGCGATCCTGGTGGTTGATGACGATACGGCAGTCTGCGAACTGCTTCAGGACGTGCTGAGCGAGCACGTCTTTAGCGTGCTTGTCTGCCATAACGGCCAGGATGCACTGCGGCAGGTACAGCAGGAGCCGAATATCGCGCTGGTGCTGCTGGATATGATGCTGCCGGATATCAATGGCTTACAGGTTTTGCTGCAGCTGCAAAAGCAGCGCCCGGCGCTACCGGTGATCATGTTAACCGGGCTGGGTAGTGAGTCAGACGTGGTGGTGGGGCTGGAGATGGGGGCCGACGATTACATTGGCAAACCGTTCAACCCGCGCGTGGTGGTCGCCCGCGTTAAAGCGGTATTGCGCCGTACCGGCGTGCTGGCTGCGGAAGTCCCCGCAGCGCCCGTAGCGGGGATTGCTTTTAATGGATGGACGCTCGATACCACCCGCTGTGAGCTGAGCGATCCGCAGCGTAACCCTGTCCCCTTAACCCAGGGCGAGTACGGCCTGCTGCTGGCGCTTACGCAAAATGCCCGTCGGGTGCTGAGTCGTGACCAGCTGCTTGAGCTGACCCACAGCGAAAGCGCGGACGTGTTCGACCGCACGATTGACGTGTTGATCATGCGCCTGCGCCGGAAGATCGAGGCGAATCCGCATCAGCCTGCGCTCATTAAAACCATCCGTGGGCTGGGTTACGTGTTTGCCACCGACGTTTCCCATAGCGAGAAAGCAGCGTAATACTAAGGTTTTATCAGTCCCTCCGTTTTCAATGCGTAACCTTTCCACTCTGATTTTAGACGCCACAATGGCATCGATTTTCGTCCTGTTTCCGGGTCGAGAATTTCTGCAGTGTCATTATGAATGGCGGTGATCACCACAAAATGCGAATACTTTTCCCCTTCCAGAGGGATGATCATGGGTTGGTCAATCGTCAGTGGTTCATTAACGTCATATCGGAGGCCTTTTGCCTGAAAACCCATACGCTGAGCCGCATTTTTCAGATCGAGAAGGGAAAAACCTGTTTGCAGTTTCTCCGCTTCTGTCCCAGGCTCAGCGCGATAGATAATATCTGAGATGATATCGATCTCTCTGATCTCCAGTGAAAAGCGGGTATTTAGCAGGAGCGACAGCGCTGCTGGCCCGCATGAAAAATCGGTCGTCTGGCGAACAATCCCGTCTGTACGCAAGCGCATCCAGCCTTTCATGGTTGCGTTATAGGCCTGCGCATGGCAGGCCAGTAACAATAAACATGCCGCTGACCATTTCATCAGAAGTTCCTTGTCATGCTGACGCCGAACGTTGAACCCGTTGTCTCCAGTGGGAAGGAGACTTCAGGCGTAATACTGAAACGCGGTGATAGCAGATAAGAGAAATAAAATGCAAGCGATTCAGACTCCTGGCTGGTGCCTTTCATGGTACGCCCTTCGTATTTCATATTATCTGACCAGCTATAGGTAAATCTGCTGCCCAACGAACTGACATTATTGAGAGCGAAACCGGTGCCCAGGAATGCCGATGCGGTATCGCCTGCTTTAATTCGCTCCCCACCTTTACTGGTCTCAAACGTTTTTTCGTATGAGATACCGCCAAAAAAGGTTACGGGATCCGCAATCCGCACAAACGTCAGGGATGGCGTCAGGCTCCAGTATCCTTCGCTGTTATTCAGCGGCTGCTTCCAGGCGTCCAGGTCGGAGACGTATTTTTTGCGCCCGGTCGGCGTATTAACGGCAAGTGAGCCCGTCACGGATGGATGATCATTATTCTCTTTCAGTAGCAGATACTGGATACCGGCCGATATGTCGCCGATATGGCCCTGAGAGGTATCCCGGGTCCAGGCATTACTCGAAACATCTTCGATTTTTGTGTAGGTCCAGGGTACGTTCAACCAGACGCTAAGCCTGTCGGTAATACCGAATTTTGGCGAAACATAAAAATAAAGTTTTTTAATCGAATAACTGGAAACTTGATAAGGCCCCTGCTGCGGCAATGAGGACGTGGATTTCCATGTGCGGTATTTGAAACCAAAATCAACGTCAGTTTCCCCGTGATTAAGCAGAACCGTATAGTCGGAAAGATAACTAATGGGCGCGCTATACTCCTCCTGCTTTTTCTCTATATTAGCAATTCGACTATTATCTTTTCTGACGACGTCGAAATGGGTCACATCCGGGAAGGAAATGGGATAAACGTTATCCTTTCGCACAATGGATGCTGAATGATTGCTATCTGATTTAAGGAACCCCGTGATTCTGTCACCATTTTTAAACGTCACTGCATACTGCTTATCGGTGTCTATCGTTTTTATTTGATCAGCGCTGATCCGCAGACTTGAACCATAGGGTGTGCTAAAAACACACACACCATCTTTAAAGGAGACAATATCTCCAGTGATATTGTCTCCGTTGTTCAGTCTGAGAATGTCAGCATGCGCAATCGTAACAAATATAAATGGCGCAACGACGCCAGCCACTCTCGACATCATTTAAATCACCACTTTGTCATATTGATGTCGCGGTTCCATTTTGTCCAGCGCAGTGCCTGGTTCGATAAGGTCCCATCGGTGTTCACGACACGATAATACTCTTCAACAACCGATGATTTCGCTGCTTCGAAACGGCCTTCAGTACTGCGCGCGTAGCGCCACACATCACCAACGACCGAATATTTTTTACCATCGCCGGTATCGGTAATCGTTGTCGGGCCGTTGACGAAGTCCTGGCTGTGCAATACGTAATTTCGACTATCTTCATCCACGCCGAAGTTATGAATCATATTCATATAGTGCATGCCAACAAAATTTGTTCCGGTGATGGTATCAAACCCTTCAAGAGGTTTTTTTATGCTGCCGGAGTCGGTCAACGTCAGACTGGAGTATTTCGGAAACTTTATCCCAGCCCAAGGGTTGGTTGGGGTTGTTGGTTTAGGTATTGGGAACACTGGGTTGGTAACAAGGCCGTTTCCTTTACCATTAATTTGCGATAGTTGCGTGTCACTTAATTCAGTTACTGCGGCATGTGTTATGCCGGAGAATAACAATGCCGTTAGCAGCATAATTCTATGCTTCATAGTTTTTCCTTATGGTAAATTAATGTTGTTATCCTGATGTGTATTCATCTTAAGGGTAAGTGAACATGACCGATGGATAACGCAAGGAAAAACGGCAGATGCGGCGTAAACTTTAAATATGATTAATATGAATGCTTGATAATTGATCAGCTTAAATTTTACGCATATATATTGCAGCAGAGATATAGCGCCGCTTGCAGGGTGATTTACGATAAAGTTATATTCCCCTTTACCCTTAATTCAGGTAGGGGCTGAATTATCCTCAAGATACGTTTTCAGCTCTTCCAGCGTTTTCGCGCCATCAATGGCATTTGCGCAAAGTAAGCTTGCTCGTGCACAGGCATGCGCCAGGGAAACGCTGCGCTTAAGGGGCCAACGTTCATGACAACCGAAAAGGAACCCGGCACAAAAGGCATCACCTGCCCCCACACTGCCAACAATTTCTTCCTGCCGCAGCGACTGGGATGGGATCCAGCGGCCTTCTTCGCCGCGTGCTTCACCCCATGCGCCTTCCGGACAATGGATCACCACCCGCTGACGCACGCCGGCCGCCAGCAGCTGCGCCGCGGCATCGGCGATATGGGCAACGTGCGGGGCGTCGTTTACATCACGCATTGTCAGGCCGCTAAACTCCCCAGCTTCCAGCTCGTTAATCACCAGATAATCAAGGTGGCGCAGGGCTGGGAGCACCAGCGGCTGATAGCGCGGGTCGCCCTTGCGGGAAACCAGATCGAGCGACGTTTCATACCCCTGGTCGCGCATCTGCGCCAGCAGGCGCGCGCTGCGGGTGCCAAACTCGTCATCGGGCATATCCAGGCTGTCGAGCAGCAGCAGGTAGCCGAGATGGAAGATCTTCATCGATCCGTCTAAGCGATCGAAGGCGGGAAGATCCAGCAGGCGGTTGGCGCCCGGCGAGTGGAAGAAGGTGCGCTGTCCGCTGGGATCGGTCATCACCTGCGACATGGAGGTCGGTGCAAAGGTGGTGCGCTGGACGCGCTGACGGTTGACGTGGTACTGGTCGAGCATCGCCAGAATGTAGTCCCCGTCGGCATCTTCACCAATCAGCCCCACCGCCTGCAGCGGCAGGCCAACGTGCATTTTTGCCAGCGTCAGCAGCACGTTGAGCGGCGCGCCGCCGGTTGAGCGTTCGCTGTGGGTGATTTCCGCCAGCCAGCCGCGCTCCGGCCACTGCACGATCTGGTGGACGTGATCCACCAGCATGTTGCCTGCGGCGATGATGCCTTTGCGTTCCATTATGCCTGCCCCGCGCTGCCGAAGATGCGCATCTGTTCGGCGACCGTATCGGTAATCGCCTCTTCTATCCCCAGCAGCAGCTCGGCAAATTCATCGTACAGCGGCTGGCGGTTCGCCATGCGCTGCTCCACGGCAGCGAGTGCAGCCTGCGACATGCCGGTGTAGAAGTTGATTTTATGAATGCCGAGCTCGATGGCGCGGCGGAAGTCGGCATCGCTAATCCCGGAGCCGCCGTGTAAAACCAGCGGCAGCCCCGTCTGCTGGCGAATGGCGTCCAGGCGTGGGAAATCGAGTTTCGGCTCGCCCTTGTATTTGCCGTGCGCGTTGCCGATGGCAACCGCCAGCGCGTCGATGCCGGTTGAATCGACAAACTCGCGCGCCAGCTGCGGGTCGGTAAAGAACGCTTCATCCGCATGACCGTACAGCGCGCCGCCTTCATCGCCACCGACCGCGCCCAGCTCCGCCTCCACCGACACGCCGACCGCGTGGCACATCTTCACCACCTCCCGCGTCTGGCGAATGTTCTCCTCATAGCTCAGCGTAGAGCCATCGAACATCACCGAGCTGAACCCTAAGCGCAGGGCGCGCACCACCGCCTCGAAATGCAGGCCGTGGTCGAGGTTGAGCACTACGGGAATATCGTGACGGGCGGCTTCGAACTTAACCGCTTCGACAAGCGAATCCAGGGAGACGTACTTAAAATGCACTTCGGCGATGTTGATGATAAACGGCGAGCGTTCCTGCTGCGCGGCGGCGAACAGCGCGCGCAGGAAGTGGGAGTCGAGCACGTTAAACGCGCCCAGCGCGTAGCGATGCGCCCTGGCGTGCTCCAGACCGTCGGCAAGAGAGATCAATGGCATCATTTACTCCTTATATCCGGAACAGGTTGTACTCGTTGCACAGCACCAGCAGCGCCGGTTCGTCTTCTTCGATGTTGTTATAGCGGGCAATGGGCTGCAAAAAGTGGTTGTCGTGCTCGTCGTCGTTTACCGATGACACTTCCCCAACCAGCACGTCGCCGAAGCCGCGTTCGCCCCAGAAGCTGTGGTACAGAGTGGGTGTCAGGCAGATGCTTTCCCCTGGTGTGAGGCGCAGCTGGCTGCCGGGCGCGTGGGTCTGACGGCAGCCGTCGACGGTGACCGTCACGTCGGTGTTTTCCGTCTCTTCATGCGCCCCTGCATTCCATAACTCAATAATCAGATTCCCGCCGCCCCGGTTGATGATGTCTTCCCGCTTGCGCCAGTGAAAATGCATCGGCGTCACCTGGCCGTCGCGCACGTGCATAATTTTTTCGGCATAGCACTTTTCATAAGGCACGCCGTTGGGCGAGCCGTTGCGCAGGGTAAACAGCGTCAGGCCCTCAGCGGCAAAGCTGTTGCCGCCGAACGCCGTCACGTCCCAGCCGAGCTTGAGGTCGAACACCTCCTGCCATGCGGCTTGGTCAAGCTGCTGCCATTTTGTGGGCGGGAAGCTGGCAAACGGCGGGAGGTGCACGTCGTGCATGGAAAAAAACTGTCGCGTGTGGCCGAGAATTTCATTGATGTCGGAGCGTTTCATGGGGACTCCTTGAAAACAGTTCCCTCTCCCTGCGGGAGAGGGAAAAGGATCATTTAACCGTCCAGCCCTTATACGTGCCGACGTTCTTTTTATCGATCATCGTCACCGGGATCAGCACCGGCGCTTTCGGCGCAGGTTTGCCCTGTAGAATGTCATAGCCGATCTCCACCGCTTTTGCCGCCATTACCTGCGGATCCTGCGCCGGGGTTGCGACAAACAGGGAGTTTTCGCGCTTCAGCGCTTCCTCACCGTCCGGAGAACCATCCACGCCGACGATAAAGAACTCGTTGCGCTGAGCCTGCTTCGCGGCCAGATCGGCACCGATCGCCGTCGGATCGTTAATCGCAAACACGCCGTCGATCTTCGGATTGGCCGCCAGCAGGGAGGTCATGACTTCCAGACCGCCTTCACGACTGCCCTTGGCGTTTTGGTTATCCGAGAGCACCTTGATATCCGGATGTTTTTTGAATTCCGTCTGGCAGCCTTCCACGCGGTTTTGCACCGCAGAGACCGGCGGTCCGTTGATGATCACCACGTTGCCTTTGCCTTTCAGGCGGTCGGTAATGTACTTACAGGCCATTTCGCCCGCCTGGGTGTTATCGGAGGTGATGGTCGCATCCGCCCCTTCCGCCGCCACGTCAACCGCAACGACCACGATCCCGGCGTCCTTCGCGCGCTTCACCGCCGGGCCGATCCCTTTGGAATCTGCGGCGTTGAGGATGATCATGTCCACCTTCGCGGCGATGAAGTTATCGATCTGCGCCACCTGCTGGCCCAGATCGTACCCGCTGGAGACCAGCGTCACCTTGACGTTATCGCCAGCCAGCTTGCGCGCTTCCAGCTCGGCACCTTTGGTGATCTGCACGAAGAACGGGTTAGCCAGGTCGCCCACCGTCACGCCGATGGACTTCAGATCTTTTGCCTGCGCAAACGGCGTTGCGGCAAGCAGCGCGCCAGCACAGAGCGCGGTCACTAACGGTTTCAAACGCATGTTGTTTTCCTCGAAGCTGTAGGGTTTTGTTGTTATGCACTTTGATGGTGTCGGGTACGGTATTTGTCGATCAGCACCGCTATGATGATCACCGCCCCTTTGATCACCAGCTGCCAGAAGTAGGAGACGCCCATCAGCGTCATGCCGTTATTGAGGGTGGCGATGATCAGCGCGCCTACCAGCGTGCCGGTGATCGTGCCGATCCCGCCGACGAAGCTGGTGCCGCCGAGGATCACCGCCGCAATCGCATCCAGCTCGTAGCCCGTGCCGAGGTTGCCGTTGGCGCTGTAGAGGCGCGAGGCGCTCATCACGCCGCCAAGCCCGGAGAGCAGGCCGCTCATGCCGTAGACAAACAGCAGAACCAGCCAGACCTTAATGCCCGTTAAGCGCGCCGCCTGCATGTTGCCGCCCACCGCGTAGATGTGAACGCCGAGCGTGGTGCGGCGCAGGATGAACCAGCACACCGCAATCACCGCAAGGGCAATGACAACCAGCCACGGAATCGGGCCGAGGTAGTTATTGCCGATCCACTCGAAGCTGATGCTGGAGTTAATGACCGTCGTGCCGTCCGCCAGCAGATACGCCGCGCCGCGCAGCGCCGTATAGGTGCCGAGCGTCACGATGAAGGGCGGCAGCCCTGCAAAGGCCACCAGCGCGCCGTTGAACAGGCCCAGCACCATGCCGAGCATCAGCGCGGCCGGAATGGAGAGCATCGCAAATTCAGGGATAAGCGAGACCACCATCGCCGCTACCGCCGTGGTGCCCAGAATCGAGCCCACGGAGAGGTCAATCCCGCCGGTTAAAATGATGAAGGTCATTCCCGCCGCCAGCACGATGTTGATCGACGCCTGACGGGTAATGTTGAGCAGATTGCTCTCGGTGAAGAAGTTCGGGGCGATAAAGCCAAATACCGCCACAATCAGGATAAGAATCGGCAGGATGCCGACCGTTTGCATCAGATCGCTCATCAGCATTTTTTTGGCGGAGGCGGATTTCGCCACCTGCTGCGGATGGGTAGGAGTTGTCATAATTACACCGCCTGATGATGTGTGTCGTTCACGCCGGTTGCCAGCGTCATGATGTTTTCCTGAGAGATATCGTGCCCGTGAAGCTCACCCGCGATGCTGCCTTCCCGCATCACGTACACCCGGTCGCTCATCCCCACCACTTCCGGCAGCTCGCTGGAGATCATCAGAATCGCCACCCCCTTGCGCGCCATCTGGTTCATGATGCGGTAGATCTCGCTTTTTGCGCCGACGTCCACGCCGCGCGTGGGTTCGTCCAGAATCAGAATGCGCGGGCCAATCGCTACCCAGCGGGAGATCAGCAGCTTTTGCTGATTGCCGCCGGACAGTCCGCCCGCGCGCACCTGCGAATGCGGTACGCGGATGTTGAGCAATGCAATGGCGTCATCGGAAATCGATTGGGCTTTTTTGCGGTTTAACATACCGAAGGTCGCGTCGCGCTCCAGCGTCGCCATGGTGATGTTCTCCTGCGCCGCCAGCTCCAGAAACAGCCCCTGCTCCTTGCGGTTTTCGGTGAGAAAACCGATGCCGTTCTCGATGGCCGCGCGCGGGGAGTGGATCACCACCGGCTCGCCGTCCACCTCAATCATCCCGCCCGTGGCTTTACGCACGCCGAAAACCAGCTGCGCCAGCTCGGAGCGTCCGGCCCCCACCAGTCCCGCCAGCCCGACGATTTCGCCGGAACGTACCTGCAGGCTGCACGGCTGTACTTTTTTACCGTCGGTGAGGTGGTGGACGTTGAGGCGCGGGCTGCCGAGGGGAATATCACGCTCTTTGTTGAACAGGTCGCTTAACGGGCGGCCCACCATCATGCGCACCAGCTCGGAGGCGTTCAGCTTGTCGCGCGTCAGGCTGCCGACGTACTGCCCGTCGCGCAGAACGCTGACGCGGTCAGAAAGTTCATACACTTCCGCCATGCGGTGGCTGATATAGATGATCGCCATCCCTTCATCGCGCAGGCGCAAAATAAGTTCAAACAGGCGGTGCGTTTCCCGCGAGGAGAGGGCGGCGGTGGGTTCATCCATCACCAGAATGCGGCTGTTGCGGTGCAGCGCGCGGGCTATTTCCACCTGCTGCTGCTCGGCGATGGTCAGCTTCATCACCAGGTCGGTGGCATTGAACTGCGCGCCGAGGCGCTCAATCACCGCCTGCGCCTGGGCGGCCATCTCTTTGCGCTGAACCATCCCACCGCGCGACAGCTCGCTGCCGAGAAAGATATTTTCGGCAACGGTCAGATTGGGCGCGAGCTGCATCTCCTGATATATCAGGGTAATGCCTGCGGCCAGCGCATCTTTCGGCCCTTTAATGTGAAACGGCTGACCGTCGATCAGGATCTCACCGCTGGTGGCGGTATAGGCTCCCGCGAGGATTTTCATCAGCGTGCTTTTTCCCGCGCCGTTTTCGCCCATCAGCGCGTGGATCTCTCCGGGAAAGACCGTCAAATCCACACCCTTGAGCGCGTGGAAACTGCCAAACGTTTTGGCAATGCTGCGCATCTCTAATACCGGGGTTCTGCTCATGGCGGATCTCCTGCGAATGCCGATATCTGCACTTCATCACAGGTGCGTAAATGCAAAATGTCAGAAGCTGTTCATATTTGTCATAGTTATGAATAGCTAATCGCCGTCACATTTCTCTTTTCCCTCTCCCCGTGGGAGAGGGCCAGGGTGAGGGCACCAAACCGCAGAGGAGCCTAAATCCATGCCATCACGCCGCCCGCCCTTTTTCGCCAGCGCCCGAGGCCGCCTGCTGATTTTTAATCTGCTGGTGGTCGCCGTGACGCTAATGGTGAGCGGCGTGGCGGTGCTCGGCTTTCGTCACGCCAGTCAAATCCAGGAGCAGGTTCAGCAGCAAACGCTGGATGACATGACCGGCAGCATGAACCTGGCCCGCGATACCGCCAACGTGGCGACGGCGGCGGTGCGGCTTTCGCAGGTCGTCGGGGCGCTGGAGTACAAAGGCGAAGCCGAGCGCCTGAAGCAGACGCAAATGGCGCTGCGCCGCTCGCTGGAACAGCTTGCGGAAGCGCCGCTGGCGCAGCAGGAGCCGGCGCTGGTGGCGCGTATTATTCAACGAAGCAATGAGCTACAGCAGAGCGTGACGGAGATGCTTGAGCGCGGCCAGCGGCGCCATCTGGAGCGTAACGCGCTGCTGAGCTCGCTGTATCAAAGCCAGAGCTACCTGCGTCATCTGCAGGACATCAACCGCCGTTACGACAGCAACGTGCCGGATGCGCAGCAGCTGATGGAGATGGACCGGCTGATCGCCGCCGCCATCGACACCCCTTCGCCGCGCGCGACCGTTCAGCAGCTGGACGCCGTGGCCGCTGCGCTGCCCCGGAGTGCCGTACAGCCGGTCGTGAAGGGGGTTCTGCCTGATTTTAATGCCGAGTTAGGCAAGCTCGCCCCGCTGTCGAAGCAGCTGGAAGAGAGCGACCTGGCGATAAGCTGGTATATGTTCCACATCAAGGCGCTGGTGGCGATCCTCAACAGCGACATTAATCAGTACGTCGGGCAGGTGGCGCAGGCCTCCCGGCTTCGCACGGCCCAGAGCCATCACGAGCTGCAGTCCATCAGCGTGTTTATCAGCATCTTCGCCGTGCTGGCGCTGATCATTACCGGGTGCGCCTGCTGGTATATCTACCGCAATCTGGCCTCTAACCTGACGGCGATTTCCCGGGCGATGTCGCGCCTTGCTCACGGCGAACAGGATGTCTCCGTTCCCGCCCTCCAGCGGCGCGATGAGCTGGGCGAGCTGGCGCGCGCGTTTAACGTGTTTGCCCGCAATACCGCCTCGCTTGAGCACACCACGCGCCTGCTGAAAGAGAAAACCACGCAGATGGAGATCGACCGCGTTGAGCGTCAGGGGCTGGAAGAGGCGCTGCTGCACAGCCAGAAGATGAAGGCGGTCGGACAGCTGACCGGCGGGCTGGCGCATGATTTTAACAACCTGCTGGCGGTGATCATCGGCAGCCTTGAGCTCACCGACCCCGAATCGAAAGACGCGCCGCGCATTACCCGGGCGCTGAAGGCGGCCGAGCGTGGTGCCTTACTGACGCAGCGCCTGCTGGCATTTTCCCGCAAGCAGTCCCTGATGCCGCATGCGGTAGAGATGCTGCCGCTGCTGGAGAACCTCCGGGAACTGATGCGCCACTCCCTGCCTGCCACCCTGGCTCTGGAGATTGAAGCGCAAACCCCGGCGTGGCCCGCGTGGATTGACGTTAGCCAGCTGGAAAACGCCATCATCAACCTGGTGATGAACGCGCGCGATGCGATGGAAGGGCAAAGCGGGGTGATTAAAATCCGGACCTGGAATCAGCGCGTCACCCGCAGCGACGGGCGCAGGCAGGATATGGTGGCGCTGGAGGTGATTGACCGCGGCAGCGGCATGTCGCAGGAGGTGAAATCCCGGGTCTTTGAGCCGTTCTTCACCACCAAGCAGACCGGAAGCGGGAGCGGATTAGGCCTGTCGATGGTCTACGGCTTTGTGCGTCAGTCCGGCGGCCGCGTGGAAATTGAAAGCGCGCCGGGGCAGGGAACGACCGTTCGGCTTCACCTCCCGCGCTCGGTGCTGCCTGCCGCGGCGGACGATGAAGCGCTGTCAGCCACCGCCTCCGTCGATAGCGAGCGGCTGGTCCTGGTGCTGGAAGATGAAGCCGATGTTCGGCAAACCCTGTGCGAGCAGCTGCATCAGCTCGGCTATCTGACGCTGGAAGCGGGCAACGGCGAGCAGGCGCTGAATATGCTGGAGGCTTCACCGGATATAGGCATGTTTATCAGCGACCTGATGCTGCCCGGCAGCCTCAGCGGCGCCGAGGTGATTAACCATGTGCGTAATCATTATCCGCAGCTTCCGGTGCTGCTGATCAGCGGCCAGGATCTACGGCCCGCGCATAACCCTCAGCTGCCGGACGTCCAGCTACTGCGTAAGCCGTTTACGCGGGTGCAGCTGGCGCAGGCGCTGCGCAAGGTCATGGTAATTTGAGATTCCTCCGCTACCCCGGCTTCCCGCCGTTCATTATCGTAAGGCCAGTTCACCTGCGAGTCTGGCCTTATGAAACGTTACTCAACTGCTCTGTTATTCGGTCTGCTGTCACTCACCAGCCAACTGGCTCATGCCGATATTGTTGATGATGCTATTGGCAACATTCAGCAGGCGATCAACGATGCCTATAACCCCGGCAGCAGCCGCAGCAATGACGACGACGATCGTTATGACCGCAGTCGCCAAATCGACAGTCGACAATACGACGATCGTCGTCGGCAGCTTGAAGACAGACGCCGTCGTTTAGATGAACGTCAGCGTCAGCTGGATGACGATCGCCGTCGGTTAGAAGAGGATGAGCGCAGGTTAGAAGACGATTACGATCGAGGCTAAGTGCGGCCTGTTGCCCTCTCCCACGGGAGAGGGAGAAAACCTAATCCAGCACCAGCACCATCCCGTCATAGCCCGCTTCTATGCCCTGCGGCAGTGGGTTATCCATCATCCACACGTCAAACTGATGGTTGACGTGCGTCAGGATCACCTGCGGGCAGCCAATCTCCTCGTTTAACGCAATCACGGTATTTAAGTCGCAATGGTTTCGCGGCGTTTCCTCGCGCGGTTCATGGCTGCAGTCGATAATTATTGCCTGCGGCTGGCTGTTGAGCAGGAACTTCACCGTTTTTTCCGGCAATCCGGCGGTGTCGGAAAGCCAGGCCACGCGGCTGTGGGCCGATTCCAGCAAATACCCGAAGGTCAGTTTTGAATGGTTGAGCGGCAGCGGCGTGACCCGCATTCCCTGAAGCTCAAACATCACAAACGGTTCGACCGTGTGGCTGAAATCCAGAATGCCGGGGTGTTTAAACAGGTCGTCGCATCCCGCTTCGTCCGGCGGACCGTACACCGGGATCGTCGCCCCCACGCCCCAGCGCAGGGGGAAAAGCCCCTGAACGTGATCCATATGGTAATGGGTGAGCAAAAACTGCTGGAAGCTGCCCGCCGGCCAGTCGTCCATCAGGTGCGGAATACCGGCATCCAGCAGGGTGACGGCATCGTTGAATTTCACCACTGCGCTGCACGGGCGACGGCGATAGTTGTCCTGCAGGCGCGCCCGGCGGCATGCCGCGCAGTCGCAGCCAAAGACCGGCACCAGCTGGGCGCCACCCGTTCCCGTCAACGTGATGGTCAGACTCATAGCGCACCTCTACAGCGGTTTGGTGAATCGGAAATGGCTCTGCGTGTATCCTTCACGAACGTAAAAACGGTGCGCGTCGGTGCGCTTCACGCTGGTGGAAAGTTCGGTCAGCTCCGCGCCGGCCTGTCGCGCCACCTCTTCCGCCCAGGCCAGCAGCTGACTTCCGACCTTTAACCCGCGCGCCTGCGGCATCACCACCAGCTCCTGGATCTCGCCGATCCAGCGCGCGTGATGGAGGTGAAACTGCATATGCAGACCGATCATGCCGATGACCTGTCCCTCTCTCTCCGCAAGCTGGTAGCGCATGTTGCGATCCTGCAGATTGGCAAGAAACCCGGCGTGGAACGCCTGATGATCGAACTCTGCCTGCTTCAGTTCGCAGATCAGGGCATAGACAATCTGCGCATCGTCGGCGGTGGCGGGGCGAAGCTGGCAGTCAGGCATGCTGTTTCTCCTTCTGACGGATAAGCGATAAAAAGGTATCGACTGACTGTAGCAAACTTCCGTCGTTATTGAGGATGTGGCAGTCCGACGGGGCATAGCGGGCCGCGCGCTCAAGCCGCAGATCGATCTCACGGGCTGATTCACGCCCACGACTCTGCAACCGGCTACGCAGAACGTCCGGCGAAACCTGCAGGCAGACCGGCAGCAGAGCCCCCTCATAGCGGGCGCGCGCTTGCGGCAGATGGGCACGCGAGCCGTTAACCAGCACGTCGAAGCCCGCATGCAGCCACAGATCGGTCTCGATGCCGATCCCATAGTAATAACCGTTGGCATGCCAGCTCAGCGCCAGCAGGTTTTGCCCGGCGCGGATAAAAAACTCCTGCTCGCTCAGGGCGATATGATTTTCGCTCCCGGCATTGGCCGCGCGGGTAATATAGCGGTGCGCGACCAGCAGTTGCGGATGTTCCCGCTGCCGTAAGGCGGACAGCAGGCTGTCCTTACCGGAACCCGAGGGCCCCATTAACCAGATGAGCCTTCCCATCAGAACACCCTTTTTCCCTGACGCCAGACGTGGTCGATATGAACGTGCTCGCCCTTGCGGTGGGCCAACACCAGATCCGCGCGTTTACCCTCGGCGATTTCCCCGCGATCCTGAAGATTAAGCGCCGAGGCCGGGTTTTTCGTCACCAGGCGAATCGCCTGCGGCAGCGTGAAGCTGTTGCTCTCGTCGTCGGCCACCCGGAACGCCGCATCCAGCAGGCTGGCGGGGTAGTAGTCGGATGAGAGGATATCCAGCAGACCAAGGGAGGCGAGCTTGCTTGCCGCGACGTTGCCGGAGTGCGATCCGCCGCGCACGATGTTTGGTGCGCCCATCAGCACGTTCATGCCGTGCCTGCGGGAGGCTTCAGCCGCTTCAAACGTGGTGGGAAATTCGGCGATCACGCTGCCAAGCTGGTGGGATTCGCGCACGTGGTCGTGCGTGGCGTCGTCATGGCTGGCCAGCGCGATATTGCGGTCACGACACATCGCGGCAATCCTGAGACGGTTTGGCTGCGACCACTGTGCCGCAAGCGCCAGCTGCTCTTCCTCGTAGCGGGCCATCTCCGCATCGCTGAGAGAATATTTGCCCTGATAGTATTCGCGATACTTTTCAATGTTGGCGAACTGGCGCTGCCCCGGCGAGTGGTCCATCAGGGAGACCAGCGAAACCGGCTCGCGCCCGACCAGCTTTTCAAACAGCGGCAGGGTGGTGTGGTGCGGCAGCTCGCAGCGCAGGTGCAGGCGGTGCTCGGCGCGGTTGAGGCCGCGCTTTTGCGTCTCCTCCACGGCGTTGATCATTTTCTCGAGATTCTCCAGGCGATCGCCGCCGTCGCGCACGTCGCCAATCGCCACCGCGTCCAGCACGGTGGTAATGCCGCTGGCGACCATCAGCGCGTCGTGGCTGCTCATCGCCGAATGGGCGGGCCAGTCCACCTTCGGGCGCGGGGTGAAGAATTTGTCCAGATTATCGGTATGCAGCTCAATCAGCCCCGGCAGCAGCCAGCCGCCTTCGCCGTCCATCGCTTCAGGGGCACGGCTCTGGGTTTCGGCAAAGGCGCGAATAACGCCTTCATGGACTTCAACCGAGCCATCAACGACTTCATTTTCCAGCACCAGCCTGACGTTATTGATAATCATGCGTTTGTCCCCATCGGGTGCAGTCTGTCCGCCACGCGGCTGCGTACGGTTTCGTCGTGGAAGATCCCGACGATCGCTGCCCCGCGCGCTTTGGCCTGTTCGATCAGCTCCACCACGGCGGCGCTGTTTTTATCGTCGAGCGAGGCGGTAGGTTCATCCAGCAGCAGAATCGGGTAGTCGACAATAAAACCGCGGGCGATATTCACGCGCTGCTGCTCGCCGCCGGAAAAAGTCGACGGAGCGAGGTGCCACAGGCGCTCCGGCACGTTGAGGCGCGTCAGCAGGCTGGCGGCTTTGGCGGCGCAGGCTTCGCGCGGTACGCCGAGATCCAGCAGGGGCTGCATCACCACATCCAGGGCGGAGATCCGCGGGATCACCCGCAGGAACTGGCTCACCCAGCCGATCGTCGTGCGGCGCACTTCCAGCACTTTACGCGCGGGGGCCTGCACCAGATCGACCCACTCATCGTTGTGGCGAATGCGGATATGGCCTTCGTCCGGGAGGTAGTTGGCGTACAGGGAGCGCAGCAGGGTGGATTTTCCGCTGCCGGAGTGGCCGTGCAGCACCACGCATTCGCCGCTGTTGACTTCTAACGAGGCGTTTTGCAGCACCGGCAGGCGCACGCCGTTTTGCTGGTGGAGCACAAAGGTCTTACTTACGTTTTCTACGCGGATCATGTTGGCCTCTTAATTCTGCAATACGGACGACACCAGCAGCTGGGTGTACGGATGGTGCGGATCGTCGAGCACCCGGTCGGTGAGCCCACTTTCCACCACCTGGCCCTGCTTCATCACCAGCAGACGGTCCGCCAGCAGGCGCGCAACGCCCAGATCGTGGGTGACAATCACCACCGCAAGGTTCAGCTCCACCACCAGGCCGCGCAGCAGGTCGAGCAGGCGCGCCTGCACGGAGACGTCCAGCCCGCCGGTGGGTTCATCCATAAACACCAGCTTCGGATGGGTGACCAGGTTGCGCGCAATCTGCAGGCGCTGCTGCATCCCGCCGGAGAAGGTTGTCGGCAGGTCGTCGATGCGCGAGGCGGGGATTTCCACATCGATCAGCCAGTGCTGGGCGGTGGCGCGGATGTTGCCGTAGTGGCGCGCGCCGGTGGCCATCAGGCGTTCACCGATGTTGCCCCCGGCGGAGACCTGACGGCGCAGGCCGTCCATCGGGTGCTGATGCACCACGCCCCACTCGGTGCGCAGCAGGCGGCGGCGCTCGGCCTCGCTCATGCCGTACAGCGAAGCGCCCTCATACAAAATGTCGCCTTTCTGCGGCGTCAGGCGCGCGGAGATGGACTTCAGCAGGGTGGTTTTGCCGGAGCCGGACTCGCCGACGATCCCCAGCACTTCGCCCGGCCACAGCTCGAACGACACGTCGCTAAAGCCTTTGCCCGGCGCATACAGGTGAGTCAGGTTATTAACCGAAAGCAGCGGTTTCATTGGCCGTTCGCCTCGCTCTGTTGGCGGCAGTAATCGGTGTCGGAGCAGACAAACATCCGTTTGCCCGTATCGTCCAGCACCACTTCGTCCAGATAGCTGTGTTTGGATCCGCAGATGGCGCACGGCTCGTCCCACTCCTGCACCGTAAACGGGTGATCGTCGAAATCGAGACTCTCCACCCGGGTGTAAGGCGGGACGGCGTAGATGCGTTTTTCGCGCCCGGCGCCGAACAGCTGCAGGGCGGGCATCATGTCCATCTTCGGGTTATCGAATTTCGGGATTGGCGACGGGTCCATCACGTAGCGCCCGTTCACCTTCACCGGGTAGGCGTAGGTGGTGGCGATATGGCCGAAGCGGGCGATGTCTTCATAGAGTTTGACCTGCATGACGCCGTACTCTTCCAGCGCGTGCATGGTGCGGGTTTCCGTTTCGCGCGGCTCGATAAAGCGCAGCGGCTCCGGGATCGGCACCTGGAAAATTAAAATCTGATCTTCAGTGAGCGGGGTTTCGGGGATGCGGTGACGGGTCTGGATCAGCGTCGCGTCTTCGGTTTTTTCGGTCGTCGTGACGCCGGTGACGCGCTGGAAGAAGCTGCGGATCGACACGGCGTTGGTGGTGTCGTCGGCGCCCTGGTCGATGACCTTCAGCACGTCCGACTCGCCGATCACGCTGGCGGTGATCTGAATACCGCCCGTGCCCCAGCCGTAGGGCATCGGCATTTCGCGGCCGCCGAACGGCACCTGATAGCCCGGTATGGCCACCGCTTTGAGGATGGCGCGGCGGATCATGCGTTTGGTTTGCTCATCCAGATAGGCAAAGTTGTAGCCGCTTAAGTTAGCCATTATTTCGCTCCCGTTGCAGGCGTTTCAGCAGTTCCAGTTCGGCCTGGAAATCGACGTAGTGCGGCAGCTTGAGGTGCGAGACGAAGCCAGCGGCCTCAACGTTATCCGCGTGGGCCAGCACAAACTCTTCGTCCTGCGCCGGGCCTGCAACGTGCTCGCCGTGGTCCGGTGCCTGCAGGGCGCGGTCGACCAGCGCCATTGCCATGGCCTTGCGCTCGCCGAGGCCGAATACCAGCCCGTAGCCGCGGGTAAAGTGCGGGTCTTCGTCTTTCGGGGCGACGAAACCGTTCACCATTTCACACTCGGTCATTAACAGTTCGCCGACGTTCACCGCAAAACCCAACTCTTCCGGTACGATTTCAATGTCGATATAGCCGCTGCGAATTTCGGCCGCAAACGGGTGGTTGCGCCCGTAGCCGCGCTGGGTGGAGTAGGCCAGCGCCAGCAGATAGCCTTCATCGCCGCGCATCAGCTGCTGCAGGCGGGACGAGCGCGAGCACGGGTAAACCGGCGGCGTGCGGGTGATGTCATCCGGCTGCGCGCCTGAATCTTCTTCCGTCTTCGCCAGGCCCTGTCTCGCCAGCAGGCTGAAGACGTGCGGAGACGGTTCCTGTTCGGCGTCGGAGGTGCTCAGCTGCGGCGATTCGCCGTTCGCCAGCAGGGTGAAATCCAGCAGGCGGTGGGTGTAGTCGTAGGTGGGGCCAAGCAGCTGGCCGCCGGGAACGTCTTTATAAACGGCAGAAATGCGGCGTTCCAGGCGCATCTCCGCCGTATTCACCGGCTCGCTGACCGCCAGTCTGGCAAGCGTGGTGCGGTAGGCGCGCAGCAGGAAGATGGCTTCCACGTTGTCGCCGCTGGCCTGCTTCAGGGCCAGCGCCGCCAGCTCGCGGTCGGCGATGCCGCCCTCGGTCATCACGCGGTCGACGGCGAGGTTTAACTGCTGTTCAATCTGGGCGACGCTCAGCTCGGGAAGCCGTTCATCGCCCCGTCGTCTGTGCGCCTGTAGCGCATGGGCGGCGGCGATGGCCTTCTCGCCCCCTTTGACGGCAACGTACATCAGCACACCTCCACGTGGGTGGTCCGCGGGATTGCCAGCAGGCGCTCGCCGCAGGTCAGGATCAGGTCAATGCCCAGCGGGAACGGGTGCGGGCGCTCGGTCAGCTCGTGAATGATGCACTCCGGCAGCTGCGGCGCGACCATGCGCTCGTCGGCGATGCCTGCTCCCGTCAGGCGCAGCATGCGGCCGCCGCTCAGGCTGGTGACCTGCAAAATCAGCGTGGCGCTGGTTTCCGGGGCGACGGCGCTGCCTTCGCTCAGGGCGTTCAATTGCTCATGGCTGATTTGCTCATCGGCCACGGCAAAAACCGCCTGCTGGGGCTGATCGACCAGCGGAGCGCTGGTGTGAAAACGCAGGTTCTGGCTGGCGATATCGTTCGACAGCGCGCCCGAGAGCCACACCGGGGTGTCGTTGTCGGCCAGCGTCAGCAGCACGCTGGTGGTCGCCAGGTTCAGCGGCAGCCAGCCCTGAGAGAGCTGGTGCAGCGAGACGATCACGCCCGGCTCGCTCATCGCTTTCAGCAGGCGACGAAAACTGTGTTGGGCATCCTGGACGGCCAGGGTAAAAGCAGGTTGAAGCGTCATGCGTTGTCTCCGCGAACGAGCGTAAAGAAGTCGACCCGGCTGGTGTTCACTTCGGCCTGAC
Organism: Enterobacter sp. E14S; assembly: GCF_055666685.1. Lineage (NCBI taxonomy): Bacteria > Pseudomonadati > Pseudomonadota > Gammaproteobacteria > Enterobacterales > Enterobacteriaceae > Enterobacter > Enterobacter sp. E14S. Next base: position 13,349 of record NZ_JBVODQ010000012.1, on the reverse strand, counting down.
GTGCGGCAATGCGCGCGGCGCGGTCGGCTTCCAGCGGGGCAATAAGGGTTTCCATTAACGTCTGGAAATAGGGTTGTTCCTGTAAAAGCGCGTCGATCACCGCGCAGCGCTCGGCGTGCGCTTTGTCGCGCCCCAGCACGTAGCTGTAGCCCAGCGTGCCGCTGTTCAGGCGGATCGCCGCGCGGGTGAGGGTGGCGTCTCCGGCGAAAAAGCGTTCTCCGGTGCCGCCCATGCGCGCCTGGATCTGAACGAGGCCGATCTCCGGGGCGCGAAGGGTGTCGTAGTCTGGCGTCAGGCTGAGCGCGTTCATGCGGGCAGCCAGCGCAGCAGGCTGGCTGTGGGCCAGCACGCGCATCCAGCGCTGTCGGGTGGCGGTATCGAAGTGCATTCAGTGCTCCATGGTGAATTCGATCATGTCGGCGCGGGTCAGGCTGACGGAGTATTCCGTTGCGTTGATCTCGCCGTCACGGTGGTTGAGGGTGCGCACGCAGAGCAGCGGGGCCATATTGGGGATTTCGAGCACCTTGCTCTCTTTCGCCTGCGCGCGACGGGCGCTTATGCGCGTCTGGGTGCGCTTGAGGGCGATGCCCGTGGCATCCTGAAGAAAGTCGTGCAGGGAACCGCTGGTAAAGTTTTGCAGTACGGGCCAGAGGGCCAGGTCCGCGAAGTAGTGGTCAATCTGGCACACCGCCACGCCGTTGACCCGGCGCAGCGTGCGCAGGTGAATGACGTCGTCGCCCTCCTGAATGCCCAGCGCGTCCGCCACGTGGCTGGAGGCCGGACGCAGCACCGAGAGCAGCTTTTCGCTGGTCGGGTGGCTGCCCTGATCCAGCAGGTTCTGGCTAAAGCGCGCCTGGGCGTTAAGCGGGTAGTCGAACGGGCGCATCAGCACCAGCACGCCCACGCCCTGACGGCGCTGGACCCAGCCGCGCTCGACCAGCTGGTCAATGGCGCGACGCAGGGTGTGGCGGTTCACCTCATAGCGGTCGGCAAGCTGCTGCTCGGCGGGCAGGTAGTCCCCGCAGCGGTAGTGCGTACGCAGCTCCACTTCGAGCTTTGCCGCAATCTCTTGCCAGCGGGTGGGATAACTGGTCGGATGTCTGGATAAGTGCATAGAAAACAAAGCCTCGCTTCTCAGATGAAGTGCTTACGCAAACGTTGAGAGAGGAAATCCAGCAGGCTGACGGTGACGATGATGAGCACCATCAGGGCGCAGGTTTGCTGGAACTGGAAACCGCGAATCGCTTCCCACAGGGTGACGCCAATCCCGCCTGCGCCCACCATGCCGACCACGGTGGCGGAGCGGACGTTGGACTCAAAGCGGTACAGGGAGTAGGAGATCAGGAGCGGCATAACCTGCGGCAGGACGCCGTACAGGATCTCTTCGATTTTGTTGGCGCCCGTTGCGCGGATGCCTTCCACCGGGCCGGGCTCGATGGCTTCGACCGCTTCGGAGAGCAGCTTGGAGAGCACGCCGGTGGTGTGGATGAACAGCGCCATCACGCCGGCGAACGGACCCAGGCCAACGGCGACCACGAACAGCATCGCAAAGACCATTTCATTGATGGCGCGACAGGCGTCCATCAGGCGACGCATCGGCTGGTATACCCACCACGGCACGATGTTTTCGGCGCTCATCAGGCCAAACGGAATGGAGAGAACGACGGCAAGGGCGGTGCCCCAGACGGCGATTTGCAGGGTGACCGCCATTTCGCTGAGGTAATCCTGCCACTGGCTGAAGTCCGGCGGGAAGAAGTCGGCGGCGAAAGTCGCCATGTTGCCCGCGTCTTTGAAGAGCAGCAGCGGATCCATCTCCGCGCCCTTCCAGGATATAACCAGCACCGCCAGCAGGATGGCCCAGCTTATGAGCGAGAACCAGCTGCGCTTCGGCGGTGGGAGGGTGATGGTTTGCATGTTGGCTCCTTTGGGTTTAGTCCCCTCTCCCTTGAGGGAGAGTGTAGGGTGAGGGGGAAATGTGCGCGCTGATGCCCTCACCCCGGCCCTCTCCCACGGGGAGAGGGATAAAGGCACTACTGCACCGCTTTATTCACGCTCGTCATCGCACCGAGCGCGGCGGTCAGGCGGTCGAGATCTTCCAGCTGGGCCTCAATTGCGGCCACTTTGCTGGTCTTCTCCTCGTCCTTCAGCCCTTTGTTGTCCTTCACGCCCTGCATCTCTTTAAACAGCGCCAGCTGGCGAATCGGGACCAGCTGCAGGTCGCTTGACGGGCGGAACGGTGCCCAGCCCAGGCGCGTCAGGACCGCTTTCTCTTCCGGCGTTTTGCCATAGGTCATGAAGAAGTCGTACACCTTGTCCTTGGTGCTCTCGGAGAGGTTTTTACGCCAGACGATCGGGTCGCCGGGGATCAGCGGCGATTTCCAGATGACCTTGATCTCTTTCAGCTTGTCCGGCGCGGAAGTTTTCAGCTTGTCGAGGTTCTCGGTGTTGTTGGTAGCAACGTCCACCTGCTTGTTGGCCACGGCCAGGGCGTTGGTTTCGTGGCTGGCGTTCACCGTGCGTTTGAAGTCGCTGGCGGAGGCGTTGTTTTTGGCGAAGACGTAGTAGCCAGGGACAAGGTAGCCGGAGGTCGAGTTCGGGTCGCCGTTGCCGAAGGTCAGCTCTTTGCGTTTGGCGAGCATGTCGTTGAGGTTGTTGATCGGGCTGTCTTTATTCACGATCAGCACGCTCCAGTAGCCCGGGGAGCCATCTGCCGCGACGGTCTGGGCAAAGACCTGGCCGTTCGCGCGGTCCACCGCTTCCATGGCGGAGAGGTTGCCGTACCAGGCGATGTCCACTTTATTAAAGCGCATCCCCTGGATGATGCCCGCGTAGTCCGGGGCGAAGAAGGCATTCACTTTGATCCCCAGCTTAGTTTCCATATCTTTCAGGAACGGTTCCCACTGAGGCTTCAGGTTCTGCTGTGATTCCGTCGAAATAATGCCGAAGTTCAGCGCTTTTTCCTGCTCTTGTGCATACGCCGGGCTTAACAGGGTGCTGAGGCTGAACATGCTGGTAAAGGCCAGCGCGGCAACGGCTTTGTAGCTCATGTACTTTCCTCGGATCGGGTTTAATTAAGCAGCCTGCGCGTTCTCTTCGACGCGGTTAATGCTGCGGTAGAGATGGTCAAAACGTTCGTTATCAAACTGATGGCTCGCGCCATCAAAGAACACATGTCCCTGACGCAGGGCGACAATGCGTTCGCAGTAGCGCAGGGCGTAATCCACCTGATGCAGCGTGACCACCACGGTGATGCCGTCGTTCTGGTTAATGTCGCGCAGGGTTTCCATCACGATGCGGGCGGACTCCGGGTCCAGCGAGGCAATGGGTTCGTCAGCGAGAATGATTTGCGCTTTCTGCATCAGCGCGCGCGCAATCGCCACGCGCTGCTGTTGTCCACCGGACAGGGTGGAGACGCGCTGGTGGGCAAAATGCGCCATGCCGACGCGGGTCAGGGCCTGCAAGGCTTCCTGCTTCTGCGAAGGAGAGAACCAGCGCAGACAGGTGCGCCAGAACGGGGTGCTGCCGAGCGCGCCAATCAGCACGTTTTCAAGCACCGTCAGGCGGTTCACCAGGTTGAACTGCTGGAAGATGTAGCCCGTCTGGGCGCGGCTCTTGCGGATATCGCTGGCGAGACGCCCCGCTCGCTGCACGGTATTGCCCAGCAGCTCGACGTGGCTTTCCGGCGTTTTATCGCAGGTGATAAGGCCGCTTAAATGACGCAGAAGGGTGGATTTACCGGAACCGGATGGCCCCAGCAGCGCCACCATTTCGCCCTGCTGGACGGTCAGATCAACGGCATGCAGAGCCTTATTGTGATGGAAGGTCTTGCTCAGTTTCTCGACGCGGATGACGGTTTGCATGTGCTGGGCCTCACGATAAATGTGGCCTCATGCTGGCGCATCAATGTGACATTTGGGTTAAGTCTGGGTTGCGGGAGTTTGAAGAGTTGAAGTGAAAGCGATGACAGTCACCGTAGGCCCGGTCAGCGCAGCGCCACCGGGCGCTGTTGCCGGCTGCGCTGCGCTTATCCGGCCTAAGACGTTTGCTGCTGCTTAACGACGTTAATCATCCACGGCACGCCGTATTTATCGGTGACTTTACCGAAACCGTGTGCCCAGAAGGTTTCCTGCCAGGCCATATCGATATTCCCGCCCGCGGCGAGGTTGTCGAACCAGCGTTTGCCTTCATTAACGTCCTGGGTGTCGAGAACCAGCGTGAAGCCCGCGTACTGCGCGTTGCTGCCCGGAGGCATCCCGTCGCTCATCATGATATCGCTGCCCGCAATGCGGACGTTGGAGTGAGCGATAGCCGAATCCGGAAATTGCATACCGGACGGACAGCCTTCTTCGCTGTTATCGCTTTTTGGCATTTCGCCGAAGGTGATTTTATAGAGAAGCTCTGCGCCGATGGCTTGCTGGTAGAAGGAAGTGGCTTCTGCACAGTTGCCGGCAAAAGAGATGTAGGGACTTAACGGCATAATCTTTACCTCACGTAAGAAAAGCCCGTTAAGTGTAGTTCCCGAAAACCCGGTAAGCGAAGCGCCACCGGGCGGGTAAATCAGTTCTTTTTCACGAACTCTGATTTCAGCTTCATCGGACCGAAGCCGTCAATTTTGCAGTCGATATTATGATCGCCTTCAACCAGACGGATATTCTTCACTTTGGTGCCGATCTTCAGCATGGAAGAACTGCCTTTCACTTTCAGATCTTTAATCACGGTTACGCTGTCGCCGTCCGCCAGCAAATTGCCGTTCGCATCTTTTACGACAAGTGCATCAGCATCATGTGATGGTTCGGCATCGTTCCATTCGTGAGCGCATTCCGGGCAGATGAACATGCCATTATCTTCATAGGTGTATTCAGAATTGCATTTTGGGCAGTGTGGGAGTGACATATCGGTATCCTCAAAAAGTGTAAACGCGCTGGAAAGTGCCAGCTAAATGACGGCAGCGTGCCGAAAAAGGCGGCAAGTATAGCGCAAATCCACACGTTTGTCGGTGACATTGTGAATTAAAAAAATGCAAAAAGCGTATCGGGAGTGACACTTCCTGTCAGTCAGTTAAGCGATGCTTACCTCATTAACACGTTGGGAAGAAATGACGCTAAATATATCGAATATTTTATTGCAGCAAATTGCTACGCTCCTTCATTTCGGATAAGGTGAAGCGACACATTGTTATTTATCTCCTGACTTCGCTGCCATCCATATCTTTTGGCAGGGGCGTATTACCTCTCTTTTTAGGTGGGTAAATAATGATGATATATCCTGAAGTTTCTTAAAATTGGGCTACGCTTTTTTCCTTTGGCCGTCAGGCCAGGAGGGGAGCTATACACGCCATGCAAGGATAGCGAATTATTTCTGATTATCATCAATCAGTTATATTTCGGCGGACATGTTTTCCACACGTGATCATATAAGCCTGAACAACATAATTAATACCAGTGGCTTAATAAAAGTAATAAATTTGCGTTAAGGAAAGGCTTTTATCATGCACACACAGACCATTTTTGAATTAAGCCAGGAAGCTGAGCGTTTGTTACAGCTCGCCCGGCAAAACCTTGATACGTTGAAATCAATGCCGACTGCGATGCTGGAGAGCACCGCGGCTGCTATTACGGGTGAAAAGAACAACGTTTTACCTTTGCATTTTAGTGCGCGCGGTGTCGAAGCGCAGCAGGCGATGCTGAATAATGAATTACGAAAAATAACCCGGCTGGAAATGGTCCTGGCTATTGTGGGCACAATGAAAGCGGGGAAATCGACCACCATTAATGCGATTGTGGGGACCGAAGTGTTGCCGAACCGCAATCGTCCGATGACGGCGCTTCCTACTCTGATTCGCCACACGCCGGGTCAGAAGGAGCCGGTGCTGCATTTCTCACATGCCTCGCCCATTGATGAATTGATCCAACTGCTCCAGAAAAAGCTATGCGATTACGATCGAGGAAAGCTCGCTCAGCATCTGGAAATTGATAAAGACATGAATACGCTGCTGGAGCGCATTGAAAAAGGAGAGGCTTTTGAGAAGCATCACCTGGGCGCGCAGCCGATATTTCATTGTCTGAAAAGCCTCAACGACCTGGTAAGACTTTCCCAGGCGTTAGGGGTGGATTTTCCGTTCTCTGAGTATGCGGCTATCGAACATATTCCGGTGATTGAAGTGGAGTTCGTGCATCTTGCGGGTCTGGATGCTCACCTCGGACAGCTGACGCTGCTCGATACGCCCGGGCCGAATGAGGCCGGACAGCCGCATCTGCAAAAAATGCTCAGCGAGCAGTTGTCCCGCGCGTCGGCGGTGCTGGCCGTGATGGATTATACCCAGCTTAAATCCATCTCTGATGAAGAAGTCCGCCAGGCCATTTCCGCGGCGGGAAAATCCGTGCCGCTGTATGCGCTGGTCAATAAATTCGATCAGAAAGATCGCAATAGCGACGATGAAGAGCAGATCCGGGCGATGATCTCCGGCACCTTAATGAAAGGCAATATTTCGCCAGGCCAGATCTACCCCGTTTCGTCTATGTGGGCCTATCTGGCTAACCGCGCTCGCTACGAGATGAGTACCCACGGACAACTGCCGGATCATCAGGAGCAACCCTGGGTGCAGGATTTTGCCGAAGCGGCGCTTGGACGTCGCTGGCGCACGGCGGACCTGGACGATATCGACCATATTCGTCATGCTGCCGATTTACTCTGGGAAGATTCGCTTTTCGAACAACCGATACGCAAACTGATTTACGCCGCCTACGCCAATGCCTCGCTTTACGCGCTGCGTTCGGCCTCGCATAAGCTGCTTAACTACGCACAAAATGCCCGGGAGTACCTCGACTTCCGCTATCAGGGACTGACGGTTGCCTTTGAGGCGCTGGAACTGAATATCGCACGTCTGGAAGAGGACATGGCGCTTCTCCAGACGCGTCAGAGCGTGGTGAGCGATGAGGTGAAACATGAAGTTGAGGAGGCGCTGAACGCTACAGCGGACTTTATGGGAGCGCAAAAAACCGCGCTTACCCAGGCGATTGGCGAGGTGTTCAGCGCTCAGCATATTCTTGATTTGGCAGGCATCGATCGGCAGAACCCTCACGGTGACGAGCTGAAGCAGCTGGTTCTGGACGATGAAGGGCAGGCGCAGATCGCGCTGAGTAAAATCCGCTCCTCCTGCGAATTGGTGATGCTGGATGCACAGACGAAAATCTGCCGGGAGCTGGCGTTACGCTTCGACCAGCTTGAATCTACGCTGGCGCGTTCCCTGAACGAAGCCATGCGCCCCATCGAAACGCGTATTAAAGAGCATCTGAGCCATGCAGGTTTCCAGGCGCGCATCAGTTTCCCGGCGTTTCAGGCTCACCAGCTCAACTTCAATACGCGGGCGCTGTTTAATGATGCGATAGCGCAGGATGACAGCCAGGCTGGCCCGTCATCAGGCGGGAGCAGCATGCGAGAAACTGTCTCTCGCTGGCTCAATAATCCGGGCTGGGGCTGGGATGAGTATGTGGAAACGCGCACGCGCTATGTTATCGATATTGCGCAGCTACATGACAAATTTAAGCAACATATTGAGCTGTTTTGTGAACAAATACGTAAAGCTTTGTCCGCTCAGGTCGATGTCTCTGTTACGGCAGGAATGGCGACGTTCTTTGCAGAATTCTCGCTGTGCCTGACCGGGTTACAGGAAAGCTTGCGTGATAGCCTCGCAGTGCGTCAACAGAATGAGCATTCAACCCGAGCGCTCTGCCAGCTGTTGAAGCAAAGCATTACGACTGCGACGTGGATACAGGAAGATACCCGACTGTTACGCGATGATATTCAAACTCTATTCGCGGCAGAGCAACCATGACAACACCACTACTGGACGGCCCCGGGCGAACGCTGGAGTGTATTAATCCAAAATTTATGGTCGATCTGGTTCAGGGAGTGGACGCGGCGCGTCATCCTCACCTGGGACCACAACAGCTTCAGTTTCGTGAGCGTTTGACTCAGGAAATCATGACGCATACCCGGCTGCGCCCCTGGGCGATGGCGGGTATGCTCAATGAAAATGCAGCGCTGCGCCTGGGGCTGGCGGAAAAACTGGCCGGCATGCTTGACCCGGGTCATCTCGCGCTGACTCTGATGGCAGAGAAACTGATTGCTTTGCGCCAGCAGACGCACACGCGCGCCCAGCAGTCTCCCGGTCTGATGCAGCAGTACGCTGAACTCGCTTCTCATTTTACCCAACGCGCCGCCTGGAAAGAGAAGGCGCTAACCCAGCGCGGGCTCACGGTGCAGGCGGGCGAGCACAGCGAGCAGATTTTTACCCGCTGGCGGGCCGGGCATTATGATGGCTGGTCGATGGCAGGGCGCTGTTTTATCGTCCTGGAAGAGCTGCGCTGGGGGGCATTTGGTGACGCATGCCGCCTCGCGAATGAAGATGTGGCGGCAATGCTTAAGGATAACCTGCGCAGCATGGCGGCTAACTATCTGGCGCAGGGCATCAATGCGTCCCCCACGACCCGCCATTTCTATCACCAGTGGCTGACAACGCCGGCCTCTCCGGGTTTAATTGATCATAAAGACATGCTGGGCTGGCTGGGGGACTGGTGTCAGGCGGATCAACATCCGGTGAGCTGGTCAGTGACGCAAAACTGGCAGACCGTCGCGCTGGGCATGCCGAGACTCTGTTCGGCAAAACGGCTGGTGGACGGGATGGTAGAAGAGATTTTTGGGTAAATCTCTCCCCCTCTCCCCGTTGGGAGAGGGAACGGCGCGGTGTGTTAATGATTCATTTCTATCGGCTTCGGTTCAGGCAGGGTCTCTTGCATATTCCCGTAGCGTTTCGCATACAGCGCCGTGATGATGGGGACCAGAATCGCGGTGACGATCACACTCGCGGCAACCAGCGCCGTCGCTGAAGCGGCGACCGGTTCGAAGGCCGGGTTAATTTGGGCGATAATCACCGGGTTTGCAACAGCAGCCCCCGCGGCTGAAGAGGCGGCGACGCCGGCCGTGCCGTTTCCTCCTCCGATGACGCGGTCGGCAATAATCAGCGGAATACCGGTGATGACGATCACGGCGACACCCAGCACAATGCCCAGCAGGCCGGTATCGAGAATGACCTTCAGGTTGATGGTGTTCCCCAGTGCGAAACCGAAGAACGGGATCAGCACCGGCGTGGCTTTGCTGAAAAAATCACGCAGATCGCGGTCGAGATTGCCAAGGGCGAAACCGACCAGGAAGGGCAGGATCGCGCCGACAAAGTGGTGGGGTTCAAACGAGGCCAGGCCAGCAGACCCCAGAATCAGCATCGTCATCAATGGGCCGGACTCCAGAGACATCAACACAAATGCGCCGGACTCTTCTTTCGTTCCGTACTGGTTCATCAGGCTGGCGTACAATCCGCCGTTGGTCATATCCATCGCCGAGACAATCGCCAGGACCGATAAACCCGCGAAGAACCCAGTCTGAATTCCATTCTCCGGAATGAACATCGCGCATATCATTGCCACCGCCCAGGCTACCGCTATTTTGGTGATCACCAGCGTTCCGGATTTCCGTAATACTGTCCCCGTTGCCCGTAAATTAATGGATGCGCCGATACAAAAAAACCAGACGGCAAGAATGGGAACCGTGCCTGTTATCATGCCTTTTGTGAAACCGCCAAAATAAGCTCCGGTATTGGGAGCAAGGGTATTCAGGATCGCGCCCAGTACCAGCGGAACCAGCATCATGCCGCCGGGTATACGTTCTATCGTGGCTTTAATCTTCATAGACAAACCTCACATCGGATCCCGCAGTACGGGGGATAAGTGTTATAAATTAGTCAATAAATTCAATTGATTGCTCGTATTGCTTGCGGTGTTTTTTCGAAAGCCCTGCAACAAAATTAAATGCGTGCTCTCAATTAACCTTTTCCTGAAACACGTAAAACGCTGAATTCGGATTTATGATGCGATCATTGGAATATTGATTCAATGAAAATAAAACATCGTTTTAGTTATCTTTATCACATATTGAATGTAAAACCTGAAGCCGGTTCCTGTTGATGAAAATTTATGTAAACCTGATGTGAATTAACGTGGTTTGTTTTTCTGTTACGAAAGAAATAATGACGTGCGGGAGGATGTTCTTCAGGTGGGGTAAGGAAGTACTTATTGGCACTCCTTGACAAAAATTTGCCTGAGTTGACCAGACACGAAAATATGTGTGAAGTTGATCACAAATATAAACGCTGGTAGGGTAAAAAGGTCATTAACTGCCCAGGCAGGCGTCAACAGGTTCGGTTGTATCGACGTAAACCGTCAATGTAAGTAAACCTGCTACGCTTGAATAAGGCGATTCGCATGGAGCGGATCCCATGGTTCACAGAACGCTAACTGAACTGTGAAACAGACAGGGCCGAGTCAACGAGGATAGCTATGCTAAGAAGGAAAAAGATTAAACCCATCACACTTCGCGACGTCACCATCATTGATGACGCAAAGCTGCGTAAAGCCATTACCGCAGCCTCGCTCGGTAATGCGATGGAATGGTTCGATTTTGGTGTCTACGGCTTTGTGGCCTATGCGTTAGGTAAAGTGTTTTTCCCCGGGGCCGATCCCAGCCTGCAGATGATTGCCGCACTGGGTACGTTCTCCGTTCCCTTCCTGATTCGCCCGCTGGGCGGTCTGTTCTTCGGTATGCTCGGCGATAAATATGGTCGTCAGAAGATCCTGGCCATCACCATCGTCATTATGTCGATCAGCACATTCTGTATCGGCCTTATACCGTCTTACGCCACCATCGGCATTTGGGCACCCATTCTCCTGCTGATTTGTAAGATGGCCCAAGGCTTCTCCGTAGGCGGTGAATATACCGGTGCCTCGATCTTCGTCGCCGAGTATTCCCCGGACCGTAAGCGCGGATTTATGGGGAGCTGGCTGGACTTCGGCTCGATTGCCGGGTTTGTCATGGGCGCAGGCGTCGTGGTGTTGATTTCAACCGTGGTGGGTGAAGATAACTTCCTCGACTGGGGCTGGCGTATCCCGTTCTTCCTGGCATTGCCGCTGGGGATAATTGGTCTCTACCTGCGTCATGCGCTGGAAGAGACGCCTGCCTTCCAGCAGCACGTCGATAAACTTGAGCAGGGTGACCGCGAAGGGCTGCAGGATGGTCCGAAGGTGTCGTTTAAAGAGATTGCCACTAAGCACTGGCGCAGCCTGCTGACCTGTATTGGTCTGGTGATTTCGACCAACGTGACCTACTACATGCTCTTGACCTACATGCCGAGCTACCTGTCGCATAACCTGCACTACTCGGAAGATCACGGTGTGCTGATTATTATCGCCATCATGGTGGGTATGCTGTTTGTGCAGCCGATTATGGGCCTGTTGAGCGACCGTTTTGGTCGTCGACCGTTCATTATCCTGGGAAGCGTTGCGCTGTTTGCTCTGGCAATTCCGGCATTCATTCTGATTAACAGTGATGTGCTGGGGCTGATTTTTGCCGGTCTGCTGATGCTGGCGGTGATCCTTAACTGCTTTATCGGGGTGATGGCCTCAACGTTGCCCGCGATGTTCCCGACGCACATTCGCTACAGCGCGCTGGCCGCGGCCTTTAACATCTCGGTGCTGATTGCCGGTCTGACCCCGACGCTTGCCGCCTCGCTGGTCGAGAGCACGCAGAACCTGATGATGCCGGCTTATTACCTGATGGTGATTGCGGTGATTGGTTTGATTACCGGTCTTACCATGAAGGAGACGGCGAATCGTCCTCTGAAAGGCGCAACGCCTGCGGCGTCTGACATCCAGGAAGCGAAAGAGATCCTGCGCGAGCACTATGATAACGTAGAGCAGAAGATTGAGGATATTGACGCAGAGATTGAAGAGCTGCAGAAAAAACGCTCCCGACTGGTGGACCAGCATCCACGCATCAACGAGTAATAAAGAAACCCGCCAACGGCGGGTTTTCTTTTATTAGCATCCGGCAGCGATGTAGTCGCCATTGGCGCTGACGGGGATCACCGTCAGGAACAGCACCGTCGCAAACAGGATCAGGACTATCCCTCCGGCTATTTTGACTGCCGGTACCAGCCATCTCAATGAGGCGCTTTCTCCGAACCAGGTCACCGTGCGCTCGCGGGCGTAACGTACAGCCAGGGAAAGCCCCACAATAGAAAGTGCGGTGCCCAAAGACATGGTCATGACCGCGGCCACCCCCCAGGTGACAATGCCCAGCGCGTTCGAAAACATCAGAATCATGATCGCCCCGCTGCACGGACGTGCGCCAATCGCCAGAATGACGCCCAGGCGCGTTTTCCAGTCGCCCTGCGTCAGATCTGCCCCCACGCCGTGGTGGCCGCAGCCACAGTGTTCATCATGCTGATGAAGCGGCTTGATGGCGGAGATAGTCATCCTGCGCGGGCGCAGGCTCTTCAGCGCCTGATAAATGACAAAAGCACCGAATGCGCCAATAAGCACAGCGCTTATCTTCTCCACGTACCAGCGGCTGGTACTGATATCCCCGGAGGCGAGGTTAAACCCCACCGCCAGAATAAAGACAAACAGAATGGCGCTGACGCCCTGCATCAGGCTACCCAGGAAGGGGACGACCCGGGCGGCCAGCTCGCTTTCCTTATTGGTGGTCAGATAGGTCGTCACGATGAATTTTCCGTGTCCGGGTCCGATGGCGTGAAGGACACCATAAAGGAAAGCCCCCGTTAACAGCCATAATCCGCCGCTGTACTGGTGGTTATTAAGCTGCAGCAGATACATCACCAGATAGCGGTGCAGCGTAATTTGCGTGGCTAGACACCACTGGATAAAGGCGTTCCAGTGCGCATGCAGGGTAAAACCCGCAAAGAGGATTGCCAGCAGCATCAAACCTGCGGTAGGGAGACGCCAGTCGCGGGCGAGGCGTTGTGTGGTCATGAGGGGGGCCTGCACAGAGGAAATTATTTGCCGCTAGTATAGTTGATCTTCCCGCTCAATTCGTAGGATCGCATCGCGATCCACTCATGATTGTGGATAACTTTGTGCATAAAATGGTATAAGGCGGGGTTTTGCTGTGGAATGCAGCAGTCAGTTATTTTTCTGACATTTAGCGGTTGCGGCCTGCTGAGAACTCCCTATAATGCGCCTCCATCGACACGGCGGATGTGAATCACTTCACAAACAACGCGGTCGGTTGAAGAGAAAAAATCCTGAAATAACGGGTTGACTCTGAAAGAGGAAAGCGTAATATACGCCACCTCGCAACGGTGAGCGAAAGCCGCGTTGCACTGCTCTTTAACAATTTATCAGACAATCTGTGTGGGCACTCAAAGTGACATGGATTCTTAATGTCTTCGGACAATAAATGAATACCAAGTCTCTGAGTGAACATACGTAATTCATTAC